>CADECM010000119.1 GCA_902825845.1 uncultured beta proteobacterium
AATTTTGATATTAAGTGGTAGGGGCGCGAAGTTAGGTCTACAACGGTTGTTATCGCTCAAGGGGTGCTATGGAACAGCGTAATCTGGGTAATTCCGGTCTCAGGGTCTCGGTGGTAGGACTGGGCTGCAATAATTTCGGCGGCGAGCGCATCGATCTGGAGGCGTCGCGCAAGGTGCTATACAAGGCGCTCGATCTGGGGATCACGTTGGTTGATACGGCGGATACCTACGGTAGTCGCGGCGAGTCGGAAAAAATTATCGGCGAGTGCCTGGGCGATCGGCGCAAGGATATCGTGCTGGCGACCAAGTGCGGGCTGCCGATGGACGATGCCGGCGTTCTGAAGGGTGCCTCGCGTCGCTACATTTTGTCTGCGGTGGAGGCGAGTCTGAAGCGGCTTAAAACGGACTGGATCGACCTTTATATTATTCATCGCCCCGATCCGCTGACGCCGATCGAAGAGACGCTGCGCGCGCTCGATGATCTGGTCCGGTCCGGAAAGGTGCGCTATACGGGCTGTTCAACCTTCGCCGCGTGGCAGGTGGTCGAGGCGCAGTGGACGGCGCGGCATCACAATCTGAGTCATTTTGTGGGTTGTCAGGATGAATACAATTTGTTCCGGCGCGGGCTGGAGAAGGATCTGCAATCCGTTATGCAGTCCTACGGGCTGGGATTGATTCCGCACACGCCGCTGGCCGCGGGTTTGCTGACCGGAAAATACAAACGCAACGCGCCGCTGCCGGCGGGAGCTCGCATCACGCGGGAGAAACGGCAGGCGGACCGTTGGATCAGCGGGGCCAACTGGGATACCGTGGAGCGTCTTACCGCGTTGTGCGAGGCGCGCGGTCACAGCCTGCTGGAACTGGCAATGAGCTGGCTGGCGTCGCGGCCGGTGGTGGCGAGCATCATTGCGGGTGCGACCTCTCCTGAACAATTGGAGCTTAACGCGCGCGCGGTGAATTGGCGGCTGAATGCCGAAGATCTTGCCGAGATTGACAAGGTGACCAAGCGGTAGGCCCGCGGCGCTGCATCACGAAAAGAATCCGTGCACATACCAGTGCGCGGCAACGTTGCGTTCACGGTAGATCCACAGTAGCGACTGGGCCTGATTGCGGGCGACGAAGTAATCGCGCGCGACATGCTGGCCGTCCCACCAGCCGGCTTCGATGCGTTCGGGGCCGGCGAGCAGCGACAGCGGACTGCCTTCCTGGTCCATGGGCGCGGCGCTGGTTTTTCCGGATTCACGCAAGGGCCGCGGCGTGGTGAGCAGCCACAGTGGCCGCGTCGGCATCAGTGATGAGGTGGCTTGTCCAGGGTCAGGGGCTGCAGCACCAGGCTGGCAGGCGCGCCATGCGCGCTCGGGGCGATAGTCGGCGTGCGGCGTCAGGCCGCAGATGGCATGGGCGCCAAGCCTTGCATTGAGGCGCTCGACAAAACGTGACGAACTTTCTTCCCGCCCGGCGTTGTCGGGCAGGAACGCGAGGTTGCGCGAGGCGAGGGGCACGACCTTGCCGGATGCGATGGCGATTTCGATGGCTGCACAGGGCAGTTCGGTGCGGGCAAGGCGCTCGCGCAGCAGGGTCGTCAGGTGATCAAGATCGCGGCTGGCGTTGGCGAGTTCCAGTGTGATTATGGTAACTAATTGTTTTTCATGAATAAATTCAAATCTGGGGCGTTGTACGCCGTGGCCGGTGGCCGTGAGCCAGCCGCACAGTTCGGCCAGCAGGCGGCGTGCGGCGAACAGGAGCGCATCGGCCTGTGACACGGGGGCGGGCAACGGCAATGCGGCGCTGTAGGTTTGCGGGGCGATAAACGGCTGGCGCGGATCGGGGCGCAGGCCCAGCGCACGGTCAAGTTGATCCAGCACCTGCCGGCCAGCGCGGCGCGCAAGACCGTCGCGCGGCAGCCGCAGGCAATCGCCCAGTGTTTGCGCGCCAAAATTTTCCAGCAAGTCGCGCATGGCGGTGTCGTCGCATATGAAATCAGCGGGCAGTTTTTCCAGTGCATGGCGCAGCGCATCAGGGTGCTGCACGCGCACGTTCGCGCCGGCCCGCGCGAACCAGAGGGCCGCGAGCGGCGTGGGGGCGCTGGCGATGCTGGCGTTAAAACCCAGTTGCGCAATGCCGCGTGCGATGTGTTGATGCAGTTTGTTGAGGCCGCCGAAGAGTTTTAACGAGCCTTCGATTTCGAGTAATACCGCGTCCGGATCGGCGAGGCTTACCAGCGAGGTAAATTGCAACGACCATGCGGCAATGCGTTTGAGCGAGGCGTGTTCTTTGGCGGTATCGCGCGCGACGAGTTGCAGACGTGCTGCAAGGGCGCAGGCGGCCGAAACGCCCATGCCGGGTTGCACGCCCTGCATTTGTGCCACGCGGTTGGCGGCGATGATTCTGGCGCCGGTTTCAGCGCCGGAGGTGACGGCCAGCGGATGCTGATCCGCTGGCATGCCGCGCGTGAACACGTCCAGCGGAAGATGACGAAAGTGCAGCGCTAGCCACAGCATGGGTGTAACCGGCGAAAGTCAAAACGTCAGTGCGTGACAAATGCGGACGCAGGCGCTTCAGATACGTGATCGAATTCATCGCGCTGTGCCGGCGTGGGGCGCTGCAACAGCGCACTGTGCAGATCGAGTACCACCGGCGCGGGTATGCCGCCGCCGCGCCGCTTGAGGATGCGCACAGCAGTACGGCTGGTCTGGGGTTCGCGGCTGACATGCAGCCGCAGTGCCGCCTGGGCGCAGGAAGCCGCGCGCGAGGCACGAAACAGCATGGCCAGCACCTCGCGCCGTTCGGCGGTGAGTTGCAGCCGGCGCAGCGCGTTTTCCGCCATGCGTTCGCTGCTTTGATCGAGCCACAACATGACGCTGCCGCAGCTTGTCGATTGCAGCGCCTGCTCGCAGGCCCAGAGTTGCTCGGCCAGCGTTTTAGGCCGGATCAGCATCAGACGCGACAGTTTGACGCCGTGCGCGGCGAGCGCCGGCGCATAGGGCAGATAGGGCGGGGCGATCATCACCAGCCAGCGATCGGCTTGTGTGAGGCGCGCCGCAGCAGGCATCACCAGCTGCAGTTCGCCGATGCCGGGGCGCTCGACGTGAATTTCGGTGATGACGCCGGTGGGCCATCCCGCGCCGGGGAGGTGCACGTCGAGTTCGGCATAGCCGGTGGGCACGCTGGGCGTGGCAACCTGCGCGAAATCGTTGCCGCGCCAGATGGCGGGGTGATTCAGCGCGCTGACGATGGCTTGCGAAGCGGAGGGTGCGGAAGGTGATGCATTCATGGGGATTAACCTGCTAACTTGTCATGGGCGAGCACAGTTCGACCAGCGTGCCGTCGGGGCAGCGCACATACAATACGGTTTGGCCCCAGGGTTTTTGCTGGGGTGATTTGATCTCGCGCGCGCGACGCGCCGACATCGGGCACGTGGACGATGGTGTAACCGAATTTCATCAGGATGCCTTAATGCATGCCGCCGTTGCGGATCACGCCGACCGCGATGCCTTCAATGGCAAAGGGCTCGCTCTTCGGGTTGACCACAATGGGCTTGAAATCAGGGTTGGCGGGCAGCAGTTCGATCAGGTTGCGGCTCTTTTGCGCGCGTTTGACGGTGACTTCATCGGCGATGCGTGCCACCACGATTTGTCCGGAGCGGAAATCGGAGGTGCGATGCACGGCGAGCAGATCGCCGTCGAGGATGCCGGCATCGCGCATGCTTTCGCCTTTGACGGTGAGCAGGTAGTCGGCGTGCGGCTTGAACATGCGCGGATCGATTTTGTAGCGGCCTTCGACGTTTTCGGCGGCCAGGATCGGCGCGCCGGCGGCGACGCGCCCGATCAGTGGCACGCCCGATTCCTGCTTGACGCGAATGCCACGCGAGGCGCCGGGCAGCATTTCGATGGCGCCTTTGCGTTCGAGGGCGCGTAAATGGTCTTCGGCGGCGTTGGGGGATTTAAAACCCATGGCGCGGCAGATATCGGCGCGGGTGGGCGGAAAGCCCGAGGTCGCGGTATGCTCGCGGATCAAATGTAAAATTTCTTTCTGGCGCGGGGTGAGATCTTCCATGGTGGCGCTCCTGTTGCGGTTGGCTGTAATTATATACAGTTAACGAGGCAGGGCAACCCCTGTTTTTGGACGGCGCTCAAGCTGCTGCCCAGTAAATATTATAAGTACTTGTTTTTAAACTATAATTTAATATTATCCCGTGCCCGGCGCTACGCGCGCGTATTGGATTGATGCGGGATTTTTGTTACACTTCAAGGCTCTGTTGCAGAGCACGTTGGAAAAAGCTTTAAAAGCGCAACGAGTAACGATGGGCGGTTCGCCCATTTTTTATTTCCGGCGTTTGCGGATTTGTTTTTAAGGCATTGATTTTTAATGGATTTATTTGGTCTGTTGGAAACGACGCTGAAAGGTCTGGGCTACGAACTGGTGGATATGGAACGCACCGGCCAGGGCCGCATGATGCGTGTCTTTATCGACAAGCCGGGCGGTATCAATCTGGATGATTGCGCAGCGGTGAGTAACCATCTGTCGCGTGTGCTGACGGTGGAGAATGTGAATTATGAACGGCTGGAGGTGTCTTCACCGGGGCTGGACCGGCCGTTGAAAAAAGAGCGCGATTTTGCGCGCTTTGCGGGACAGAAGGTGCGCGTGAAGCTGCGTGTGCCGCAGGACGGACAGCGTAATTTTGTGGGCGTGCTGGGCGGCGCCCAAGCGGGAAAGGTTGCATTGGATGTCGAGGGTAAAACCGTATCGTTTGATCTGGCCAATCTCGACAAGGCACGCTTGATCCCTGTGATTTAAGGATTCTGGAGTTTTGTAATGAGCAAGGAAATTCTGCTTTTGGTGGATGCGCTGGCGCGTGAGAAGAACGTCGATAAAGAGATCGTTTTCGGCGCGCTTGAACTTGCCCTTGCTTCGGCCAGCAAAAAGAAATTCAGCGAAGACGTGGATATCCGTGCCTCGGTGCATCGCGAGACCGGCGAGTTTTCGTTTTTCCGCCGCTGGCTGGTGGTGCCCGACGCCGAAATCGAAACGCCCTCGCGCGAATACAAGCTGCACGAAGCGGTCGAGGAAAAACCCGATTCCCAGATCGGCGACTATATTGAAGAGCCGCTCGAAGGCTTCGATCCGGGCCGCATCGGCGCGCAGACCGCCAAGCAGGTGATACTGCAGCGCATCCGCGATGCCGAGCGCGAGCAAATCCTCAACGACTTTTTGTCGCGCGGCGAGCATCTGGTGACCGGCACCATCAAGCGCATGGAGCGCGGCAACGCCATCATCGAATCGGGGCGGCTGGAAGCGCTGCTGCCGCGCGATCAGATGATCCCCAAGGAAAACCTGCGCGTGGGCGACCGCGTGCGCGCGATGGTGTGGAAAGTGGAGCGCGCCATGCGCGGCCCGCAACTGATTTTGTCGCGCACCGCGCCGGAGTTCATCATTCGCCTGTTCGAGCTGGAAGTGCCGGAACTGGAAGACGGCCTGATGGAAATCAAGGCGGCGGCCCGCGATCCGGGTCTGCGCGCGAAAATCGCCGTGCTGTCCAAGGACAAGCGCATTGATCCCATCGGCACCTGTGTCGGCATGCGCGGCTCACGCGTGCAGGCGGTGACCGGCGAACTGGCGCAGGAACGCGTGGACATTGTGCTGTGGAATGAAGATCCCGCGCAGTTTGTGGTGAGCGCGCTGGCGCCGGCCGAGGTCAGCAAGATCACGGTGGACGAGGAAAAGCACAGCATGGACATCGTGGTGGACGAGGAAAACCTCGCCCAGGCCATCGGCCGCGGCGGCCAGAACGTGCGGCTCGCCTCCGAGCTGACCGGCTGGGAAATCAATATCATGAAGGAAGACGAGTGGCAGCAGAAATCCGAGGAGGAATCCTCGAAAATTCGCGCCGTCTTCATGGAAAAACTCGATGTCGACGAGGAAGTCGCCAACATTCTGATGGAAGAAGGTTTTTCGTCGCTGGAAGAAGTGGCTTACGTATCGCGCGCCGAGATGCTGGAGATCGAAGCGTTCGACGAGTCGACCGTTGACGAATTGCGCGCCCGCGCGCGCAACGCGCTGCTGACGCAGGAAATTGCGTCGGAAGAAAAGGTCGAGCACGACATCGAAGACCTGATGAAGGTCGAGAGCATGGATCGCGATACGGCAAAATTGCTGGCATCCAAAGGCGTGGCTACCCAGGAAGAACTCGCCGATTACGCCACCGACGATCTGGTTGAAGAAACCGGCATCGAAGCGGCGCGGGCGGCCGAGTTGATCATGGCGGCACGCGCGCCGTGGTTCGCGGAATCGAACACTTAGGATTTGATTCACTGACAGATACGGATTGGCACATCGCATGGCGCAACTGAACGTCACACAATTTGCAACAGAACTTAGCGTCCCGCCGGAACAGCTCATCGAGCAGTTGAAAGCGGCCGGCGTCAAGAAGGCGCTCGCCGTTGAAACCGTACTGACCGAGGGCGACAAGACCCAGCTGCTGGATTACCTGAAACAATCTCACGGCCAAAAAGATGAGAAAAAGAAAATTACGCTGACTCGCCGTCAGACGACGGAGATCAAGAAAGCGGACAGCACCACGGGCAAGGCGCGCACCATTCAGGTCGAAGTGCGCAAAAAGCGCGTGCTTGTCAAGCGTGAGGCCGCGGCACCCGCCGAAACGCTGGAAGCTCCTGTCGAGCCGGTGGTGGTCGAAGCCCCGGTTGTCGCGGAGATTCCGGCTGCTCCCGCTGCCCCCATTATCGAGGTGGCGCCTGTCGTCGAGGCACCGCCGCCGGTGGTGGAAGAGCTGCCCCCCGAGCCGGTGGCTCCGGTTGCCGCCGCCGAGCCGCCCGCCCCGGTTGCTGCCGCCGAGCCGCCCGCGCCGAAAGCGTCTGTCCCCACCACGCCGCGGGTTGCGCCCGCGGGTCCGCGGCCGGTGCTCGATGCCGCGCAGATCGCCATACGTGAAGCCGAGGCGAGACAACATGCTGCCCTGGCGCAGCGTCAGGCCGAGGAAGTACAAAAGAAAATGCAGCTTGAGCAGGAACGCCGCAAGCGCGCGGAGCAGGCCGCGGCGTCCGTTGAGGCGGCTCGTGCCGAAGCCGCGGCCAAGGCCGCCGAGCCGGAAAAAGGCACAAAAGGCGCAACCGTCAAGAAAGAAGCCAACAGCGCGGTTGCCGGCACGCTGCACAAGCCGGCGGCTCCCGCGGGCGCGGACAAGAAGCCAGCCAAGAAAGCCGCCGCGCCCAAGCCGGGCGTGTGGCGTGAAGAGGCGGCCAACAAGCGCCGTACCATCAAGACCCGCGGCGATACCAGCGGCGGTCTGGGCTGGCGCGACCGCAAAGTGCGCCATACCACGCATCGCGATGAGGGGGACGCGCAGCACGCGTTCAGCGCGCCGACAGAACCCATGGTGCGTGATGTGGTGGTGCCGGAAACCATCTCGGTGGCCGATCTTGCGCACAAGATGTCGGTGAAGGCGGCAGAGGTTATCAAAGCGCTGATGAAGCTGGGCAGCATGGTGACCATCAATCAGGTGCTCGATCAGGATACCGCCATGATTGTGATCGAGGAAATGGGGCACAAGGCGGTGCGCGCCAAGCTCGACGATCCGGACGCATTCCTCACGGAAGAACAGCCTGAACATGCAGTGGCAGCGGCTGAATCGCGCGCACCGGTGGTAACCGTGATGGGCCACGTCGATCACGGCAAGACGTCGCTGCTCGACGCAATACGCCGCACCAAGGTGGCAGTGGGCGAGGCGGGCGGCATTACCCAGCATATCGGCGCCTATCACGTCGACACGGCCAAGGGCATGGTGACCTTTCTCGACACGCCGGGCCACGAGGCGTTTACCGCCATGCGCGCGCGCGGCTCGAAAGTGACCGACCTTGTGATTCTGGTGGTTGCCGCGGATGACGGCGTGATGCCGCAGACACAGGAAGCCATCGCGCATGCCAAGGCGGCCAACGTGCCACTGGTGGTGGCGCTGAACAAGATCGACAAACCCGAGGCCAATCCTGAACGGGTAATGCAGGATCTAGCGTCGCATGAGGTCGTGCCCGAACAGTGGGGCGGCGACACGCAATTCATACCGGTATCGGCGCGAACCGGCGAAGGCCTTGACGCGCTGCTGGATGCGGTGCTGTTGCAGGCTGAAGTTCTGGATTTGAAGGCGCCCAAGGATGCGCCGGCAAAAGGCGTGGTGATTGAATCGCGCCTGGACAAGGGCCGCGGTCCGGTGGCAACCGTGCTGGTGCAGTCGGGAACCCTGAAACGCGGCGACGTGCTGTTGGCGGGATCGGTGTTCGGGCGCGTGCGCGCGCTGGTGGACGAAGCCGGCGGCAACATCGAGTCAGCGGGTCCTTCGATCCCGGTTGAAGTGCTCGGTCTGTCGGACGTGCCGGCTGCCGGTGCCGACGTGCTGGCGCTGGGCGATGAGCGCAAAGCGCGTGAAATCGCGCTGTTCCGCCAGGGCAAGTTCCGCGACGTCAAACTGGCCAAGCAGCAATCGGCCAAGCTCGAAAATATTTTCGATCAGATGGGCGAGGGCGAAAAGAAAATGCTCCAGCTCATCATCAAGGCCGATGTGCAGGGATCGTATGAGGGCTTGTCGCATGCGCTGTCCAAGCTCTCCACCGACGAGGTCAGGGTCAACATCGTGCATGCCGCCATCGGCGGCATCACCGAATCGGACATTAATCTGGCGCTGGCGTCCAAGGCGGTGGTGATCGGCTTCAATGTGCGTGCCGACGCGGCCGCGCGCAAGCTTGCCGAGAGCAGCGGCATCGACATTCGTTACTACAACATCATTTACGAAGCCGTCGACGAGGTAAAGGCGGCGATGACCGGCATGCTCGCGCCCGAACGCAAGGAAAACGTGCTTGGCACCATCGAGGTACGCGAGATCTTCAAGATTTCCAAGGTGGGCACGGTGGCCGGCTGTTTTGTGAATGAAGGCCTCGCCCGCCGCAACGCCAAGGTGCGTGTGCTGCGCGACAGCGTGGTCATTCACGATGGCGAATTTGATTCTCTCAAGCGCTTCAAGGATGACGTGCGTGAAGTCAAAGCCGGGTTCGAATGCGGTTTGTCGATGAAAGGCTATAACGATTTGAAAGCGGGCGACGTGCTGGAAGTCTACGAAGTCGTGGAAGTAGCCAGAACACTGTAAGTATCTGTTTTTAAACGATTATTTAAAATATCTTCCATCGGATGCCGAAGGATTATCCGCGCAGCCGGCGCATCGCCGAGCAAATCCAGCGGGAATTGTCGGAAATCATCCGGCTCGAGTTGAAAGACCCACGCGTAGGCATGATCACCTTGACCGACGTCGAGGTGACGCCCGACTACGAGCACGCGAAAATTTTCTTTACCCGCCTCGGTGACGCCGGCGACAACACAGCGGTAACCCGCGCGCTGCAGCACGCCGGCGGCTTTATGCGCACCGAACTGGCGCGCCGCATGCGCCTGCGCATCGTGCCCCAGCTGCAGTTCGAGTACGACGATTCGGTCGAGCGCGGCGTGCGGTTGTCAAAATTGATCGACGAGGCGGTTGGCAACAAACCCGGCGGCGCAAAGTGAGTTTTCCCCGGCGTGCGCGCCGTCAGGTGAACGGTGTGATTCTGCTGAACAAACCGCGCGGCATCAGTTCGCAGCAGGCGGTAAGCCGCGTGCGTTATGCATTTGGCGCCGCCAAGGCCGGCCATACCGGCACCCTGGACCCCGCAGCGGATGGCTTATTGCCGGTGTGCCTTGGCGAAGCCACCAAGTTCAGCCATCTGTTGCTTGATGCCGACAAGATTTACCAGGCAACGCTTCATCTGGGTGTTGTGACCACCACGGGCGATGCCGAGGGCGGGATCGTCGCCAGCCACCCGCCGGTCAGCGACCGCGCACGTATTGAGCAGGTGCTGCAACAGTTTCGCGGCGAAATCGTGCAAGTGCCGCCGATGTTCAGCGCGCTCAAGCATCACGGCGTACCGCTGTATGAATACGCGCGCAAAGGCGTGGCGGTGGTACGTCAACCGCGCAACATACGCATTTACGAACTGCAACTCGTTGCCATGGCGGACGCGTATATCACACTGCGCGTGCATTGCAGCAAGGGCACCTACATACGGACTCTGGCGGAAGATATCGGCACGGCGCTGGGCTGCGGTGCCAGTCTCGCCGGGTTGACGCGCACGCGAACCGGGGCATTTGATTTGTCGGAAAAACTTGTCTGCACATTGGACACGTTGCTGGCCACGCCGGATAGCGAGCGGGCACGGATGTTACTGCCGGTGGACGCAATGCTGGGCACCTTGCCTGCGCTCAGCGTATCCGCGGCAGAGGCGACGCGCCTGCTGTTGGGGCAAAAGCTGGGGTTGAAGGAAACGCGGGTCGCGGGCTTTGCGCGTATTTACGGTCCCAATCAGCGGTTTTTGGGGCTGGTCGAGGTGGGTGCCGGCGGACGTACGGTGCCACATCGCATGCTGGCACAGGATTCGGTGGCGCAGACTGACCAAAGCGTTGAAATACGCCAGCAATGAACCAAAAATATCTTGAGAAAACACCCGGTTAACGAGTAAAATGCCGGGTTTTCGAGCGGAGAAAGCATATGGCGGTAACAACCCCCCAAAAGGCCAAAGTGGTGGCCGATTTTCAGCGCAAGTCCGGCGACACCGGTTCCCCTGAAGTGCAGATTGCGTTGTTGAGCGCGCGCATCGTTGATCTTACGGAACACTTCAAGGCACACGTCAAAGATCATCACTCGCGCCGCGGATTGCTGCGCATGGTCAGCCGGCGCCGCAAATTGCTGGATTATCTGAAGCGCAGCAACGTCGATCAATATCGTACCGTGATCGACCGTCTGGGCCTGCGCAAGTAAGTCGCGCAAGGAGCTGCCCGCCATGCCGGGTTCCTGTGCACCAATGCCGCCATTTGCCTGCCCCGGGCGTTGCAATGCCGCCGTGCGGCGCCATTTTGGCCCGCGCGCCATGCGCGGTCCGGGCTCCACGCGATAAATCCGAAGACCGCCATGAAGCGGTCTTTTTGTTTGTGAATTCCAATGCACGACTATAGAGAAATCAGAGGATAACGAATTGAGTCACATCAAAAAAACGATCATGTGGGGGCGTCATCAATTGACGCTGGAGACCGGCGAAATCGCGCGCCAGGCGTCTGGCGCGGTGCTGGTGACGATGGACGAAACCGTGGTGCTGGTCACCGCGGTGGCGCAGCGCAAAGCCAAGGCCGGCCAGGATTTCTTTCCGCTGACCGTGGACTATCAGGAAAAAACCTATGCCGCGGGCAAGATTCCTGGCGGCTTTTTCCGCCGTGAAGGCCGTCCCTCGGAAAAGGAGATTCTCACCTGCCGCTTGATCGATCGCCCGTTGCGCCCGTTGTTCCCTGACGGCTTTTACAACGAAGTGCAGGTCATCGCAACGGTGATGTCGTCCAACAGCGAGATTGATTCGGACATTCCGGCAATGATTGGCGCTTCCGCCGCGCTGGCAATATCCGGTGTGCCGTTCCAGGGGCCGATCGGCGCAGCGCGCGTGGGCTTTATCAACGGCGGCTACGTGCTGAATCCAACCCAGAGTGAACTCAAGACCTCGCAACTGGATCTGGTGGTTGCCGGCACGCAGCAGGCCGTGCTGATGGTGGAATCCGAGGCCCATGTGCTGTCTGAAGATGTCATGCTGGGTGCGGTGGTGTATGGCCATGAGCAGATGCAGGCCGTGATCAACACCATTCACGAAATGGTGGAAGAAGCCGGCAAGCCGCTGTGGGACTGGGCGCCCGCGCTAAAGGACGAAGCGCTTGCGGCACGTATTGCACAACTGGCGGAAAGCGACCTGAATGCGGCGTTCCAGATGAAGCAAAAGCAGGCGCGTTCTGCTGCCATCGATGACATCTGGAAGCGCGTGCACAGCGCAGTGGGTGTGGGGACCGAAGGCGGCCCCGACGCCAACGCCGTGGGCGAAATCTGTTTCGCGCTGGAGTCAAAGATCGTTCGCGGGCAGATTCTCAATGGCGAGCCGCGCATCGACGGGCGTGATACCCGTACTGTGCGCCCGATCACCATCCGCAACAGCGTACTGCCGCGCACCCACGGCTCTGCGCTGTTTACGCGCGGTGAAACGCAGGCGCTGGTCGTGGCCACCCTGGGCACCGCGCGTGATGAGCAGCGCGTCGATGCCTTGATGGGCGAATACAGCGACCGCTTCATGCTTCATTACAATATGCCGCCCTATGCCACGGGTGAAACCGGCCGCGTGGGCACGCCCAAACGCCGCGAAATCGGCCATGGCCGTCTTGCCAAACGCGCGCTGCTGGCCGTGCTGCCCAAACCGGATGAGTTTGCCTATTCGATCCGTCTGGTGTCGGAGATTACCGAATCCAACGGCTCCAGCTCCATGGCTTCGGTGTGCGGCGGCTGCCTTGCGCTGATGGACGCTGGCGTGCCGTTGAAAGACCATGTTGCCGGTATTGCAATGGGGCTGATCAAGGAAGGCAACCGCTTTGCCGTGCTGTCTGACATCCTGGGTGACGAAGATCATCTGGGCGACATGGACTTCAAGGTGGCGGGCACGGCCGGCGGCATTACCGCGCTGCAAATGGACATCAAGATTACCGGCATCACCAAGGAGATCATGCATGCCGCGCTGGTGCAGGCGCGCGAAGGCCGTCTCCACATCCTCGAGAAAATGCGCGGCGCGCTGGATACGCCGCGCACCGCGCTTTCGGCATGGGCGCCGCGCATGATCACCTTCAAGATCAAACCGGACAAGATTCGGGATGTGATCGGCAAGGGCGGTGCGGTGATTCGCGCGCTCACCGAAGAAACCGGCACCACCATCGACATCCAGGACGACGGTTCAGTGACGATCGCCTGCGTCTCCGCCGAAGGCGGCGAAGCCGCGCGCAAACGCATCGAGGAAATCACTGCGGACGTCGAAGTGGGCAAGATATACGACGGCACCGTGCTGAAGTTGCTCGATTTCGGCGCCATTGTCAGCGTGCTGCCGGGACGCGATGGCTTGCTGCACATCTCGCAGATTGCCAATGAGCGCGTTAACGCCGTGGCGGACCACCTGAAAGAAGGCCAGGCGGTTCGCGTCAAAGTGCTGGAGGCCGACGAGAAGGGCCGTTTGCGTTTGTCGATGAAGGCCGCGGCAGCCGAAGCGCAAGCAGCACAGACGGCATAGCGCTGGACGCCATCAAACAAAAAAGGCAGCCTCGGCTGCCTTTTTTGTTGTGCGTTTTGCGGTTACTTCGCGACCTGACGCTCGCGCAATTCGTCCAGCGTTTTGCAGTCGATACACAACGTAGCCGTGGGGCGTGCTTCCAGCCGCTTCAAACCAATTTCCACACCGCACTTCTCGCAGTAGCCGTAGTCGCCTGAATCGATGTGTGCGATGGTTTCCTCGATTTTCTTGATCAGCTTGCGCTCGCGGTCCCGGTTGCGCAGTTCCAGCGACATATCCGACTCCTGCGTCGCGCGGTCATTGGGATCGGCGAATATCGTGGCCTCGTCCTGCATCGTATGCACGGTACGGTCAATGTCCTGGCTCAACTCGCGCTTCTGTTCATCCAGAATCGAACGAAAATGGGCAAGCTGCCGGGGGTTCATGTATTCCTCTTTCCCCTTGGGCTTGTATGCCGGTGAAGCCTTGTTCAGATCGGTCGCCATGTGCTTCCTAACTCCAGCTTCAACAAAAAAACGGTTTAATATCAGAAACGGTTACCCACTGCAACCGGGGGTTTGCGCTTGGTCACAGCCCCCGCCGGCCCGCATTTTACATTGACCCGGGGGCCGGCGGGAGGGTATATTACGCCACTTTTCCTGCCCGGCATCATTGCTAACCGTGCCCGTAGCTCAATCGGATAGAGCACCGGCCTTCTAAGCCGGGGGTTGTGGGTTCGAGTCCCGCCGGGCGCGCCAGAAAGTGCGCCAGATAATGCAAATGCGGCGCGGCTGATGACGTGAGTTCAGCGGTTTTTCGGTTCTAAAGTTCAATGGTGGCTGTAGCTCAGCTGGTAGAGTCCCGGATTGTGATTCCGGTTGTCGTGGGTTCGAGTCCCATCAGCCA
>CADECM010000120.1 GCA_902825845.1 uncultured beta proteobacterium
GCCTTGTCCACGGATTGAGGCATGGGGTCTTTCATTATGGTACCCACCCTCAAAAACTCACCGCCCGTCCATCGAATAAGGCGCCGAAGCCCCACCCAGCAACGCGGCATCCGGCTGCGGATATTGCATGATCAGCACTTCGGCGCCATCCGCTCCGGCGCAGGCGTCCGGCCCCCCTTCCCCCGCAAAGGCGAACGCCAGCGATTCGTAGGGCAATGGCTTGCCTTGGTGTATCAGCGCCCCGGCGGCGACCATCAGATGACGCCCTGCGCCGCCGCATTCCGCGGGCCATGTGGCCGGCGCGCCCGGCGGCAGGCGCAGCATCCACGCGGCGAGGCCATCGGGGTGCAGTTCAACGATGACATCGAGCGCGGTTTCCGTGCGCGCGCGTAGCGCGTCGGGTGTGGCGATGCCCAGTTCGTTTTTGTCCTTGAGGATGAAGCGCCGCTTGGAGGGGCGGATCGCCTCCTTCACGCCAGGGGCGGCGAGCATGCAGGCGCCGGGGTCGGAGCGGGCGCGCAGGGTGAAGTAGGTGACGCCTTCCTGTTCCGGCACGATGGGGCCGTAGGCGGTATACGGGTCGGTGAAATGCAGCGCCACGGGCGCCACGTTGGCGCGTCCCAGCTTGCCCGCGCCCTTGACGATGACTTGCCACTGTTCGGTCTGGTGGTAATGCGCGTGGGTGATGTTCTGGTATTCCTGGCGCACGGTGTAGCCCTGCGGCGAGACGCCGGGCTCGGGCGTTTGCGGTTTCTCCCACGGGCCCAGATACAAGGTCTTGGTGGCTTTGCCGCCGCCCAGCGGCAGCGTAATCACGCGCTTCTGCGCGGCAACATCGAGGCTGGATACAACTTGCATGGTGAATTCCCGGTAGACGCAATCGATTCGGAGATTTCTATCATAGCGCAGCGTATCCTGATTTGCGCCGGCACTTTACCCGCCGAACGTTGTTGGCACGCCCGTCGATTGGCGGCACGCACGTCATCAGGCCGACTCTGTATGCAATCGCAGCCCCAACGCCTTGCAGACTTTCATCACGGTGGCAAAGCTGGGATTGCCATCCGGTGACAGCGCTTTGTAGTGCCCTTCGCGCGTGAGGCCGGTATCGCGCGCAATCTTTTTCGCTCGCGAAGTGGGCCGCTGCATCGTTCCGACGATTCGCTCAACTTCGCGCCTTGACGCCCAAGGTGAGCGGACTGCCAGTGGTGGAATTCAATAACGATATGATTTTATTGATTATTTTTAGATGACGATTCGAGCCGACACTCACTGCGCCAACTGGATGTTTGCCGCCTTGATGATCTTCCCGAACATGGCCGACTGCGCTTTGATGAACGCCGCGAACGGCTTCGGGCCGTTGACGAATGGCGCCACGCCTTGCGCGGCGAGTTTTTCCTTGAGGTCGGGCAGCGCCTGCGCTTTGATGATGTCGTTGGCGAGTTGGCTGATGATCTTCTCGGGCGTGTGCAATGGCACTACCACGCCCATCCAGTTTTTCACGCTGTAGCCGGGCAGGCCTTGTTCGGTGAAGGTGGGCACTTGCGGCAAAACAGATAGCCGCGACTCGCCGCCAATGCCCAGCGCCTTGATGCGGCCGCTTTTGATGAATGGCGCGACGGTGAGGATGTTGTTAAACGCGAGCTGCACCTGCCCGCCGACAAGATCGGTCATGCCGGGACCACCGCCTTTGTACGGGATGGCCTGCAGCTTCACCCCCGCCAGCACGTTGAAATACTCCAGCGCCAGATGCTGTATGCCGCCGGTGTTGGACACCGCGGCGTTGAGCTGCCCCGGTTTGGCTTTGGCCAGCGCGATGAATTCCTTGAGGTTGTTCGCAGGCAGCGCGGCGTTGACCACCAGTATGTAATCGGTGGTCACCAGCGTCGCAACCGGCGGGAACTCGAGAAACGCGGTGTACTGCGGGCGCGACGAGACGATCGGGTTGATTGAATGTGCCGCCGTGACGAGCGCCATGGTGTGGCCATCGGGCGAGGCGCGCTGCAGCGATTCGCCCGCAACAATGTTGTTGCCCCCGGGACGGTTGTCGATGATCACCTGCTGGCCCCAGGCAGCGGTGAGCCTGTCGCCGATGAGCCGCGCGACGATGCTGGTGGAGCCGCCCGGAGCGTTCGGGACGATGAAGCGCACGGGACGGTTGGGGTAGGCCTGCTGGGCGCTCGCGCTATTCGAGCAGGCCGCCAACGCGCAGGTGCTCAGGAGCAATTTTGTAATGGTGTGCATGTTCAATGTTGTGAGTTGAAGTTAATGACGATTGTGGTGTGTGACGAGATGCGGATGAAAAATTGCCCTTGTCGTTCACGTGCAGGTGGGAACGGCCGGTAGGTTTTTGTATGCCGCTGGAACACGGCCTACGATTAACGAACGGTGCGACACTACTTGCCCAGCTTTGGATACAGCCCCACATACCCCGCCTTGGCCCGATGCTCGGCGTTGACCTTCGCTCGCTCCGGGCTCATCGGGATAAAGCCGTGGCCGTGGACGATTTTGGTCATGAACGTCATGCGTGCGGTGCAGGCGACGGCACTGTGATAAGCCTGCTCGTCCCAGCCGGCGGCGAACACGGCATCGGCGTCGGCCTGCGATACCTGCGTGGGCTGCAGCACCAGCTTTTTCACCAGCGCCAGCAACGGTTTTAACTTGGCGCTGACCGGCGCGGTGGCGACATCCGCCACCAGCTTTTCCACCGTGCCGGGCTCGATGCCGCGCGCGACCGCAGCCGCGCTGTGCGCGACGTAGGCGAACTGGCAGTTGAGCAGTCCGGCCACGAAGCCCTGAATCATTTCGCGTTCCCCCGGCGTCAGCGGCGAAGGTCCGTTGATCAGCGCTTGCCCCATCTCGGCCCAGTGGCGGTAGATCTCCGGGTAGGCATTGAACACATCGGCGGGGCCGGATTTGTCAGTGTGCGATTTGAGGAAGGGCATGCGGGTTTCCTTGGCAGTAAGCCGGCTGGTAGTGACGGATGATGCATGGAGACTAGCGTATAAAAATTGCCGCTGGAATGCGATCAAAATAATTTAATAAAAACAGATACTTATACGCATTCGTTCCATGTTTCTTGCGCGTCCGGCTTTGCCGCGCCGGGATCGGCTGTCCGTGATGCCGGTGCATGGGTTGTCACCGACGGGCGGCAAGTGATCATCACAACAGGCCCGGCATGCCGATAGTCGCTTGTCCTGAAGGAGTGCGTCGGCTAACCTGCTGTCCATCGCGGCAAGCGGCCAAGCGGAACATCCAGATTCCGCTGCCCGGGCGCGATTTCGACAGGGAGAAGATTCATGCGCCAGAACGACAGTACGTTGGTATCGGCATTTCGCAGCATGGTTATTGTCGCACTGGGCTGCCTGGTGTTCGCGGGTTGCCAGTCGCGCGGCCCGGATATCGCGCTCGATCCCGCCGACCCCACGCCGCCGAAGCGCATGGTGACGCAGGGCGTTGCGACAAAAATCGTTGCCGCCAACCTGACCAAGTGTGCGCACACGAATCCGAAGATGAATGTGCGGGTCGCCGCCGTCAGCGAGATTGTTGCCACCGACGGCACGGTAATTACCATGCCGGCGCGCACGGCGCTGCAGCAGGGCGGCAACATTCCCCTGAGTCATGATCTGTACAACGAATGCAACCGGATCACGCCGCAAAATTCTGCCCAGGTATCCACGGCAAATGTGTCGGTGATCGAAGTGGACGCCGATGGCGAAGTGATCACCGGGTTCATCGTCGCCGACAATTACTATGAGATGTACGTCAACGGCAAACTGGTGTCGGTCGATAACACGCCGTATACGCCGTTCAATTCGGGCATCGTCAAGTTCAAGGTGAAGCGGCCCTACACACTGGCTTTCCTGCTGGTGGACTGGGACGAACATCAGGGCCTTGGCATGGAGACGTTCCCGGTGCCGGTGACGCCGAAGACCAACAAGTATTATCCGGGCGACGGCGGACTGGTGGCCAGATTCAGCGACGGCACGGTCACCGATGCCACCTGGAAGGCGCAGACGTTCTACATCGCGCCGCTGATGGACCCGAAGGAAGTGGTGGAGCGCGGCCATATTCACGACACGCCGAGGCTCGGCGGGCGCACCCATCCCTATGCACGCAAACCTCCCTGCGAGGACAAGTGCTACGCCGTGCATTATCCGATTCCCGCCAACTGGCAGTCGCCGCGCTTCAACGACCAGTACTGGCCGCGCGCATGGGAATTCACGGCGCAGGAAATCGGCGTCACCAACCTGCCGGCCTATACGCGCTTTCCCGAGTTGTTTGAGGGCGCGCGCTGGATCTGGACGCGGAACCTGGTGCTGGATAACGTGGTGATTGCGCGCAAGACCGTTCGCTGATGCGGCGGCGTGCTGCGGTTACGCCTGCCACACGCCGTAGCCCGCTTCCCGCAGCGCGATCGCCAATTCCACTTCCATATCCCTCGCGCCGTCATAGGGCATCGGGTTATACATGTCGTAGAGATGCGGCAACAGGCGCAGGCCGTACTCGCGCGCGTAGCGGTTCGACTTGATGCCGGCCTTGTGTTTGTCGAAGCGGGTGTCGGGGTCCTGACCGGTCATGCCGACGTACACACAAGGCTTGCCGCTGACGTAACCGGGGTTTGCTTTGAGGAAGCGCTTTTCGTAGAGCACGTCTTTGGACAGCTCGATGACATAGACGTGGTAGTGGTGCGTCACCGGCGCCATGCACGTGCCCCGTGAACGGGGCGCTTTGCCGTGCCTACTTTGCCAGCCCCAATTCAACCAGCACGGCCTTGGTTTCCGCGTATTCCTTTTCCATGTCCTTGCGCAGCTGCGCACCGGTCACGAAGTCGTCCACGGCGTAAATTTTTTCCATATCGCTTTTCCACTCCGTGGTGTTGGCGACAACGCGCAGCGTTTGCTCCCACCACGTAAGCTGCGCGGCGGGCAGGCCCTTCGGCGCGAGGATGCCGCGCCACGGACCGTAGACGAGATCGACGCCCTGTTCCTTCCAGGTAGGTATCGCGGCGAACGGACCACCGAGCCGCTGCGGCGCGGCGACGGCAACCGCGCGTATCTGCGTGGAGGCCACGTGCGGCGCCGCGAGGCTCGCCGGCGCGGGCGTGAGTTCAATGTGTCCGCCGAGCACGTTGGTCAGCGCTTCGGAAGAACCCTTGAAGGCGATGATCTTGAGATCCTTCGCAATGCCGCCGATGGCGCGGTTGAGCAGGCCGGTCGACAGGTGACCGGGACTGCCGATGGCGGAGACGCCGACCGTCACCTGCTTTACGTCTTTTTTCAGGCGCTGCACCAGGTCCCGGCCGCTCTTGACCGGCGTGCGGGCGCTGACCACGTACACGTGGTACTCGCTGAACAGCGTCGCGACCGGGGTGAAGTCGGTAAAGGTCAACGGGCTCGCGCCGGTGATGTGGGTGGTGAACAAGGTCGGCCCGAACACCATCACGCTGTGCCCGTCCGCGGGGCGCTGGCTCAGGTAGTTGTAGGCGATGGTGGTGTTGCCGCCGGGCTTGTTGACCACGCCAACGCTCGTGTTCAACAGTTTGTTGGTGGTAAGAATGCGTTCCAGCGCACGCGCGGTGCGATCGACACCGCCGCCTGGCGCGTAGCCGACGACAACTTCAACGTTGCGTTGCGGGGTCCAGTGCTGGCTGAAGGCGGTGTTGGCAACAGCCAGCAAGGCAAGTGTGCATGACGCGAGCTTGAGGTTCATGGGTGCTCCGGGTCTGTGCTGATAAATGTAACTAATTGATTTTATTGTATTTTATATATGAGCTGTAGGCAATGACATAGCGCTTACTGCAGCGTGATGCCATGCGCGGCGAACAGTGCCGCGGCCGGCGTGGATGCCAGATAGCGCAGGAAATCCCGCGCGCCCGCGGCGTTTGGCGCCGTAATCATGGGTGCCGCGGCGTACGCTGTCCAGTGCTGTATCTCCGGTGGCAGCGGCGCGGCGAGCGTCAGGCCCTGATCGCGGAACATCAGGATTTCGATGATGGCGCCGAAGGCGATTTCATTGCCCTTGCCGTTGATCAGGTGTTCCATCATCGTGGGGCCGTTGTCGAAGCGCCGGGTTTTGGCCTGAATGTCGTCACACAGGCCGAGTTTTTGCAGCAGCGTTTCAACGTAAAGCCCGCTGGAGGCGCGGTTGAACACCACCGAATCGGCAGCGAGTACGGCGCGTTTGAGGCCATCCACGGTCGACACATCGGGCACGATCACGTCGGCGCGCGCGAACACGCCCACGCCCACGCGGCCGACCGGCACGCGCTGCGCACCCGCAACCTTGCGCTGCGCGGTGAATTCGTCCACGGCTGCGTCGGCGGCGATTACAACGTCGAACACCTCGCCGCGGGCGATGCGCGCGCGTATCGCCGGCGTGGTGGCCCAGGTGATTTCGGCCCGCGCCGCGCCGTGCGCGTTAAAGGCGGCGACGGCCGCAACGAGGCCGGGTTCGATGGAGCCCGCGCTGAGCAGGCTTATAAGGGTGGTAGGCATGCAGGTCTCGGTTGCGTGGGTGGCGTTGGCCGCCATATGTTGACACAAAAATGTCCGTGATGTGAGTATCTACTTTTGGTCGGAAGAATGAGTGATTTATTATGTAAGTTATTGTTTTTAAATATATTTTTATACTAACCTCTGCCTGTGCTCGCTTGGCTCGCAAGCATGTGGAGGACGCTCTGCGTGCGGGAACCACAACTGATGTATTATCATCATCGCATCAAAACATCAAATGATGATGCTCATGAGAACCACGCTGGATATCGACGAGGATGTGTTGCTGGCGGCCAAAGAACTTGCCCGGCAAGAGAAGCTTTCTGCCGGTCAGGTGGTGTCGCAGCTGCTGCGCAAGGCGCTGACCGGCCACACCGATGCCAGCCGGGCGGCTTCGAATGCCGTTGCGACACCGCCGTCCGTCGCCGGCTTTAAGCCGTTTCCGGCGGGTAAGGCAGTGGTCACTAACGAACTCGTTAATCGCCTGCGTGACGCCGAGGGCGTTTGATGCGCGCGTTGCTGGATATCAACGTGCTGATTGCGTTGCTCGACGGCAGCCACATTCATCATGCTTTGGCCACCACCTGGCTGTCCGGGCATCTTGATGCCGGCTGGGCCTCCTGCCCCATCACGCAAAACGGCTGCGTCCGTATTCTTTCGCAACCTGCTTATCCGAATACGGTTCCCGTGGCACAGGTGGCGGAGCGGCTGGCGCTGGCCACGCAACATCCGTCACACGCATTCTGGCCCGATGCGACCAGCCTTCTGCAACCGGACCTTATTGAATGGGGCCGCATCCTGAGTTCGCGTCAGGTAACGGACGTCTATCTGCTGGCGCTCGCCGTGCAGCAGAACGGTTGTCTGGTGACGCTGGATCGTGGCATACCGCCGGCGGCAGTGGCGGGCGCTGAGCAGCGACATCTGGTGACGCTGACCTGAGCCTGCGACACTGACCGGCGACGAAAGCATCGCGCGCGGCGCGTGCCATTGCAGCACTCGGAAGCTGGATCAACCCGGATCGTGGTTGCGCCGATGGTGACCAGCCTGTCGCATTACAAGGCAGGCAAGGTGCAGGTGCACGGTGTGACGGGAGCGAAGCGCCCGGCGCTGATGCCCGATGTGCCCACCTTCACCGAGTCGGGTTACCCGATGCTGGACATCCCGATCTGGTTCGCGTATCTCGGGCCCGCGGGCATTCCGCGCGATGCGGTGAAAACCCTGAGCGATGCGGTCGGCAAGGCGTTGGCGTCAAACGACGTGTCGGACGCACTGGCCCGTCAGGGCGTGGAGCCAGGCTACGCAGCGCCGGCAGAACTCGACGCGTTTCTCAAGGCGGATACCGCGCTGTGGCAGAAACGCGTGAAGGAGGCGGGAATCAAACCGAAGTAGGCGTCTTCCCGCATCCGCGTTATGTGCCGCGGCAGCTTACTTGGTGATGCTGATGCCGGTGGCCTTGACCAGATCGGTGAGGCGCTTGCGCTCCGCGGCGCGGAAGTCGTCCAGCTCCTTGCGTCCGCCGCCGATGATTTCAATGCCCAGCACTTTCAAGCGTTCGCCGAACGCCGGTTCACGTGCGGCTTTCACGATTTCGGTGCTGGCCTTGGCCAGCACTGCTTCTGGCGTGCCCTTGGGTGCCACCATCGCGTACCAACCGAAGGTGACATAGCCCGGCACTGTCTCCGCAATGGGCGGAATGTTGGGCAGGCCCGGTGCGCGTTTCGCTGTGCTGATGCCCAGACCGCGCAGGCGGCCGCTATCGATGTGCGGCTTGCCCGCCGGATAGACGGCGAACTGCATCTGTATTTCGTTGGCGATGGTGTCGAGCAGTGCCGGCGCGACGCCTTTGTACGGCACATGCAGCATGTTGATGCCGGCCATATGCGTGAACATGACAGTGGTGAAGTGTTCGCCGCTGCCGGGACCGCCGGAGCCGTAGCGTATCTTGCCGGGGGATTTCTTTGCCAGCGCGATCAATTCGGAAACCGACTTTGCCGGCACCGTCGGGTTGAGCGTCAACAGCCAGGGCACCGAGCCGACCAGCGACATCGAAACAAAATCCTTGTCGAGGTTGAACTTGAGATCCGGGAACACGGAGGTCGCAATGAACAACTGCGAGGTCAGCACCATCCACGTGTAGCCGTCGGGATTCGCGCGCAAGGTCTGTTCCGCGCTGATCGTGCCGGCGGCGCCGGGACGCGCATCGACCACCACCCGCTCACCCCACACTTTGTAGAGGTGATCCGCGACAAGGCGCGCGATGATGTCCGGGCCCGAACCGGGCGCGCTGCCGATGATCAGGCGTACCGGCTTGTCTGGAAACGCGGGGCTCGCGGATTGTGCAGCCGGGGCCGCGGCCACGGCGCCGAAGGCGATCGCGGTCAAAAGGGGTTTCATGTGCATCGGGATTCTCCTCAACTTGTTCAGGAATGATCTTGTTGTTTGCCACGCCGCCCGCAAGACTAAACAGCCTGCCGCGCAGGGTCAAGGACGCGTTGCAAAGTGTCCCGCCGCCGCTGCGTAGGGGCAAGTACGCGCAGACCGCGATCGCCGGCCCCGGCGGCGATTATTGTGGCTGGATGCCTGCGCCCGTGATGACCTTGTGCCAGCGCGCGGTTTCGGACTTGTGGTAGTCGTTGAACGCGGCGACCGTGCCGCCGACGATCGTCATGTGATTGCCGCGAAAGTGTGCGGCCGCCTGCGCGGTCTTGAGGTATTGGTTTACCGCGTCGTTCCAGCGCTGCGCGAGGGCCCTGGATAGTCCGCGCGGACCATACAGGCCATACCAGGTGGATGCCTCGAAGCCGGGATAGGTTTCCGCGAGCGTGGGCACGTCCGGCGCATAGTCGGCGCGCTGCGCGCCCAGCGTGGCCAGCACGCGCGTGCGGCCGGATTTGACATGCGGCAGAAACGCCGCCGCCGTGTTCACGAACAGCTGCACCTGGCCGCCGACAAAATCCGCGAGCGCCGGACCACCGCCCTTGTACGGCACCACCAGCAACTTCACGCTGGCGGTGTTCTGGAACAGTTCCGTGATGAGATGATTGGTGGTGCCGATGCCCGACACCGCCGCGGTAATCTTGCCCGGCCGCGCCTTGGCCAGTGCCACGAGTTCCTTGATCGACTGCGCGGGCAGCGATGGATGGACCGCCAGCATGGGCGCATTGCTGACGATGTGCACGATCGGGGTCAGATCGTTGATCGTGCTGAAGCGCATGCTGCGGTAGATGCTGGGCATGATCGCAATCGCCGACGTGGTACTCAGCATGGTGTAGCCGTCGGCATCGGCGCGCGCCACGATTTCCGTGCCGATCATGGTGCCGGCGCCCGGCCGGTTGTCGACGATCACCTGCTGGCCCCAGCTTGACGTGAGACCTGCGGCAACCGCGCGGCCCACGAGGTCAACAGAACCGCCCGGCGCGTACGGGTTGACCATGCGCACCGGACGACTGGGAAAGTCGCTCTGTGCATGGGCGTTCGTCTGCCATGCGCACGGTGCGGCAACGCCGAGACACAGCAAGGGTATCAAACGCGCGCGGGTGATCGTCATGCTGGCTTCCTCCTGTTCGCGCCATGCGCCGGGCAACTGAAGTCCGGAATCCGCGTGCGCTGCGCGTATTCATCCTGATGATGGTCAGTCGAAGAGCCGGGCATCCGCTGCCTGGACTTCAGATATTACTTCTGCCGGCGCTTTTTCTCCGCGTGACGGACAAAGGCGTGCCGAATTCTACGCCAGCTGAAGTGTCGGCACTGCGATCGCGATCCTGGCCTATACTCTTGCGGTTGAAAGAATGGTTTAAAATCATATGGTTATAAAAGTGCCTCGAATCCATAGTTCGTTGCGACGGTACGAAAAATCATCATCCTGCTGCTAAAACACGCATTGCCAGTTATATACAAACGGATATAATGTAATGCACGAAGCCTGTACGCTGGCTGGGTGACAGTCTGAATGTGGTGCGTGCGTTGCCGACCGAGGTTCGCCATCGTGTCGGCGCCGAATTGCGTTACGTGCAGCAGGGCGAGATGCCGTCGGACTGGAAACCGATGGCAACGTTGGGCGCGGGTGTTTACGAAATTCGCATCCGCATGGGCAAGCAGTACCGGGTGTTTTATGTGGCGAGATTCTCCGAGTCCGTCTACGTGCTGCACGTTTTCACGAAAAAGACGCAGCAAACCGCACGGCAGGACTTGGAGGCAGGCGCAAGGCGCTACCGTGAACTGATGGCGGAACGGAGAGACCCATGAGTGGAAAAGTGAAAATGGTGGTAGGTAGCAATAACGTGTTTCGCGACATCGGATTTTCCGAGGATGAAGCGCAAAATCTGTTGTTGCGTACCGACCTGATGATAGCGATCGAACGCTGCCTGCGTAAAGCCGGCCTGTCGCAAACCGAGGCCGCAAAGAAGCTCGGCATTGCGCAGCCGCGGTTGAGCGATCTTTTCCGGCACCGCATTGAGCGGTTTAGTCTGGATGCGCTGGTGGTGCTGGCGGCCAAGGCGGGGCTTAGCGTGCGGATGAGTGTTAAGAAGGCGGCATAGTTCCAGGATTTTGAGCCGCTCGTTTTGAATTCAGACCGATACCGGCGTGTTTACGCTTTTCGACCCACAGACTAGCGAAAAGAATTGTATCCGACAGGCGTGCGCAAACCGGATATGCTTTCTTCGTTAGCGCGCCGGTGAGAGCGAGAGTAATAGGTGTCGTATCAGGACAAAATCAAAGGGCCAAGTCCATAACGGCTTGGCCCTTCGTGTTTTAGCCCGACCCTTACCCGTTCAATTCAGGGCTGGGCGCCAGATGAGCGGGTGTTGTTACACCGGCTCAAACATCGGAACCGCCGTCCCGTTTTCCGACTTCACAAAACAAACCTTGACCTTGGTGCCGCACTTCAGCGTGTCGAGGTCACAATTGACAATGTTGGTCATCAGGCTCACGCCTTCGTCCAGCTTGACGTAGGCGATGGCGTAGGGCGTCGGGGTGCCGCGGCGGGTGACGCTGAAGGTGTAGATTTCACCGGTGCCCTTGGCCTGCTGCAACTCGAGATTCTGGCTGAAGCAGTGCGGGCAAATGGCGCGCGGGTAGTGGTGTATCTTGCCGCAATCCTTGCACTTGCCGAGCATGAGCTTGCCCTCGGCCGCGGCCTTGAAGTAGGCCTCGTCCCCGGGGTTCAATTGCGGATCGCGAATTTTGCGTGCTTGATATGGAGTAGCCATGATTATTCCTTCCCCTATTCTCGTTCCATGATGACGGTGCCGCTGCCGTGGCGGGCGCCGAGCGCGCCGCCGGTGCCATGCGCGAGCGCGAGGTCGCAGTTCTTGACCTGGACTTTCGGATGCGCTTCGCCGCGCAACTGGCGAACGGCTTCGATGATCTTGGTCATGCCGCCGCGGTTGGCCGGGTGGTTGTTGCACAGGCCGCCGCCGTCGGTGTTGAAGGGAAACTTGCCCTGACCGGAAATCAGGTTGCCGTCGGCAACAAACTTGCCGCCTTCGCCTTTTTTGCAGAAGCCGAGATCTTCGATCTGCATCACCACGGTGATGGTGAAGCTGTCGTAGATCGAGGCGTATTTGATGTCGCTGGGCTTGATGCCGGCCATTTCAAAGGCGCGCGGGCCGGTCCAGGCGGCACCGGAGTAGGTGAGATCGACGTTGCCCGCCATCTGGTGCTTGGTGGATTCGCCCACGCCGGTGATTTTGACCAGCGGGCGCTTCAGTTGCCTGGCAATTTCGGGCCGCGCCACGATCACGCCGCCGCCGCCGTCACTCACCACGCAGCAGTCGAGGCGGTGCAGCGGGTCCGAAATCATCGGCGATGCCAGCACCTGTTCCACGGTCACCACGTCGCGCAGCATCGCGTTCGGGTTGTGTTGCGCATGATGCGAAGCCGCCACTTTCACCCACGCGAGTTGTTCGCTGGTGGTGCCGTACTGGTACATGTGGCGCATGGCGCACATGGCATACAGGTTCACCGTCACCGGGCTGTACGGCAGCTCGAACGGCGAATCCGGCACGCCGGCGCCGCGGTCACGCACTTGCGTGCCGCTGCTGCCTTCGGAGTTCGGCCGTCCTGCGAGTGTGATCAGCGCAACGTTGCATTTGCCGGCAGCGATGGCTTCGGCCGCGTGCGCGACGTGCAGCAGATACGATGTGCCGCCCATATCGGTGGAATCGATATGCTTGAGTTGATTCAGATTCATGTAGTTGGCCAGGCTCCAGACATTGCCGCCCGGCGCGTCACCGGCGACAAACAAGCCGTCGATGTCGTTCTTGGTGAGTCCCGCGTCCTCCAGCGTGCCCTTGGCGATTTCGGCGTGCAACTGCGACAGCGAATGATTCGGCGCCTTGCGCAACGGGTGCTCGAATGCACCCACGATATAAGCTTTACCCTTGATAGACATGTGTAATCCCCTTTATGGAACCACTGGGAATTTAACCTGAAACGCGCGCGGCGACAAACTTTGGTAACACACGAAGTGTGCTGTACACGATACGGATTGATGCGCCGCGCGCAGCGTGCGACAGCCTTACGCTAAGTGCTTGTTTCAACGACGTTTGCGCAACACTGTTCAGGCCGTGCCGAGACGCGGTTAGTATTGCCGATTTTTCGGGTGCCCCATGACACTGAACCTGGATGCATTCACACCGTTTGCGGCCCTGAGTGGTGGCGCGCTGATCGGTTTGGCCGCGGCTATTTTTGTGCTGTTTAACGGGCGCATTGCCGGGGTGAGCGGCATTGTCGGCGGTTTGTTGCGGCCCCGGGCGAGCGATGTGCGATGGCGGCTCGCGTTTGTGGCGGGGCTGGTTGCGGCGCCGCTGGCTTATCAGGGATTCGCTGCGTTGCCGGTGAGTCAGATTGACAGCAGTGAGGCCTGTCTGGTGGCTGCCGGATTGTTGGTGGGCATCGGTACCCGGTATGGATCGGGATGCACCAGCGGCCACGGCGTGTGCGGCTTGTCGCGATTTTCCACGCGATCGCTGGTGGCGACACTGTTCTTCATGCTGGCCGGTTTCGCGACGGTGTATGTCATCCGTCATGTCGCCGGCATCGTGTGAGGCCGATATGAACATTGGCTTTTCGTTTCTGGCGGGACTGGTGTTTGGTTTCGGACTGTTGCTGTCGGGCATGACCAATCCGGCGAAGGTGCTGGGCTTCCTCGACCTCGCGGGCCCGTGGGATCCGTCGTTGATGCTGGTGATGGCCGGAGCGATCGCGGTGAGCGCCGGCGCCTATGCAGTGGCAAGATGGCGCG
Source organism: uncultured beta proteobacterium (assembly GCA_902825845.1). Lineage (GTDB taxonomy): Bacteria > Pseudomonadota > Gammaproteobacteria > Burkholderiales > SG8-41 > UBA5216. Next base: position 13,738 of record CADECM010000120.1, read on the forward strand.
CGACCACCTGGCTGGGATTGCCGACACTACTACCCGCCGAGGCGCCCGTCGACCGGCGGCTGACAATCGGCAGTGTGCTGTTCGGCGTGGGCTGGGGCCTTGCGGGGATTTGTCCGGGTCCGGCGCTGGTGCTGATTGGCACCGGTATGCCGAAGGGATTGTTGTTTGTGGCCGCCATGCTCGCGGGCATGGGCGTTTTTGAGTTACTGGAGCGCGTGTTGTGGAGATGGC
>CADECM010000121.1 GCA_902825845.1 uncultured beta proteobacterium
GTGATGATGCCGCGCGTGGCGTCCAGCATGCGCAGATTCACGCTCAGAATATCGGACTGCGCAAAGAATTCTGCCTTGGAGGGCGCGGCGTCATAGCCCAGGGCCTTGGCGCGTACCGCGGTGGCTTCGCGCGCAAAACACAGGACGCGCATGCCGAAGGCGGCGCCCGCGGCGGCTACCGGCTCGCCGATTTTGCCCAGACCATAGACACCCAGCGTCTTGCCACGCAGGCTCACGCTGAACGAGTCGCGCCATTTGCCCTGTTTCATCAGCGCGGCATCTTCAGCGATGCGCCGCACCGAAGCGAAAATCAGCGCCCACGTGTGTTCCGCCACGGTAAAGGGTGACGCGTGCGAGCCTGCGCACACGGCGATGCCGAGATCGGTGCAGGCCTTCAGATCGACGCTGTGCGCGCTGCGGCCGGTCTGCGCGATGAGCTTGAGCTTCGGCAGTTGTTCCAGCAACGCACGCGTAAATTCGGTGCGCTCGCGAACGGCGACGACAATGTCGGCATCGCGCAGTTTTTCAACCAGGGTTTCAAAAGAGGGCGCTACATCGCGCAGTACCGTGACCTCGTGACCGGACAGTTTGCCGAAGCACGCCAGACCGGGCACGAGGCCGTGATAATCGTCAGGGATGACTATTTTCATGATGGGCGCAAGTTTAGCATGCGCCCATCATTCGCTCCGGCAATCAGCGGCGATTGTAACCGCCGCCATAGTGGCCGCCGCCATGATAGTGACCTCCGCCATAATAGCCGCCGCCACCGCGATAGCCGATGGGGTAGACCACACAGCCCGAAAGTAACGCCGCCGCGGCGAATGCAACAATAAGCTTAACTGCTTTCATGGCCTGTCCTCTTGATTGTTGTTGTGGAAATCCACGCTTCCACTAACGCCAGAGTAGCCGGGATGACGACGTGCAGGCGTAACATAGGGCGAGCGTTTGTAAGCAAATGTTTCGGTGTACGCCGGTGTACGTAGCCTGACGTATCAGAATCGTATTTCAAATCAATGAGGAAGGGCTTGCAATGACACTGGGGATCAAGGTTTCGGCCGTGTGTGTCGCAATGTCAATGTTGATGTGTGCGTCGTCGTCAGTGCTGGCTGCCGATACCTATCCCGACAAGCCGGTGCGGCTGATCATTCCTTTCACACCCGGCGGCGGGGCCGATACGGTAGGACGATTAATTGCCCATCGCCTCACCGAGCGCCTTGGCCGGCAAATGGTTGTGGACAATCGCGGCGGCGCCGGCGGCGTCATCGGCACCGACCTGGTGGCAAAGGCGGCGGCCGATGGTTACACCTTGGCGTTTGTGCCGGCCTCGTTCACCATGCAACCCGCGCTGCAGCCGTTGCCGTACGACCCGATCAAATCGTTCGCGCCGGTGTCGCGCGTCGGCAAGGGCGCATTCGTGCTGGTGGTTACCTCGAACGTGCCGGCCCATACGCTCAAGGCGTTCATCGCGCACGTGAAGCAGAATCCAGGCAAGCTGTTTTTTGGAACGGCAGGTGCCGGTTCCAGCGCGCATCTGTTCATTGAACTGTTCAAGATGATGGCGCAGATTGATTTCACGCCCGTGCATTTCAAGGGTGGCAATCAGCAGGTGATCGATCTGCTGGGCGGCCACAGTCAGGGCACGATGATCTCGCTGCCGGCGGTACGGCCGCATATCGCCAGCGGGCGGCTCAGGGCGTTGGCGGTGACCACCGCGCAGCGCAGCGTGTTTTTACCTGATGTGCCGAGTCTTGCCGAGGCCGGCGTGCCGGGCTACGACACCAGCGTATGGTGGGGCATTCTGGCGCCTGCCGGCACGCCGGCGTCAGTCGTCGGCAAACTGAATGATGAGACTCGGGGCGTGCTGACGCTGGAGGATGTGCGGCAGGCCTTCAGCAGGCAGGGCGTGGAACCGGACTATCACGGTACCGCCACGTTTCGGCCGTTCATCGCGGCGGAGATGGCGCGTTGGATGGCCGTAGTCAAAAAGGGCAACATCCGGTTGCAGTAGGCGCGTTGGTTTCGCTGCCAATGAAATTCAGCGTCGTTTTTCTTCCAGTGTCGCATAGGGACCGTCGGCGTATACCACGCGTCCGCCCACCATGGTCAGCAACGACACGATGCCGGCAATCTGCGCGGTTGGCACGGTGAGGTAGTCGCGGCTCAACACCGCGAGATCGGCCTGCATGCCGACCGCCAGCGCGCCGCGGGTGTTTTCGTCGAAACTGAACCAGGCGCTGCCCTGCGTGTAGAGGCGCAGGGCTTCGAGCCGCGTCGGCAGTTCCTCCGGCGCGCGCATGGCGACGCCCGAGATGGTTTTGCCGTCGAGCATCCATTGCAGCGAAACAAACGGGTTGGGCTCCATCACGCGGTGTGCGTCGGTGCCGCCGCCGACTGGCAGCCCCAGCCGCAGCGCGCTGACCAGTGGCGGCACCCGGCGTGCGGCATCGGCGCCACGCTGGCCGAGAAAGGCCTCACCGCGGAAATAGAAGGCGTTCTGCACCAGCCAGCCCAGCCCCAACGCTTTCATTCGCTGCAGCGTTGCCGGCGAAGCATCGTTCAGATGGGCAATCGACCAGCGCAATGGCGCAAGCGGCGTCGCGGCGTCGACGCGCGCCAGCACGTCCAGCAGGTGATGCACGGCGCGGTTGTTGTGCCAGTGGAAGGTTGCGGTCATGCCATTCGATGCCGCCCAGAGCAGTACCTGATACAGCTGCTCTTTTTGCGCTGCGCCGGGCTTGTCATTGTTATAGAGGCCCCAGGTGACGTTTTCGCCCACGCCGTTAAAGCGCAGCCAGTCGTCGCCATCGCCCATGGGCCGCGACTGCGTCAGTGCCTTGAAGTCTTCGAGTTCACGGTCGCGGCGCGGCGCGCTCAGGCTGTAGCGCACGCGCACGGTCAATCCATGTTCGCGCCAGATTTTGAACAGCGGGCGGTAGTCGTCGATTTCGATGTTGTAGCCGCCCGGGTCGAGTACACCGGTGATACCCATGCCATTCAGGGCACGCAGAAACGCGCGCGTGCCTGCCACCTTCTGGGCGAACGTCGGACGCGGCAACTGGTTGAACAGGTCGCTGATGGCACGGTTATCGCCCGCCAGCCAGCCGTTCGCCTTGCCGTCGTGGCTGCGCTCGCGGGTGAGGCGTGCGTCCCATTCGGCCTTGCCGGCGATGCCGAGTGCCTCGGCGCCGCCCGGGTCGAGCAGTACGTTGGTGTAGAGCAACTGGATGTACACGCGGCGGCCGGGCGCGGCGGCGGCGACTTCGGACTGTGTCGGGCGGCGATCTTCGCGAAACTGCCGCGGCGTCCAGCCGCCGGCGACCACCAGCCATGATCCCGGCGGTGCTTTTTTCGCCGCGGTTCGCAAACGGTCAAGCGCTTCCGTGAGCGTGCGCACGCCGAACCAGTGCACCTCGGTGGTGTAGCTCAAGCCCGCGCGGATGGCGTGGATGTGCGAGTCGATCAGGCCAGGGATGACGGTGCGGCCGCCAAGGTCGATGACCCGGGTTGTCGGTGCGGCCAATGCGCGGATGCGATGGGAATCGCCGAGGGCGGTGATTGTCCCGTCGCCCACGGCCAGGGCCTGGACCGGCGGGCCGCCGTATCGGACGATCTTGCCGTTGACGAAAATGGTATCCGGCGCCGGTGTGGGTGTCCCGGTGCCTGCGGCAATGGCGCTTCCGGAAGCGCAGAGGATGGAAAGACAGAATACCGCTCGCGCGACGCGGCAAACGGCGTCGAACGCTACTGGCGCTGCATGGTGCATTCCGTCTCGATGAACATGTCGTTCTTGCCGGGGGGCGTGCGGCGATTGATCTTGAGCTGCTTATAGCCCGCCTTTACACAGGAGACCTGAACTTGATCCGGCTGGACGTCCTTGCTGATGTGGCCGCGGTAGAGGCCGAGCACGTTGGATTTGAGCGACACCGCCTTGCCCTTTTTCGGCGTGAGCACAACTTGCGCACCGACCACCGGTGAGCCGCGATGGTCGCGCACAAAGCCGAAGTACGCAGGTCCCGCGCCTTTGACGTCGTTGGCCGCATCGTAATCATCACCGCCGGCGCAGGCCTGCGCTGCCGCGACAACACCCGCGAGAAGCACTATCAAACGCATCAACATGGTGACCTCTTGTCCTTCATACCCATGAAACGGATCTGCGCCAGCGTGATCGCGGACCTGGTCGCGCGCAGGCTTACCAGCGCCAGTAAAACTTCAACGAATATAGCAGTACTGGCAGCAGCGCGATGGGTACCATCCACGCCAGCGACAGCGGAATTTTCCCGCGAATTTTGGCGGGCAGCAGCGCGGCGAGCGCGCCAAGGATGGATGCGCCCAGCGCCGACGAGGCTAGCCAGCCATACCAGTACATTGCCGGACCTTCGTCGCGGCGCGCCGGCGCGTAGCCGGGATCAATGCGGTCGGTACCGGGGTGATAGGTGAACATCGGCCATGCGGCAAGATCGCATACGACGTAGAGGATGCCAAAGGCGATGCCGAAGACCAGAGCAAAGGTTTCAAACCTTGAGGCCGCAGGCGTGGTTGATGGAGTTTCGGGGTTTGCGCTCATAGCCCGAAGCCACGGACATTGTTGACCACGTGGCCGGCCAGAAACGCGTACCAGCAGATGACGGCAAGCACGACAGTCAGCCACTTGCGTGCGCTGTCATAGGCGGCGTTACGCGCGTTTTTCCACAAATGCCAATAAAACGGCAGCAGGCCCAGACCAATGCTGGCGAGGTGCTCCTTTAATTCGAACGCACCAAGGGTCTTGAATAGTCCCTCCTGCTCGATGGGGATGCGTACATAGATCCGGTACTTGGCGTAAATCCAGCCGCCCAAAACGAATGTGCATACCCAGAGCACACAGATGGCGGTGACATACACAGGTCCCGATACCGAGCGAAAGCGAGCAACCAGGCCCCCGACACCGGCACGCGGGCGCGCCAGCACGGCAGCTGCCTGATGCGTGAGCGCGCCAAGCAGTGCCACCGCCAGCAACGCGTGCACGATAAACAGCAGGGTCCAGAAAGTATTGACGGAAATGTAGTCGAGCACGAAGTCCATCAAACTTCCCCGGAAAGGTGCGGCGGCGCGATGTCGTTAGTCGCGCCGCCGGCAGGTCAATGGGCCAGCGGATCCGGCCTCAACTGGAAATGCGCCGCCAGTGGCTTGGTGCCTTTGCCGCCTTCGATCAGCCACGGCGTGCGGTCGCCGTTGGCGGCCCAAAGCCCGCGTCCCTTCCAGCCGGCTTTGGGATCATCGATACGGCCGTCGAAGCCCTTGGCGTAAAAACCCAGCGGATAGGGCACGCGGATCGACACCATCTTGCCATCCTTGTTCAGCGCAACCAGGCCGTCCATGAGATTGGCGGTGGACATTGGTATGTCGTCGCCCAGTCCGAAGGTGTTGTGCTGGTCGACCCAGGAGTAGTAGCTCGCTTCCGCGCTGTTCTCGCCGATGCCCTTGAAGCCTGGACCGGGATATTGATGGAATGCCCAGCCTTCGGGGCAGTGGTTGCCGGTCGCTTTTGGACCATTGAGCGGTCCCTTGCACAGCCGGCGGTCGAACACGCCCATGTGGCCACTGGCGAGTGAGACCCACACGCGGCCCTGTTTATCGATGTCGCCGCCGCGCGGGCCGAAACCGGGCAACGGCACGGTGTATTGCTCGGCCAGCGACTTGTGCGGATTCTTGGTGGGATCGATGCGCACGATGGCACCCGGATTGCCGCGCAGCGTGCCCCACACGGAACCGTCAACCGGACTCGGCATGACGGCGTAGAAGGTCGCGCCGATGCGCATGTCCTTGCCCGGTTCCTGCGGTTTGCCCGGCTCGGTGTACGCGTCGCGCTGGCCATTGCCGTTGGTGTCGAGCACCAGCGCAGTCCAGCCTTGCGATTTTTCGATATCGCCGGTTTCGTCGAGCATTTTAGTGTTGATCCAGCCGACATTGCCGCCGCCGCCGCCGGTGCTCATCCACAACGTGTCATTGGCATCGTAGCCGAACTGCAGATGATGCGAGCCGAAGCAGGTCTGATAGGCGGTGTATTTCTTGGTCTTCGGATCGTACAGGGTTACCCGCCGGTTGGTGCGTTCGAGCGGGAACTCCACGGCCGAAGGATGACTCGATCCCTTTTTGCAGAAGGCGGGGTTGTCCGGTTTGTGGCCGGTTGCAGCCAGCCACACGCGGCCTTTACGGTCGAGCATCGAGTTGTGATTGTTGGCCCTGCTGTTCCAGATATTTTCCTCGCCCCAATAGGCGGAGGGCATCAGGATTTTGACCGATCCCGCGTTGCCGGGGCCGAGAGCGAGCGGCATGTCGGGCGTCGTCGGCAGTACGAAATTCGTCGCAACGTTCTTCACGGGGTCGAGAATCGGCATGTCATCGCAGGCGTGTTCGCATTGCCCGTACAGCGGCCCATAGCCGTTGACGGTCGGATGGCGGCGGTCGCTGGCGATCAAATCGTGCAGATATTGCTTATCGTTGTGCCAGTCGCGCAGCGTGACCACGATGTTGCGCTCCACGCCTTGCGGGCGCGTCGGTTTGGTATGTGGCAACTCGCCCTTGGCGACACGCTCGGTCCAGTCGGCAAGGTACTTGAACGGCGTGCCGCCGAGTTGTCCCGCGGCGAGCAGCACCATGTTCTCGCCCGCCTGACCGGACTGGATGCGGCGCACCCAGGCGTCCTGATGGGTTTTGCCTTCGAGGTGGTATTTCGGTATGGTGCGGGTGGACAACTGGCCAAGCTGATGACAGCCCACGCAGCCATTGTTCTTCATCACGTTCAGATAGCCGGTGAGCGTGACGTTTTGCGGCCACTCTTTGCTGCTCATCACGCCGGGCTCGGGGATTTTCATCATCGAGTACCAGTAAATGGCCGGATAATAATGCGCTGCGGCCGCTTCGTCCGGCGCCGGTACGGCCTTCAGGTTCAGTTGCCTGCCCGGCACGCTCTTGACCTTCGGCGAATCGACCAAGCCGTAGCCGCGCACCCAGAGGTCGTAGTTGGCCCTGGGTAGATCGGGCACAACGTACCGGCCCTGATCGTCGGTGACTACAATGCGAATAAATCGCACCGGCAGATCGCGCGTTTCTGCGATTACCCACACGCCCGCCTCCGGTCCCTTGGGCCCGGTGACCACACCGCCGATATCGTCATTGTCAATGGCGACGGTGGCGGTTTGCTGCGCCTTCAGCGTAGTCGGTGCCATCAACCCCAAGACTGCGATACCGAATGCAGTCATCCCCGCCAAAAGTATGCTGCGCATTGTCACGCCTCCCTCTACTGATGAAGATCCCGGTGACACCTTGTGTTGAAGCGGCGCGATGCGCGACGCCATCACGATCGGGTTCATTACCTGCGGTTGCCCAGCGACCGGACTGCAACTGAACAGATGTGGCGGCGGAAACGATACCGTGCCGTAGCTGATGATTCCGGGACTACAGTAGCTGTCGGGCTGGCGTTCTTGAAAACTTGTTTAGTCCACAGGCACGATAGCATCGCACGGGTACGTGGTCAACCGTACACGATATTCCGTATCGATTTGCAGTGTGAAAGTATCGTGTTTCGCGTGGGGAAGCCGCGCAATGCTTCGCCTTGCGTCGTATCACTTGTCCTTGATACCGGCAGTCCGGATCACTTTTTCCCATCTGCCGCGTTCTTCGTTCATATAGGCCGTGAATTTTTCAGGGCTGCTGGTGAACGGCCTGAATCCCAGTTTGTTGAGTTGCTCGCCATAGTCCGGTGATGCCGCGAGCTTTGCGATTTCCGCATTGAGCCGCGACAGCACACCTCGCGGTGTAGCCGCCGGCGCCAGCAGCGCAAAGAACATGCCGACGTCCATGCCGCGCACGGCGGATTCGCTGAAGGTTGGAACATCGGGCAGCAGGGGCGAGCGCTTGTTGCCGGTCATCGCCAACGCTACCAACCGTTTCGAACTCAAGTATGGGAGAGGTGAGGCGAGTCCGGCGAATATCATTTGCGCTTCGCCGGCGATGACCGCAAGCGTTGCCGGACCGCCGCCCTTGTAGGGAATGTGCATGATATTCACGCCTGCCGCGGACTTGAACAATTCGGCCACCAGCGACAGGTTGCTGCCGTTGCCGCCCGAGGCATAGTTGATTTCGCCCGGACGCGATTTGGCGAGGGCAATCAGCGCCTTCACTGAGCGCGCCGGCAGCGACGGGTGTACCACCAGCACATAGTACCCGAATGCCAGCGGACCGATGGGCGTGAAATCGCGCAACGCGTCATAGGGTACTTTGACAATTTGCGGATTGAGCACCAGTTCGGTGACGCCGCCCATCAACAGGGTGTAGCCGTCCGCAGGCGCCTTGGCGGCCAGAGCGGTACCGATTGCGCCGCTGGCACCGCCACGATTATCGACGACAAATTGCTGGCCCATCTGCTCGCCGAGCCTGGCGCCAACCAGCCGTGCGATCAGATCGGAAGCACCGCCCGGCGCCCAGCTCACTACGATGCGAACGGGGCGCGATGGGTAGGCCGCGGCGCTGCCCGGCGGTGTTTGCGCGGCGACAGGCGTGCTGATGGCCAACGACAGCAGTCCCACTGCCGCAGCCCCATAGGCTCGCATCGTATTCACGTGTTGCTCCTTCGCAAGGTCAGAGTCGTTTGTGGATGCTGCCAGAATCGTGCCACCTGTCACGTAACGACCGCAACGCCGCGCTGGTCGAAGCCATCGACTACCGGCAAGTGCGCAAATCGAGTGCCAGGTTCGCACTATAGCGCGTGTAAGGCAGTCCTCCCACATGCGGCAGCGGCACCCACCACAACAACAGATTGTCGCGGTGTGCGTTCAGGCGCACGGCGCGGCGGGCCAGGCTGCACCGGGCGAGCACGACATTGGCAAAACGCACTCCGTCCGCCCATCGTGGAATCCACGCGGCCTGCGCGCGAAAGCAGTCGCGATAGCCGTCCTGCGCCAGGTCGGGTCCGCACTGGCCGATGTCGGGGTGCGCGAGCCACACCACGCCCTGGCGCGTATCAATGCTTGCGCGTGCGAGTACCGTGCCGCCACCGTCGAGAAATTCGATCTGGCCATTACGCAGGCTTTCAGAAATTCCCGGCGCGGCTCTGTAGGCGAGGCTGACGTCGAACGTGGCATGCGTCGCGGCATGCCAGTAACCATAGGCATAGGCCGCGGTGCATAAGGCAATGGCGGCCAGGCCCGCGGTGCGCAGTGTGTTCAGTGGTTGCTTTCCATCGGCACGTCATCAAGATCGCTGCTATGGCCGCGTTTGACGTAGGCATATACATCGGCGAGTTGTGTGTCGTTGAGCAGGCTCGCGTACGACGGCATTGCGCCGCGCGCGGTTTTTGCACCGGCGATAAAGCGCTCTTCCGACATGTCCTTTGCCGCAGCCGCGAGATCGTGGGCGGCGTCGTCCTTGATCAGGCGCACACCATGACAGGTGGAGCAGTGTTTGCCGTAGAGCACGGCGCCTGCGCGCTCGCGCGGAGAGGCTTTGCCCTGTTGCGCATGCAAGGGCGTTGATTGCACCGAGATGACAGCCATGACCGTAGCGCAGAGGGCGCGAGTCAGCCCTAAGGATATTTCATAAATACTTGTTTTTATTGATATTTTCATGCAGAAAGCGCGCGTATTTTTTCGGGTGTGAAAGGCAGGTCGCGTGGCCGCTTGCCGGTGGCGTTGGCAATGGCGTTGGCGATTGCCGCCACCGTCGGACCTTGCGAGCCTTCGCCGGTGCCGAGTGGGTTTTCATCAGGGTGGTTGATCAGGTGCACCTCGACTTCGGGTACTTCGGGAAAGGTCAATATCGGATAGTCAGCCCACGAACGCGTGGTGATGCGCTGCTGGTCAAAGTTTACTTGCTCTTTCAGTGTCCAGCTGGTTGATTGAATAATGCCGCCTTCGATCTGGTTGATCACGCCATCCGGGTTGATGATCAGCCCTGCATCCACCGCGGCCACCACGCGCGTGACACGTACTGCGCCGCTGCGGCGATCGACCACGACATCGGCCACCAGCGCGCAGTACACCGCGAGGTTCTTGTATTGCGCGAAGGCGAAGCCGCGTCCGCGCGAGCCGTCGCCCTTCGCGCCGGCCTTCCAGTGCGCTGCCTGGGCTGCGCGCTCGATGACGGCGCGCGCGCGCGGATTCTTCATGTGGCGCAGGCGGTATTCGACCGGATCGACACCGGCCGCCAGCGCGGCTTCATCCATGAACGACTCGAGCGCGAACACATTGGCGTAGGCGCCCAGCGTGCGCAACGCCGAGGTGCGCACCGGCATGTCGGTAATAAAGTGCAGCAGCACATTCTGGTGCGGGAAATCATACAGTGGCACCGCGTTGCGGTCGGCGGCGCCCGAGGGCTGCGGTGAATTGTTGGGCGTGGAAGGTGGCGCCGGTTGCGCCAGATGCCAGCCGCCCAGCACGAAGCTGCCGTCCGGGCGGCTGGTCGGGCGCGTCGAGTGCGGATGGCTCCAGGTTTCGTGCTGCCAGCCGACGATGTTCTTTGCTTCGTCGAGTTGCGCCTGCATTTTGATCACCATCGCCGAACCATAGGGTTCCCAGCCGAATTCATCATCGCGCATCCACTGCAGCTTGACCGGACGTCCGCCGATGGCGCGCGCGAGCAGGGCGGCATCGCAGGCCACGTCATCCGCGCCGTTGTGGCCGTAGCAGCCGGAACCTTCAACGTGGGTGCAGGTAATATTGCTCACCGCCGTGCGCAGCGCCTTGGCCAGATCGGTGCGCAGCGGGAATACGCCCTGACTGTGGGTCCACACGGTGTAGTGGCCGTCTTTCAGTTGCGCCACCGCGCACGAGGGGCCGATCGAGCCGTGCGACTGGAACGGACGCGTGTATTCCGCTTCCAGGGTGAGAACCTTGCCGCCGCTGGCCGCAGCCGGCACCACGCGCTTAATGACCGTGTCGCGCGACGGCATCTTTTTTAAGTGATCGTAGAGCCCGGCACCGCCGGGCGGTAGATCGGGGGTTTCGCGCCACTTGGCGGAGATACGCAGCGCCTGTGCCGCCTTGATCGCCTGTTCCTCGCGCTCGGCGGCCACTGCCAGAAAATTGCCATCGTGGACTACAGCAACGACACCCGGCATGGCCTTGACCGCGGCCTCGTTCACCGACAGCAATGTCGCGCGGTACGATGGCGGCCGCACTACCCGCCCAAAGACCATGCCGGGCAGACGCATGTCCTGCACAAATGCGGCACCGCCGCTGACCTTGGCGGGCAAGTCCCGGCGCGCGATGCTTTTACCGATCACCGTGTGCCGTGCCGGCGGCTTGGGCTTGACCGTGGCGGTGGCCTCGCGCTTGAGATTGAGATCCTGCGCGAGCTCCCAGTAGGTGAGGCGTCCCGGACTTGCGCCGATCGCGCCGTCGGCGACGCTGAGTTTTTCCGCCACGACGTTAAGCCTTTGCGCGGCTGCGGCGAGCAGCAGGCTGCGCGCTTCGGCGCACGCATAGCGCAGTGCCGTGCCGCTGTTCTGCACGGACAGGCTGCCCGCGGTCATGCCTTCGTTGGGCGTGCGGGCAGTATCGGCGGAAACCATGTCGATGCGCGCGTACGCGACGTCGAGTTCATCCGCCGCGATCTGCGCCAGTGCCGTCAGTATGCCCTGGCCGAGCTCGCACTTGCCGGTGTGGATGGTGACTCTGCCATTGGCATTGATGCGGATCCAGCCGTCGAGTCCGCGGTTCGTATTGAGGCTGCCGGGCAGGGGCGCGCGTGGTTGCGCGACGGCCGCCGGGCCGGCGAGACTGAAGGTGGCGACGATGACGCCGCCACGCTTGAGGAACGCACGGCGGGAAGGCCGGTTCGGTTGCGGGTTCATGTCAGGCTCCGGCGGCTTTGGCGGCGCGTTGGACCGCGCGCACGATTCGGTTGTGGGCGCCGCAGCGGCACAGGTTGCCGGCCAGGGCCTGCTTGATTTCGGCCGCGCCGGGGTTGGGCTTGGTGTCGAGCAGCACCTTGGCGGTCATGATCATGCCGTTGGTGCAGTAGCCGCACTGCGCGGCCTGTTCATCGAGGAAGGCTTTCTGCAGTGGGTGCGGATGGTCGGGCGTGCCGATACCTTCGAGCGTGGTAATCGCTTTGCCGGCAAGCGTGGAAACCGGCGTGACGCAGGCGCGGGTTGCTTTGCCATCGACATGCACGGTGCAGGCGCCGCACTGCGCCATGCCGCAACCAAACTTGGGCCCGTTCAGTGCGAGATCGTTGCGCAGGACGTAGAGCAATGGCGTGTCGGGATCGGTGCGTGCGGTGCGTGTCTTGCCGTTTACACGCAGTTCGTAGTCGGGCATGGTGGGACTCCAAGGGTACCGCCGCTTGGCGGTTCGCGGGTAATATAGTCGAACCAAGTCGGCGATGCGATGGGCCGCATCGGTTCCAGTTCCATGTCATAACCGGATGTTAAAATCCATGAAAATTCAAATAGTTAGTCCGTACGCTGTGAACGTCTCCGTGGTGACCAACTGGTTCTTCCTGAAACTCGAAACGGATGACGGACTGGCCGGCTGGGGCGAGGCGTCGTTGACCGGCGGCTGGGAAGAGAATCAGACGCTGGTATGCAAGCGCCTGTCGGAAATGATTGTGGGCAAGACTATTGATGAGGCCTTGCCGCTGCTGACGGTGTATCCGCATGCCTTTGGCGGGCTGGTGTGGAATTCAATCTTGAGCGCCGCGGAAATGGCGCTGATGGATATCAAGGCGCGCGCGGCGGGTGTGCCGGTTCATCGTCTGTTCGGCGTTCCCGCGCGCGACACCATTCGTGTCTACGGCAACATCAACCGCGCCGCCACCGACCGCTCGCCGCAGGGTTTTGCCGCGCTGGCACGTGATCGCGCCGTGCAGGGATACACGGCCTTCAAGCTGGCGCCGTTCGACGGCGTGTTCTGGGCCGATATGGGCGACGCGCAAGTGCGGGAAAAGTATCGTCACGCGCTCGACTGCATCCACGCGGTACGCGATGCGGTGGGGCCCGATGCAGGCGTGCTGGTGGATTGCCACTGGCGATTTGACGAGCCGACCGCCCTGCAGCTGCTGCGCGATGTGGCGCCCCTCAAATTGTTCTGGGCGGAGTGTCTGACGTCGGAACGCGCCGAATTGCATCCGGTGCTGGATCGCGTGCGCCGCGCGGCCGCGGACATGGGCGTATTGCTGGCGGGTGGCGAGCGCCAGGTCGGGTTATTGGGTTTCGAGCCGTTGCTGCGCGCGAAATTGCTGGACGTGGTGATGCCCGACATCAAATACACCGGCGGCTACAGTGGCATGCTGGCGGTGGCAAAGCGTGCGCAGGAATGCGGCGTGCAGTTCTCGCCACACAATCCGACCGGGCCGGTGTGCAACGTGGGCAGCCTGCACGCATGCGCGCTGGCTGAGAATTTTCTGATCCTTGAACGCCAGAGCGAGGGCCGGCTTTATGACGAAATCGTGGTGGGCGATCATCCCAAATTGGTGAACGGCAGTTATGCCGTGCCGCAGTCGCCGGGGCT
>CADECM010000122.1 GCA_902825845.1 uncultured beta proteobacterium
CGGCCTCTTGCAGGCCATCAACCAACCAGTACCAATTGTAGGTGGATTCGACCACGACGCCGGACAACTCGACCTGATGCACTTCGAGTGCAGCGAGAATCTGCTTCAGGTCATTGGGATGGCGCTTCGAATACAGCACTTGATCGGTCTCGCTGGTAATCACCACCACGCTGTTGTTGCTGTGCAGGTCTATGCCACAATATTTCATGTCGTCCTCCATGGATAAAGTTGGTTCGCACCTTTGCTTTACCCACTCCGGCTCGCGCCGGAAGGAGGGCGGCTAGATGATTATCAGTTCTTGATCTAACGCCACCACCTGCACAATAAAGTAACGATAGTCGTCGGTCCCTTACGCCTCGAATTCCCAGGCATGCTTGATCGGCTGAAGGTTCAAAGCAGGCATTTTCGCGGTCGCATAGCGGACATTCGTCGCGCCCGCTTTGGGTCGTTTTCTGCCTGTCACGCCAAATTTTTTACCGTTAAAACCGTATCGCCTGCAACACCCGCCGCGTCGCCCCGCGGTGTTCACCGCTGAATGCCAAAGCCGCCTCACGCATGCGCGCGATGGCATCGGGATTGTCCAGCAATGCGGTGGCCTGGCGGCGCAGGTCTTCGCTATCGGTGACACGCAACGCGGCGCCTGCAGCCACGGCGCACGCGGCGGCCTGCGCGAAGTTGTAGGTGTGCGGGCCGATCAACACCGGCTTGCCCACGGCGCAGGCTTCGATCAGGTTTTGCCCGCCGAAGGGCAGCAGGCTGCCGCCGATGAAGGCCACGTCGCACGCGGCGTAGTACGCCGCCATTTCGCCCATGCTGTCGCCGAGCAGTACGCACGTGTGTTCGCGCACGGCTTCGTTGGCGCTGCGGCGCTGATAAGAAACACCATGCTGCGCGAGCAGCGCCGCCACGTCGTCGAAGCGCTGCGGGTGACGCGGCACGATCATCAGCAGGACGCCGGGAATATTATGTAAGTTATTGTTTATAAACATATTTTCTTCGCCTTCGCGGGTGCTGGCGGCGAGCAGCACGCGGCGCTTGCCGACACCTGCGCGCCACTGCGCACCCAGCGCCACCTGTGCGGGCGGCGGTGTGACGTCGAATTTGAGATTGCCAGCCACCGTGACGTGAGTTGCGCCGAGGGCTTTGAAGCGTTGCGCGTCGTTGTCGGTTTGCGCGGCGATGGCGCTTAGCGCGCGCAGGGTTTGGCCAGCGAGTCCGCTGACGCGCCGGTAGCGCGCAAACGATTTTTCGGAGAGGCGCGCGTTCACCAGATACAGGGGTGTGCCGCGCGCCTGGCAGGCGTGCACGAGGTTGGGCCAGATTTCGGTCTCCATCAGCAGGCCCACCGCCGGCCGAAAGTGATCGAGAAAGCGCGCAACGGCGCGCGGATAGTCGTACGGCAAATAGCAGCGAATCACGTGTGTGCCGTACAACGCTTCGCCGGTTTCGCGGCCGGTCGGCGTCATGTGCGTGAGCAGGATGCGGTGCGCGGGATAGGTCTCGCGCAGGGCGCGCAGCAGCGGCTCGGCGGCGCGCGTCTCGCCCACGGACACCGCGTGCAGCCAGATCACCGGCACCGCGTCGGTGCGGGCTGCGTAGTGGCCGAAGCGCTCGCCCACATGCTGCAGGTAACCCGGCTGGCGCCGCGCGCGCCACCACAGGCGCAACAGCGCGAACGGCAGCGCCAGCGTCACCAGCAGTGTGTAGATCACGCGCATCAGAGTGCACCGAGTCGTTGTGCGGCGGCGATCACTTCGCGCACCGCGGGCGGCGCCCCCGTGTTGCCGAGATTGAGCGCGCGCGCGCAGCCGTGGATGCCCGTCGCCGCCGGATCGGTGGCGCAATAGAGCCCCAACGTCGGCGCATTCAGCGCGGCCGCCAGATGCGTGAGGCCAGTATCCACACCGATCACCAGTTGCGCATTCGCCAGCAGCACAGCCATGTCCTCAAGCGGCAGACGTGACGGCACCTGCGCATTGCGCATGGCGGCGGCCAGGCGTGTGCTGCGCGCGTGTTCGGCGTCACTTCCCCATGGGAGAATGCAAAAAATATTGTTTAAAAACAGATAGTTATGTAACTCGATCCAATATGCCTCGGGCCACAGTTTGGCGTCCGCGCTGGTGGCGTGCAACAGCACGGCGTATCGCCCCGCCGGCAGCCACTCGAGCACGCGCGGTGACGCAACGATGCCGTAGTCGGCTGCGGTGTCCGTCGCATAAGCC
The DNA here is from genome assembly GCA_902825845.1 of uncultured beta proteobacterium. Taxonomy (GTDB): domain Bacteria; phylum Pseudomonadota; class Gammaproteobacteria; order Burkholderiales; family SG8-41; genus UBA5216. Next base: position 2,223 of record CADECM010000122.1, read on the forward strand.
AACGCCTGCGCGGCAAGGCTGCGGTTGCGCGTCACCGCGTGCTGGCCCCACGGCACGCGAAACGTGCGCTCGTAGAAGGGCCGCAGTGGTTCGCGTGAGCTGCGCCAGTCCAGCCCGTAACAGATGCCGCGCGCGGCGCGGGCAACGATGGCGCTCTTGAACAAGCCCTGGCTGTCGATGATGGCATCGTATCGGTCGGCGCGCAGCAGGCGCAGCGCGACGCAGATTTCGGCCCGCGTGTTCGGGTCCCTCAGCGATCGCCGCCAGCGGCGCAGGGCCACCGGCATGACCTTGCGCACGCCCGGATGCATGCGCGGGATGTCCGCGAAAGATTCTTCCACCACCCAATCGATCTGCGCGTGCGGCGCGTGCCGCCGAATGTCGTTGACGAGCGGCAGGTTGTGCACCACGTCGCCCAGCGATGAGGTTTTGACCAGCAGTATGCGCGGCATGAGTGGCGCTATGTGTTTGTTATAATTCTGCAATTCCATGGTCCAGCCAGCATCGCCCACAGGTTAGCATTGGCGGGCGCAATTGCCTACATTTCCACGCACGTCCACGAGCGCAATAAATGATTCTGGTCACCGGCGGCGCCGGCTTTATCGGCGCAAATTTTGTGCTCGACTGGATCGCGACTGAGGGCGCGCCGGTCGTCAATCTGGACAAGCTCACCTACGCCGGCAACCTCGAGAATCTGGCAAGCCTTAAAGACGACGCGCGCCATTGCTTCGTCAAAGGCGACATCAACGACAGAACCCTCATTGCGCAACTGCTGAGCACGCATCAGCCGCGGGCGATCGTTCACTTCGCCGCCGAGAGCCATGTTGACCGCTCGATCAGCGGACCGGGCGAGTTCGTGCAGACCAATGTGGTGGGCACCTTCAGCCTGCTGGAGGAAGCGCGCGCGTACTGGTCGGCGCTGGCGGCGCCGGCGAAAGCGCAGTTTCGCTTTTTGCATGTGTCGACGGACGAGGTGTACGGTTCGCTGGGGCCTGACGATCCCGCGTTCAGCGAAACCACGCCCTACGCGCCGAACAGCCCGTATGCGGCGTCCAAGGCGGCATCGGATCATCTGGTGCGTGCCTATCATCACACCTACGGTGTGCCGACGATAACCACCAATTGCTCGAACAACTATGGCCCGCTGCAGTTTCCGGAGAAACTGATTCCGCTGATGATTTTCAATGCACTGCACGGCAAGCCGCTGCCGGTGTATGGCGACGGGCTGAATGTGCGCGACTGGCTGTACGTGGGCGATCATTGCGCGGGCATCCGTGCCGCGCTCAGGCGGGGCCGGCCGGGCGAAACCTATAATATCGGCGGCAACAGTGAAAAAAACAATCTGGACGTGGTCAACACGCTGTGCGCGGTGATGGATGAACTGCGGCCCGATACGGCGCCGCATGCGAAACTGATCCAGTTCGTCACAGACCGCCCGGGCCATGACCGGCGCTATGCCATCGACGCGGAAAAAATCCGCTGGGAGCTGGGCTGGGCGCCTGCGGAAAATTTCGCGGCCGGCCTGCGCAAGACCGTGCGCTGGTACCTGGACCATCCGCAATGGACGGAAAATATCAACAGCGGGGCGTATCGCGCCTGGCTGGATCTCAATTACGGCAGCCGGTGATTCGCCGGGCGGCGTGTCATCCTGCGTCCACCGGCTGCCGATGTGTGTAGAGAGGCGTGCGATGCCGAATTCCAGACTGGCTTGTATGAACCTGACATTGGCCGGCGCGTTGCTGTTGTGCGCCGCGCAGAGCGCGATGGCGCAGGCGTATCCGCACAAGCCGGTGCGCTACATCGTGCCGTTTCCCGCGGGCGCATCGCCTGACATCGTGGGCCGGCTGATGGCGGACCGCCTCGGCCGCCTGTGGGGCCAGCAGGTGGTGGTGGACAACCGTTCCGGCGCGGGCGGCACGGTCGGCGCCGGCCTGGCAGCACGCGCGGCGCCCGATGGCTATACCGTGTTTCAGTGCAATATTGCGTCGAATGCGATTGCCGCATCGTTGTATGTGAAGCTCGCCTACGATCCGCAGCGGGATTTCGCGCCGATTTCCCGCATCGGCACCACGGCCAGCGTGATCATCGTGCACCCTGCGGTGCCGGCCAACACCATCGCGGAATTGATCGCGCATGCCAAAGCCAATCCCGGCAAACTCAGCTATGGCTCATCGGCGGCGGGCACCTCGCCGCATCTGGGGATGGAGCTGTTCAAGACCATGGCGAAGATCAACGTGGTGCACATCGCCTACAAGGGCGCGCCGCAGGCCATTGCCGATCTCATCGGTGGACAGGTGCAGGTCGCCATTTCCAATATTCCCGCGCTGCTGCCGCCGATCCAGACCGGCCGTGCGCGGGCGCTGGCGGTGACCAGCCTGAAACGCGCGTCGCAGCTGCCTGCCACGCCGACCATGGACGAGTCTGGCCTGAAAGGATTTGAGGTGACCTCGTGGTATGGCCTGTGCGCACCAGCCGCCACCCCGGCTGCCGTGCTCAACAAATTACATGCGGACCTCACCAAAGTGCTGCACGCGCCGGATGTGCAGCAGCGGCTGACCGAGTTGGTGATCGAACCCGCGCCGACAAGCCGCGAGGCGTTCGCCGCGTACATCGCGGCCGAGACCAAACGGTGGGCGCAGGTGGCGGCAGACGCCAAGCTCGCGCGGCAATAGGAGAGCAGGCGCGCCGCTTTTCGCGATGGCGGCATCGGTGTAAGCTGCCGTCTCACTAATTTGGGGGAGCACAGGATATGAACGGCAAAGCCAAGCCGGGTGCGCTGACCGGCATCCGCGTCATCGAACTCGCCGACGAGCAGGCGGAATATTGTGGACTGACGCTCGCCGGACTCGGCGCGGACGTGATCAAGGTGGAGCCGCCGGGCGGCAGTCCGACGCGCCGCATCGGCCCGTTCTATCAGGACAAGCCCGACCCCAATGGTTCACTGTTCTTTTGGGCCTACAACCGCGGCAAGCGTTCGATCGTGCTCGACCTCAATCAGGAGGGCGACCGCGCGAAGTTCAAAACGTTGATTGCCGGCGCCGATGTGCTGCTGGAATCCACACCCAAGGGTGAACTCGACAAGCTGGGCTTGAGCGGCAGCGAACTGCGCAAACAATTTCCGGCCCTGATCCACGCCCGTGTCACGCCGTTTGGCGATGATGGCCCGTGGGCGCAGTTCAAGGGATCGGACCTGATTCACCTCGCGCTGGGCGGGGTGATGATGAACTGCGGCTACGATCCCGCGCCGGGCGGCAAATACGATCTGCCGCCGATCGCGCCGCAGATGTGGCATGCCTATCACATTGCGGGCGAACAGCTGTCGATGACGATACTTGCCGCATTGATGTACCGTTTTCGCACCGGCGTTGGTCAGGCCTTGTCGTGCGCGGTGCACCAGTCGGTGGCGGTGTCGACCGAGGTCGATCTGATGTCGTGGGTGATGCGCCGCGCGGTGGTGCAGCGCCAGACCTGCCGCCATGCGCGCGAGGGCATTTCGGCCGCGCCGACCATTGTGCATACCAAGGATGGGCGCTGGGTGATGGCCAACCTCGGCAACCGGCCCGATGACCCGCAGCGCCTGCTGGAGATACTGAAGAAATACGACCTCGACGCGGGCTTTAACCCGGAGACCGCGACTGCGGCGCGCGGCGGCCGTTTTGTGCCCGGCACCGGCCCCTCCACCGCCAAGCGCGACGAAGGCATGGAGGTGATGCAGCGCTTTGTGCGCGCCTTCACCTACGAAAATTTTCCGTGGCGCGAAATGCAGGACGCCGGCCTGCTGGTGGCGCCGCTGCGCAAGCCCAATGAGAACGCGGTCGATGAACACTGGGAAGCGCGCGGCAGTGTCACCGACATCGAACATCCGGAGCTCGGCAAAAAATTCCGTTACGCAACCAGCAAATGGATCAGCACCGCCAACGACTGGTCCGTCGGCCGCCGCGCGCCGCTGCTGAATGAGGATGCCGCAACGGTCATGGCGCCGACCGCAAGCGCCGCGCCGCGGATCAGCCCGGATGCCAGGGTGGATCCGAAAGAGCCGCCATCCAAGCGCGGCAAGCCGCTGCCGCTCAAAGGCATACGCATCGTCGACTTTTCGTGGTTCCTCGCATCGGCGGGGGGCACGCGCTTTCTGTCGGCCTTCGGCGCAGAAAGCATCAAGATTGAATTGAAGAGCCATCCCGATACACGCCTCGCTGCGATGGCGCCGGAGGGCGGGCGTGAAGCGCGTGAAAAGGCAACCGCGCCGCTCAAAGGCGTGACCGATATCAACATGGGCGGGCAATTCAACAACAAGAATCCGGGCAAGCGCGGCATTTCGCTGAATGTGCGTCACCCGAAAGGGCTGGCGATCGTCAAAAAGCTGATCACCATGTCCGACATCGTCGCCGAGGGCTTCTCGCCCGGTGTGCTCAAGAACTGGGGGCTGGGCTTCGATGTGCTGCAGCAACTGCGGCCAGGCATCATCTACGTTTCCCAATCGGGCATGGGCGCGCAGGGCACTTACGGGCGCTTTCGCACGGTGGGACCAATCGCGAATGCGTTTGCGGGGCTCTCCGAAATGTCGGGGCTGCCGGAACCGGCGATGCCCGCGGGCTGGGGCTATTCGTACCTCGACTGGATGGGCGCCTATAGTTTCGGTCTGGCGATGTTGAGCGCGCTGTACCATCGCGACCGCACCGGTGAAGGGCAGTGGATCGACGCTTCGCAATCGGAGGTGGGCCTCTTTATCACCGGCACCGCGGCGCTCGACTGGTCGGCCAACAACCGCATCTGGAAGCGCATCGGCAATGCGTCGCCGTTCAAGCCGGCCGCGCCGCATAATGTTTACCCGTGCAGCGGCGACGATCGCTGGATCACCATCGCCTGCTTTAACGACGCCGAGTGGCGCGCGCTGTGCGAACTCGCGAAACATCCGGAGTGGGGCAGTGATGCGCGCTTCAAGGACCTTGCCGGGCGCATGGCCAATCAGGAGGCGCTCGACAAGCTGATCAGCGGCTGGACCAAAACCTGCGTCGACTACGAACTGATGTTCGCGCTGCAAAAGGCAGGCGTGCCCGCCGGCGTGTGCCAGCACGCGGGCAACCGCTGCGACGACGATCCGCAACTGAAACATCTGGAGTGGCTCACCGAAGTGACCGGCACCAAAATTGGCCGCTGGCCGGTGGCGGAAGTGCCGATCCGCATGAGCGAAAGCCCGGCCTACATCGGCGGGCGCATCGACCGCGGCGCGCCATGCTATGGCGAGGACAACGAGTACGTGTTCGGCGAGCTGCTCGGCATGTCCACCAAAGAGATCGCGGCAATGGCCGAGGAAGGCGTGACCTGATTTCCCCGGCGGTTCGGGTCTGCGTGGCGATACCTTATAAGTATCTGTTTTTAAACAGTTTTTTGGAGATGCGTTATGGCAACTTCCACTGAACAACGCAAACGCATCCGCGCCATGCTCGCCGGCAGCGAATGTCTTTCGCCGGCGACCGTATACGACGCGCTGTCGGCGCGCATTGCGGCGTCGGTGGGCTTCAAACTCGGCATTCTGTCGGGCTCGGTCAATGCCGCGACGGTACTCGCCGCGCCCGATATCGCGGTACAGACGCTGACCGAGTTCGCCGATCAGGTGCGGCGCATCCTGCGCGCCGCGGATTTGTCACTGCTGGTGGATGCCGATCACGGTTACGGCAATGCATTGAATGCGATGCGCACCGTGGAGGAACTTGAACACGCGGGTGTGTCGGCGCTGTGCATCGAAGACGTGGCACAACCCGCGCCGTTTGGTCAGGCACCGGGCGCGATGTCGCTGATCTCGCTGGCGGAAATGGTGGGCAAGCTGCGCGCAGCCCTGTCCGCGCGGCGCGATCCCTCGCTGGTCATCGTGGGACGAATTGCAGCGCTGCGCGTGGAAGGCGCCGCGGGTGCCGTGGCCCGCGCCAAGGCCTACGAGGCGACCGGTGTGGACGCGCTGTTTATCTCGGGCCTGAAGAAACTCGCTGATTTTGAAGCCATACGCGCGGCAACCACGTTGCCGATCATCTGCGGCAGCGCGCCGGAGGTGAAACGTGAAGACCTCGCCGCGCGCGGCGTACGCATTTGTCTGCAAGGCCATCAGCCGGTGGCCGCGGCGGCAAAGGCCCTGCACGAGACCTATCAGCATTTGTACAGCGGCAAGCCGACCGCCGAACTCAAGGCAAAAATCGCGTCGCCCGAAGATATGGATCGCTTTCTGAACGCCGCCGACTATCTGCAATGGCAGCGCGGTTATCTCGCATAGCGCGGGTGTTCACTTTCCGATTCAGCGCTGCGTCTCGTCGCGCGATGCCTTGACGAGTTTGGTCCACAATACCAGGTCGTCACGGATGGTCCTGGCGAAGGCTTCGCGCGAACCGGTGGTGATCTCGTAGGCGTTCTGCAGCATGCGCGCCTTCATCTCCTGGGTACTCATCACAGTCGCGATTTCGCGCTGCAAACGATCCAGAATTGGCGACGGCGTACCTGCTGGTGCCAGCACCCCGTTCCAGGTCAGCGCCTGCATATCCGGGAGTCCCGCCTCGGTGGCAGCGGGCACCTCAGGTGCAGCGGCCGAGCGTTTGCGATTGGTGACCATCAGGCCTTTTGATTTGCCGCTTTTGACGTAACCCACGGCCGAAGGCAGCGTGGCAAACATCGCTTCCACATGTCCGCCAATCAGATCGACAATCGCCGGACCCCCGCCTTTGTAGGCAACATAGGTAAAGCTGACGCCCGTGCGCAGTTTGAACAGCTCTCCGGTGAGATGCGACGTGCCCGCACCGGCAGTGGCAAAATTGAGCTTGCCCGGACGCGCGCGCATGAAGGCAATCAGCTCTTTTACCGTACGCACCGGCAGCGACGGATGAACCACCAATATGCTGGGAAAAGCCACCACCGAACTGATGGGCGCAAAGTCGGCAACCGGATCATAGGGCATCTTTTCGTAGGGATTCAGCACTATCTCATTGCTGCTCGCATGCAGCAGCGTATAGCCATCGGGCACGGCTTTTGCGACCAGGCTCGCGCCGATGGTGCCTGTGGCACCGGGGCGGTTTTCGACCACCACCGGTCGGCCAAGCGCTTCACCCAGCTTCGCCGCCAGCGGGCGTGCCATGGTATCGGCAGCACCGCCCGGCGGCCAGCCCACGACCAGACGCACCGGCTTCGAAGGATAAGATTGTGCGAATGCGCCAAGGCTCACACACAGCAGCGCCCCGGCAAAAAGGCGCGTCATACGGGATCCAATCCCTTGTGGCGCAACACGGTCTGCGCGGCTGACGAACGCAGAAAGTCGACGAAGGCCGATGCCGCTTCGCTGTCTGCATCGTCACGCGCCACCACGGCGCCGACCACTTCGCCCGGCTTGGCCGCCACGCGCTTGTCAACGATTGGCGCTTCTATGCCGAGTTGTCGGATCACCTCGAAAAAGTGCAGTCCGCTCGCGCCCGCGCTGTAGGAGACGCCCCTGGCCACGCGCAGCGCGTGATTCAGCTTTTCCGGCGTGCTCATGTCCGGCCTTGCCATGCCCGCGCGTACCGCCAAACCGGTGGTGGGGCGCGCAAAGGTAGTGTGTGCGCCCGGCAACTGCCTGCCAAGCGGCACATTTGCGCAGCGGGCATAATCGAACTCCTCCTATTTACCATGGCCGACCGTGAGTGCCCGAGCAAGAAAAATCTCCGCCCGCCACAGGCAACCCGACGCAGCAAAGTAGCAGGTTGAATTCCCGAAGTCCAGACGGCGAGTTATTCCCGACAGGCGCCTGCTGCTCTGCCAGTTGGGTTATGCTCATGTTTCCCCGAAGCTACCCTTGGCGCGGTCATCGCGGTCGTCAGGGTATATCGCATCGCCGCGCTCGAATGGCACGCGCTGAATTCCTGCGCGAAAATTAGCCAGGGACCGGAGTGGCTTCGTAACCCGTGATACTCGGACGAGACGCAAAAATGCAGTTGTGTTCAGGGAATGATTGATCGGTGACGACATTTTTGCTTCTGGGCAGAACGGGCCAGGTCGGCCACGAATTGCTTGATTCCCTGGCACCATTGGGGACGGTCGTTGCGCCCAGTCATGGCGAACTGGATCTGGCCGACGCCGAAGCCATGCGCGAGGTGATTCCCAAAATAAAGCCCGACGTTATTGTAAACGCTGCCGGTTTCACCAACGTCGACGAGGCACAATCCCGGCCCGGGCTTGCAATGCGGCTCAATGCTACGGCCCCGGAGATCATCGCGGGCGTGGCAAAGCAGATCGGCGCACTGCTCATGCATTACTCCACCACCTTTGTATTCGATGGCAGCAAACGCGGGCCCTACACGGAAGAGGACACGCCCAATCCGATCAATGCCTACGGCAGATCGAAGTTCGCCGCCGAACAGGCCATACAGGCCAGCGGGTGCGATCACATCATCATTCGCGCAAACTGGACCTACAGCAGCCGCAGAACCAATTTTGTCTTGAAGATGTTGGAACTCGCCCGATCAATGTCGGAAATCTCCGTGATCGATGATCAGATCGGCGCGCCGACCTGGGCGCGCGCATATGCTGCCGCCACCGCAGAGATGCTCAAAAATCCGCGACGACTGCGACAACACGGCGGCATCTACAATCTGTCGGCCCAAGGGCAATGTACGCGCTTTCATTGGGCCGAACGCATCATCGCCGCCGCGAAATTGCATTCCGGCAGCGACGCCCGCTGGGCAAGGCTGGCACGGACGGCAACGGCTGATTTCCCGGTGCAGGCGCCGAGACCTTTGTATACGCTCACGAATAACCGTAAGATTCGGGATGTCCTGGGCATCGACCTTAAATCATGGGATGTGAGCCTGGACGAATTCATGCTGGATCACTTCCGCGGGTTGGGTCGATGATCGGCATTCAATGAGACCTGCGTATGCAAACTGAACCATCCGGACTGTCTGCGGCATGAGAAAGGGCATTATTCTCGCTGGCGGCTCCGGCACGCGCCTGTTTCCGGCCACTCAGGTGGTTTCCAAGCAATTACTGCCGGTGTACGACAAGCCGATGGTTTACTACCCGCTGACGACCCTGATGATGGCGGGGATACGCGAAATTCTGGTTATCTCGACCCCGCAGGACACGCCACGCTTTGAGGCGTTGCTGGGATCGGGCGAACAATGGGGGCTGGCGTTGTCTTATCAGGTGCAGCCTTCGCCGGATGGCCTCGCCCAGGCCTTCATACTGGGCCGCAACTTTATCGGGAAAGACGAGGTCACGCTTATCCTGGGTGACAATATCTTTTATGGACACGATCTTGGCAAACCGCTTGAGGCCGCGGGCAGAATGACGCGCGGAGCGACGGTATTTGCCTATCACGTGCAGGATCCCGAACGATATGGTGTCGTGTCGTTCGATGCTCAAGGCCGCGCGACGTCGATCGAGGAAAAGCCAGCCCACCCCAAATCAAACTATGCCATCACCGGCCTCTATTTTTACGATAATCAGGTGATCGATATCGCTGCCAGCCTTAAACCGTCGCCACGCGGCGAACTGGAAATTACCGATGTCAATCGCGTCTATCTGGAACGGAACCAACTCGCCGTCGAAACCCTGGGGCGGGGGTACGCGTGGTTGGACACAGGAACGCATGAAAGCCTGATCGAAGCCGCCAACTTTATCAAGACCATAGAACACCGGCAGGGCTTCAAGATCGCCTGCCCCGAGGAGATTGCCTACCGCAAAGGGTTTATCAACGCGGCTCAATTGCACGCACTGGCCCAGACGCTGGCCAAGAGCGATTACGGTCAGTATCTGCTGCGATTGCTCAAGAGCGAGGCTCAGCAGTGAACGTCGTTGGAACCACCATCCCCGATCTGCTCATTCTGGAACCCAAGGTTTACGGTGACACGCGCGGCTTTTTCTTTGAAAGCTTCAACGCGGCAGTCTTTAAGGAAATCACGGGCCTGGACGTTACCTTTGTGCAGGATAACCACTCACGCTCCGCGCGAAACGTGCTGCGCGGATTGCACTATCAGATACGCCAGCCCCAGGGTAAATTGGTTCGTGTAGTACGGGGTGCAGTGTTCGATGTCAGCGTGGATTTACGAAAATCTTCGCGCACTTTCGGTAGCTGGTTCGGCGTCGAGTTGAGCGAAGCCAATTACCGGCAACTATGGGTGCCGCCAGGATTTGCGCATGGCTTCGTGGTGCTGAGCGACAGCGCGGACTTTGTCTACAAGACCACAGATTACTATGCGCCTGCGCACGAGCGCTGCATTGTGTGGAACGACCCAGACATCGGTATTCAATGGCCCTTGCTGGAGCCGCCGCAACTTTCATCCAAAGACGGGTTGGGCCTGAGATTCAAACAGGCTGAAGTATTTTCGTGAGAATACTGGTTACAGGCGCAACGGGACAGGTGGGCTGGGAACTCTTGCGCAGCCTGATGCCCGTGGGGAAAGTCATTGCAGTGGATCGGGCTCGCTGCGATCTGTCCCGGCCGGAATCAATCGCGCCGTTGATTCGGGAACTAGGGCCGGCGGTGATCGTCAATGCCGCCGCTTATACCGCCGTCGACAAGGCGGAAACGGAAGAAGCGCTGGCCACGACAATCAATGGAACGTCAGTGGGCGTGCTCGCGCAAGAAGCCAAAAGAGCCGGCGCCTTGCTGGTGCATTATTCGACCGACTACGTGTTTGACGGCAAGAAATCCGCGCCGTATGTCGAAGACGATACGCCCAATCCGCTCAATGCCTACGGCCGTAGTAAGCTGGCCGGGGAGATTGCGATCCGCGAATCGGGTTGCGCGCACCTTATTTTGCGCACCTCCTGGGTTTACGGCGCGCGGGGCCGTAATTTCGTCAAGACCATACTTCGCCTCGCCCGCGAACGCGACGAACTCAGAATTGTGGCGGATCAGTTCGGCGCGCCTACCAGTGCCCGCCTGCTCGCTGACACCACCGCGCATATTGTCCGTCGCGCACAGCAGGCACGCGCCGCGGGAGAACTTGCGTCGGGCACACACCACCTTACGACAGCCGGCTCCACTACTTGGCATGGCTTCGCGGTTGCCATACTGCACAGTGCTGGCCGGGCGGGCCTGCTCGATTCCGACCGGCTGCCAACGATTAATTCCGTTCCTTCGATCGCCTATCCCCAGCCTGCGGTGCGGCCGGCTAACTCCCGCCTCGACTGCAGGCTTGCGCTGCGTCAGTTCGACCTGACGCTGCCTGACTGGCTGCAAGCACTGGAACGGGTA
>CADECM010000123.1 GCA_902825845.1 uncultured beta proteobacterium
TTGCATCAAACATAATATATTCCTGGATGATTTTATATAAACGCCAGGGTAATTATAATAAAAATTATATTATTGTCAATATATATCCTGGATAAAAATAAACATTATCCAGGATGTTTATAACATAAGTTTATATTATGAAAGTAATTGCGTTGATGGCATGAGCAGTGCCCCTTAGCTTCCTGCCGACGATTAAACCTTGATGTCACCACGGCACGGTGCCGGCTGACGGCGCTAGATACGCCGGACAACGACCCGTGTAAAACTGCCGGTCCTGAAGTGGCCAAACCTATCGGGAGCGTGCCCCGTAATCTGGCACGGTTCCTTCGAACCGACATGCACTGGACTGAACCGTTTCGCGACTTAGGCAAGGCGCAAAAGAAAGCCTGCGGCCCAGTGCAATTAGGCACCCCGAAAACGGGCTGTCGCGCATGTCGCTGAAGGGTAGATCCCAGCGAGTGCCCTCCGATCTAATCCAATCGTTTAGATGCCAATCGCAACGAAAAACAGGCTTACCGTAGCGCACGGGGTCTTCAGAATGTGCGGCACGAAGATTTTCGCCATGGCTCGTGCCGCAACCTGCAGTATTCAATCGGCGCTCAGCTTCAATTCATTCACGATTTTTCGCCACGTCTCGATTTCCGAACGGAAGAAAGCGGCGAATGCTTCCGGTGTATTGCCGATCGCCACAAAGCCTGATCCCTGCAGGCGCTTGTCGATACCGGGCTGTTTCAGCGCCGTGATCGTCGCGGCGTGCACACGGTCGATTACGTCACGCGGGGTTTTGGCGGGCGCCATGATGCCGTACCAGTTGCCGAATTCAAACCCGGGGTAACCGCTTTCCGCAATCGTTGGCGTTTCCGGCGCAAGCGGCAGGCGTTTGCCGCTGGTGACCGCGAGCGGGCGCAGGCGCGCGGTTTTGACCTGCGGCAGCGCGGCGGCCACGGGCGCAAAGTACACCGAGGTTTCACCGGAGACGATCGAGGTCAGCGCCTCGCCGCCGGAGCGGTACGGGACGTGCAGCATCGTGATGGCGGCGCGGCGCTTGAACAGTTCGGCGGCGAGAAACGTGAAGGTGCCCACGCCTGCGGACGCTTGTTGAACTGCAGCGGGACGTGACCTGGCGAGTGCCACGAATGCCTTCACCGATGTCACCGGCAGCGATGGATGCGCCACCAGCATGGCGGGACCGGTGGCGATCATTGTCACGGGTGTGAAATCACGCTGCACGTCATAGGCGAGCTTGCGGTACATGGAGACGTTCACCGCATGCGCGATGTTCACGAACAGCAGCGTGTAGCCATCCGCCGCCGCGCGAGCGGCGAGTGCGGCGCCGATGTTGCCCGCGGCACCGGCACGATTTTCAACGATGATCTGCTGGCCCAGCGCGTCGCCGAGACCGCCCGCAAATATTCGGCCGATGGTGTCGGAACCGCTGCCGGCTGAAAACGGCACCAGCAGGCGCAGCGGTTTTGACGGATAGCCTTGTGCGATGCAGGGTGGCGCCAGAAGTCCCAATGCCGCCGACAGCATGAATTTTATAAGCATATGATTTTAAACACTTTTTCGTTTCATCGACTTGGGCGTCATCATTTCGATACCCACACTTTCATTCCCGCCTGCGCGGGAATGACTGGGATGCTTTTGTGGCCAATTTAGGCGGCATGGTGTGTGGGTGCTACCTGGATAGACGTCTGTTGAATCTGATTTTATTTGAAGAAATAACGCAAGCCCTGCACGCTTAGCACGAGCGCGACCACCAGCAGAATCTGGCGCAGCAGCCGCTGGTAGGTGGCTTCGCTCACCCGCCGTCCGACTTGCGTGCCGGCCCACATGCCGGCCAGCGCCACCAGCGTCAGCGGAATGTTGGCTGCCGCGGCGCGCAGGCTGAGTTCCCCCGCGCCCGCAAGCGTTGCCGCCTGCACCGCCTTGCCGCCGAGAAAACACAGGTTGAGCATCTGCGTCATGATGGTCGCCTCGACACCGAGCAGCATGAAGTAAATCAGCAGCGGCGGCAGCGAGTTGTTGACCGAGCCGGAGAAGAATCCGCCGGTCACGCCAAACGCGGCCTGGGCCACGCGCGGGCGGCGCATCAGCGCGTCCCAGTTGAGCAGCGCGATCTGCTTCTGGTAGAGATACACCAGTATGATGCCCGCCAGCAGCAGGCGCAGCGGCTCCGCAGGAGCCACCACCAGCACGCTCGCGCCGATGAACGAACCGAGCAATACGTACACGGCAACCGGCCAGTGCACGCCGAGGCTCGCGCGCCAGTTGCCGCCCTGAATCACGCTGATGATGTTGACCGTCATGTTGGGCAGCAGGTTGAGCAGTACCGCGGTTTTGATGTCGGTCATCAAGGCCAGCACCGGCGTGGAGATTGCCGGAAAGCCGAAGCCCATCGCGCCCTGCGACAGACCTGCCACGAATATCGTTGCGCCGATGGCAGCCCACACCAGTGGTGAAAAATCGAATCCGCTCACAGCGTGTGCGACTTGTCGCCGCGTGCAAAACCCTGCAGCGGCGCGTCGAACCCCTTGCCCAGCGCGATGACCTTGAACAGCTCGCCCATTTCCGCGGGCGACAACAGCTTTTGTGCCGCTGCCGCGAGCGGGGCGTACGCACGCGTGTCACTGGCGGGGGTTTCGGAAAGCACATCCGTGATGCCGCAGTTGATCAGGAACTGCGCTTGCGAGGCGTAGCCCAGCACTTGTGCACCGCCCAGTGCGGCCGCTGCGGCGATCGCGCTGAAATCGACGTGGGTGGTGATGTCCTGCAGGCCGGGAAAGGCGAAGGCGTCGTCGTGCGCGTGCTGGCGATAGTGGCACATCAGCGTGCCGCGGCTGCGCTGCGGGTGGTAATACTCGCGCGCGGGGAAGCCGTAGTCGACAAACAGCATCACGCCGCGCTTGAGCTGGTGCGCTAGACTGCGCACCAGTACGCGTGCACTCAGATTGATCTCGGTTTCATAATCGTCGTGTGGCAGATCGAGCTGCCGTGCCGCCTCAAGTACCGGGCCGGATGCGTGCAGCTCCTGCCGCACAAACGTGACGTCCGGCGTCTCGTGCCGAACGAACACTTCGAGAATATCCGCCTGACGCCGAATCACGCGATGCGCCGGCGTCGCGTCCAGCACCTCATTGGCCATGATCACGCCCTCGAAGCCCTGCGGCAGCGTGTTGGTCCAGCGCACGCGGGCGCGCAGCGCGGGCGCGCTTTGCATGATGCGCGCGTGCTGGCGCTCGCGCAGATCGGCGCTCAGTTCAAGGATGCTGTAGCTGTCCGGCGCCGCGCCCAGTGCGTCCAGTTCCAGCAGCACGTCCGCCGCCAGTGCTCCACTGCCTGCGCCGAGTTCGAGCACGTGGCGCAAACCCGCGGCGTGCAATTGCGCCAGCTGCCGCGCCAGGCAGCGCGCAAACAGCGGCGACAATTCCGGCGCGGTGACAAAATCGCCGCCTTCTCCCAGCTTGCGGCTGCCCGCGCTGTAATAGCCGAGGCCCGGCGCGTAGAGCGCGAGTTCCATGTAGCGTGCGAAACTGATGTGTCCGCCGGCAGCATCGATTTCGTCGGCAATCAACGCCGATAATTGGTCGCTGTGTGTCTGCGCGTCGGCCGATGGCGGCGGCAGGTGGGCAACATGCGGCGGAATAATCATCCTTCGATGATGTCCGAATACGCTAAAATAAACAACACGTTATGAAACTTCCTTTGCACAACAAGACGGTGCTGGTGACAGCGGGCGCGCGGCGCGTGGGCGCGGCCATCAGCCGCCGTTTGCATGCGGCGGGCGCGCGCGTGATGGTCAACTACCGGCGTTCGGGCACAGAGGCGCGCGCCTTGGTCGCGGCTTTCAATGCGCAGCGCGCGGACTCCGCCGCCCTGGTCAAGGCCGATCTGCTGCAGCGTGACGCGCCGGCGCTGCTGGTGAAAGCCACGCTGCGCGCCTTTGGACGGCTGGATGCGCTGGTGAACAACGCGTCGAGCTTTTATGCCACGCCGGTGGGTAGAATGAATGAGCGTGCCTGGGATGATCTTATCGGCACCAATCTCAAAGCGCCGCTGTTCCTGGCGCAGGCGGCGGCGGGCGAACTGAAGAAGCGCCGCGGCTGCATCGTCAACATCGTCGATATTCACGCCGAGTTTCCGCTGAAGGATTACGTGATTTACAGCATCGCCAAGGGCGGACTCGCCGCGCTCACCCGCTCGCTGGCACGCGAACTGGGGCCGGCGGTGCGCGTCAATGGCGTGTCGCCCGGCCCGATTTTGTGGCCGGACACCGACATCTGGAAAAGCCCGAAAACGCGCAAGACCATCGTTGAGCGCACCGTGCTCGGTCGCGTGGGCGAGCCCGACGACATTGCGCGCACGGTCGAATTTCTGATTGCCGGCGCGCCCTATGTGACCGGCCAGATCATTGCCGTGGATGGCGGACGCAGCATCGCGCTGTAAAGGGCTGAACATGGACAACAACGTGACCATTTCCACCATCGCAATGCCGCAAAGCCTGAAGGCGCGCAAGCAGGGCTACGAGTCGAACAAACTCGCCAAGCGCCTGCGGCGTCTGGCGGGGCAGGCGATTGCCGATTTCGACATGATTCGCGATGGCGACAAGGTGATGGTGTGCCTGTCCGGCGGCAAGGACAGCTACGCGCTGCTGGATATTCTGCTGCACCTCAAGGCGCATGCGCCGATTGCGTTCGACATCGTGGCGGTGAATCTCGATCAGAAACAGCCGGGCTTTCCCGAACACGTACTGCCGGATTACCTGAAGCAACTGGGCGTGCCGTTCCGCATCGAAGAACAGGACACCTACAGCATCGTCAAGCGCGTGATCCCCGACGGCAAGACGATGTGCTCGCTGTGCTCACGCCTGCGGCGCGGCGTGCTGTATCGCGTGGCGGGCGAACTGGGCGCCACCAAAATCGCGCTCGGCCATCATCGCGACGACATCCTGGAAACCTTCTTGCTGAACATGTTCTACGGCGGCAAACTCAAAACCATGCCGCCCAAGCTGGTGTCCGACGACGGCCGGCACATCGTGATTCGCCCGCTGGCCTACTGTGAAGAAAAGGACCTCGCGGAATGGGCCGAGGTCAAACAGTTCCCGATCATCCCCTGCACCCTGTGCGGCTCGCAGGAAAACCTCAAACGCAAGGAAGCCAAGGCGCTCCTGCGCGAATGGGAGAAAAAATTTCCGGGGCGGGTGGAGACGATTCTGACCAGTCTGCAAAACATCACGCCGTCGCACATGCTCGACCGCGCGTTGTTTGATTTCGCTGCGGTGGCGGCGACAGGAAAGGCCGAGCCGGATGGGGATCGGGCGTTTGATGACACGTGATCTGTAGCGGCAATAGTCGTGCCTGAGTTGCGAAGAAAGAGCAACACGGGCAGCGCCTGCCACGGTTGCGTGGGGCCACCGCGGGTGAGGTCTTTGCCCGGCGATAAGGACGGCGCGTCATAGGGAGGTTTTTGTGAAAGTCTATTTGTCAGCGACATTCAAGGATCTCGTCGATTTCCGAAAGGCGGCGTATCAGCAATTGCGCATGATGCGCCACGACGTCATCGGCATGGAGGACTATGTCGCGTCGGATCAGCGGCCGCTCGAAAAGTGCCTTGCCGACGTTGCCGATAGCGACGTTTATCTCGGCATATTCGGCTGGCGCTATGGTTTTGTGCCGACGCGGGGAAATCCGCAAAAGCGCTCGATTACCGAACTGGAGTATCGGCGGGCAAAGGAATTGAAAAAGCCATGCCTGATTTTCTTGTTACAGGAGGATGCGCCCTGGGCGATTACGATGACGGATTCGCATACGGGCGAGGCAGGCGGAGGAGTACGCATCAAGCAACTGCGCGCGGAACTCGCTGATCAGCACGTCGTGTCGTATTTCGCGACGCCCGACCAGCTTGCCAGCCGCACAGCCGCAGCCATTTTTGGCGTCAGCGATGGGGCCGCGATCTCGCGGCAACACAATCTGGCGCCGGCCAAGGCCGCGCGCCGCGCCCCGGCGGGCAGCGCCAAACCGCGGCCAAAGTACCAGCGGCTGTGGCTGCCCGGCAGTGTATTGCGGGTGCATTTCATGGACAAAAAACCGCCATTCGAACGTGCGATACGCCGCTTTCTGCCCCTGTGGAGCGTGTATGCCAACATCCGGTTTGAATTTTCCGCGGAAAAAGATGCCGAAATCCGCGTGGCGTTCAAGGAAGGTGACGGCAATTGGGCGTACATCGGCACGGACTGCATGTCGATTCCGCTGGACCAGCCAACGATGAATTTTGCCTGGATGGATCCGCCGGAAGCCAGCGTGTTGCATGAATTCGGACATGTGCTCGGTATGATGCACGAGCACAATCACCCCAAGGGCATCCATTGGCGAAAGCCGCTGGTTTACAAGTCGATGAGCGGTCCGCCGAATTTCTGGGACAAGACGGTCACGGACCACAACATGTTCTCCACGTGGAGCGCTTCCGAGTTTCCCATGGTTAAGCCGTTTGATCCGGCATCGATTATGGCCTACTTCATGCCAAAGGAATGGACATCGCTGGACGCTGACTTCGGGCACAAGGATTCGTTATCGACAACAGACAAGGCGTTCATCGAGCAGCTATACCCGTTTGCGTAGCCAAGTGCGCCCGAATCCGGTTCGCCGTTCACTCTGCTTCCGGCGTGTAAGAGGAATCGCGAATGACGACGTTGTGTTTGAGCAAGGGCCAGCCGGGAGGCGCGTGGCGCGTTATGGAGAAGCCGCCATGAGGCAGTCACAAATTTTTACCGGAGGCATTCCATGAAGCTGCGACCCTGGTTTTTGGTGTCCCTGATTCTTTCGTCGATGCTGTCCGCCGCATATGCACAGCCAACGGCCCCTGCAGGCCAGCGATTCCCCGACGTCCTCAGCGCCAAAGTTACCGCACGCGGCGCGCACACCTTCGATTTCGATGTCACCGTATCGTCGCCCTACGACACGCCGCAGCGTTATGCGGATGCGTTTCGGGTGATGGGCAAAGACAGCAAGGTATTCGGCGAGCGGATTCTGTTTCACGATCACGCGGGCGAGCAGCCGTTTACGCGCGATCTGTATGGCGTGAAGATTCCGGCGGGCGTGCGCGCTGTCGTGATTCAAGCGCGCGACCAAAAGTTCGGCTATGGCGGCAAGACGATCGAGGTGGCGCTGCCGGGACATTAGCTGATGCCGCGTGGCTACTGAGTCACTCTGCTTCGGCCGGTAAATAGGCAGTAGATTTGTATCTATTGCGCGGTAACTGACGCAACGCGATGCGACGTTAGAGCCTGTTATGAACTGGTGTGAAATCGAAAATCGTCTCCCTCATCCCAACCCTTCTCCCGAAGGGAGAAGGGCTTTTCACCCCTCGCCCTCCGGAAAAGGGGCAGGGGTGAGGGAAAACAAATGGATACAAGTAATTGATTTTAAACAATAATTATGAAATTCGTTACAGGTTCTAGTCCGTCGCCTTCAGTCCCGCGGCTTTCACCGCCTTGCCCCAGCGCGCAAGTTCAGCCTTCATGAATGCGCCGAACGCTTCGGGTGTGGTCGGCTTCGGATCGTAGCCGCGGTCGCTGAGTTGTTTGGCCGCGTCGCCGCCGCTGAGGACTTTAGTGAAGGCGGCGTTCAGTTTGGCGATGACGGCCGGCGGCGTGCCTGCCGGCACCATCAGCCCGTACCAGCCGCTGATGGCGAAGCCCTTGTAGCCGGATTCTTCCAGTGTGGGCAGGTCCGGCAACTGGCGCGTGCGTTTGGCCGTGGTGACGGCCAGCGCGCGAATTTTGCCGGCGCGGATTTGCGGAATCGCCGCGCCGGGGCCGGAGAACAAGGTTTGCACTTCGCCGCCGAGTGCCGCGGCCATCGCGGGCCCGCTGCCGCGATAAGGCACATGGGTGATTTTGACTTTCGCGGTTTGATAAA
This sequence comes from uncultured beta proteobacterium, assembly GCA_902825845.1. Taxonomy (GTDB): domain Bacteria; phylum Pseudomonadota; class Gammaproteobacteria; order Burkholderiales; family SG8-41; genus UBA5216. The sequence goes on from CADECM010000123.1 coordinate 7,917, forward strand.
ACACTTGCTGCGCAAGATGCGAGGTGACGTTGCCGGAGGCGTAGTTGTAGCCGTCGGGTTTGGCTTGCGCCAGTTTGATGAAATCCGCCAGTGTTTTGGCGGGCACCGAGGGATGCACCGATACGATGTACGGTTGCTCGATCAATTGCGTGATCGGCGCGAAATCGCGCGCCACGTCGAACGGCGGCTTGTCGTACATCCACGGCGCGACGGCGGTGGCGCCAATCTCCGCGATGATCAACGTATAGCCGTCGGGATTGGCGCGCGCGCCGATAAGTGTGCCGCCGGTGCCCTGCGAGCCGCCGCGGTTGTCGATCAACAACTGCTGGCCCAGCGCGCCGGTCACCGCGGGCTGCAGGATGCGCGACACCAGGTCAGTGCCGCCGCCGGGCGGAAAGGGCACGATCAGCCGGATGGATTTTGTGGGATAGGCACTCGCAACATCTGCCGCAATAACCGGCTGCGCAATACAGACCGCCAGTGCACCGCATACCCTGAACCACTGCTTCATAAACCGACTCCTGAACGTGATGGAGGCGCGAAGTTACCACGGGTACCGCGCATGCAAAAGCACCGCAGTGTCGTTCGGGATTGTGTTTTAAATTAAAAATATAATAAAAACAAATACTTACAAAAATATCCAAATCTGTAACTTCATATTGTCAAAATTAATTTGTCATGCTACTCTCGCGTCCGGAAATTCGCCATGAATTGCGCAGAACGCCTCGTAGATATTTTCGGCAGCCAGGCCGAAGTTGCCCGCCGCTTTAGTTTGGATCGCGCGGTGGTCAATAATTGGGTGAAGTCCGGCTACGTGCCGGCGCGCTGGGCCATGGAAGTCGAGCAGGTCACCGGCGGCGGCGTGACCGCGGCCGACGTGCTCAGCGAAGCCACTGCACGCAAACCGATCCGGTTGAAATCGCGCCCGGACGGCGAAAATCTTTATAGTCCAACCTCTGGGAGCGACACCATGAGCAACGAATTTGCACCGTCCAAACGCATCAGTTCCTTTCATCCGCCGCAGCGCACGCTGCTCGGGCCCGGCCCGACGGAAATTCATCCGCGCGTGCTCACCACCATGAGCCAGCCCGCGATCGGCTATCTCGATCCGATTTTTGTCGAGATGATGGAGGAATTGAAATCGCTGCTGCGTTACGCGTATCAGACCAAGAACCCGCTGACCTTTCCGATTTCCGGCCCCGGTTCGGTGGGCATGGAGTTTTGTTTCGTGAACATGGTTGCGCCCGGCGACAAGGTGATCGTGTGCCGAAACGGCGTATTCGGCGGCCGCATGATCGAGAACGTGGAGCGCTGCGGCGCCACGCCGATCGTCGTTGAAGACAAGTGGGGCGAGCCGGTCGATCCGCAAAAACTGGAAGATGCGCTGAAGAAAAATCCCGATGCGCGGCTGGTGGCGTTCGTGCATGCGGAAACCTCCACCGGCGTATTGTCCGATGCGAAAACACTGGTCGACATCGCGCACAAGCACAACGCGCTCACCATTGTCGATTGCGTGACGTCTCTCGGCGGCTGCGAAGTGCGCGTCGACGACTGGAAATTCGACGCGGTGTATTCCGCCAGCCAGAAGTGCCTGTCGTGCACGCCGGGCCTGTCGCCGGTGTCGATCAGCGAGCGCGTGGTGGATTTCGTCAAGGGCCGCAAGGACAAGATTCATAGCTGGTTCATGGACATGAACCTGCTGCTCGGCTACTGGGGCGCCACCACCCGCACCTATCACCATACTGCGCCGACCAATTCATTGTTCGGCCTGCACGAAGCGCTGTTGCTGATTCGCGAAGAAGGCGTGGAGAACTGCTGGGCGCGTCACAAGCGTCATCACACTGCGTTGAAGGCCGGCCTCGAAGCCATGGGCCTCAAGTTCCTGGTGAACGAGAAGTATCAGGTGCCGCAGATGAACGCGGTCTACTGCCCGGAGAAAATCAACGAGGCGCAGGTGCGCAAGACACTGCTCGACGAATTCGGCCTTGAAATCGGCGCCGGCCTCGGGCCGCTGGCCGGCAAGATCTGGCGCTTTGGCCTGATGGGCTACTCGTGCCGTCCCGACAACGTCATGCTGTGCCTGTCGGCTTTGGGTTCGGTGCTGGAAGACATGGGCTATGCGGTGCACGTGGGCGATGCCGAAGCGGCGGCGCATGCGGCCTACGCGTCCATGCACAGCACCGACGCTGCGGCGAAAAAGCGCAAGACCGCGAAAGCGGCCTGATCAGCGCGCGCGTTTTTTCCTGACCGCCGGCCGCGAGGATTTTGTCTTCGCGGCCGTTTTCTTTTTGGGCGCGGGCTTGGCCGCGTGAGCGCGCAATGCGGCGTCCAGCGCGAGGCGCGCCCATGGCAGCATCAGATGCGGCGCGTCCATGGCTTCGCCCGGCGCGCGGCGAAAGCCGAGGGTTGCGGCTTTGCCGTTTCTCGAATAGGTGAACGGCGCGCAGTGTTCGGCATCGAATGCCGCGCGCGTGCGGTCGTCGCACTTCAGGTAAAGCTCGTCGTCGGCAATGATGGCGATGAACAAGCCGTCAAGATAGACGCCATGTCCGCCGAACATGCGCTTGACAGCCACCGGTCCGGCCGCTGCGAGCAATTCCCTGACGTGATCGACGAATCCGGCGGTGGCGGACATTGCGATTGTCGGGAAAGGACGGCCCGCGGTTTCAGTGTTACAGGCCCAGCCGCGTGCAGATGGCGGTGGTGAGCGTTGACTGGTTCATGGTGTAAAAATGCAGCCCCGGCGCGCCGGCCTTGAGCAGGTTTTCGCAAAGACGTGTCACCACATCGAGGCCGAAGGCGCGAATCGAATCGGTGTCGTCACTGTAGCCTTCCAGCTTTTTGCGGATCCAGCGCGGAATCTCCGCGCCGCAGGCATCGGAGAAGCGCGCCAATTGCGAGAAGCGGCCGATGGGCATGATGCCGGGTACGATCGGAATCGTGATGCCCATTTTTTCGCACTGCTCGATGAAGTGATAGTAGCCATCGGCATTGTAAAAATACTGCGTGATTGCCGAATCGGCGCCGGCTTCCACCTTGCGCTTGAAATTGTTCAAATCGTCCAAAGCGCTTTTGGCTTGCGGATGGTATTCGGGGTACGCCGCGACCTCGATGAAGAAATGGTTGCCAAACTCCTGGCGGATAAACGTTACCAGTTCATTGGCGTAATGAAACTCGCCCGCCGAGGCCGTGCCCGACGGCAGGTCGCCGCGCAGTGCAACCAAGTGTTTGATTTTATTGTCTTTATATAGTTGCAGGGTGTCGCGGAGGCCGGCACGCGTAGAACCGATGCACGAGACATGCGGTGCCGCGGCGTGACCGGCAGCGCGCAGATCGAGCACTGCCTTTAGCGTGCGCGCTTGCGTGGAACCGCCGGCGCCATAGGTCACCGAGAAAAATTTGGGCTTGAGTTCGGCCAATTCGCGGGCCGTGATCACGAGTTTTTCCGCACCCTCATCCGTGTTCGGCGGGAAGAACTCGAAGCTGTAGGTGGGCGGATGTTGTTTTTGCGATTGCATGATGTTTGCGCCTTTGCGTTATGACGTGGCACCCAGTGCGCCCAGGCAGGCTTGCGCCGCTTCGCCCAGGCGCCGGTCAAAGGTGACGAGCGGGGCCTTGAGTTGTGCCGCGAGCCACAGGTACGCAGCATCGTACGCCGTGAGTTGATACTGCGTGGCCAACGCATAAACGCCGTCGACGGCGGTGGGCATGCGGGTGATGTCCAGCCCGGCGTAGACAGCGAGCGCTTGTGCCGAGGCGTCAAAGTCGACTTGTTTGCGCTTGAGTTTGCTTAGCGCGATGTTCGCGATTTCGTAATCCACCAGTTGCGGCGCAGTGAGCGCATGGCCGCGCATCCACGACACGGCGAGTTCGTGCTGATCCTCGCCAAAGAGTGCAGCCGCAATCACGCTGGCGTCTACCACCAACGGTTGCCGCGCTGCGTATGTCGCGGGTGGTTGCGCAACGATGAGTGTCGCGGCCACGGTCAGCTGCTGCGATTGTCACGCATGGCGCGCAAATCATCCGCCGAGCTGGGCGTGCCTTTGGGGAAAAGCTGTTTCGCGTGGGCGGCCAATGCCTCAATCGAAATCTTGTCCATGCTGTCGGCGGCGCCGCGATACGCGGTGGCGTCAGGTGCGGCCTGGCCTTGGGCTGAGACTGCGGCCTCCAGAATGGACATAAGTTCGCCCTGCAGCGAGCGGTGGTTGCGCGCGGCACGCGCGCGCAACGCCACCAGCATGGGCTCAGGAACGTTCTTGACGGACAAATTTGAAGACATGATGGCTCCGCATGGTTAACGGTTCCATTATGGATTCAAAATGAATCCATAGTCAATCCATTTTAGTAACGATAGTGATCCGGCTTGAACGGTCCGTCCATCGAGATATGCAGGTAGTCGGCCTGTTTTTCGCTGAGGGTCGTTAGCTGCACACCGAGCTTCTTCAGATGCAGGCGCGCGACTTTCTCGTCGAGGTGCTTGGGCAGCACGTAGACTTCATTCTTGTACTTACCCCCTTGCGTGAACAGTTCTATCTGCGCAAGTGTTTGATTTGTAAACGAATTTGACATCACAAAGGAAGGATGTCCGGTGCCGCAGCCGAGGTTCACCAGCCGCCCTTCGGCGAGAATGATCAGGCGCTTGCCGTCGGGGAAAATCACGTGATCGACCTGCGGCTTGATGTTTTCCCACTTGTATTGCTTGAGCGCCGCGATTTCGATTTCGGAATCGAAGTGGCCGATGTTGCACACGATGGCGTTGTGCTTCATCTTTTTCATGTGCTCGTGATTGATCACGCCGAGGTTGCCGGTGCAGGTGACAAAGATGTCGGCCTTGTCGGCCGCGTAGTCCATGGTCACCACGCGAAAGCCTTCCATCGCCGCTTGCAGCGCGCAAATCGGATCGATTTCGGTCACCCACACCTGCGCCGACAGCGCGCGCAGCGCCTGCGCGCTGCCTTTGCCCACGTCGCCAAAGCCGCAGATCAGCGCCACTTTGCCCGCCACCATTACGTCGGTGGCGCGCTTGATCGCGTCGACCAGCGATTCGCGGCAGCCATAGAGATTGTCGAATTTGGATTTGGTGACCGAATCATTGACGTTGATCGCGGGGAACGGCAGTCGTCCGTCCTTTTGCATTTGATACAGGCGGTGCACGCCGGTGGTGGTTTCCTCGGTGACGCCTTTGATGTTTTTCTCGATGGCCGAATAAAAGCCGGGCTTTTCCTTCAGCCGCTTGCGCATGGCGGCAAACAGCACCACCTCTTCTTCGTTGTTGCCTTCCGGCGGCTGCGTCTTGTTGCGCTCGTGCTGCGCGCCGAGGGTGACCAGCAAGGTGGCATCTCCGCCGTCGTCGAGGATCATGTTCGGGGTGCCACCATCCGACCATTCGAGGATGCGATGCGTGTATTCCCAGTAGTCTTCCAGCGTTTCGCCCTTGTACGCGAACACCGGTATGC
>CADECM010000124.1 GCA_902825845.1 uncultured beta proteobacterium
TGCCAGGCGTATCGGACAAATCCAGCTTAGGGCGATTGAGACGGAGCCAGAGACGGTGATAAAACTGACTGGGTTTCAGATATCGTAGTGTGTGCCAATACAAGGCAGTCTTGGATGCGGCCATCAATCTGTACTGGATGCAATCTGGATTGCTACACGGCTAACCTCGAAAATTTCTTCGATGGGTATCGGCGCTATGCAGTTGGGCGTAGATATCGCATCCAGGAAGGCTGCAACACAGGCCCCTTGTCCTTTGTCTTGGCGCCACAGATTCATCGACTTGAAACCGGGCCACCCGTAGCCGGTGAGTCGCCGAAAGTTGTCCAACTGCAGCACGCGACCGGACGCAAATACCTCCAGCCGTTCCTTCGGAAAAGCTTTACTGCCGTTTGCATGGTAGTGAATGGTTCCGATCGAACCGTCCGCAAAACCAAGGTGCAGCGTTGCCGTATCATTACTTGCCGAATCCATCGAAATCCGTTTCCAGCTCGTTATGGCCTCACCAGCCAAAAACCGCAACAAATCAATGTAGTGGCATGCCTCGCCAATTATTCTACCGCCACCCACTTGCGGATCCTGAGTCCAGTGGTCTTTTGGAATTGCACCTGCGTTGACTGTCACGATGAATGCCTTCGGGCCGCTGGCACTCCGAAGCAGTTGGTGCATCTTCTGGATTTGAGGCGCAAAGCGACGGTTGAAACCAACCATCAATAATGGCAATGGCCTGTCATTTGCGCGTAGTGCACTGCAGCCGGATTCTATTTCCGCGAGTTCGCTCAGGGTAATGCAGAGAGGCTTTTCGACGAAGACGTGTTTTCCGGCCTGCAGTGCCCTCAACACAAAGGTCGAATGGCTGTCATGTCGTGTCGTGATAACTAACGCGCTGTTTTTCGCATCGTCAAACAGACGGTTGGTGTCCGTAGTCGTCTCTTCAAAGCCAAATTTTCTGCCAGCATGCAAGCCGCTCACGCCGGTGCTCGACGCGACACTTCTCAAATACGCGCCGGCTTTCTTAAAAGCCGGAATCAATACAGCCGTGGCATAATTTCCCGATCCCAAGAAGCTGATAGACACGGCAGCCTTTGGATTGCTTATTCCCAAGCTCGGCGCGGCACTACCTACCAATTCGTACGCCGTGGCCGCATCATTGATGTCGAATCGATGTGAAATCAAAGGTTTTACATTGATTCGACCGTCGGCCATCATATCGAGAACCGCCTCAAAGTTGCGTTGCTCTGTCCATCGAACGAAGCCTACTGGATAGTCGAAGCCCTTCTCCTCGTAATTCGAATCGTACCGGCCCGGACCATACGAGCACGAAACCTGGAAACTAAGCTCCTTCTCGTAGAAATCGGCGCGTGACAGCTCCAGGCCCGTAACGCCGACGAGGACTATCCGGCCACGCTTACGGCACATTGTGGCGGCCTGATGAATCGGCTCACTGCGCTTCGTTGATGCAGTGACAATGACGGCGTCCACGCCGCGTCCACGCGAATACATAGCCGCGCCGGCTATCGGGTCCTGGCCGACAGCCAAGTTCACCACCTCAGCGCCGAACGTCTGCGCCATCGCCAACTTTTGTTTATCGAAATCCAGTCCCAGAACCCGGCATCCATTCGCGCGCAGCAATTGCACGGTCACCAGACCGATCAAGCCGAGACCCACTACTACTATGGACTCACCCAACGTCGGCTGGGCTAGCCGGATTCCCTGCAAGGCTATAGCACAGAGTACAGTGAACGCGGCCTCTTCGTCGGAGACCGAATCCGGTACTTTGGCACAGAGATTAAAGGGAACACTTACAACTTCGGCATGCTTGCCATTGCTGATCACGCGATCATTTATCCGAAACGATGTTGCGCCAGCGCCTACCTCCGTGACCCTACCCACATTGCAGTACCCCAAAGGTAAAGGTTGCTCAAGCTTGTTAAAAACAGCTTCAATAGTAGGCTGTAGTCCGTCAGTTCTGATTTTCTGCAGAACCAAGCGGACTTTGTCCGGTTGCTGCCGCGCTTTGTCGATCCAGCCGGCCTTGCCGAACTCAACAAGCATCCGCTCTGTGCCTGCGGAAACCAGCGTGTGGGAAGTGCGAACCAGTAACTGACCGCGCTTAACTGCAGGAATCGGCACATGTGCAACCTCGGTTTCACCTGTCCTCAAGTTTTGCAGCACCTGTTTCATTGTGCGCCAGCTCCATATGTGCAAAGCGCATCTTTTTCCGTACGGTTGGGATAGTTGATTAACACAGCGCGGTACTTGCCTTTAAACACAAACAGACTACCCGCAGCCGCACCAATGACACCATGGCGCAAAATGAGTTTTCGCATGTCGTCAAGACAGCCGGCGCCGCCCAGCACTGTCAGTGGAATGGTTACCTCTTTTCGAACTTGTTCGACCAGTTCAAGATCATAACCCTTCATTTCACCATCGCGGTCAACCGAATTGAGCACGATTTCTCCCGCGCCAAGTTGCGCAACTTCGCGTGCAAATTCAACGGGATTCAGCCCTGTACGCTTTGTCGCATTGAGTGTAAAGACTTCCGGTTTTCGAAGCAGCCCGGTATTTTTAACATCGATAACGACAACGATGCTTTGGCTGCCCACCCGTTGCGCAGCCTGGGAAATCATAGTGGGACGATCCACAGCAGCCGAGCTTATCGCCACTTTTTCAACTCCAAGTCCAATAATGCGTTCAAGTTGATCAACTGTCTTGACTCCGCCGCCATAACATAAAGGCATCCGGCATTCGTATGCCAAATGCGAGATCATCTTGTAGTCGGGTTCCTTGTTGAGATGACTGGCATCAATATCCAACACGACGAGTTCATCCACTTCCTTTTCATTGAATATCCTTACTGCATTTATCGGGTCACCCACATATTTTGGTGTGCCAAACTTTGTGGTCTTGACCAAGCCACCATTGTGCACAAGCAGGCAAGGAATAATTCGCGGACGCAGCATGATTACAAATGTTTACAATGTTGCAAGGTTCTCAAACCACTCAATACCCGATTGATGACTTTTTTCGTGATGAAGCTGGGTGCTGAATATGTTGCGCGGCCGGATGGCAGTGGCAAACTCAAAGCCGCAATGAGCTGTCGCGAGTGTGTCCGTGAAACCATTCGGTCCGATATGGTAAGACTGCGAGAGATCGTATCGTCCCAATTGCATGTTTTTAAACAAGTTTTCCTCAATTAGAGGAATTACATCGCTCCGGCCGCTAAGGGAAAAGTGTGTGCACGCCTTGAACACACGTATGTCAACATCGCAAACCTGCGCAACCAACCCGCCCACCGCAGGAAACGAACCTTCAGCGCCGTGTCTGGCCATTTATGGTATCGCTACGCATACACCAGTTACATCTACGCCGCCTTTGCCATTTCGAAATCATTCAAAGGTCCCCATAAATCGGAGTCATTGCGGCACGCATTGCGCAATCGATCTCTCCACGCAGGTTTGTGCCCACGACGTGGCTAATTCCGCAACAAAAATAACCGACGAAATCCCGAACGCATAATCGCAACTTTGGTCGCATCCTCAGGTTGGCGCGCGCTGACCGCAAGGGCTTTGGAAATAAATACCCACAGAAGCAACATGACCGCGCTTGCCAGAGTAACCAGCACTGCGATCAGTCCCCTTTTAGGCTTGGACTTCCTTTCCGGCGGAAGTGCATGATCCACGACTTGTATTACCGCGCCTTCCCGCGCCTCATCTACTTTGGCGAGTTCAAATTGACGGGCAAACAACTCGAAAAGCGTTTCCTGGTACTTAAAGTCACGATATTTTTCGATGTAACCACCTGCGGATGACTTTGAAGGGTCTGCAGCACCGCTTCTTGTCAGTTGGGCACGAAGCGCAGCCAATTCCGTTTGAGCCTGCCTGACCTCGGGCGCTGAATCTGAAAGATAGCCGCGCATGGAAGACAGCCTCACCTCTTGCATCGTTATCTGTGCTTGAATGCGCGCAACCACTTCGACAGACGCTTTGGGGTCAGCCCGGATGGCACTGGCACTCACGCCAATAGAGCCCAGGGCCATTTCCGCCTCAGTCAGCCGTGTTTTGGTTTGCTCCAGCTGTTTCTCAAAAAAAACACGGCGATTCTGCGCCTCGGTTAGCGCCAAATTGCTCAACAAAGCGCGCAACTCAATAACATAGGCACCGGCCATCTCGGCTGCACGTTGCGGAGAATAATCATCAACTTCCACCAGGATCAGCCCATCTTTTCCCGACGAAATCACGCTATTCTTCGCCAATATTCTTCGCGCGTCCTCCCGAAAGCGTACCGCGTAAAGTTCCATCAGCTTGAAACGGTCAACGAGCCGGTCGCCTACAGCGGCACTCTTGATCAGGGCGACATACTGATCCGTCGGGTTTTTCAACCCGGCTGCAGATGCCGCAATGCCGGAAAGAGCCCCCAGTTGCGAAAGTGCAGTCATTGTTGCGCTCTGCTGCTGTTGCGGGGGGAGAAACGTCGTGCGTGCGGTATAAGTCGGAGGAATAAGAAAGCAGATACCCAAAGCAATCAATCCCGCCAAGAGCGGCCCAAACACCAGTAGCCGTATGTTTTCCGCAACCACAACACCCAAGTCCAGAAGACTGATTTCGTCATTACTCTCTTCTGAATTAGGTTCGCTGGGCATGATCTACAATAAAAAAATCTGGACGCTGCACGCTCTGAGGCAAGCCCTCGGCACATCGCTGTCCAGCGGGGCAATCCAAAAGAGTACAGAAGCCGATTGGTTCCGAAGAATGTAAAGCTTATAGTCCCTTTAGCACTTTGAGTCCCGCCACCCCCAGCGCAAACTGATAAAAAATCTGCGACCAGTCCTTCAATTCCTTGCTAAATCGAAATTTGTCCAATTCCTCCGGGACGACAATCGTATCCCCGGGCATCAGCCGGGTCCCACCAAGGCTGGATACGAGAAATCCTGACTGACGCTTGCTAATGACCGTACCATCGGCGCGTATCAGATAAAGGCTGTCCGTATCCGCGTCCTTGGTCGGTCCACCCGCCTGTGCGAGATAGTCTGAAAATCGCTTATCGGGGCGGTAAATGAACGCGTTCTCGTTGTAAACAGTTCCAGCCACCGCCACAGTGGAAGGTCGTGATGGAACCATAAATCGGTCACCGTCTTCCAGCACCAGATCGGGCAAGTTCTTGAAAAGTGATTCATCGGGCGACAACTCCAGCACAATACGACCCGTCGCGCGTATTTTTCGCAATCTGGCCACCAGTGCCATTTGTCCCTCGGCCGCAGCCCTGGACGTTGCCGCCTCTTCCGCCGACAACGCGGTTTTGGCACCGCCTCCCAGATTACGTTGAATGGTCTGCTCCAGGCGGTCGATGATCTCCTCCATGCGCTTTTGCTGCAGAACGCGCGTCGATTCGCGCGTGAACTCGGCGCCGAAGAGGTAGGCATTGGGCGACAAACCGCCCACTCGCGTCATCAGTTGACGCAGCGTTTCTCCCGGCCTTGCCTGATAAACGCCTGCGGCCACGACTTCGCCTTCCAGCCGCACGAAAACGCTTTGCTTGGATACCGGCACCCGAATATCATCCTTGGAAAATATGGTGATGACATCCCCGGGCTGCAGCGGCAGGTTATGCTGAGGATCGCCCTCTAAAACGGCCTTGCCAAGGTTAAATGGAATCAACAGCGTGGTGACATCGGCGAGGTTGAGCCGCTCGATCACTGCATAATCCCAGTTCACTTCGGGAAGTGTTCGCTGAACATCGCGGCGAACTTGTTCTTCAACGCGGCCAGTGGCACGGGCGACCGTATCCGTCCTTATTGTCAGATTCCGTTTCACATAGTAGTCCGGCACAATCAACGCTTGCCGGTCCGGGACCACATCCTTTACGCGTAATCCATTGCGCCACGGCAGGCGGGCAGGCACCGCGACGTTGCCCTTGAGCGTTACGGCATTTTCAAAGCGTGGTGACAATGGCAAAACCTGCACCAGGTCGCCATCGTGGATTTCCCGCGCAAGGCCCTGTGTGTTTAGCTGAAAGTCCTCTACTTTGCGCATCTTTCTATCGACAATGCGCTCGACCGCAACCTTTTGTCCGTCCGCCGTGATATTTAATCCACCCGCCAATTCAATCAGATCCGCCAAACGCGCCCGCCCTTTAATTTCATAAATAGCCGGCGTATTGATGCTCCCCGAAATGGCGGCCAATTGCCCGACGGGTGGAATATGGATGACGTCGCCGGGGAGTAATGGCATGTCCTTGGACTTGTCCCCCTTGAGCAACAAGTCGTACATGTCGAACTCGGTCACCAACATCTTGCCGCGTTTGAGCTGGATATGACGCATCGATCCCTTTAACGTCGGCCCGCCGGACGCGAACACCGCATTGACCAGAGTACTGAGCGAACTGACGGTATACGTGCCCGGCCGCAGAGCATGCCCAACGACAAATACCTGGATGGACCGCAACTGCCCCATGGTGACGTTCAATTCGAAGTTGGTAAACACACGGCCAATCGAAGACTTCAGATAGGATTGCAGTTCCTGAAACTTGATTCCGGCGACGCTGATGTTCCCCACTTTGGGAATGCTGACCGCTCCGCTCCGGTCAACGGTCACACGATAGTCGATGTCAACCTGCCCCCATGCGCGGATCACGATTTCGTCGCCAGGACCTATCACGTAGTCTGAAGTCACTGGGACGCGATCGAGTGGCGCGAACGTTGAGGGCACGTTTAGAAACAGGTTATAGCCATAGAATGGCAACTCGCGGCCCAGTGATCTGGCAACAAAATCCTGGAATTCATTGCGGTCCGGCTGCGTCGGCTGCGGTGGTGTCACGGATGTCGCACCGTTCCCGTTTCGACCCTGCGCCGCTGCCGGGGCTGATTGCGTGGCATCCCGGTTGCTGATGCTTGGCAGTTGCGGCGAGTGCCCGGTTGTCGTCGGCTGACCTTGCTGTGAATCCGATCCAGCTAGCGGCACACAACGTGCGCCCGAATTCGTAAAGCCCGTTGGTCCGCACGTTTCCAACTGCGCGTATACCGGCAGACCAAAAAGCACGCCTATAAATGCCAGTATCAACCGCTGAAGCACAATTTGCCCTTTTCTCAGACTGGCAAAATTCGTCAATACTCTATCCAAAAAGGTAATTTGACTTTAACCGAAGCACAAATCAGCGACTTTCAATCGGCATTGATTGCCCGCCGATAAGGTGCTGATTAGTGGCGACCCGTCAGTTGCTAAGTTTTTGATTATAACAAGTTATCAGTGCCATTGGCCTTCGATAGGCTCGTCCTCGCAAGGCAGCCTGAATGAAATTTTCCGAATTGTAATCAGGGAGCGACTCACCTGCCGCTGCGCGATGCATCCTGACAGTAAGTGCTCAAGCGTCTTCATACAGGCGACTCAGGATTTCGAGTTGAATCGTCTCAGGCTGACACCAGTACCTTTCTTGCTTGCGAGGGAAGACGACCTGACAGACGTTTGTCTACTTTTTGCGTTGGCGTGGACGCGAATCGCCAAAGTCAAGATACCCTCTGCAGAGATTTAGTATAAGTTATTGTTTTTAAACACTTTTCATGCTATGCGCACAATAACCACCTTGTGCTCTGCTCACCCGCGATGCCGGCGGACGCTTAACTGCAGCACCGGCACTGCATCGCAAAAGCTACGCGCTCCTCCTCCGTCAGTCTATCGAACGCGTCATTGTGCTCATGCGGTTGAGCCGGGGCTTGCGGTACCAGTGATTGGGCAACAGGCTGATCCACCGGCAAGCCCTGCTCACGCATCTGTGCGCGTTGCCGCTGTGTCGCGTCCACATCAATCTGCAGCGTGCCCGCCAGATACACCGCGCCGTAATTCACCTCGGCGGAGTCCCGAGTCACGTATCCGCATCGCACGTCGCGTGCCAACGCGTCCAAATCGCGCTCCAGCGGCGAGCCGTAGCCCCCGCCGCCGCCAGAACGCAGGATATAGGCGTCCCCCGTCTGCAGCACCTGATTCAGCGCCTTGCCATTCTGAAAATTCACTTCCTCTGTCTTGCCAAAACGCTGCAGCGCAACACCGTTGCCGAATCCCGACATGCCGCCATCGAGTCCCCACGGTTTGCACTTGACGCGATCCATCTGCGAGCTGAAGCGGATGGGATGACGAGCCTGCACCACCTGCTCCGTGCCCAAACCACCGCGAAAGCGACCCGCGCCTCCAGAATCTGCACGCAGACAGTAGCGTTCCACCAACAGTGGGTACTTTGCTTCCACCTGCTCAGACGGGCCGTTGTGCGTGTCGCCGTCATTCATGGCGATGGTGGCATTCTGGCCATCGCTGTCGTATTTGGCGCCCCAGCCGCCGCCTATCAGGCCGCCGAGATAAATGTAAAAGCTGTTGTCTTTTGGCCGCCGCCCATTGATGCGACCTACGACCAGATCGGCATGATGACCGGCAATCACCTGTTCCGGCAACGCCGGCGCCAGCGCCTTGAAGATCGTATCGACGATGGTCATCGGATAGCACATCCACATGCGCATCGCAGCGGGCTTTTCCGCGCTCACCACGCGGCCTGGCGGCAGCACAATGTCTAGCGCGCGAAACGCGCCGTCGTTGATCGGCAGCTCCAGCGCCGAAGTCAGGCACTTGAACGCCACTTGACAACACGAGCGCCCCGCAGTGATGCCCGAATTGTAGAACCCTTGCACCTGCTTCGACACATCCGAGAGATCGACCGTCATGCGGTCGCCCGCAACAGTGACCCGCACCTTGATGGGCACCTGCTGGCCGACATTGACGCCATCGTCGTCCATGAATGACTCGGCTTCGTACACGCCGTCGGGCATGTCACGCACCCGCGCGCGCGCCAGCGCTTCGCTCTGATCCATGATCGCCGCAATGCCGCCCAGCACTTCATCGCGCCCATGCTTGCGAATCAGATCGAGAAAGCGACGCTCACCCGTTTTAACAGCGGCAATCTGCGCGCGGAAATCGCCCATCGCGCGCTCCGGCAGGCGCACATTGTTCTTGATGATCGCGATCAATTCCTCATTAGGCTCGCCCCTGCGATGGATCTTCACGATCGGCATCTGCAGGCCTTCCGAAAAGATATCCGTGGTTCCTTCCATCAGCGTGCCGCCCACGTCCGGCCAATGCGCCATGCAGCACGAAAAGCCGGCGAGCTCCTCTTCGTGAAAAATCGGCACGGTAAAGGTCATGTGATTCAGATGCGAGCCGGTAATGTAGGCATCGTTGGTGAGTAGAATATCGCCCGGCGCCAGGTTTTCCGCGCCGAAATGAGCGAGTTTGGCCTTTACTGTATCGCTCATGCCGCGGATGAACATCGGCAGACCCAGTCCGATCGACACGGTATTGCCCTGCGCATCGAAAATGCCGACGGTGAAATCGAGTGCCTCGTAAATGATCATGTTGTAGGCGGTGCGCATGAGGTTGATTTTCATCTCCTCGGTGACGGCCACCAGCCCGTTGCGCACGATTTCCGTCACCACCGGATTGGTCCGGGGCGCGGTGTTCACCGGCTTGTCTGTCACGCTGTCCATGATCAACTCCTGTTGATGCCGACAATCAGATCGCCAAAGGCATCAACTTCCAGCGTATCGCCGGGCAGCACCACTGTGGTTGAGGCGTGTTCCTCGACCAGCGCCGGGCCACTGAAAGTGTTGCCTGCCTGGAGCACGCTGCGCTGATACGTCGGCGTATCGACAAACCCCGCTCCTGCAAAATACACCGGGCGCCTGCCGCTAAACGCTTCGGCGCGAGGCTGTAATCCACCGCGAGCAATCGGCTCGAATGCCGGTTTTCGCATTTCCCCTACAGTCGCGCTGCGCAAACTGACAATCTCGGCCTTTTCGGTAGCAACCGAAAAGCCATAGCGCGTCTGGTGCACGGCGTCAAAGCGCTGTTTGATGCCGTCACGATTCCGTGCCTGGAACAGCTCGAGTGGCAGATCGACCGTCACCGCGTGTTCCTGTCCGACGTAGCGCATATCGGCGGCACGCCTCACGCTTATGCCCGTCAGCTTGTCCTGTCCGCGCGTGACGGTGTCGCGGCCGCGCGCTTCCATGCCTGCGAACAGCGCCTCCATGTCGGCGAACGAAGCCTCCGCAAGCGGCGTGAACCAGGTGGTGACAAAATCGCGGCGCAAATCGGCAAGCAGCATGCCATACGCGGAAAAGTGCCCGGGCGCGCGCGGGATCACCACGGTGGCAATCTGCAGTTCACGCGCCACCATGGCCGCGTGCAGCGGTCCGGCCCCGCCGTACGCGACAAGGGCAAAGTCCGCGGCATCCAGTCCGCGCTCGGTGGTCACCCAGCGTACCACGTTCGCCATCTGCGTAGTGGCGATGCGCAGAATACCCTCCGCGGCTTCGACCAGATTCATTCCAAGCGACTCCGCTATCTTGTCGTTGAGAACACGCCGCGCGGCCTCAATGTCCAGTGGCATTTCGCCGCCGAGGAAGCGTTCCGCACCCAATCGCCCCAGCACAAGATTGGCATCGGTAATCGTGGGCTCGCTGCCGCCCTGGCTGTAGCACACCGGACCCGGCTGTGCGCCGGCGCTTTGCGGTCCGACGCGCAGCGCGTCGCCCGGGGCCACGCGCGCAATGCTGCCGCCGCCGGTTCCAACTTCCTGGATATCGATCATGGGCATCTGGATCGGCAGGCCGGTGGCGTAGCCGCCGATCAGTGCGTTGCCCGTCATCAGAACCTCGCCATCGTGGATCACCCCGGCCTTGGCGGTGGTGCCTCCCATGTCGAAGGCGATGGCGTTGCGCATGCCGATGCTGTCGCACAACACCTTGGCGCCAATCACGCCTGCCGCCGGGCCCGACTCGAGCATTCGAATGCACGACCGTTGCGCATCGGCAACATCAAACAAACCGCCGTTGGATTGCACGATAAGGAAGTTGCCGGCAAAACCCGCAGCGTCGAGATGGGTTTCCATTTCAGCAAGATACCGGCGCACGCGCGGCCCGATGTAAGCATTGGCTGCAGCCGTTGAAGTGCGCTCGAACTCGCGATATTCCTGGCTGAGTTCATGCGAGGCGGTGACAAAGAGTTGCGGAAACGCCTGTTCAATGATCTGTTTGGCACGCTGCTCGTGCGCCGGGTTGCGGTAGGAATGCAAGAAAAGAATCGCAACAGCTGTAACGCCCTGCGCCACGGCCGCAGACACCGCCGAGCGCACCTGCGTCTCATCCAGTTTAATCAGAACCGCACCCTGTGCATCGATGCGCTCGCTGATATCAAAGCGCAGATCGCGTTCAATCAGGGGCGCATGACGCTTGAAAAAGAGATTGTAGGATTCCGGGCGGTTGACGCGGCCGATTTCATAGATATCGCGGAAACCCTGCGTGGTGAGCAGCGCGCAACGCGCGCCGCTGCGTTCGAGAATGGTATTGATCGCAACCGTCGTGCCATGCAGAAAGAGCGGCGCGGCATCAAAACTCGCGCCAGCCCGGATTACACCCTGCTCAATGCCGGTGACCAGCCGCGACGGCGTGGTCAGCGTTTTGCCCAACCGCAGTTCGCCAGTGGCCTCATCGAATGCGGCCACGTCGGTGAATGTACCACCCACGTCGGCGGCAAGCCGGATGGCGGCGGCGTCAGACATCAACAGCCGATTCCGGGGGTAGCACGCTCATGCTGCCAGCCTAGCGACTCGCCGCAGAGGGCTTGAGTGTTTTCATCCAGCGCCCGACCTGCGCGCGGATATACGCGTCGGTCTGTTGCGGCGTGCTGGGCGTGGTTTCCGCGCCCATACTGACAAACCGCTCCTTGGTGTCCACCTGAGTGAGCACGGCAGTGACGGCGCTGTTAAGGCGCACCACTACCGCCTGCGGCATACCCGCGGGGGCAAGCACGGCTTGCCACAGGTAAAACTCGAAACCGGGCAACGCGCTTTCCGCAACGGTTGGCACGTCGGGGGCGACAGGACTGCGTTCCCGACCGGAAATCGCCAGCGCCCGCACGCGCCCCGCCTTGACATGCGGCATCGACGCCGCGGTTGAGAGCACCGTTATCGGAATCTGCCCGCCCATGACATCGGCCAGTGCCGGACCGCCGCCCTTGTAAGCCACATGCACCAGATCGATACCCGCCGACACCTTGAACAGTTCGGCCAGCAGATACATGGTGCTGCCGGTGCCGGCCGAGCCGTAGTTGTATTTCCCCGGATTCGTCTTAGCGAGCGCGATCAGCTCCTTGAGGTTTCGCGGCGGGAACGCGGGATTCACCAAAAACAACATCGGCACCCGCATCAGCAGGCTCACGCCCGCGATGTCTTTCAAGGTGTCGTAGGGCATGTTGTCATTCAGCGCCGGATTGGCCCCGTGCGCGGTATCGACCACCATGATCGTGAGTCCGTCAGGCGCTGCCCGCGCCAACAGCGTGGTGGCGATCATGCCGCTGGCGCCCGGCCGGTTATCCACGATCAGCTGTTGACGAAGGATTTCACCCAGCCGCGGTGCTATCAGACGCGCGCTGATGTCAGTCGCGCCGCCAGGTGGATAGGTCACCAAGAGCCGCATCGGCCGCGCCGATTGCGGCTGCGCGGCAGCCGGTAAGCTTGCAAGGACGAGCGACGCCAGCACGAGCGAAAGCGCCGGTGCGAAGGGTTGCTTTTTCATGAGGTACGAGACGGCCCGGATGGATTTTGGCTAATGCGGCTTGTTCGCAAGGTGCGGCGGCAGCGGCAGCGATACCACCTCGATCCCTTCCTCGCGCAGCGAGTCAACTTCCCGGGGCGAAGCCACGCCCCGAATATGGCGTTCCGGCGCTTCGTTGTAATGAATCTTGCGCGCTTCTTCGGCAAACTGATTGCCGACATCTTCCGTGTTGTTGACAATATGCTCGATCACCTTGGCCACCATTTCCGGCGAAATATTGGCATATTGCTGGGGTACGCTGGCGCCCGGCGACTTTTGCACCTCGCGCTTCGGCAACTCGGCAGCGCCGGTGTTCAAGTAGGATGCACTGGGCCTGCGCACAACGTTGCCGCTGCTGCACACGGGGCACGACAGTAATTTTTCGGCAAGCTGTGAATCGAAATCCCCCGCCGAGCCAAACCAACCTTCGAATCGATGGCTGTGTTCGCATTCCAGATCATAAACAATCATATTGCATCCACGATATAAATAAGTCGACCGGCCGCGCCGCGGCGGGTGAGCAGATTATACCCGGCAATGTACAAGCTGCTCTGCACCGGGGCGCTGAAGCGCAGCCCGACAGACAATGGACAATAAGTATTGACAGATAGCGCCCCGGATCAGTACCACACAGCGCTG
>CADECM010000125.1 GCA_902825845.1 uncultured beta proteobacterium
AAGGCGCTGGGATTGACGATTCCGCCATCGGTGATGGTGCAGGCGACACGGGTGATCGAATGACGACGCGTCGCGTGTGGCTAGTGGCCTTTGGCGGCTTGCTCGCTACGCCTTTTGTTGCCGATGCAAAAAAGCGCACCAAAGTCTGGCGAGTCGGGTTTTTGGCATCGCGTCACATTGATTTCGCCGACTCCGACAGCTTGTACGGGCCGTTTCGGCAGGGCATGCGCGAACTTGGCTACATCGAAGGCAAGCACTTTAGTATTGAATGGCGATCATCCGAAAATGACAACGGGCGGCTTCCGTCGCTTGCGGCCGAGTTAGTCAATCTAAGAGTGGACGTCATTGTGACGTCGACCGCACCCGCGATCCGGGCGGCGCAAAGAGCGACCACCACAATTCCCATTGTTATGGGAGGAACGGCTGACCCGGTCGCGGCGGGATTTGTTAAAAGTCTGGCGCGGCCTGGCGGCAATATTACGGGCCTAGCAAACCTGTCACTCGAAATGCGGCTCAAGCAGCTTGAGATGCTGTTGTCCATAGTGCCCAAGCTATCGCGTGTGGCTGTCCTTTTAAATCCCTCAAATCCAATCAATGTCAGTGCTTTCGAAAAATTACAGATCGAAGCGCGGAAGCGTCGAATCAGTGTACTGCGCGTGGACGCCAAGACACGTCAGGAAATCGATGCTGCATTTGCCTCGATGCGGCAACACAACGCCGATGGGTTAATCGTGTCACTTGATGCATTCTTGTATCAGCAACATGGTCAGATCGCGGCGTTGGCAATGAAATACCTTATCCCAGCAGTGGCGGGGGATTCGATACATGCGGAGAATGGGGTGCTGATGAGCTATGGTGTGAACGCTGCCAATCAGTGGCGGCGCGCAGCTAATTACGTGGACAGAATCTTCAAGGGAGCAAAGCCGGTAGATTTACCCGTTGAGCAGCCCATGAGATTCGAACTGGTAATCAACGTCGGGACAGCCAAGGCTTTAGGTCTTTCAATTCCACAGGGGCTTCTCGTCAGCGCGAACAAGGTGATCGAATGATCACGCGACGCAAATGGCTTCTTGCCCCGGCGACTTGCCGGTCGAGAACCCTACGGGTCTCCAGTAGGGCAACAATCGCAAGACGGCCAAGTCGCTGGCTCTGACGATCTCCCGGGCGCTGCCAACGGCCGCAAACGAGACTATAAAATAGTGAATAAAATCATATATCTAGATGTTTTTCCCGCACGCCGGAGATTGCTCGCGGCGGGAATCGCCTTGCCCGCGCTGGCATGGACACGCGCGCTGCGCGCGCAGGCAACGCCGCCGGTGCTGATCGGCTGGCTGGAGGCCAGCGCGCGCGGCACCTATCGAATGGCCGCCTTCAAGGAAGGCATGGCGGCCCATGGGTGGAAAGAAGGCGAGCACTACGTATTGGAGGCGCATTGGGCGGCGGGCAATATGGATCGCCTTCCTGAACTGGCTGCGGAAATTGCGGCGAAGAAGCCCGCGATCGTTGTTACCGCCCCATCTGACGCCACCCGGCACATGGCGCGAGCCGCGCCTTCGACACCGATCGTACAGGCCAACGGCGGGCCCTCATTGATAGGGTTGATAAAAAGTCTGGCACACCCGGGGGGCATGGTGACCGGGGTTACCAATATCAATACCGAAACGGGCGCGAAGCTCGTCGAGTTGCTGCATGACGCGATGCCCGACGTGCGGCGCATTGGATATCTCGCAGATACATCATCCAACACGACGACGCGGGGAGCACATCTCGCAGAAATACGCCGTGCGGCGGAGCACTATCGACTCGAGCTCAAAGTCACCGATGTATCACTTCCGCAGAATATCGACGCGGCGTTGGCACCCTTGGCACGGGAGCGAATACAGGCGCTGATTGTCGGCAATTCCGCGTGGTTTTGGGGCGAACGCGAGCGCATCGTTAAATTCGCGCTGGCACAACGCTGGCCCGTGATATCGAGTCTGGCAGAGTTCACCAATGCCGGTGCCTTGGCGTCGTATGGCGCCGACCGCTATGCGCTGTATCAGCGTTCGGCCTATTTTGTCGACCGCATTCTCAAGGGGGCGAAGCCCGGTGACCTGCCCATCGAACGGCCAATCAAGTTTGAAACGGTAGTCAATCTGAAGACCGCCAGGGCCTTGGGACTCACCATGCCGCAATCCGTCATGGTGCGTGCGAACCGGGTGCTCGAATGAATAGACGCCAATTCGGCAACGCGCGCAGATGGTTCCTATCGCTTTCCCTCATCCCCGGCCCTTCTCCAGAAGGGAGAAGGGTGCGAAGCCCCACGCCCTCCGGGAGAGACTCCAGCAGCTTGCGCTGGCAGCTTGTGTCCAAGAACCTGGCGTTTCTTCCCTCACCCCAGGCCCCACTCCCGATGGGAGAGGGGAGATTTGCGTGCCAGCTCGCGCGGGCAGTTTCCCGGGTAGGGGTTGGGGTGAGGGAGGCTATTGAGTTGGCCGCAGGCGGTACGGACATGCGTCATTTTGCTGCTGCGCCTGCGTACCGGTGGCCGCGGCATGCGCGCCATGCTGTCAGTTTAGGCTACCGTGCAGGCCGCCCGGCTGCCAGCAAATCCCGAAACGGTTTACCTTGCGGTGTGCGAAACACGGCAAAGTCGCCGCTGTCGACGCTGAGAATATCGCGCACCCCGGATTGCCCGGCGAGCCAGATCAGCGAGGCATCGGCTAGGTCCATGGGCCGATCCCGGTACTTGCCGATCAACCGAATAACGTTGCCCAATTCGTCAGCGGGCATTTCAATCACAGTGGCGCCGCCGGCTTCGACCCAGCGCAGAAATTTAAGCGTTACGTCAGGGGTGAGAAAGTGGCAAACCTCGGTGAGCACATGCCACGTTGTCAGCAGCCTGCCACGGTACTCGCGCAGCCAGGCGCTTACACGTTGGTGGTCAGGATCTTTGCGTACGAACAGCGCGACCAGCGGCCCAGTATCAACTAGAACGGCGTTCATTGGGCGCGCGTCCGGACTTCTTTCGCAATTTGCTCTTGAGATATTCGCTGTGGTCACGTGCCGTGGCAGGTGCACTTTCCATGCAGCCAACGAGACCCATTTCCACCGCCAATTCGTACGAGGATTTTACGGGCGACTTCGCTTGCACGTAACCGCGGATCAACTCGGTAACCACAGCCGATTTGCTGGTACGCCGCAAGCGGCACACCGCGGCAAACTCTCGCTCGATGTCGGGATCGAGGCGAACGGTGAGGGTCATGGTGATGCTCCACTTTGTAATACAGCATTATTACATGCGCCTTAGGCAAGCTCAATGGCGCTGGCGGGAAGGTGAAAGATGAATAAAATCAAATACTTATTAGTTGGCGGCCTGCGCTGCCGAAGGCTTGCTTCAGGCGCTGTGCTACCCGCGCGCGCATGGTCAGGCGCGACTCGTGCACAGGCGCCGGCAGCCAAGCGCGCGTTTCTGGACACGTTCGGGCGTTTCATCCTCTTGCGCGGCACACGGGATCGAGACATTTCGCTTGGCCATGCCGCAGAGCGTGCCCTTTCGCGCCAACCAGGTGATCGAATGAGTACACGCAGGCGATTGCTGATCGCATCGGGTGCGGCGCTGTTTGCCGCGCCGGTAGTGAGCAGGGCGCAGCAGCCGGGCAAGGTTTATCGTATCGGCTTGTTGCGAGCGTCGGAGCTGCCGGCTGATACCGCCGACGCGTTTCGTGAGGGCTTGAAGGCGCTTGGCTACATCGAGGGCAAGAACATCGTTTCAAGTGCGTTGCAAGCGGCGTCGCAAGCGCGTGTGCAAGCGCTGGTGGAACGTGTGCCACCCGCTACCGCCGCGAACCGCAAGCAACTCATCGCATTGGTAAACGGCAGCCGGCTACCCGCCATCTACAGTTCACGGCGCTGGGTTGAGGATGGCGGACTCGTTTCGTATGGCGCCGATTTGGCGCACTTGCAACGGCGCGCGGCGACCTACGTGGACAAGATTCTCAAGGGCGCCAAGCCTGCGGATTTGCCGGTGGAGCAACCTTCCACGTTCGATTTGACGGTAAACCTGAAGACCGCCAAAACGCTGGGACTGACGATTCCACAATCGATCCTGGTGCGGGCGACCAGGGTGATCGAATGAACCCGTCAGACCGGAACCCATCACGGATAGGGGGGGCACAAATTTTGTGCGCACGCGGAAGACTGTCCCCATTGTTTGGGAATGTTCTGTCCGCGAAAAATTGCAGGCGCACGAGGTATCCAACATGCAGCGCGTGGGCACGCTGCGCCTTGTCCACCCTACACGGGCTGCAACACCGGCTTCAGCGCCTTGCCGTTGGGCAGGCGATAGACGGCAAAATCCTTGAGATCAATGGTGAGAATTTCCAGCACGCCGCTTTGTTGCGCGACCCAGATGAGCGACGCGCCCGCGAGGTCCATCGGCAGGTCGAGGTATTTTTCCTTCCAGTCAGCGAGCATGGCGAGAGCGGTATCGTGCAGATCGACCACACTCAGACCACCCGCATCGGCCCAACGCAACAGTTCGATCTGCGTGCGCTCGGGCAGAAAATGACAGGTTTCTGCGAGCACTGGCCACGTGGTCAGCAGCCGCCCTTTGTAGCGTCGCATAAACGTGTTGACGCGTCGGTGATGCTTGTCGGAACGATCGGCGAGAGCGATCAGCGGACCGGCATCAACGAGGACGCTTCGCACGCAGCTTTTCCGCGAGGTACCGCTTGCGATTCTCGGCGAGATCACCTTTGCCGCTGGCAAAGCCGCCGACCAGTCCGAAATCGCACGCGATCTCGTAGGGTGTGCGGTGGCTTCCCGATAACTCGGCCAGATGCTCGCTCAGCAATTCCGTTACCACACGGCTTTTGCTCAAGCGGCGCCTCTTGCAATAGCTTTCAAGTTGCTGCTGCACGTGCGGCGGCAGTCTTACGGTCAAGGTCATGCCGGCAATCGGAATTTCAAGAAAATGATGTATTACATTATTACATCTGTAAACGGCGACGACAAGCAAGTCTTGGATTTCGGATGCCATGCTATGTGTGTTGAAACGATAAATCATGAATAAAAACAAATACTTGAGGATAATGGGCCTGTTCCGGAAAATCATTGAGTCCAAGCCAATCCCATGAACCCGCGCCGCCGCCTGTTCACCAAATACCTTGCCCTGATTGTGGGCCTGGTCAGCTTTGCGCTGGTCGCAAGCGGCTTGGTGAGCCTGTATTTCGCCTATAAGGAAAATCAGGCGCAGTTGGTGACGTTGCAGCAGGAAAAGGCCGATGCCGCGGCAACGCGCATCGAGCAGTATGTGCGTGATATCGAACAGCAGTTGGGGTGGACGGCGCTGTTGCACGGCGCGCCCGGCGGCAATACCAACGACTTGCGCCGCTTTGAATACCTGAAACTCTTGCGGCAGGTGCTGGCGATCACCGAGGTGGCGTGGATTGACAACAACGGGCGAGAGCAGTTGAGGGTGTCCCGCCTTGCCATGGATGTATCGGGCGCAGAAACCAATTTCCTCGATGATCCGAAATTCACGGTGGCGAAATCGGGCAAGACCTACTTCAGCCCCGTGTATTTTCGCAAGGAGACCGAGCCGTACATGACCATCGCGCGGCCGGCTGGCGGGGCTGGCGGTGGCGTCACTGTCGCGGAGGTAAATCTGAAGTTCGTGTGGGAAGTGGTGACGCAACTCAAGATCGGCCGCGCGGGGATTGCCTATGTCATCAACGCCGACAACATCCTGATCGCCCACCCGGATATCAGCCTGGTGCTGCAGCGCACCGATCTCAGTAAGCTGCCGCAGGTCGCCGCGCTGAAGGGTGGCACTGCCAATATCCACTTGGCGTCGCATATCGCGAAAGACCTGAGGGGGCGGGACGTGCTCACCGCTCAAGCCCCCATGCCCACGCTCGGTTGGCGCGTGTTTGTGAACCTGCCGTTGCAGGAGGCTTTCGAGCCGCTTTACGCGTCGATGGCCCGCCTCGGTGTGGTGTTGCTGGCGGGCATCGTGCTGTCACTTCTGGCGAGCATTTTCATGGCGCGGCGCATGGTGCGGCCGATACGCGCGTTACAGCAAGGCGCGGCCCAGATCGGTGCGGGCAATCTGGACCAGCGCATAGCCGTTCGCACCGGCGATGAGCTGGAAGCGCTGGGCGAGCAGTTCAATACCATGGCCGGCGATCTCAGGGCATCGTATGCGGGGCTGGAAAGGATGGTCGAGGAACGCACCATGGAATTGCGGGGGGCACTGGCGCAGCAGACAGCAACAGCGGAAATTCTCAAAGTCATCAGCGGTTCTCCCACCAACGTAACGCCAGTGCTGCGGGCGGTAACGCAGAGGGCCGCGGAGCTATGCGAAGCGCCCGACGCCCGGCTATACCTGATCGAAGAAGGCAACCTGCGGTGCATCGAAGGTTACGGAGATGATACAGGCGCGAGCCCGGACATCCCGTTAAGCATGGGCACGGTTACGGGCCGGGCCATTCTCACGCAATCGGTCGTGCACATCGAGGATTTGGCCGAAGCGTTTGACGAATTTCCACAGGCGCAGGCGCTGCAGCAGGCGTATGGACATCGCACGACACTGGCGGTGCCGCTGGTTCGTGAGAACAAGGCGTTTGGCGGATTGCTGTTGCGGCGCAATGAGGTGCGGCCCTTTACCGCCACGCAAATTGAACTGGTCAGGACGTTCGCCGATCAGGCGACAATCGCCATGGAAAACGTGCGGCTGTTCAATGAGACGCAGCAAAAAAGCCGCGAGCTTGAGGTGGCCAATCAACACAAGAGCGAATTCCTTGCGAACATGTCGCATGAACTGCGCACGCCGCTCAATGCCATCATCGGCTTTTCCGAGGCACTGGAAGAGCGCTACTTCGGCGAGCTGAACGAAAAGCAGGACGAATACGTCAAGGACATCCACGAATCGGGCAAGCACTTGTTGTCGCTGATCAATGACATTCTCGACTTGTCCAAGATCGAAGCGGGTCGCATGGAGCTTGACTTGTCGGAATTCGACGTGCCGGCTGCACTGGACAACAGCCTCACGCTGGTCAAGGAGCGTGCGCAGCGCCATGGGGTCAGGCTCAAGCTTGATGCGGCGCCAGATCTGGGCGCGATCCAGGCGGACGAACGCAAGTTCAAGCAGATCATGCTTAACCTGCTGTCCAATGCGGTCAAATTCACGCCCGAAGGCGGGTCGGTATCGGTGGACACACGGCGCTACAACGGCACGCTGGAGGTGTCGGTCAGGGACACGGGGACCGGAATCGCGCCGGAGGACCAACAGACGATCTTTGACGAATTTCGTCAGGTCGGGTCAGACTACACGCGCAAGGCAGAGGGCACCGGTCTGGGGCTGACGCTGACCAAAAGGTTCATTGAATTGCACGGCGGTGCCTTGCGCGTCGAGAGCGCGCCGGGTGAGGGGTCGAACTTTACATTCACATTACCGGTGCAACATGGCCAATGAACTCATTCTTATCGTTGAAGACAACGAAAAAAACCGCAAACTTGCTCGCGACGTACTTCAGGTGAAGGGCTATCGCACCATTGAGGCTGAGACCGCGGAAGGCGCGATTGCCATGCTGGCTACTCAGATACCGGAACTGGTGCTGATGGATATACAGCTGCCGGGAATGAACGGAATTCAAGCGCTCAAGAAGTTGCGCGAACTGCCCGCGGCGAAACAGGTTCCCGTCATAGCGTTCACCGCTTCGGTGATGCCTCAGGATCAGCACCAGATCATGGCGGCGGGGTTCGATGACTTCGTCGCCAAGCCGATCAGCGTGAAGGCGCTTGTGGCCACGGTGGCGGCGGCGCTTAAGAAGAGCGAAACCCAATGAAGTCCGATCCGTCGATACATTTTCTCCCCGCCCCCGGTTCCTCTTCTCGGCTTCAGGTGTTTCCTTGTCCTGGTGGGAGGCGGATGAAAGGCTCTTCGCCCTCCGGGATTGGGGTTGGGATGAGGGAAAAGCTGTCACGCGTAAGCGCGATCCGCGGCGACGCCTGCGGTGCCCATTGATGAGCAGCCCGGCGCGCATCCTGGTAGTCGACGACACGCCGGCAAACGTTAAATTGCTGGCCGATCTGCTTACGGTGAAGGGTTACGACGTAGTAACGGCGGCGTCCGGGGAAGAGGGGTTGCAAAAGGTTGCGGAGCAGGCGCCGGACCTGTTGCTGCTGGACGTGATGATGCCCGGAATGAGCGGTTACGACGTGTGCCGTGCGATCCGTGCGGACCCGGCGACAGGCGTGCTGCCGGTGGTGCTGGTTACCTCGCTTGATCCTGCGCAGGAGCGTATCAAGGGGCTGGAGGCTGGTGCGGACGATTTTCTGACCAAGCCGATCCATCAGGCCGAATTGCTGGCACGGGTGAAATCGCTGCTGCGCATCAAGACCTTGTATGACGAAGTGGGCCGGCAGAAAGCGGAACTGGCACAGTGGAACCGCACGCTGGAACAGCGCGTGACCGAGAGTGTCGCGCAGATTGAACGCATGGGACGCATGCGGCGTTTTTTTTCACCACAGATTGCGGAGTTGATATTGGCCGGCGGTGCTGATGATCCGATGAAAAGCCATCGCCGCGAAATCACCGTGGTGTTTGTGGATTTGCGCGGCTTTACTGCATTCACCGAAACCGCTGATCCGGAGGAGGTGATGGGGGTGCTGCACGAGTATCACGCCGACGTGGGCCGCATCATCATGACGCATCAGGGTACCATCGAGCACTTTGCGGGCGATGGCATTATGATATTTTTCAATGATCCCGTGGTGGTAGAAAACCCTGCGGAGCGCGCTGTGCGCATGGCTATGGCGTTACATCAGTCCTTTGGGATTCTGTCGGCTGCGTGGCGCAAACGCGGTTACGAGCTGAGCATGGGTATCGGCATTGCGCAGGGCTACGCGACATTGGGCATGATCGGTTTCGAGGGGCGCGTTGACTATGGCGCGATCGGTCCGGTGACCAACCTCGCCGCACGCCTGTGCGCGGAAGCGAAAGCCGGTCAGACGCTGGTGGGACACAGGGTGTTGGCGGGCGTCGAAGCATCGGTGGAAACCGAGTCCTTGGGTGAAATGTCCCTAAAGGGCTTCGCCAAACCAGTCAGTGTTTTTAACGTGTCGCGGCTCCAGCGATAGAGCGTGAACTTTGCGCCTTGGCACTCAGCCAGCCAGACCCCGCTTTCTGAGCAGCCCATCCACGGCCGGCAGCCGCCCGCGAAAGCGGGTGTAGGCCGCATCGGCATCGCACGTGCTGCCGGCAGCGTAAATATGGCGCTTAAGCTTGTCTGCCGTTGCGGGATCAAACACGTTGCCGGTTTCCTCGAACGCCGCAAAGGCGTCGGCATCGAGCACTTCGGACCACAGGTAGCTGTAGTAGCCCGCGGCATAACCGCCGGAGAAGATATGCTGAAAATGTGTCGAGCCGTGGCGCATGCCGACCTCGGCCGGCATGCCGATGCGGGCGAGCGTGGCGGCTTCCAGCGCCTGCGGATCCAGTCGCGCGGCATCGGTAAGCTCGTGAAGATCCATGTCCACAATTGCGCTGCCGAGAAATGACACCGTTTCGAAGCCCTGATTGAAGGTGCGTGCCGCCTTGAGCTTTGCCATCAGCGCGTCGGGCATGGGTTCGCCTGTAACGGCGTGCCGCGCGAAACGGCCGAGGATTTCCGGCGTTTCCAGCCAGTGCTCGAACAGCTGCGAGGGCAGTTCGACAAAATCCCGTACCACTGAGGTGCCGGCGAGCGCGGGATAGGTGACGTTCGACAGCAGCCCGTGCAGCGCGTGACCGAACTCGTGAAACAGGGTGCGCGCGTCATCAAACGACAGTAGCACCGGTTCGCCGGGCGCTGCCTTTGCGAAATTCATCACGTTGACGATGATCGGCCGCTCTCCACCATCGAGACCATGCTGGCGGCGGAAGGCGCTCATCCATGCACCGGAGCGCTTGGACGGGCGCGCGAAGTAGTCGCCATAGAACAGCCCGATGTGCCGGCCCGCGCTGTCGCTGACCTCGAATACGCGCACGTCGGGGTGATACACCGGCACGTCGTTGCGTTCATGGAAGGTGATGCCAAACAATTGTGTGGCCGTGTAAAACACGGCCTCGATCATGCGTTCCAGCGGCAAATAGGGTTTGAGTTCGGCTTCGTCCAGATCAAATTCCGCCGCGCGCACCCTTTCAGCGTAATAGCGCCAGTCCCAAGGCGCGATCTCGATGGGGTCGCCTTCGCGGGCGGCCATGGCGCGCAGTTTCGCCAGTTCGTCGCGCGCGCGCTGCAGCGCGGACGGCCACACCCGGTCCAGCAGTTCGCGCACGCGCGCGGGTGTCTTTGCCATGCTGTCGTCGAGCGCGTAATCAGCGTAGGTGTCGTGGCCCAGCAATTTCGCCATTTCAATGCGCAATGCCACCAGTTCGGCAATAGTCTGACGGTTGTCTGTGGCGCCGCCATTCGCCCCGCGCGCGGCCCACGCTTTCCACGCCTGTTCGCGCAAATCGCGGCGCGTGGAGAAGGTGAGGAAGGGCTCAATCAGTGAGCGCGACAGGGTGATGACGTGGACGCCATCCAGCCCGCGTTCCTGTGCGGCGTTGCGCGCCGCATCGAGCACAAATTGCGGCAGCCCCGCGACATCCGCTTCCCCGCGCAGCACCAGGGTGTAGGCCTTTTCGTCCGCCAGCACGTTCTGCCCGAAGCGGGTGCCGAGTTGTGCGCGCGTTTGCGATAGCGCCTTGTAGCGTTCCCGCGCCTCGCCCTCGAGCCGCGCGCCGGCGCGTATGAAGGATTTGCAGGTTTTTGTGAGCAGTTGCGATTGCTCGGCGTTCAGTCCAAGCTGATCCTTGCGCTCGAACAGCATGGCGATGCGTTTGAACAGCGCGGCGTTGGTGGTGATGCCCGTGTAGTGGGCCGCCAATTTGGGCGACCACTCGCGCTCCAGCGCCTGCAGCGCGTCATTGGTGTGGCTGCCGCAAAGGTTCCAGAACACGGCAGAGGTTTTGCGCAGCGCCTCACCGGCCCGCTCCAGCGCCTCGACGGTGTTGGCAAATGTGGGCGCGTCCGCATTGCCCGCGATGGCGCCGATCTCCGCGTTGTGTGCATTGAGGGCGGCTTCGAATGCGGGCGTGAAGTGCGCGGGCTGAATTTTGGCAAAGGGCGGCGCGGCAAACGGCGTCGTCCACACGTGCAGCAGCGGGTTTGCAGCGGCGCTCATGGCATCTCCGGAAATGAGGAACACAACGACTGAATTTCGTGTAAGTTTAGCAGCCGCATCGATTCCACCCCGCCGGAGTGTTCCATATCATGTTTGCCTATGTCGGCTGCTTTACCACCACGCGTCGCAAGGCGCGCGGCAAGGGCATCAGCGTGTACCACATCGACGAGCCGTCGGGTGCGTGGTCGCCGGTCGAGGTATTCGAGACCATCGCCAACCCCGGCTACGTCGCGCTCGACAGCAAACAGCGCTTCCTTTATGCGTCGCACGGTGACGGCGACACCGTGAGCGCATACGCGATTGATGCGCAAACACGCAAACTCAGATTCCTGAACCAGCAGCCGAGCAGCGGCGACAATGGCCCGCATCTGATTGTCGATCCCAGCGATCAGTACGTGGTGGTGGCGAACGGGCCGGGCATTGCGGTGCTGCCGATCAACGCCGATGGCTCGCTCGCGCCGTCGACCGATGCCGTGGTGCCGCCGGGCAAGGAAGGGCCGTACAAACGCGAACAGGGGCTGGGCGCGCATCCGCATCAGGTGCTGTTCGATGGCAGCGGCCGTTTTCTGGTTTCGCCCGATAAGGGCGTGGATGCCACGCATATTTACAGACTCGATCTGGCCGGCGGCAAGCTGATCGCCAACGATCCGCCGTTCGTCAGGTCGCGCTATGGCGCCGGGCCGCGGCACCTGGCGTTTCACCCGTCGAGGCCGATTGCGTATCTGATCAATGAACTGGATTCGACCGTGACCACCTATCAGTGGGATGGCGTGCGCGGGGTGCTGACGCCAATCCACATCATTCCCACCACGCCGCCCACGTTCGTCGGCGACAACACCGGCGCGGAAATCGCGGTATCGCCGTCGGGCCGGCATGTGTATGTGTCGAACCGCGGCCACAACAGCATCGCGACGTTTGCCGTGGACGCCAGGGACGCGACGCTCGCGCCGATCGGCTGGGAACCAACGCAGGGCAAAAAGCCGCGTTTTTTTACGCTCGATCCCGCCGGTGACAAACTCTATGTGGCAAACGAAGACAGCGATACCATCGTCGCCTTCAAGTTGGATGCTGCCAGTGGCAAGCCGCAGCCGACGGGCTTGATCGTGCGCACCGGCTCGCCATCCTGCATCGCATTTTCCTCCTAAAATATATTTAAAATCAAATACTTAATAAAGGATAGCCGGTATGGACCTGCAACTCAAGGATAAAGTCGCCATCGTCGGCGGCGCCAGCAAAGGCCTCGGCCGCGCGTGTGCGGAAGTGTTGGCGGAAGAAGGCATGAAGGTGGTGATGTGCAGCCGCAGCCAGGCCGATCTTGACCAAGCGGCGCAGGACATCCGCGCCAAAACCAAAGCAGAGGTCTACGCCTATGCCGGCGATCTGGAGAAGAATGACGTCATCCAGAAATTGGTGGCCACGGCGGCTGAAAAATACGGCCGCATCGACGTGCTGATCAGCAATTCCGGCGGCCCGCCGCTGGCGAAATCCATCGATGCCACCGAGGAACAATGGGCAACGGCGGTGCAGCGCTCGTTGTTATTCTTTGCGCGCATGGCGCGCGAAGTGCTGCCGCATATGCGCGCGCAAAAGAGCGGGCGCATCATCAATATTCTCGCCAGCACGGTGTACCAGCCGATCCCGAATCTTGCGCTTTCCGGCGCCACGCGCATGGGCGTGGTGGCGTTTGCGAAAAGCCTGTCGGATGAAGTGGGCCGCGACGGCATCCTGGTGAACAATATCGCGCCGGGCTCGCTGCTCTCCGAGCGCATGCTGGGCAATGTCACCGCGCGCGCCAGGGAACTGGGCATCCCGCTGGAAAAAGCGCTGGAGGAGCGGGCGAAGGAAACCGCCATCGGCCGCATCGGCGAGCCGCGCGAGCTGGCGAACCTCGCGGCGTTTCTGGCCTCGGGCAAATCGAGCTACATTACCGGCACCACCATCCGTGTGGACGGCGGGCTGGTGCGGTCGGTGATGTAGTGAAGTCGTCATTCCGGCGCAGG
>CADECM010000126.1 GCA_902825845.1 uncultured beta proteobacterium
AATACCGTGATCACCATGCTGCCGGACGGCAAGTTGGTGCGCAAAGCCTTGCTCGGCGACAATGACTCGGGCAAGAACTGCATTACCGAAAACCTGAAGCCCGGCAGCCTGATCATCGACATGAGTTCGTCGTCACCGATGGGCACGCTCGAGCTTGGCGCCATCCTGGAGAAGAAAGGATTTCAGTTCATCGACGCGCCGGTATCCAATGGCGTGAAGGGCGCGACCGCGGCCACGCTCTCGATCATGGTCGGCGGCGACAAGGCCATATTCGAGCGCGTCAAGCCGATGCTGGAAAAAATGGGCAACCAGATTTACTACGCAGGCCCACTGGGCGCAGGCCATGCGATCAAGGCGCTGAACAATTACGTGTCGGCAGCAGGTCTGATTGCCGCATGCGAGGCGATGCACGCCGGCGCAGCATTCGGGCTGGATCCGAATGTCGTGGTCGACATCATCAACACCTCCAGCGGCATGAACAACACCACCAAAAACAAGTGCAAGCAATACATGATCGCCGGCACCTACAACGCGGGGTTCTCAACCGGCCTGATGGCCAAGGACGTGCGCACCGCACTCGAAATTGCGCAGGCGATGGGAACCTCCACCATACTCGCCAAGCCCACCGCCGACATCTGGGACAACATGGAAAAGCAACTGGGGTTCCTGTCCGATCATACCGAGATGCATAAATTTACCAATAAAAACAAATAGTTACATGAATCCCTGGGAAGGCAGTCCGGACGCGGACTGGGAGGCGACGCAGAACGAACTGGCGGCCGCGTACCTGACGGACGGCTTGCCCATCGTTGCGCCCACCGCCGCGCGCGTCAACGCCATGCTCGCGCACAACGGCTATCGGGCTGACCACGAAATCAGCATGCTGCCGCCGGGCTTTGAAACCGCCACCGCGGGCGACGTGGCCATCTGCGCAGTGATGGCCGGCTGCAAGCCGGAGTACATGCCAGTGCTGGTAGCTGCGGTGGATGCTTTGTCCGACATGAATTTCAACCTCGTCGGCATCGGCACCACCACCGGCTCCGCAACGCCGATCTATATCGTCAACGGGCCCATCGTGGAACACATTGGCCTAAATGGCAAAAACAACGCGCTCGGTTCCGGCCATCGCGCCAACGCCACCATCGGCCGCGCGATGGCGCTGATCCTGCAGAACATAGGCAACGCCAAACCCGGCGAAGTAGACATGGCAACGCTGGGGCAGCCCGCAAAGTACACCTGTTGCTTCGCCGAGAACGCGGGCGAAAGCCCATGGGCGCCGCTGCACGTGGAGCGCGGCTTCGCGCCGGATGCGAGCGTGGTCACGGTGGTCGGCATTGGCGGTACGGTCGAAGTCGTCGATTCCGACAGCCCGGACGCGGCAGGGCTCGCGCAAACCTTTGCCCAATCCATGCTGATCGCCGGCACCTCGGGCGGCGCCGGTCTGCTCGGCGGAGGTGAACCACTGTGCATACTGCCGCCGGAGTGGGCCGCCCTGTTTGATCGGGACGGGTTCAGCAAGCAGAAAACAAAGGCCGCGATATGGGCGCAAGCCACGCTGCCGATCGAAAAACTCGCGCCCGCGGTACGCGCGCACCGCATGGCTGCCGCCAGCGATCCCAACGCGAACATCATTCGCGTCGCGGAAAAGGCGGATGACCTGATGATCGTGATCGCGGGCGGCGTTGGCCGCAAGGCGGCTTACGCGCCGACCTGGGGTGGCACCACCAAGGCGATCAGCCGCGAAATCAAGGTGCAAAAAACATGAGTGCCGATCCGTCCGTCCGGCAAGGCCCCCTCACCGGTATCCGCGTGCTTGACATGAGCCGCATTCTGGCCGGCCCGTGGGTCGGGCAACTCCTCGCCGACCTCGGCGCCGAAGTGATCAAGATCGAACGCCCCGGCAAGGGCGACGACACGCGCGCGTGGGGCCCGCCGTTCGTCAAGGACCGCGAGGGCCATGACACCACCGACGCAGCGTATTTCATGTGCGCCAATCGCGGCAAGAAATCGCTCACGCTGGACATTGCCAAACCCGAAGGCCAGAACATCATCCGCGAACTGGCGCAACAATCCGACGTGCTGATCGAGAACTACAAGGTGGGCGACCTCAAGCGTTACGGCCTCGATTACGACACCCTGTCGGCGCTCAACCCGCGCCTCATCTACTGCTCAATTACCGGCTTCGGCCAGACCGGCCCCTACCGCGACCGCGCCGGCTACGACTTCATGATTCAGGGCATGGGCGGCATCATGAGCATCACCGGCGAGCGCGACGATCAGCCCGGCGGCGGGCCGCAGAAAGTTGGCGTCGCGATTGCCGACCTGATGACCGGCATGTATTCCACCGTCGGCATTGTCTCGGCACTGCACGAGCGCAACAGCAGCGGCAAAGGCCAGTACATCGACATGGCGCTGCTCGACACCCAGGTGGCGTGGCTCGCCAACCAGAACGCCAACTACCTGATCGGCGGCGAACCGCCCAAGCGCATGGGCAACGCGCACCCCAATGTGATGCCGTATCAGACATTCCGCACAGCCGATGGTGACATCATCATCGCCACCGGCAACGACGGGCAATATCAGCGACTGTGTGTGGCCGCCGGCATTCCCGACGCCGCGACCGATCCGCGTTTTGCCAGCAACGCGTTGCGCATCGCCAACCGCGGCGCCTGCACCGCCCTGCTGGCGGCGGAACTGCAAAAGAAGACCACTGCGGAATGGGTTGCGCTGCTGGAAACCGTGGGCGTGCCTTGCGGACCGATCAACCGTCTTGACGACGTCTATCGCGATCCACAGGTGCGGCATCGCGGCATGAAAATCGAGGTACCGCACCCAGTGGCAGGCAGCGTCGCGCTGACGGCAAACCCGATCAAGTTTTCACGCACGCCAATCCACTATGACCGGCCGCCACCGCTGGTGGGCGAACATGCCGAGGCTGTGCTGCGGGACCTGCTGGGGAAAAGCGACGCGGAAATTACCGCGCTGCGTCAGCAGAAGATTATCTGAGCCGCGGCCGTGGATCCTGTAATGATCTTTATAAATATCATTAAA
Organism: uncultured beta proteobacterium; assembly: GCA_902825845.1. Lineage (GTDB taxonomy): Bacteria > Pseudomonadota > Gammaproteobacteria > Burkholderiales > SG8-41 > UBA5216. The sequence goes on from CADECM010000126.1 coordinate 3,052, forward strand.
AATCAATAGCTTATGGAAATTCATTTTCCCTCACCCCCGCTCCTCTCCCTGAGAGAGAAGGGTTGGGATGAGGGAGACGATTTTCGATTTCACGGAAATTCATAACAGGCTCTAACGCGCGACCGGATTCCTGGCTGCGTTACCAGCTGCAACGCGCGCTTTTTCAGTGGCGGCCGTCCACGCATCAACCGCGCGCTGGCCGTCCTGAATCTGCTGTAGCGTCATGACATGCTTCAGATTTTCGCGCAACGTGACTGCGCCAATATGGCCCTGAATCGCGCCGATCGTGGCCCAGGCGTAGGACTTGGCGAGATCCATGGGCACTACCTTGCCTTCCCTGAGCATGACGGCAATCTGGTATTGCGCGTCGGGATGGTTCTCGCGTGCCGCCTGATCATACCAATGAAACGCCAGCGACTCGTTCGACTGCACGCCGACCCCGCCCCTGTATATTTCGCCCAGGTCATAGCTGGCCACTGGATGTCCGCCGCTGGCTGCCATTTCCAGCCACTTCAATCCTTCGGCATGATTCCTGGGCGCACCCTCGCCCGACAAGTAGCGCATGCCCAATTCAAACTGCATTTGCGCATCGGCGGATACCGCCCGCAGCGCGGGCGCCAGTGGCTGAGCTGCGCCGTCCTTGACCGCTGCGCCGCGCAACGGCGAAAACCCGCCTTGTTCCTTTTCCCCACCCCGGTGTATCCAGTAAGTGATGCTTACGATCGAGACCACCACCATCCCGAACAGTGCGATCCCGCCGAGCAGCATGATGAAATTGCGGCTCGGCTTGAAAAACCGCGTATTGCAGGCAATGCAACGATAGGGCGACAACACCAGGGGCCGCAGCGCGCCATCTCCCGTAATCCAGCGTGATGGACGCAGTTGCGTGCCATGGCAGGTCGGGCACTTTGTCGCAGGCAAAGACAAAATCGCGGCGAAGTTCATGGTTCCGGCAAAGCAGGCGTGAAAATCAAGGTTGCATTTTGCAGGTTTTACCCCCGCCGGGCAACTGCCACTGCACGCACTGCGCCACACGTTACAAACGCATTACAAGTTATTGGTATCCGCGACACAGCGCATGCGCCGTGACATCACTGTATAGACGCTCGGCGCAAACGCCGCTATTCAGCGGTGCGTCGCGGTGTCTGCAACGAAGCTATGCCAGCATCTTCCGGGCGGCGGCAATCTCCGCCGTTGCATCGCGCGAGAACGCCCGCCCTGCCCTGCCATACCAATAGCGCGCGTTATCAAGGTCACCCTCCATCACGTGTACGATGCCGTGCACCCAGCACGCGGTTATCGTGTTGTCGTTCTGCACGATGGTGTGCGCGGCCGCCCAATTGCCCTGCTCGAGGTGCGCCAGCGCCTGCAGAAGTAACAATCCGGCGCTCATGCGGCAAGCGCCTTCATCGCGGCGTAGAGCTGATTCTGCGCCTCAAAGCCGATGCCCGGCCGCTCGGGCAATTTGAGAAAGCCGTTCTCGACTCTTGCATCGTCGGCAAAACCGGCAAAGATGCCAAATACACCTGGATACGCTTCGCAACCGCCGAGACCGAAACCGCCCACGAGGTGCAGTGTCATCTGATTGCCGCCGTGGGGGAAGATCGATTGCCGCGACCAGCCGCGCCGTTCCAGCATCGCCAGCGTGCGCGAAAACTGCACGATGCCGTAGGACTGCGGCACATCGGTCTGGATGAAATCCACGCCCGCGCGCATGCCGCCGAAGGTCACCAGATTCTCCACGTCCTGCGTCGAAAACAGGTTTTCGCCGGTGCCTACCGCAGCGCCATACTGTGCGATGAATTCGCCAAGCAGTGCATAGCCCAGCGGATCCGTGGGCTCCTCAAACCATTTCAGTTGATAGGGCGCCAGCGCCCGCGCATACGCCAGCGCCCGCTCGCGATTGAAACCGGCATTGGCATCGACCGCCAGATGCCGGCTCGACCGCACCACCTTCAACGCCGCTTCGACGCGCGCGATGTCTTCGGCAACGGTGGCGCCGCCCACCTTGATTTTCATCACGTCGTAGCCCTGGTCGAGCTTTTCACGAATCTCGTCCAGCAGTTCAGGGATGCCCTTGCCGGGTTCGTACCAGCCGCCGCCGACGTAGCAAGGCACCTTGTCGATCACCCTGCCCTCGTTGTAACGCTCTGCCAGCACGCGGTGCAGCGGCTTGCCGTCAATCTTCGCCACCGCGTCCCAGCACGCGACTTCGATGGTGCCGATCGCCACCGAGCGTTCGGTGTGGCCGCCCGGCTTTTCACGCTGCATCATCGCCGCCAGTATTTTTTCGGGATCGAAGTTATCGCCCGCCGCGTTCAGCAGCGACTCCGGCTTCGCCTTCAGAATGCGCGGTATGAAGCGGTCGCGCATCTGCGCGCCGCAGGCGTAGCGTCCGGTGGAATTGAAGGCGTAACCGGTCACCGGCTTGCCGTCGCGAAGCACATCGGTGATGACTGCCACCACCGAGGTCGTCATTTCACTGAAATCGAACACCGCATTGCGCAGCGACGACTGCAGTGGGATGGCGCGTTCACGGATGTCGACGATTTTCATGAAAATATAATAAAATCAATTAGTTATATTATTTTCCAGCACATCGTCAGTTAACCTGAATGTTTGAGTTTTTCACCACGCGTGTCCACTTGTTGATTTCCGCCCGGGTTTGCGCGGCAAATTCTCCGGGCGTGCTCAGCACAAACTCGTAGCCCAAGCCCAGCACGCGTTCGCGAATGGCGGGAATATCCGGCATCTTCTTGAGTTCTGCATAGAACCGCGCCACGATGCTTTTGTGCGTGCCCGCCGGAAAATACACGCCCTGGAAGGTGTCCGATTCCTGATCCTTGAATCCCGATTCCGCCATGGTGGGCACATCCGGGAAGCCCGACAGGCGCCGGCTCGATGCCATTGCGATGGCACGCAGGCGGCCGGCCTGAATGTGCGGTGCCGGCGTGGGCAGTGCCGAACAGGCGAGCAACACCTGTCCTCCCATATGCGCGGCAACGGACGGGCCGGCGCCGTTATAAGGGATATTGCCGATATCCAGCTTCACGGCGTACTTCAACATTTCCACCGCCAGGTGCGGCGTGGTGCCGATGCCGGGAGTGGCAAAACTGTATTTCTTCAGATCCGCGCGTGCCAGCTTGAGCATTTCTGTCATGCTTTTCGCCGGCACGCCGGGGTGCACCGTGAACACATTGGGTGAAGACGCAAAGTTGGTGACGAATTCGAAACTCTTGTACGGATCATAGGGTATCGACTTGTAGAGTCCCGGATTTACCACGTACGCCGAACTCGAAAGCAGGATGGTGTGTCCATCCGGCGCCGCGTTGGCGGCGATGCCGGTGCCGATGTTGCTTCCGGCGCCGGCGCGGTTATCCACGATAAATTGCTGGCCGGTAAGCTGCGTCATGCGCGCCGACACCAGCCGCGCCGTGATGTCGGTGCCGCCGCCCGGACCAAACGGCACGATCACACGCACCGGCCGCGTCGGCCATGCGGGATCGGCGGCATGACCGGCGCCGGCCAACACAAGAAGACCTGCGACTGCAAAACTCTTTTTCACGACCTCTCCTCCGCCCGTATATGGGTGATCAGCGTGCCTGAATGCCCGCATCCTTGATGATCTTCGCGTAACGCACGGTTTCCGTCCGCAGAAAGTCGGCAAATGCCTGCGGCGTGCTTTTCAGCGGTTCAATGCCGCTTGCCGTAAGACGTTGCCGAAGGTCGGCCGAGTCAAGCGCCTTGTGCACCTCGGCGTTAAGCCGTCCGATGATGGCCGTGGGCGTTGCGGCCGGCGTCAGCATGCCGTACCACAGCCGCACGATGAAATTCTCATGGCCAAGTTCCTTCACCGTCGGCACATCGGGCAACTGCGAGGCGCGCTCCGGCGCCATCACCGCCAGCGCGCGCACCTTGCCCGCCTTTACCTGTGTATACGACGCGGCCACCGTCATGATCAGAACATCGATTTCGCCGCCGACCAGTGAAATCAGCGCCAGACCCGAACCCTTGTACGGCACATGATTCATTTTGCTGTTGATCAGACTCAGCATGAGCTCCGGCGTGAGGTGGGTGGTGGTGCCGATGCCGCCCGAACCGTAGTTGAGCTTGCCGGAACTCTTTTTCACCAGCGCCAGAAAAGCCTTGAAATCCTGCGCCGGCAGCGACGGATGAACCAGCACCACGTTGCGCATTTCCGCCACCAGCGATACCGGCGCGAAATCCGACTGCCGGTAGTTCAGTCTGGCATACAGCGAAGGCGCAATCGAGATCAATGACGATACAATGGTCGTGGTGTAGCCGTCGGCCGGCGCTTTCGCGGCCAGTTCGATGCCCAGATTGCCGCCGGCGCCGGGACGGTAATCGGCAACAATCGACTGGCCCATTTGTTCGCCGAGCTTCTGCGCCAGCGGCCGGCCCAGCATGTCCGTGGAGCCGCCCGGCGGGAACGGCATCAGCAGCCGAATGGGTTTGACCGGATACGTCTGCGCATGCGCAACCGCCCAACCGGCCGCCGCGATCAACAACATCGCCACTTTGAACAGCATGACTCCTCCCTTGTGTTATTTGTGAGCGCGCATTATGCCAGCACTCGCGCAGCGGCACGCGCGACGCCGATGCAGCCAGTTGACACAGCGTGACCGTCCACCCCGCAGCAAAGCTCGCCAAAACGAACGCATGCCTGTGCCGTCGAACCTTGCACTTGCCCCAGGCGGCCATTCGGGCGCATGCAAAAAAAATCACAACCACACTGGCGAAACGCCGACCGAACGCGCGCTACTGATCCGTGTCGAAACCGGGATCGCGCGCGGGAGTACTGTCGTTGACACGGAACCGCTCGCGCAAGCGTGCCGCCAGCGCCAAGCCTTCCAGTCAACGCATAAAAATATTATAATAAAATCAATATGTTACGATTTATGCATTGCGCACTCGCTGTACTTGTCACGGGTATTACACAGGCCGCCGCCGGTGCCGATCTGACGCGCGACTATTTGACGGCCTACAACGATAGCTGCGCATTCGGCACGGCGCATGCGAAGACGCTGCGCACCTACAAAGTGTTGCTGGTGCCCGGATATCTGGGCGACCTGTATCCCACCTATTTCAACGACCAGTTGCGCTGGCTTGCGGCGATCGGCGTGGAGCGCGAAAAACTGCCGGTCCACGCCGGGCAAAGCGTCAGCGTCAACGGGCCGATCATCGCCGCTGCGATTGCGCAATCGGCCAAACCGGTGATCCTCATCACCCACAGCAAAGGCTCGGTGGATACGCTGGAGGCACTGCTGTCCGACGCCAACGCGCGGCGCAAGGTCAAAGGCTGGCTGTCGCTGCAAGGCACCTTCTTTGGTACGCCAGTTGCCGATAAACTGCTCGACGGCTCGCTGCTCAATCCACTGGTTGCCGCCCTGATCCTCGGATTTTTCGGCGGCACCCAGGAATCCGCGCAGGGTCTGACCACCGGCGCCGCCAAAACCTACCATCGCAAACACGCGGCGGCGATTGCGCCGCTGTTGCGCGAAGTGCCCGCGATCGCCTTCGCCAGTGCGGTCGGCAGTGCGCCTGAGGACCAACCCTCGACCACGCTGGAGATTCCCCACGAACTGATGGCGCGCGAAGGTATCCGCAATGATGGCCTGGTGCCGCTGGCATCCGCGGTACTGCCGGGGATGAACTACGTCAAAGTCAGCGGCATCGATCACATCGCGACGGTGATGCCTGCACGCCGCCCGTTCAGCCGCGTGCGCATGACGCAGGCGCTGCTGCTGGCGCTGATCGAGCCGCTGCGCGCGCTGCCGCGCGACGCCGGCTGCACGCCGCGGCGCTGACTCCCGCCCGGCCCGCCGCGCCCGTGCCTACTCGTCGCGGTAACTGACGTGGGCGGCCACGATGCGCCAGCCTTCGGGCATGCGCAGCCACGTCTGGCTTTGGCGGCCGTTGCGCCCCGCGCGCGTGAACTCGATGTTGGTCGTCGCCGCATCGCGGCCATAGCTGGTGACCACGGACTTGCCCACCACGCGCGCGGCACTTCGCGGATCGCGAGCGCCGCGAAAGGCGGCGATTTCGGCATGCCCATACAGATTCTCACCGGTGCCGTAACGCAGCGTCAGCGCGTTGTGCCAGAACAATTCGTTGAGTACCGCGACATCATTGTCGATGATCGCCTGCTGATAGTGGTCAAAATGGCGGGTGACTTCCGCCAGCGTTTGCGGGTGATTGATTTCCATGCTGTCCCCCTGGTTGCCGCCGCCGTCCACGCAATGGCGTTTGCCATACGTCAAACATGAGCGCCGGTTTTCACCATTATAATCGTGGCGGCGTGCCACCCCATCGTCACGACACTCACCGCAACCAGGGAGTACACATGAACACACCTGCCCCAACCAGCACTTTGGCAAGTACAGCGGCCCGCCTGCCAGAGTTCACCGCGGCGATGGCACTGGCTGCCGGCGTGCTACTGTCGCCCGCCACCATCGCCCAGAGCTATCCCAGCAAGCCGATTCGCATGATCGTGCCGTACCCGCCGGGCGCGGGCACCGATTTCACCGCGCGCGAAGTCGGCAAGGCAATCAGCGAAACCCTGGGGCAGCCGGTGGTGACCGACAACCGGCCCGGCGCCGCGGCAACGCTGGGCCACGCGCTGATGTCCAAGGCGGCGCCCGACGGCTACACGCTGGGACTGGGCACCACCGGCGGCCTGGTGTCCGGACCGGCGCTGCTCGGCAGTCAGATTCCCTATGACCCGCTCAAGGATTTCACCCATATCGGCTTGGCAACCTACGTCTACTACGCCGTGTTCGTGAACGGCCAGTTGCCCGCCACCACCATGCGCGAGTTCATCGCGCTCGCCAAATCGCGCCCGGGCAAACTCAACTACTCCTCGCCGGGCGTGGGCACGCCCAACCACATCGGCGGCGCGCAACTGGTCACGCTCGCCGGCATCAATCTGCTGCACGTCCCGTATAAAGGCAGCGCGCTGGCGCTGACGGACCTGATCTCCGGCAGCATTCACATGACCATCACCGGCCTGCAGATCACCATGCCGCATGTGAAAGCCGGACGTCTCAAGGTTTTGGGTGTCGGCCACACCCAACGCGTCAAAGTGGCGCCCGACATCCCCACCGTCGCCGAGACCGTGCCCGGTTACTACAACACCGGCTGGTGGGGCATCGTCGCGCCGCCGGGACTGTCGCCCGCCATCGTCGACAAGCTCAACGCGATCATGGTCAAGGCACTCAATACGCGCGAAGTGTCACAGCGGTTTTTCGGCAATGGCTATGAGGTCGCAACCTCGACGCCGCAGGGCTACAAGGACATCATCCGCGATGATCTGCAGTCGTGGCGCAAGCTGATCAAGGACGCAAAAATCAGCGCGACCTCGCTGCCGTAGGCTGCGCGAGTCGTGGTATGGCGCGGCGGTACCGTGCTTCCTCCTGTCCGCAATTTTTCCCTGGCCAGAAAGCGGTCACACTCTGTCGCCGGAGGCGACGGACTCCAGGCGACCCGTTGCGGAAGTAGCCCGATTACAGAAGAGGACGATTAACGTTTAAGCTGTGCGGGCCGCTGAAAGCGGCTCCGAACGAGCGCAGAGTTAGACCGATGCATCACGAAACGCACGTAATACAGTATTAATCCGCGTTTGGTAGCCGGGGCCCTGAGCCTTGAACCATTCCAAAACGTCCTGATCGACTCGAAGCGAAATGGATGCCTTAGACGGCAACGGCTTTAGGCCGCGGCGAACTACGCCTCGCACGATGTGGTTGATATCAGCTTCCGGATGATCAGTATTCGGGGTCGCAGATTTGCCCATGGCCTTGAGACGCGCCCAATCAGTTTTGGATTTTGGTGAAGTAGATGTTTGTTTCACGTTTGGTTGCCTTGCGGAATGAAATGATGCGGATTTCATGGTTGGTCTCCGTATGCGCGATTGACACAGGAACACCGGCAAGCAGTCCAAGTGTGACGAAGCGCCGCTCGCCGTAGGAAAATCGGTCGTCTTCGAAGGTAAAGGTCACGCCTTCAAAAACGCGAGGGGCATCAACAAAATCAAGCCCATGTGCCTTAAGGTTTACCGCCCGTTTCGTCTCCGACCATGTAAACTCCATGAGTGAATTGTATATACGGATTGTATTGGCGTCAACGATTGCGGGGCGGGTGGTCTAAACGAATAGCGTTTATCTGTCGCGCTACAAAGCCGATACTAACCAAGACTGCCTCCGCGACAGGTAAACCTTGTTGGACTAAACCGCTTGCACGGTATTTGCTATAGGGGGTTTGTTTTCTTCGCCCGCCGCATCAGGCGAATAGTGGCACAGGTGCTGACCCATTTGCACGCGTATGGGGTGGCTACTGGCAAGTGCATGCGGTTGGTTGGCGGTGCGTTATGGCAGAGTACCTGCAAATGCGGCTCTGTCGCCGGGCGACGGCCATGCAACCGCCTGCCGATCAACTCCAGGCATCGTGTTTGTGCAGGATGTGCTGCCTTTCCTCTCAAGGCGGCCCCCGGCATGGCCGCCGATTTACCCGCTCACCGGGCGCGGGCAGCCTTGAATGTCCAGCCAAGGTTTGCGCCACGGCAAGGTGGCCCACCTTGCAACGCTGGCAGCGCAACACCTCGAGGCCTGAGACCCGGCACATAAACTCGGCAGCGGATTCCACCGCTTTAGCCTGCACCACTGGCATCCCCAGCGCCTGCCGCGCTTGCGCCAAGCGCATTGTTTTACACGCCGAGGCCAACAGCCCGTAATGGCGAATCCGCTTGATGCCCGATGGCAGCACATGCAGCATGAAGCGGCGTATGAATTCCTCGCCGGGCAGCCGCACGCGGCGCTTATTTCCGGCGTCATCCGCACGCACCGACAGCACCACCTCACGTTCCGTGATCCGCATGATGTGTTCATTGGAAATTGCCGTGCGATGGGTGTAACGGCTCAGGTATTCCAGCACCTGCGCCGATCCGCCCATGGGTGTTTTTGCATAAACCACCCAAGCGTGGCGATACAACGCCTTGTGCCGTTGTGCCCACGCGGTGTCGTGTCCCTGCGGATCATTACTCAGTTGCCCGTCTTGCCGTGCCGCTTTCAATGCGGCCATGAATTTGCCGCGAAACACGTGCGACAGCGCTTCAACTGGAAACAGAAAGTCGGGCTTGCGTGTGGGGGCATGCCACTGCCCCTCGCGATCCAGCGCGCCACAGGCCATCACCGCATGCAGATGGATGTGCCGCCGCAAGTCCTGCGTCCAGGTGTGCAGCACCAACGTGAAGGCGGGTGTAGCGTTACCCGCGCCGCTGATCCATAGCGGGTTGGCCGCAAACTCGGTTAGCGTCTTTCCCGTTGCCGCAAACAAGGTGTCGATCACCCAGCGCGGGTGTACACCATACAAGGCATTCAGACTGTGTGGCAGGGTAAACACCAGATGCGCGTAGGGTACTGGCAATGCCTCGGCCACGCGGCCCTGTAACCACGCGTCCTTGGCCCGAGTGCCGCACTGTGGGCAATGACGATTACGGCATGAATGGTATTGCCAGTGCCAGTGTTCGCAGTGGTCGCAGTGGTCGCAAGCCAGCTGCTCGCCACCCAGGGCAGGCGTGCGACAGGCCACGATCGCCCGCCAGGCGCGGGCTTGCGCTGTGCTGAGGGTGTGCTGTGCCAGATACCGCGTGCCAAACTGTCTGAGCGCCTCGGCCAGATCGGCCATGCGCGGCGCCTACACGAGCGGCAGCCTTGCCAGTAAATCGAGCGGGTCGCCTTCCTTGG
>CADECM010000127.1:0-3886 GCA_902825845.1 uncultured beta proteobacterium
ATCGGCATCACCAAGGGCCGCTGGAACACGCTGGTCACCGAACTGCAGCAGTTCAAGGACGACCATGCGGCGAATCGGCCACTTTGGCGCGTGATGCCGGAATTCGTCGCCAAGTTTCCGGTGTACGAGAAAACCGGACTGCGTGACCTGTGCGACCAGATTCACGAGGTCTACAAGGCCAACGACGTGGCGCGCCTGACGACCGAAATGTATCTGTCCGACATGCAGCCGGCGATGGTGCCGGCCGAGGCCTGGTCGCGCATGGCGCATCGCGAAATCGAGCGCGTTGAAATCGACAACCTCGAAGGCCGTGTTACCAGCGTGCTGTTGACACCCTATCCGCCGGGTATTCCGCTGTTGATTCCGGGCGAGCGTTTCAACAAAACCATCGTGCGCTTTCTACAGTTCGCGCGCGACTTCAACCAGAAGTTTCCCGGCTTCGAGACCGACATCCACGGCCTGGCCAAGGAAAACGGCGCCGACAAGGCACGGCACTACTATGTCGACTGCGTGCGGGATTCTTTGTAAATAATTGATTTTAAATGATTATTTATTATACCGCTGCAGCACGCTGAAGCGGTATGCATGCACGTGTTTGTCGTCCGCGGGAAACGCTTCGGTGGAAACCTCGTGCCAGTCGCTCAAGTCGAATTCCGGCATGCGCGTATCGCCGTCGGGTGTGGCGTCGACAGTGGTGAGATAAATGCGGTGCGCCAGTGGCAGCGATTCACGATACAACTCGCCGCCGCCGATCACAAAAATTTCCGGGTCATCACCGCAGGCGGTAATGGCCGCCTGCAACGACTCCGCCATCACCGCGCCCGCTACGGCGTAGTCCTTCTGCCGTGTGACGATCACCGTCGTGCGCCCCGGCAGCAGACGCTTGATCGACTCCCACGTCTTGCGCCCCATGATGATGTGATGCCCCATGGTGATGCGCTTGAACAGTTGCAGTTCGTTAGGCAGGCGCCAGGGAATGGCACCGTTGGCCCCGATGACGCGGTTTTTGCCCATCGCGACGATGAGTGACAGGCGTGAGGCCATTACACCGCCACGGGCGCCTTGATCGCCGGATGCGGATCGTAGCCTTCGAGCGTGAAGTCTTCGTATTTGAAATCGAAAATATTTTTGACGGCAGGATTGAGCTTCATCACCGGCAGCGCGCGCGGAGCGCGTGACAGCTGCTCGCGCACCTGCGTCATGTGATTGTTGTAGATGTGCGTGTCGCCGAAGGTGTGCACGAAATCACCGGGTTTCAACCCGCATACCTGCGCCACCATCAACGTCAGCAGCGCGTAAGAGGCCATGTTGAACGGCACGCCGAGGAACATGTCGGCGCTCCTCTGATACATCTGGCACGACAGCTTGCTGCCGGCCACGTAAAACTGGAAAAACGCATGGCACGGCATCAGCGCCATCTTGTCGAGATCGGCGACGTTCCAGGCGGAGACAATAATGCGCCGTGAATCCGGGTTCTTTTTGAGCATATCGACCACCTGCGAAATCTGATCGATATGCCGACCATCGGGCGCGGGCCACGAGCGCCACTGATAGCCATACACCGGGCCCAGTTCGCCGTCAGGTTTGGCCCATTCATCCCAGATCGAAACCCCGTTGTCCTTCAGATACTTGACGTTGGTATCGCCCTTCAAAAACCACAACAACTCGTGAATGATCGACTTCAGATGCACACGCTTGGTGGTGAGCAGGGGGAATCCGGCAGCAAGATCAAAGCGCAACTGCGCGCCGAAAACGCTCACTGTGCCAGTGCCGGTACGGTCGCCCTTGGCGGTGCCGTGTTCGAGGACTTGTTGCAGGAGGTCAAGGTAGGGGAGCATGGGTGGATTCTAAGGCAGAATCGGCACGCAACGAAGTTTGTGGCGCGTAGCCTGCAACCGGCACAAATCTCTGCCGCTATAATGATTGGAGTAAACACCCAACGAAACGCCATGCCCATCATCCTCGCCAAACTCGAACAACACACCACGCCCCTCTCCGCTGCCGCTGCAAAGCGCGCCAATCATCTGCTGATCGTGCTAGCCAAAGCCGCCAAGCCAGATGCGCAGACGCCGCACACGTCGCTGCTGAACACCGTACTCACGCGCCGCAAAAAAAAGTTTGCCGATCTCGCCAAGTCGCCGTTGTCCGCCGATACCGGCAACGGCGCGCTGGTGGCGTGGGTGATGATCGATGATGCGCAGTCGACATTTGAAAAGCACACGGCGATGCGCAAGGCACTGGCGTTGTTGCTGGCGGAGGAGCCGCAGCAGATTGATATCGCCGTACTGGGCGATGCCAAGGCCCATCTGGCGTTGGCGGAACTCGCGGTTTATACCGCGTGGGTCAATGGCATCACATTACCCGAACGAAAAAAAGATAATAAAAACAAAAGTTTACGAAATATCGTGCTGCACGGCTATGCAGACAAATCCGGCTTCGCCGCGCTGCGCGCGCAGGCCGAAGGCAATGTGCTTTGCCGCGAACTGACGGTGCTGCCGCCGAACGAACTGACGCCGGGCACGTATCGCGAACGGGTAAAGGCACTCGCCAAACAGCACGGTTGGACGCGCGAGGAATACGATTTCAAGCGGCTGCGCAAAATGGGCGCGGGCGCGTTCTGTGCGGTGGCGCAGGGCAGTGACGAGCGCGATGCCGCCATCGTGCATTTGCAGTATCGCCATCCTGAAGCGACGAAAACCGTGGCGCTGGTGGGCAAGGGTATTTGCTTCGACACCGGCGGGCACAACCTGAAGCCCGCGCGCTACATGCAAGGCATGCACGAAGACATGAACGGCTCGGCGGTGGCGCTGGGCATTTTGCTGGCCGCGACGCGCGCGAAGCTGGCCGTGAATATCGACTGCTGGATGGCGCTGGCGCAAAATCATATTTCGCCGCGCGCCTACAAGCAGAACGAGGTGGTGACGGCGCTGAACGGCACCACCATCGAAATTGTGCACACCGACGCCGAGGGGCGCATGGTGCTGTCCGATACGCTGGCGCTGGCGGCACGCGCCAAGCCCGATGTGATGATCGATTTCGCCACGCTCACCGGCAGCATGCACGTGGCGCTGGGCTCGCGCTACAGCGGCATCTTTGCCACCAGCGAGGACCTCGCGCGCGATGCCATTGCCGCAGGTGTTCAATCCGGCGAGCGTGTGTGTGCGTTCCCGATGGATGACGATTACGACAGTGCGCTCGACAGCAGCGTTGCCGACGTCAAGCAATGCACGCTCGACGGCGAAGCCGATCACATCCTCGCCGCGCGGTTGCTGCAGCGCTTCATCGACAAGCGGCCGTGGATCCACGTCGATCTGTCGGCGCACAGCTGCAAGGGCGGTCTGGGTGCGGTGGGCACCGATACCAATGGCTTCGGCGTGGGTTGGTGTGTGGCGTTGCTGGGTAAAATAATTAAATAAAAACAACGACTTACGGTATTCTCCTGACGCCGGACTCAGTGCGTATCAACCGGCAGCGCGCGATACCCGTACTCATAAGCTGTGCGAAAACCAAAGCGTTCGTAGATGCGGCGTGAACTGTTGTCCGCGTCAACCTGCAGATAGGCGGTATGCGCGCCCGCATCGCGCGCGGCGCGCAACTGATGCGCGAGCAGTGCGCTGGCGTAGCCGCGCTTGCGATGGGCATCCGGCGTGCCGACTTCGAAGATGCCGACATGTCTTTCCTCGCTGATGGCGACCGAGCGCGCGACACAGCGGCCCGCCACATCGTAGCCAAATGCCGCATCGATCTTTGCCGCGCAGTGCGTCCAGCGCGCGGCAAGTGCGGCCGTTTCAGCGGCGCTGTCGCCGCGCATGGCACCAATCCAGGCGGCGGCCAGTGCCAGATCCGGTTGTGCACGAATAGTAATGTCGACGGGCCGCAGATGGCC
>CADECM010000127.1:3986-12760 GCA_902825845.1 uncultured beta proteobacterium
CCCGGCGACAGACCGACGTTCCAGCCATCGATCATCAGCCCGCGCTCGGCGCGCGAGGCGTTCTGGGAAATTTCTTCGAGCCGGCGCAGGTTCACAGTCACGAGGGTAAGGCAAAAGTTGCCACGGTAGCAGGGCTAGGCCAAAGGTAGTACTGGCTCAATATTTATCAAATAAAATCATATGGTTACAAATCCACGCGATATGGTCTTTCGTGCCTTCCGCCAACGGCGAGCTTGACTTACATAACCAAGTACTTAATTATATCGACATGAACAAGAACTATATGCGCGCGATTCCCAAAGAGTGGCGCAACATTTCCAAAGTGTTCACCGCATTGGGCGACGAGCATCGCCAGCGCATTCTGCTGACCTTCGATCCTGGTGAACGATTAAACGTCGGGCAAATTGTCGAGGTATCCACGCTGTCGCGGTCCGCGGTGTCGCATCACCTGAAAATCTTGCGCGAGGCGGGCGTGCTGGACAGCGTGAAGGAGGGCAAGGAAGTGTATTTCTGGATCGCCAAGGATTTTCTGCTGGACGCGATGGCGATTGTGATGGGACATATTCGCGCGCATGTGTGAGTGATATCCATTTTTTTTATCGAATATAACCAAATATCCGGTTATATGGTTATATTCCAGCCTGGTGATTTGATGCGGCGTGTCAACATGAAGAGAGCAGACCCCATGAATTCGAAGCGTGACGTCGCGTCACTTGCCATCGATCAGCGTCCCACCAGCGCCACGGCCGATGCTCGCGGAATCATCCCGCCGCGGCGTGAGGCGGTCATGAATTGGACGGATTTGGTGTATCGTTTCGCCTCTGCGTGGCGGGAGGCCCTGACAAAAATGTTGCATAGCATTGCTGCCGCGCTGATTGCGGGCGCCGTTGCGGGCCTGTTGCTCGGCGTCCAGATTTTCCGCCTGGCGCGTGCCGAAGATGTCGTCTGGTACAAGCCCATGCCAGGGATCATACCGGCACCCGCCACCGGGTTCGGCCTGTATCGGGGCGCGGATTTTCAGTTGACCAAGGGCGCATGCAAGGACTGCGCGGCGCCAAAGCAGGCGCTGTGGTATTTCCGTGACGAAGTTCTTGCGGTGCCGGCAGATGGCGTGGAGGTTGCAGACTTCACCCGCGGCATGGCGGCGCAGGACGACGTGCGCCGCTGGTATGCCACGGCGACGGAGGCGGCACTGCGCGCCCGGCCGCCCCTGCTGTGGATCGGTGCGACTCATCTGGCGCGCGATCTTACGCTGACTGCGGATGACGAACTGCGATTCAACGGCGGCCACAAGGTGCGCTTCGAGGTGGTGCCGAAGATCAGGACAAACCTGTCGTACTACGATGACAGCAGCAGGGCGTTTTTCCGCAAGCGTCCGCTGCGCATGCGCGGCGAGTTGAACGGACAGACCTTCGTCGCGCGCACCATCTGGCCGCAGGACTGGACGATCAACGAAAAGACCCTGCACCTGGACCCGCTGCTGGCCGGGGAAGGCCTGATGACCATGGTGCGCCGCCACGCCAGCGCGCGCAATGAAACCTTCGAAACCCGCCTGCTGTGGGAGCGCACGCCGGAAGCAACCCGCTCCGCGCGCAACTGGTCCGGGCGCGCGGTGATCGGCATCATGCTCAACGGCGCGCAGGGCGATGACGATGAAGCTCACGGCGGGCACTTCGCCATCGTCACCGGACGCCACCAGCCGGGCGCACAGCACGGCGACATGGCGGACTGGATCGTGAACAACTTCTACAACCTTGATTCGTACAGTGAGAAGGGCATCACTGCCGCAATGCTGCCGCTGGACAACTATATGGCCGATTTGAACAGCGGGCAGTCGTGGTACCGGCCATCCTATATGCTGGTGGCGGTGCTCAAAAACGACCGTGCGGCGTATGCCTATCAGGCGGCGATAGCGCGTGTCTACGGCCACTTTTACCGCCACGATTTTCTTTACAGCCACGCCGGTGCCAACTGTGCGGGCATCAGCATGGATACGCTGCGTTCACTCGGCTGGAACATCCCGATGCGGGGGCCGACCAGCCGCGCAAAGGCCATACTCGCGTATCCGTACAAGACGATTGCCGAGCGCAGCTTTGCCAGCGGCAAGCAGGCCTACGACTACCTGATCGAGGAGCAAACCCGGTTGTATCCGGCTGCCGCTTATGAGGCAGCCGGTCACGACCTGTTGCGGATTGCGCGTGAGGGCGCGTCCGCGGCGGCGGGCACCGGCGATAAGTCGCTGGAAAAACTGCTGCGCGAGGACGTCGAGGCTATTGTGTTCGTGCGCCTGCCGCAGCTGCCGTCGAGCCGCGCCTTCGGTTCATTTCCGGTGTCCTCGTATGACGAGTACATGAGGCGCGTGCCCGCAGACAAATCGCAATGGAAAATCGTGCCGGTGGATGCGCGCCCGTTTCCCGCCGAGCTGGTCGAAGCGGACACGCTGCGCCCGGCGCACACGCCGCCGTGGCTGCCGGCGGCGTACGGCAGCGCGGGCCTGGCGACGCTGCTGTCGGGCGGCGCACTGCTGGCACGACGCCGCAGGCGCCGCCATGACGCATCACCAAAGTCTTAAAAAAATTAAATAAAATCAAAAAGTTAAGTTCATTTAACCGAGGACATGCATGTCCCAACCCAATCAATTTGAGCTGTTGCGGCAGCGCCGCTTTGGTCCCTTTTTCGGCGTGCAGTTTCTCGGTGCGTTCAATGACAACGTCTACAAGAACGCGCTGATCATCATGCTTACGTTCCAGGCGGCGAGCATGACCACGATGAGTTCCGGCCTGCTGGTGAATTTGTGCGCGGGGCTGTTCATCCTGCCGTTCTTTTTGTTTTCCGCGACGGCGGGGCAACTGGCTGACAAGTACGAGCGCGCGCGGCTGATGCGCTTCACCAAGTTGCTGGAGATAGCGGTCATGGTGCTCGGCGCCATGGGCTTTTATTGGCGTGATCTGACACTGTTAATGGTGGCCCTGTTCCTGATGGGCGCGCAGTCGACTTTATTCGGTCCCGTCAAGTATGCCTATTTGCCGCAGCACCTGAAAAAGGAAGAACTCGTGGGCGGCAATGGCATGCTGGATGCGGGCACGTTTCTCGCGATTTTGCTTGGCACCATACTGGGCGGCGTGCTGATTGCGATCAAATCCTCCGGCGCAATGTGGGTGTCGTCAGTGGTGATCGGCATTGCCGTGCTCGGCTACCTCGCCAGCCTGGGCGTGCCGCGTTCGCCGGCGCCGGCGCCCGATCTCAAAATCAACTGGAACCCGCTGACCGAAACCTGGGCCAATTTCAAATTCCTGCGCGGCAATCGCGTGGTGTTTTTGTCGATCCTGGGTATTTCGTGGTTCTGGTTTTATGGCGCATTGTTCCTGTCGCAGTTTCCAGGCTATGCCAGGGACGTGCTGCACGGCGACGAGCAGGTGGTGACCTTGCTGTTGGCCGTGTTCAGCGTCGGCATTGGCGTGGGTTCGCTGCTGTGCGAAAAGCTGTCGGGACACAAAATTGAAATCGGCCTGGTGCCGTTTGGTGCCATCGGCATGACGCTGTTCGCGATCGATCTGTATTTCGCCCACGGCAATCTTGCTGGAGGTGCTCCCTTGGGAGCGACGGAATTCCTGCGGCAGGCGGGCAGTTGGCGCGTCTTGTTCGATTTGGCCATGATCGCCACCTTCAGCGGTTTTTACATCGTGCCGATGTACGCGTTGATTCAAAGCCGCAGCGAACCGAGCCACCAGGCGCGCGTGATCGCCGGCAACAACATCATGAATGCGCTGTTCATGGTGACGGCGGCGGGCGTGGCGATTCTGTGCCTGAAACTGGGCTTCACCATTCCGCAGTTGTTTTTGTTGACGGGCATTTTGAATGCGCTGGTGGCGATTTACATCTTCAAGCTGGTGCCCGAATTCCTGATGCGTTTTCTGGTGTGGCTGCTGGTGCACACGGTGTATCGGCTGGAAAAAAGCGGTCTGGACAACATTCCGGACGAAGGCCCGGCGGTGATCGTGTGTAATCATCCGAGCTTTGTCGACGCGCTGGTGATTGCTGCGGCGTGCCGGCGACCAGTGCGTTTTGTGATGGATCACCAGATTTTCAGAACGCCGGTGCTGAATTTCATCTTCCGCACCAGCCGCGCGATACCCATCGCGCCTGCGCGCGAGGATCCGAAGTTGCTGGAGCGCGCCTACGACGATATAGCGGCGGCGCTGGCTGCCGGCGACGTGGTGGGTATTTTCCCCGAAGGCGGGCTCACCAAGGACGGCGAGATCCAGCCTTTCCGTAGTGGCATCAAACGCATCATCGATCGCACGCCGGTGCCGGTGATTCCGATGGCGCTGCGCGGGCTGTGGGGCAGCTATTTTTCGAGGGTCGAGGGCAAGGCGATGAAGAGTCCGTTGCGGCGCGGCGTGCTGTCGAAGATCGGCCTTGCGGTGGGGGCGTCGGTGGCGCCCGCAGCGGTGACACCGGAAGGCCTTCAGCAGATTGTCACGCGCTTGCAGGACGGCTGGAAATAGCGACAAATGTATCGTAAGGAGAGCCGGGCATGTGGTTGATTGGATTGATCTTTGGCGCGATGCTGGGCGCCCTGTCGGGTTCCATGTTGCGCGGGGAAGGCGAACTTTTCGGCGCGATTGTGGGCGCCGTGGTTGGATTGCTTTTTGCGCGACAACTTAACGCGCGCAAGGATGATCCGCGCATCGCCGTGCTCGAAGACGCCATCCGCATCCTCAACGGACGCGTGAAGGTACTGGAGCGGAGCGGGGTCGTGCCGCGTACCGACGCGGCGCCCGGGCATGTCGAGGAGCAGCCGGAACCGGCCGTGGACACGCTTGCCGCAGTGCCGGTGGTGCCGGTCATGGCGACCGCAGCGGTGGCAGATGCGGAACCGGTCGCGGCATCGGTCGAGGCAGAGGGCGCGCCGCCCCTATCGCAGCCGATGGCACGCGAGCCGGCCGCACCGCGAGAGCCTTCGGCGATCTGGCAGTTTTTCTTCGGCGGCAACACGCTGGTGCGCGTGGGCATCCTGGTGTTGTTCTTCGGCGTGGCGTTTTTGCTCAAGTACGCGGCAGATCAGGGTTTTGTACCGATTGAAGTGCGTCTGGCCGGCGTGGCGCTGGGCGGCGTGGCGCTGCTGGTGTTGGGCTGGCGCTTACGCCACAACCGTGCGGGCTATGCGCTGATGTTGCAGGGCGGTGGCATTGGCATTTTGTATCTCACGGTGTTTGCGGGCTTTAAACAATACAGTTTGATACCCCCTACGCTGACGTTTGCGCTGCTCGCCGCCATGGCGTTTTTCTCGACGCTGCTCGCCATCGCGCAGGATTCCAAAGCGCTGGCCATCACCGGCGCGGCGGGCGGCTTTCTGGCGCCGATACTGGCCTCCACCGGCGGCGGCAGCCATGTCGCGCTGTTCAGTTTCTACGCGGTGCTGAATGCGGGCATCCTGTTCATCGCCTGGCACAAGGCGTGGCGTGAACTGAATCTGGTGGGCTTTGCGTTCACCGCGCTGATCGGCATGGCGTGGGGCGCGGATCGTTATCAGCCCGAGCATTTCGCCACCACAGAACCTTTCCTCATCCTGTTTTTCCTGATGTATGTGGCGATCGCGGTGTTGTTCGCGCTGCGCCAGGCGCCGAAGCTCACGCATTACGTCGACGGCACGATTGTGTTCGGCGTGCCGTTGGTGGCGTTCGGCCTGCAGGCGGCAATGCTCAAGGACACGGAGTTCGGCAACGCCTTCAGTGCGCTCGCGCTGGCGGCGTTTTATCTGGTGCTGGCGATGGTGCTGTACGCCAAAAAGCGCGACTCGCTGCGGCTGCTGGTGGAGTCTTTCCTTGCGCTGGGTATCGGCTTTGCCACGCTGGCGGTGCCGCTGGCGCTGGACGCGCGCTGGACCTCGGCGGTGTGGGCGGTGGAGGGCGCGGCGATTGTGTGGGTCGGCATGCGACAGAACCGCTGGCTGGCACGCGCCTTCGGCATGCTGCTGCAAATTGGCGCTGGGTTGTCCTTCGCGTCGCACTCATTGTGGCCTGTCGGTGGTACCGGGCCTTGGCGCCCCGTGTTGAAGCAGATGGTGCCTGTGTTCAACAGCGAATACTTGGGTTGCCTGATGATCAGTGTGGCCGCGCTGTTCATCAACGCCTATGTGATGCGGCACAAGGATCGCGTGAGCCGCTATGAACAGTTTGCCGCCGCCCTCCTGTTCGTGTGGGGCGCAGTCTGGTGGTTTGGCGGTGGCTTTATCGAGATCGAGCGGCTGGTTAGCCAGAATGCTGGCTGGAGCGTCGATCTGTTGTTTATCGCGGCCTCGTGTGCGGCATTCGCACTGCTGTGGCGGCGACTGGATTGGGCGATGGCGCGCTTCGCGGCGCGGGCGCTGGTGCCGATGACGGCGCTGACGTTGCTGGGCATGATGTTCGACGGCCCGGCACATCCGTTCGCCCACTATGGGGTGCTGGCGTGGCTGGCCGCATTCTCGGCGCACCTGTGGGTGCTGCGTCTGCATCGCCAGCCGGCCTACGAGGGCGCGGCCTGGCTGGACGTCTGGCATGCCGCCGGCGTATGGCTGCTGGCGCTCGTCGCGTCGTGGGAAGTGGGTTGGCAGATCCGCCAGTTCATTAGCGACGATCTCATCATCGGCGCACGCGTGTGGTCGCTCATCGCGTGGGCACTGGTCCCCGGCGCGCTGATCGCGGCGTTCGCCACGCGCGGCGCGCGATGGGTTGCCGCGCAACGCTGGCCGCTGGGCGTGCATGCGCGCGGCTATCTGTATCTGGGCGCGTTGCCGCTGGCGGTGTTCCTGCTGGGCTGGATCGTGTTTGCCAACTTCACCAACAACGGTAACCCGGCGCCGCTGCCGTATGTGCCGATCCTGAATCCGCTGGACATCGCGCAGTTCGGCGCGCTGCTGGCACTGGCGATCTGGTATGTCACGGTGCGGCGCATGGCCATCCCCGGCGCGAAACTGCCCGCCACTAAAACCGCGCTGACGCTGCTCGGCATCGTGGTGTTCATCGCATTGAACGGCGTGCTGCTGCGCACGCTGCATCACTACGCCGATGTGCCGTTCCGTTTGAACCGCATGCTCGATTCGAATCTGGTGCAGGCCGCGTTCTCGCTGTTCTGGAGCCTGCTGGCCCTGGGCGCGATGTTCTTCGCCAACAAGCGCGGCTTGCGCGCGCTGTGGTTTGTCGGCGCGGCGCTGCTGGCGGTGGTGATCGCCAAGCTCGCGCTGGTCGATCTGTCCAACACCGGCACGGTCGAGCGCATCGTCTCGTTCATCGGCGTGGGCCTGTTCTGCGTGGTCATCGGCTACTTTGCGCCAGTGCCGCCGAAGGCCGCACCCCGCATTGAACCCGGCACCGGAGCCGCAGCAAAACCAGAAGGGGTGGTGTGATGCAAGTATTTGTTTTTATTATGTTTTTTATAATAGCTGTTTCAGGCGCCTACGCTGCCGAGAAGCCGGCAGACTACGCCTTTGGCATCGCCATCGACGCCAGCGGCAGCGACGCGCTGTACGACGTGACGCTGCCGCCCGCGGTGTATCAGGGCGTCACGCGGCGCGACCTTTCCGACGTGCGCGTGTTCAACGGCGCGGGCGAAGTGGTGCCGCATGCGTGGCGTCCGCGCCGCACGGAAAAGGCGGAAGCCGGCGCAACCGTGCCGCTGATACTGTTCCCGCTGAAAGCCGCGGCGGACGCCAACCTCGATGCGCTGTCGATCCGCGTCAACCGCAGCGCGAGCGGCGCGGTGAGCATCGATGTGCATGCCGGCGGCGCCGCGCCCGCGGCCGCGCGGCAGGTGGTGGCGTATCTTGTCGACCTGTCGAAGCAGGAGCGCGCGCTGCGCGCCATCGATCTCGACTGGAAGGCGGGCGACGGCTTCGCCGGCAAACTGCGCGTGGATGCGAGTGATGATTTGTCGCGCTGGCAACCGCTGGTGAGCGATGCGCCGCTGCTGAACCTGGAAGTAGGCGGGCAGCGCCTGCAGCAAAAGCGCGTGGAACTGCCGCAGCGCAAAGCGAAGTACCTGCGACTCGCATGGGTGCACGACGCGGCCGCAACCGCGCATCCCGAGATCACCGCAGCGACGGCCGAACTGGCCGAGAAATTCACCGAAGCCCCGCGCGAATGGCTGCCGGTGAAAGCCGAGAAGGGTGCCAAAGAGGGTGAATATCTATTTGATTTTAAAGGATTTTATCCGGCAGACCGAGTGAGGCTCGCGCTGCCCGACAGCAACACCATCGCGCAACTCGAAGTGCTGGTGCGTGACGCCACCGATCAGCCGTGGCGCAGCGTGGCGCGTGGCGTCGCGTATCGGCTGAATCAGGCGGGCGGCGAAGTGCACAGCCCGGACATCGCGCTGGGCGCCACGGCGTCGCGCTGGTGGATGGTGCGTGTCGATCAACGCGGCGGCGGCATCGGCAGCGGCCTGCCCACGCTCAGCGCCGGCTGGGTGCCGCACCAAATGGTATTCGCCGCGCGCGGCACGCCGCCGTTTACGCTCGCCTACGGTAATCAGGCCGCGAAGCCCGGCGCGTTGGCGATTGAATCGCTGATACCCGGTTATCGTGACGATGCGGGGGCGACTGTGCGTGCCGCAAAAACCAGCGGCAATGTCACCGTCAACGTGCAGGCTGCGGCAGCACAAGGGCAAAAAGAACTCGGCGGCGCGGTGCGTCTGGAAAAACAAGTGGACTGGAAACGCTGGATGCTGTGGGGCGCGTTGGGGCTGGGCGTGCTGGTGCTGGGAGGGATGGCTTGGCGGTTGATGGGGCAGTT
>CADECM010000128.1:0-2548 GCA_902825845.1 uncultured beta proteobacterium
TAGTGATCGCGACCCGCCGCCCATCCAGAATGGAGCCAACGGCGGCTGAGGCCGACTACCCGCAAATTGCGTGGCCCGCCTGAGCGACCAGTAAGCTCCGATACCGGCCCTTGAACATCAGGCGCACCGACGGGCCACTTCGGGTTGCTTACAACGAACTGAAGGCAGGAAGCATGAACCGCCGCTCTCTACGCCTGAAAGCGAAAAAAGCGAACCACATTCGGATGTCGTTTGTCATGCCGACTTGCCCTTGCTACAGTTGCGCAAGTTCGCCATGGCGATTCAGTCAAACAGGCAACCACGATGAGAATTCTATTCATGCTGCCCGCCGCACAGGGCGTCTATTCACCGGACGCGGCGCAGCAGCGCATTAACGTCATCAAGTCCTATGTCACGCCGGCGCTGCAGATCGACGTGGAGTACCTGCCCGAACCTTCGGGTTTTGTGCCGTGGGGCGCGCCGGTTGATTCGAATCACCGTACGGTCGAGAATGTGCAGCGCTCGCACCAACTGGGCGCGCGCCGCGCTGCGCAGGCTGAGAAGGAAGGTTACGACGCGTTTTGCCCTTTTGGCGGGGTCGATACCGGCGTGGCCGCGGCGCGCGAACTGGGGGTGAAGATTCCGATGGCCGGGCCGGCGGAAGCCTGCGCCCTGCTATGCGGCATGATCGGGCGGCCGTTTGCCTCGTGCAGTTACATGCCGCGCGATGAGCGCGACGGCATCAAGGATCACTATCGCGATCTGTATCGGGCTGCAGGCGTCGCGCATCTGCATGTGGCGGAGACGGTGATCGGCATTCCGAACAGCGAGTATCCGCAGCGTCACGACGAAGTGCTGGCGCGTTACAAGCTGTGCGCGGTGCAGGCGCGCGAGCAGGGGGCGGAACTGATGGGCTTTCTCATGGGCTCGATCTGTCCCACGGAATTCTCCGCCTTGCAATTGTTTGAAGCGACCGGCCTGCCGTGCCTTGATGGCATCGCCGCGCAGATCAGCATGGTGGAACTGTGGCATCGCACAGGCTTGCCGCCGGTCTTGCTGAAGTTGCCGCGCCAGCAGACGTAAGGTGTGTGCGAGGGTTGTGCAGGGCTGCTTGCAGTGGCCGCGCATTTGGTGCTTAATGTTCTCTTCCCCATCCGCATAGCATAGAGAACCCGGAACACCGCAATGCCCGCTGCCCGCTTGCTTCGATTGGCGCTTGCCGGCACGGCGCGGACGCTGTGTGCGCTGGGTGTGTTTGTGGTTACTGCGGGCAGCGCCGTGAGCTGGGCCAACATGCCGTGGCACGAACCGCCCTATCCCGCCAGGACCATTCGCATTGTCGTGGCCTCGTCGGTGGGCGCGGCGGATGATTTTTTCGCGCGGCTGCTGGCGACCGATCTGGAGGCGACCTACCGGCGCCGGGTGCTGATCGACAACCGCGCCGGCGCGGGTGGACTGATCGGCAACATGCGGGTGTCGCGCGCCAATGCCGACGGCTACACGCTGGGCATGATCGGTGTCACGCGGCTGATCAGCGAACTCATGCGCGAGGAACCGCCCTACCGCGCGCTGGGCGACATCGTCGGCGTGACGCATGTGGCCTCGATCACCAACGTGCTGGTGGTGTCACGCACACTGCCGGTGAGCACCGCGCCGCGTTTTGCCCGGTACGCGCGCTTTCGCCCCGGCGAGCTTAACTATGCCTCGCTGGGCATCGGTTCGGCATCGCATCTTGCGGCGGAAGTGTTTTCGCGCGCGCTGGGTATTGACGCGGTGCACGTGCCGTTCCGGGTGGCATCGGATTCCTTCGTGGAACTGGCCCTCGGGCGCGTGCACTACGCCATCTATACTTTGCCCGCGGCAATGGGGCCGGTGCGCGAAGGCCGCTTGCGCGCGCTGGCGGTAATGACGCCGCAGCGCAGTCTCACGTTGCCCGAGGTGCCGGCTATCGCCGAGGTAGGCTTGCCCGAGGCGCAGTTCGACAGCTGGTCCGGTATCGTCGCGCCGGCCGGCACGCCGCGGCGTATCGTGGAACAATTGCACAGCGACATCGCGCGCTCCCTGCGCAAGCCGGCGATGCGCGCGCGTTTCGTGCATCAGGGCGCGGAGTCCACGCCGGACAGCACGCCGGATGGATTCATGCGTCACATGCAGGAGGAGTATTTGCGCTTTCAGAAGATCATCCGCGTCGGTCGCATCAAAGCGGAATGAGTCTTAAAAAGTATTGTAAAAACAATAGGTTACGTATTTCCCCCATCATGCTGTTTTCCATCCAGGAGTGAACCATGGCCATCAAGCTTAACCATCTGCATATCAAGACCAAGACCCCGGAGAAGACCGCGAAGTTTTACGTGGATACCTTCGGCGCAAAAATCACCAGCCAGAGTGCCAGCGGTTACCGCGTCGACCTCGACGGCTTGTCGTTGAACATCACCGATCTGCACCCGACGCAAAAGCGCGAGCAGAAATACGGCATGGAGCATCTGGCCATCGACACCGACGAACTGGATGCAGTGGTGGCCAAACTCAAGGCGCAGGGCATCGGCATCCTCGAGGAGACCGTGGTGAC
>CADECM010000128.1:2648-12552 GCA_902825845.1 uncultured beta proteobacterium
GTCAAGGCCATGGGCGCCGATGCGCAGGTGGAAGCCGCATTGGTCGCGGTGCGCGTGCCCGCGCACTACAAAATCACCATGGAGGCGCTGGAGGCCGGCAAGCATGTGTATTGCGAATGGCCGCTGGGCGCCGACACCAAGGAAGCCGAGGAAATGGCGGCGTTGGCGCGCAAAAAGAATGTGCGCACCATGGTCGGTCTGCAGCGCCGTGCCTCGCCCGCTTATCTGTACATGCGCGAGATGATCGAGCAGGGTTACGTCGGCAAAATGCTGTCGGTGAACATGACGCACATGGGCAGCGGCGTGTTGACGCGCACCTCGGATCGCACCTGGCAGAAGGACGTGGCGCTTGGCGCGAACACGCTGACCATCACCTTCGGGCATTCGATGGACGCGCTGTGCATGGTGGCGGGCGAACTGGCCGAGGTGTCGGCGGTGGTCAGCACGCAGGTGCCGCAGTGGTTCGAAACCGATACCAAGAAATACGTCGATGTCACCTCGCCCGACAACGTGATGCTCAGTGGCCGCCTCGCCAACGGCGCGGTGGTCAACGCCAACCTCGGCGTGCATCCGTATCACGGCAGCGGCTACCGCTTCGAGATCTACGGCACCGAAGGCACGCTGATGATGATCGGCGGCGGCGAGGCCGGACAGGAAGTGCGCCGCAAAATCATGGGCGGCAAGAAAGACGACAAGGCGCTGCAGGAGTTTCCGGTGCCCGACCGCTTCAAGTGGGTGCCGGAAGAGATTCGCAACGGCGGCCCGTCATACGACGTGGGCCAGATGTGGGTGAAGTTTGCCGAAGCCATCCGCAGCGGCAAACCCAACGATGCCGACTTCGATCACGCCGTGCGCCGCCACAAAATGCTGGATGCCATCCGCCGCGCCTCGGAAACCGGGCAGCGGCAGAAGGTCGTACTGTAGCGCCTGGAATAAACCTGCGGCACGTCTGGACGCGTTTCCCTCATCCCCACCCTTCTCCCGGAGGGAGAAGGGCTTTGAACCCCTCGCCCGCCGGGGGAGGGGCAGGGGTGAGGGAAAAGCCATTTCCTCGCAAGAATTTATTCCAGCGGGGAAAGTTTGCGCTTCATGGCGAGCGCCAGGCGTCAGCGCTGCGGCTCTGCCTTCAGCAGCAGCCGCGCAAAGTGACGGCCGGCGAATTGCTGTCCCGCGTTTAGCGGCAGGCGTTCTTCGCCGAGGCTGGGGTCGAACAGGTTTTCCGGCGCATCGGCTTCGTACATCGTCATGTACCTGCCCACCGGATCGGCGCCGATCTGCGAGGCATGCGGCGCATGCTGCAGCTGCCACGCACGGTGCACACCGGGCAGTTGCAGCACGCGCTGCATGTGCTGCGTGCTGTCGGTGACAAATTTCGCTTCCGCCGTGTCACCCTTGAGATTGCTTTCGCAACGCGCCCAGCAGCGGCCGGCACGCGGGTCTTTCTCGACCAGCGACAATACGCGGTAAAACACCCGGCCCCAGTTGCCCAGATCGCGGCGCCACGGTTCCGATTCCATCACCGGCGGCGGCGGATTCTGCGGAAACGACTGGAACAGCGCAGGATCGCGGATGGCGTAAATCTGCTGATACTCCTGTTCCAGCACGCCGGCATTGCAGTTGTAGTCGCCGCCGCGCCACTCGCGCGTGCGCCACGCCGTGGAGTAACCGGGCTTGTCCGCCAGTTCCTGAATATGGTCGTCAAAATGGATATTGAACGGGCGGTCGAATTCCTTGTTCGTCAGATCGAAGCGGACAAAGCACAAATAGGGAAAGGCCTTGATATCTACCATGGGAATTTTCTCTGTTTCAAAAGCGCCAGCATACCATTGGCGTCGGCGGAACAAGCGCACGGTTGACCGGCGATGCGGTGCAGGATAGATTGCCGGTTCACTCGGTGAGACGGGCCGGCTGGCGGCTGCAGAAGGCGTCTTTCACCCGCACTTAACAGGAGGCTCATGCAATGGATACCACCGAACAGTCGGCCGCGAAGATCACGCCGCAAGGCATGCGCGTGCAGAAGTCGTTCAAGAGCATCACGCCCTTTGCGCCGGGGCGGCGCCCGTTTTTCAAGTATCGCGACCTCGGGCTCGAGGCGGCCACCGGCGGCCGCATGCGCGCCTACCAGAACAGTTCCATCGTCGGCATGACCGAACCCACCGGCTGGCATTATCACGACTGCGAAATGCAGTTCGTCTACGTGTTGAAGGGCAAGCTGACCATCGAGTTCGAGGACGGCACGGTGGCCACCTTTGCCGCCGGTGACGCATTTTTCGTGCCGGGCGGCGTGCGGCACAACGAAATCTACGTGTCCGAAGACAAGGAGGCGCTGGAGGTGTCGGTGCCCGGCAAAATCGGCACCATCAATTGCGAGCGTCCGGCGGGCCTGCCGGAAAAACTGCGTGAAGTGAGCAACGAGCAACCGTAGCGGTGCCATCCGGTCGCGACGACACTGAGGCGATCAGGCGGGGAAAACTGAACATCAATTGGAGGAAGCATCATGACATTCAAAATAACACGCGTCGGGCATCTGGTGTTGCGGGTGAAGGACGTCGAGCGCTCAAAGCGCTTTTTCACGGAAATGCTCAATCTGCCGGTGGTCGCGGAAAACGAACGCGGCATGGTTTTCTTCAGCACCGACGTCGAGGACAACCATCATATGCTCGCGATCATGCCGTCGAAAGAGGGCGCCGCCATGCCCAGTCCTGATCATGTGGGCATGCAACATCTTTCCTTCGAGTTGAGCACCTTTGCCGAACTGCAGGACGCCTATCGGCGTTTCAAGGAAAACGGCGTGAACATCGACCATACCGTGTATCACGGTGTTTCCAAGAGTGTTTACTTCAACGACCCCGACGGCAATCTGTTCGAGGTCTATTGCAATGTGCCGCCCGAGGAATACAAGAAATCGGTGCCGCATCCCTATTCAAGATACGGTGCCATCGACGACGAACTGGAAGGCAAGATTCCGCAGAAAGTGGGAACCGTCGTCCCCTGATGCGCCGCGCCGTCGTCAGGCGAAGGAGCCCATCGGGCCCGGATAATTGACCTCTTCAAGTTTGCCGGTGTCGACGTCGTAAATGAAGCCGCGCACGGTGATGGCATCACCGCCGCTGGTGGGCAGCCACGGATGGTTGAGAATGGATGACATGCCGCGGCGTACATCCCAAGCCAGCCGTTCCATGTTTTTCGCGTCACGCGGCGCGTCCAGCGGCTCGATCGCGCCGCGAAACGCGTGAAACGCGGAAGGTGAGGTCGCGGATTTTCCGCAGCTGGTGAAGGGGCGGGCGGTGGCCTGACCGAGCAGTTTTTCTGCCGCGGAGTCGCCCTCCAGTCCGGCCTTCAACAAATCATCGGTAAACGCCAGCATGCCGCAGCGCGTGTGATGGATCAGAATGAATTCGTTGGTGTTCAGCAGGTGGTGCGAAATGATCAGGCAGCGGATCGCGTCTTCGGTGACCACGCCGCCGGCATTGCGGATGATATGCGCTTCGCCAGTCTGCAAGCCGAGCAGGTCTTCCACGTCCAGACGGGCATCCATGCACGCCACCACGGCCACGCGTTTTGAGGGTTGTATCGGTTGTTTGCCGGGGTGGCCCGGCTTATGCACCGCCTGACCGCCGGCATACTGCTGGTTGTTGTCCAGGAATTGATCGGTGTTTGATTTTGCCATGGGAGCTCCGGCGCAGGTTTTGCAGAGTTGAAGAAAAGGCGCGGGCCGCGGCAGTTTACCTGCCGCCACTTCTGAAAGGCCGGATGCGCCCCGCGTTTGCGCGACAGCGCCTATGCCGCCATCGCCGGCATACCGTTGGTCAGCGTGGTACGCCGCAGGTCGCGCGGATACTTCAAGTCGTCATAGACACAGGCGCGGTGCATGGTGGCGCCGTTGTCCCACATCACGAGATCACCGAGCTGCCACTGGTGACGGTAGACGAAACAGCGCTGCGTCGCGTGCTCGGTCAGTTCCCGCAGCAGCATCAGCGCTTCCGGCACTGGCCAGCCGAGGACGCGGCCGGCGTGGGACGACAGAAACAGCGAGCGCCGACCGTTGCGCGGATTGATGCGCACCAGCGGCTGGCGCACCGGCGCGAAATCACGCACCTCCTGTTCGCTGTACTGGAAGCCCAGTGTGCCCTTGGAGAACAGGCGGCTGTGTTCGGTTTCGAGGTCCCTGATCTGTGCCGCGCGGCCGGGTGGCAAGGCATCCCACGCCGCGCGCATGTCGGCAAACTCTGTGTCACCCCCTTCGGGCGGAATGACGTGCGCGCACAGCGCGGAGTAGCGGGCCGGAACGCGCTTGTAGCTGCTGTCGCTGTGCCACAGCCGGTTGCCGAGCCCGTGCAGGCGCTTGCGGTCCTCGCGCCCGAGCAGACGCTCGCCCGGCGACAGGTTGGACACGTCGGACAGCCGCGGATCGTCCAGACGCAATCCTTCGCCCGATACGATCTTGGTGAATGGCGGTTCCATCTCGCCAAGCGCGGCGGTAAACGCAATATGCTGCGGCGTCGTCAGCGGTGTGCCACGGCGAAACACCAGCACGGCATAACGATCCATGGCCGTGTGAATTTTTGCCGCGTCGTCCCCTGACAGGGGGGTACCGATGTCAACGCCACCGCATTGCGCGGCGAAGATCGGATGCAGAGGCTTGAACGTGATGCTCATGCTGGCTGATCCTCTCGTCGTTCAGTTTGCCGTGGCGCGGCAGCTATTCCGTGCGATCTTCGGTGTTGAGGGTCTTGTCCGAGCGCAGCACGATTTTCTCCGCCTTGAGCTTCCGGATGTCGTCTGCGGAGTAACCAAGCGCCGCCAGAATCGAATCCGTGTGCGCGCCAAGCGCAGCCGGATTCTCGCGCACTTCGAAATCGGCGGTGCGGCCAAAGGCGATCGGCAGCTTGGGCGCTTTGAGCGGTTTGCCGCCGACGGTCAGGTGCATCCAGCGTTTGCCTTCGTTCATCTGCCGTTCGTCGACCAGATCGAGCGGCGTGTTGACCGGCGAGTAGGGCACCAGCGCCTTGTAGAGTCGCTGCGCGATGTCGTCGTATTCGAGCTGCTCCACCGCGGCCTTGACGCGCTCGGCGATGCGCGGTTTTTGCGCGCTGCGCTTGCGGTTGTTGCTGAAGTCGGGATCGTTCTTCCAGTCGTCAAAGCCCAGCGCATCGCACAGGCCGGCCCAGTGGCGATTGCCGGTGACGGCGATAAAAATCTGCCGGCCATTCTTCGTCGGAAACAGCCGGTAGACGCCCCAGCCCATGTTGTCGCCCATGCCGCTGGTGCGCTGGCCGCGCGGCTGCGGGTTGGTGCCGCTCATCTGCGCGCCGGCGATGTACTGGCTCACCCAGAACACGATGGTTTCGTAAAGTCCCGCCTCGATGCATTCGCCTTCGCCGGTGCGTTCGCGGCGGTATAACGCCGAGATGATGCCGATTACGCCGTAGGTGGCGGCGCCGATGTCGGTAATCGAGGCGCCGGCGCGCATCGGTTGGTCCTTCAGCCCTGTAAGGTAGGCAAGGCCGCCGCCCATCTGCGCCAGTTCGTCAAGGAAGGGCCGATCCGCGTAGGGTCCGGGCAGGAAGCCCTTCACCGAGCAATAGATGATGCGCGGATTGATGCGCCGTCCCCATTCGTAATCGAGGCCGAGGCGCTTTAACGCACCGGGCGCGAAGTTGTCGAACACCACGTCGGCCTTGGCCACCAGTTGCTCGAAGATCTTCTTGCCCGCGGGCTTGCGCAAATCCAGCGCCAGAAACTGCTTGTTGCGATTGAACGAATAGAACGTGGTGCCCTGATTGGCCTGGCTGCGCGCGGTGTCGCCGGTTTCCGGATGCTCGATCTTGATGACGTCCGCGCCGAGGTCGGCGAGGATCAGGCCCCCGGAGGGGCCGGCCACGATGTGACTGAGTTCCAGTACCTTGACACCGTCCAGCGGCAGTTTTTGCCGTGACTCGCTCATGCTTTGCCGCCGGCGGCAGCACGCAGGTCTGGCGCGGTCTCGGCAGCAGATCCTTGCGGCGCTTCGGGGCGCATCCAGCTGGTGATGGGTTTGGACCACGGCGAATGCGCGCCTTCGTAGGCTTGCGGGCCCTTGATGAAGTGCTTGGCCTGTTCCAGTGTTTCAATATGCGGCATATCCATGGCATAGAGCTTGTCAAAGCGCGGGCGCGGCCCCGCCTTGGACACGAAACCATACAGCGGATGCCCGACCACTTCCTCCGCCAGCCACACAGCCTCGATCAGCTTGTAGAGGTCGACGCCCATGTCAATGCCCATTTCCTGCAGCATGTGCATCAGGTCTTCGGTGGCGGCCATGCCGGCGCCGCGGCCGTTGCCGCAATAGGGACAGCCCGCCATGCCGCCGATGGCCGATTGCAGGCGCAGCGTGTCGTTGCCATCCATCATGCGTATCGCCGCGTAAATCGACGCCAGCGCGGTGCCGCGGGTGTTGTGCAGATGCAGATTGAAGTCGCGGATTTTCGGCCAGCGCTCCTTGATCGCCGCGACGCGCTGTTCCACCTGATGCGGCATGTTCCAGCCCATCGCGTCCGACATGCCGATGCGCGTGACCTCGATGCCGGCGTCTTCCCATTGGCGATGCATGCGGTCGAACATGTGCATCATCTGTTCCAGCGTGACTTCGCCGCTCCAGTTGGAGCCAAAGGCATTGCTGATCGACATGCAACCCTCGGTGGCGCCTTTTGCAAGTGCCTGTTCGATGGTCTTGGGCCATGCCGCAACCTGCTGCGCGACGCTGCGGTTGGTGTTGCGCTGCGCGAATACGTCGCACATGTCGACGCGCGTTGCGTACTCGAGCACTTTGCGCGACAGCGGCGGAGTGTAGGCGGCCGCGCGCTCGCGGCCCTTGTCGTTCAACGCGGTGTAGACATAGCGCACGCCGGGCCGTGGTGTGAAGCGCGTCACCAGCTCTTCCATCACCGCCATCTGCGGCGTGTACTTGGGACTGACAAAGGAGCCGACGGCGATTTCCTTCAGTCCTGTATCCGACAGTGCGTCGAGCAGTCGAATCTTGGCATCCACGGGAATATTCGCGCTTTCGATTTGCAGGCCTTCGCGCATGCCTTCTTCGGTGTGTACGATCTTCGGGTAGCCGGACATGATTTCTCCTTTGGGTATCGAGTCGGGGGTGTGGAAGAATTATAGGAGTCACCCGGCACCCGTGCAATGCAGGATCGAGCGGGACGTTGGTGTTCACGCATATCGATACTGAACTGTTGCTGCACTGCGCGCACATGCGTAATCTCCGGCTTGGTCATGTGCACGCTTGGCATGCAGCGATGCGTAACCGTGACGTTGGACACATGAGGAATGGGCTTGCTTAGTCCGCTATCCGGGCGCAATGCAACGAACCTGTGGTGCAGGGTGGAACCGTGTCGAGCCTGCACGTGCCTAATGCGGCGATCCGTGATTCACTGATACAAGGCTGAATCCAATAATATATCAATAAAATCAATGAGTTATAATATAACCCTGCCCATGCAGCCACTTCTGATCCTTCGCTACGCGCGTTTACGCGTGACGACAGCAGCGTGCATGATTGTCTGTTGTGGGCGCGCGCGCCTGTTGGCCGTGGCGTAAACCCGTTGCGCAAACTGACACTCGGTACGCTGTTGACCTTCGCCACCGTGTTCATCGGGGCGGCATTTTTCCAGCTCAATCCGGCCGCTCGAATCAGCATACAAAACGAGATTTTTGATCAGTATCAGCGCTTTTATCCGCGCGCGTACGCGACTGCGCCGGTGCGCATCGTCGCCATCGACGAACAAAGTCTGCAGCGCATTGGCCAGTGGCCCTGGCCACGAACCGTGATTGCCGAACTGGTGCGCAAGTTGCAGGACGCCGGCGCCACGGCCATCGGCTTCGGCATCGTGTTTGCCGAGGCAGACCGCACATCACCGCGGTCCATGGTCAACATCTGGAAGTCCACCGGAACGGTGCGCGATCAGTTGCTCGCCGTTGCAGACCACGATCAGGTGATGGCGCAGGCGCTGCAACGCGGCAAGGTGGTGTTGGGTTTTGCGAGCCGTGGCAACGTGACTTTGCCCGGCGCGCCGTCCGCCACCGCTGCCGAGAGCAACTCAGCGCGGCACATGCCCAAACGCCTGTTTGGACTGGCGAGTGCAGGCGAATCGGCATTGCCCTATTTGCATGGCTTTACCGAAACCGTATCGGCGCTTGAATTGCTGGAAAATGCCGCGGCCGGCAATGGATCGCTGGCGTATCAGCCGGATCGCGATGGCGTGGTGCGGCGCGTGCCGCTAATGGTGAAAGTGGAAAACCAGGTCATGCCGTCGCTGATTGCGGAGACATTGCGCGTGGGCCTGCAGCAAGGCAACTACACGGTTACCAGCGGATCGCGCGGCATACAGGATATTCGTATCGGCAATGTGACGGTGCCCACCAACGCGCAGGGGGAACTGTGGTTGCATTACACGCGCCCGGTCGCGGAACGCTACATTCCGGCCTGGCAAATTCTCGATGGCAGCATTGCACCGGACCGCGTGGCTGGGAGCATGGCGCTGGTCGGCGTGTCGGCGCAGGGACTGGGCGAAATGCACTTTAATCCACTGGGCGACCATACGCCGGCGATTGAGGTGCTGGCGCAGGCGCTGGAGCAGATCACCACGGGCAAGCCACTTTCGCGTCCACCCTGGGCCGCCGGCTATGAGATGCTTGCGCTGCTGGCGGGGGGCGTGTTGATCGGCATGGTCGCGTTAGGCGCGCGTGCACTGCTGTCGGCGGCCGTAACCGCGATCGTGCTTACCAGCTTGTGGGTGGCGGGATGGTACGCGTTCACGCGTCACGGACTGCTGCTGGACCCGGTGACGCCGAGCCTGATCCTGATCATCACGTTTGTCACGGGCAGCGTCGCCCGGCACGTCGCCAGCGAGCGTGAGCAGCGCTGGGTGCGCGAGGCGTTTTCAAGATACGTTTCGCCATCGGTGGTCAATCAGTTGATCGCAACGCCGGAAACGCTGCGTCTGGGCGGAGAGCGGCGTGACATCACCATCCTGTTTTCCGATCTCGCCGGATTTACCACCATTGCCGAGTCACTGGAATCGGTGCAGGTCGCGGCCATTGTCAATCGCCATTTGTCCGAAGTCACCGATGCCATCCAGCGGCACGGCGGCACGGTGGACAAATTTATCGGCGATGGCGTGATGGCGTTCTGGGGCGCGCCGATCGCGGACGAGGCGCAGTCGCTGCACGCGGTGCAAGCCGCGCTCGACATGCAACGGGATCTGGCCAAAATGCGCGACGAAATTCAGCGCGAAGCCGGCGTGGAACTGCGCATGCGCATCGGCATCAATCGCGGTGATTGCATCGTCGGCAACATGGGCGGCAAAAACCATTTTAACTACACGCTGATGGGTGACGCGGTCAATGTGGCCTCGCGCATCGAAGGGGTAAACAAGATCTACGGCACCGGCATACTGGTGAGCGATGCGGTGGCGCGTGCCGCTGGGAGCGCCATCCGCTTTCGTGAAGTCGATACCGTGCGCGTGAAAGGCAAACAGTCGGGCACCACCATCCTCACGCCTTGTGACGATGAAGCGCTCAACCGCATGACGGCGGACGCACTCGCGGCTTATCGCGGCGGCAACTGGGCAGAAGCCGGGGCCCTGTGGCGCGCGCTCGCCGCGCGTTATCCGGAGGATGCGGTGGCGAACGTGTTTTTGGCGCGTATCGGGCGGTTGGCATCCGCACCGGTTGCCGTTTGGGATGGCGTCACCACGCTGGAAGAAAAATAGATTGGCTGTATAAGTCGTGACTTGATCCGACAGGCAATGTGCGAGATCGACCCGTTGCCGCCCTTGGCTCTTTGCTATAGCAGACGTTTAACGTTCGCAGTCACCGGCGCGCGCCGCCTTTGCGCGCGTCCGGTGCACTGCGC
>CADECM010000129.1 GCA_902825845.1 uncultured beta proteobacterium
CCGGATCGGCGGCAAAGCGGCACTGACTTTACCACCGGCACGGCGCGTATTGCGGCGCCTCAGGCGCCAAAGGCGTCGCGAATCCATTCCACCGAATGGGCATCGCCGGACAGCAGCACGGCGTCGAAGCGGCAGCGCGGATTGCGGCCCAGAGCCGCGAGATAGTGCAGCGCCGCGCGCCGCAGTTTGTTGCGCTTGGCGGCGGTGATGCTGGCCGCCGCGCCGCCAAAGGCGTTGGAACGGCGCGCGCGCACTTCGACGAATACCAGCGTTACACCCTCGCGCGCAATGAGGTCGATCTCGCCGTAGCGGCAGCGGTAGTTGCGCCCGACAATGGCGAGCCCCTGGCTTTCGAGATAGCGTGCCGCGCGCGCTTCGGCTTCCCGCCCGCGGTCCGGCGCCGGTACCGCCATCAGGGGCGCACCGGCCGGCAGGGATCGCAAGGACCTGCTGGTGTTCGTTTCACCGCGCTATGGCGTCTGCGAGCGCAAGGCCGGCGGGAAAATGACCGGCGGCGCCGGCGCGATCGCGCCCGGCGGCAAGGCGGCCGCTTCGCCGCCCAGGCGCCGCGCCACCAGCTCGCGGTGGAACTGACGGTCGCGCATCAGCGAGAGCTTGCCGGTGACGCCGTCCAGCGTGATATCGGTGTGGCGCGCGAGCATGGCTTGTCCAATGCGCCAGGCATCGATGCCCAGCGCATACAGCCGTTCGAGGTCGGCATCGCCATAGTTTTGCCGCGGATAGATCATCACCGCCGGGTGGTCCTGTTCCAGCAGCCACGGCATGTCGAGGACGCGGATGTCGGCGAGCGTGGTACCCGGGTCGGGGCTGTAGGTCTGCGACGAGGCGTATAGCGGCAGCGTGTCGAGTGCCGGGCGCATGGCCTGTGCCTGGCGCGGGTCCAGCGCCAGAAACGCCATGTCCGCTGGCCGCGCCGCCAGCGATTCGCGCAGCCGTTCGAGTTCCGCCGGACTGGTGTTGTACTGGAATTCGCCGGCGTGACGGCCGCCCAGTTTGACAAAGGTTTCAACGAACGCATCGTGCACGCGCCGCAGCAACATCCCCGGCCCGGTCACGGTGAACACGCTGCGCCGGCCTTCCTGAAACGCGAGGCGCGCGGCCTGACGTGCCTCGGATTCGATTTGCAGGCTGATCACATACAGATTCTGCCGGTTCGGCTGCCCGCCCTCCGGCGCATTGAGCAACAGTGTCGGCACGCTGATATCGCCCGCCGCAACGGCATTCACCGCGGCCCGCACCAGTGGGCCTACCACCAGCCGCGCCCCCGCGCTTACCGCTTGCCGATAAGCGGCCATTGCGCGCTTGGGATCTTCGCCGACCGGGTAGACGCGGATCAGCATCCGGCTGGGATCCGGAAACTGCGAGGCCGCCATGAAGCCTTCGCGCAGCGCCGCGGCGTGGCGACCGAAGGTGCTGGAATCGACCGGCAACAGCAGCGCGATGTGCGGTATATCGGCGCCCAGCGGCGTGGGCTGCGCGCCGGTTTGCGCCGCCGCGCTGGTCACCGTGCACAGCGCGCCGTATAGTAGCGCCGCCCGCATGCGGGACATCAGCCCGAGAAACGCGCCCTGCGCAATACGCATGAACCGCCTTGCATGAAACCCGTAGTCGCCCATGATCTGCCGCACGTTGCCGCCGAGGTTGCCGAAGTTGCCAGGGCGACATTATATGTAGTGGCGACGCCCATAGGAAATCTCGCCGATATCAGCCTGCGTGCCCTCGGCATACTGCGCGCGGTGGCGGTGGTGGCGGCGGAAGACACGCGGGTAACGCGGCGCCTGCTGGATCATTACGGCATCACGGCGCGCCTGATCGCGGTGCACGAGCATAACGAACAGCGCGCGGCCGGCGACGTGCTCGAGCTATTGGCCGGCGGTGCCGCGGTGGCGCTGGTGAGCGATGCCGGCACGCCGGGTATTTCCGATCCCGGCGCGCGGCTTGTGGCGCAGGTGCGCGCGGCGGGTCATGCGGTGCAGCCGGTGCCGGGCGCCAATGCCGCGGTGGCCGCGGTTTCGGCCAGCGGATTTCTGTCGCCGCATTTTCTGTTTTTCGGGTTTTTGCCGGCGCGCGGCGCCGCGCGCCGTGAGACACTGGCGGCGCTGGCGCCGTTGCCCTATACACTCGTCTTCTACGAAGCGCCGCACCGCGTGGCGGCGTGCGTGGCCGATCTGCAGGAACTTCTGGGTGACGCGCGCCGCGTGCTGCTGGCGCGCGAACTGACCAAATTATTCGAAGAAACCCACGTCTGCACACTGGGTGAGGCGGCTGCGTGGCTGGCGGCGAGCGCGCATCGCGGCAAGGGCGAGTTTGTGCTGGTGGTGGAGGGCGCCGCCGCGCAGCCGCCGGGCGCCGCGGATCTCGACAATACCCTGACCGCGCTGCTGGCGGAATTGCCGCTTAAGCAGGCGGTCGCACTCGCCGCCAAAATCACCGGCGGCAATCGCAACGATTTGTATGCGCGGGCGCTGGCACTAAAGCGCGACGGGTGACGCGCCGTCCGCCGGGCCGCGCCAATGCTTCACCTTCCGCGTCCAAGCCTTTACACTCCGCGCCATGGACACGTTAACACTCACCCGGCCCGACGACTGGCACCTGCATGTGCGCGATGGCGACTACTTGCGCGCGGTGCTGCCCGACTCCGCGCGACGATTTGCGCGTGCAATCGTGATGCCCAATCTCAAGCCCCCGGTCACCACGGTGGCGCTGGCGCTGGCCTACTGCAAACGCATCCGCGATGCGCTGCCCGCGGGCGCACGCTTTGAGCCGCTGATGACGCTGTATCTCACCGACAATACGCGGCCGCGGGACATTGCCGAACTCACGCAAACCGATGGCGTTGTGGCGGTCAAGTATTATCCCGCGGGTGCCACCACCAATTCGGACGCCGGGGTCACCGATCTCGCGCGTTGTGCCGCGGTACTGGAGGCGATGCAGGAACACGGCGTGCCGCTGCTGGTACACGGCGAAGTTACCGACAGTACAGTGGATATTTTTGACCGGGAACGCGTGTTTGTGGAGCGTGTGCTGGCGCCGCTGTTGACGCGCTATCCGCGGCTGAAAGTGGTGCTGGAGCACATCACCACGCGCGAGGCCGCGCAGTTCGTGCTGCAGGCGCCGCCGCGCGTCGCGGCGACCATTACGGCGCATCATCTGTTGCTGAATCGCAATGCGCTGTTTGCCGGCGGCATGCGCCCTCACAATTACTGCCTGCCGGTGTTGAAGCGCGAAGTCCATCGCGCGGCGCTGGTGGCGGCCGCGACCAGCGGCAATCCGAAATTTTTTCTCGGCACCGACAGTGCGCCGCATGCGCGGCACACCAAGGAAGCCGATTGCGGCTGTGCCGGCTGCTACACCGCGCACGCAGGTATCGAGCTGTACGCCGAGGCATTTGAGGCGGCCGGCGCCCTGCCGCGGCTGGAAGGTTTTGCCAGCCACTTCGGCCCCGATTTTTACGGTCTGCCGCGCAATGCGGATACCATCACGCTGGCGCGCGATGTCTGGCAAGTGCCCGCGGAGCTCGCTTATGGTGCCGACCGGCTGACGCCGTTTCGGGCCGGTGAGGCGTTGCGATGGAAGTTGGTGCGCTGACACGAGCCATCGGCAGCGGCGCCGCGCCGATAAGGATTTTGCGCCGGAGAGGTACGCGAGTAGACTTGCGCCCGAAGCTGGCCAGACAGCCGCTGTGTGCGGATGAAACCCGGTGTCGCCAGTGGTACGGCGGCCGGTGCCGCACATAGAGGAAAGTCCGGGCTCCATAGAGCGGGGTGGCGGGTAACACCCGTCCGTTATAAGCCGTGGGCGAAAGTTCATGGTGAAGGCGAGGAATAGGGCCACAGAGACGAGTCCTGGCGCGCAAGTGCCAGGGGTGAAACGCGGCAACCTCCACCTGGAGCAACACCAAATAGGCAGGCGTTGAGGCGGCTCGCTGAGCCTGCGGGTAGGTGGCTAGAGCCGTGGAGCAATTCACGGCCCAGAGGAATGGCTGTCAGGGCGCAAGCCCCATACAGAACCCGGCTTACCGGCTGGCTTCACTTCATCATCCCGGGCCAGGCCCGATGAAGATCGCTGCGGCAGTGGCGTCAGGCGGCGATCGATCGGGGCGGAGTCCATTCATGGACAGGAGAAACACATGAGCCAGGCACTCACGGGTTTGCGGGTAATCGACATGACGCACAATCAGGCGGGACCGGCCTGCGCGCAGATGCTGGGATTCCTCGGGGCGGATGTGATCAAGCTCGAAGAACCCAAAAGTGGCGACGTTGCGCGTGCGCAGAATAACGACGAGCTGTTTTTCCTGCAGTTCAATGCCAACAAGCGCAGCCTCACGCTCAACCTCAAGACCGACGAGGCCAAGGCGCATTTCAAAAAAATCATCGCGCAATCCGACGTGCTGATCGAGAATTTCGGCCCCGGTGCGCTTGACCGCATGGGCCTGGGCTGGACGGAACTTCAGGCCATCAATCCGCGCCTGATCTACGCCACCATCAAGGGCTTCGGCACCTACGGTCCGCACGCGCACATGAAGAGCTTCGAGCCGATCGCACAAGCGATGGGCGGCGCGATGTGCGTCACCGGTTTCGCCGACGGGCCGCCGACCTACAACTGGCCCTCGATCGGCGACAGCGGCACCGGCATGCACATGGCCATCGCCATACTCGCCGCGATCAACCAGCGGCACAACACCGGCCGCGGCCAGCATGTCGAGGTCTCGATGCAGGAATCGGTGTTGAACCTGATTCGCATCAGCCTGCGCGAACACCAGCGCGGCGGCGTGCCCGCGCGCACCGGCAACCAGCTCGGCAAGACCGTGCCGGGCACGGCGTATCCGTGCGCGCCTGGCGGCCCCAACGACTGGGTTTACATCTACGCCCCGCCGCAGATGTGGAGCGCAGTGTGCAAGGTGCTGGGCCGCCCGGAGCTGGAAACCAACCCGCTGTTCAAGACCGCCAACGACCGCTGGACGAATCGCGCCGCGCTCGATGCCATCATGACCGAATGGACCATGGCGCACAGCAAATACGACGCAATGAAGCGGATGGGCGATGCCGGCGTGCCGGCCGGCGCCTGTCAGGATACGGCCGAGGTCATGGCCGATCCGCATCTGAAAGCACGCGACATGATCGTCGACATGGAATACCCGCCGCGCGGTGCCTTCAAGACCGTGGGCTGCCCGCTGAAACTGTCTGATTCGCCGGTCAGCTTCAGCCGCCCGCCGATGCTGGGCGAACACACCGAGGGCGTGCTCGGTGTGTTGTGCGGCGTGGCGCCGGCGGAGGTGCAGCGGATGAAGCGCGAGGGCATTGTGTAGCGATTGCTGTTGGCGGCGTGAACGCGGAAGAACGAATCATTTGACGCTGCCCGCGCATGTTGCAACACCACCATCGTCTTCCCGGCGCAGGCCGGAATCCAGCCGTAACCCGATCCGAAGGATCCAACTGTAGGGCGCTTCGCGCATTGGAACGTACTGGATTCCGGCCTGCGCCGATATGACGGGTGCGGTAGGGTGACTGGAGCGGGTCAAGGTGCGGCAAATTCGCATGCGCCGCCCATATATGAATTGGTTTTCCGCCGCAGAGGTTTTATATAAGTAATTGTTTTTATTGATATTTATTGATGACTACTTCAGCAGCTCGCGCGCAATCACCATGCGGTGCACTTCCGACGTGCCCTCGCCAATGCGGTAGTGGCGTACGTCGCGATAAAAGCGTTCCACGGGAAAGCCGCGTATCAATCCCTGCCCGCCGAACACCTGAATCGCGCGGTCGGTGACGCGGCCCACCATTTCCGAACAATAGAGCTTGCACATCGACGGCGCGCTGCCCACGTTGCGCCCGGCTTCGATCTGGCGCAGCGTTTCGTAGGCGAGGGTGCGCGCGGTGGCGAGATCCACCGCGCTGTCGGCAAGCATCCACTGGATGGCCTGCCGGTTGGCGAGCGGTTCGCCGAAGGTGACGCGCGCCTTGGCATGTTCCGTCATCAGTTCCAGCAAGCGGTCCGCGGCGCCGATACAGCAGCAGGCCACCGCCATGCGGCCATCGGTGAGCGACTCCATCGCGATGCGAAACCCTTCGCCCACCTTGCCCATCACGGCGCTGTCCGGCACGAAGCAATCTTCAAACGTGAGTTCCGCGAGTTTCCACGCTTCGCTGCCGATGGTGGTGTCCACGCGCGTCACCGTGAAGCCGGGGGCGCCTTTTTCCACCAGCAGGGCAGTGATGCCGCCGCGCGCGCGTTTTTGCGCGTCGGTGACCGCCATCACCATCAGTACGTCGGCGACATGTCCGCCGCTGATGAAATGCTTGCGGCCGTTAATGTTCCAGCCGCCGTCGACTTTGTCCGCGCGCGTGGTGATCGCCGCCGAGTCGGAGCCCGCGCCCGGCTCGGTGAGTGCAAACGCGGCACGCATCTCGCCGGTGGCGAGTTTGCGCACGTACTTGTCGCGCTGCGCCGGTGTGCCGTGCCGCACGAAGGCGCTCGGCGTGAGTCCGCTGGTGGCATCGATGAGGCCGGTGAGCACGCGGTGCGAGCGGCTGAATTCCTCCAGCACGATGCACATCTGCGACAGGCTCGCCGAGGTGCCGCCGTATTCCTCCGGCAGGCGCATGCCCAGATAACCGGCCTCGCGCATCACGTCCCATGCCTGTTGCGGCACCTCGCCGCTGCTGTCGATGACGCGTGCCAGCGGTTCCAGTTCGCGATCGGTAAAGCGCCGCACTTCGGCGCGCAGTTCTTCCAGTTCAGGGGTGAGTTCGATGTTCATGGCGGGGCCACTCCGTTGCTGCCACACGGCACTGCGGCCGATTGTGCCGCCATTGGTTCGGGCGCGCCACGGGTGCGCCCGCGCCGCGCATCCGGCGTTTGACGGCACGCCCCGCGGCGGCTACATTGCCTTCCAATTGCAGCGCGCGAATTTTTTAACCCGACCTGTGGAGCAAGCCATGGCAGATTTGCTGGAATCCATCGAAGACGGCGTGGCCGTTCTCACCCTGAATCGTCCCGAGGCGCTGAACGCGCTGTCAATGGATATTCGCAACGGCCTGCTGTCCGCGATGGACCGCTATGCCGACGACGACAACGTGCGCTGCATTGTCATCACCGGTGCCGGACGCGCGTTCAGCTCGGGCGGCGACGTCAAG
Source organism: uncultured beta proteobacterium (assembly GCA_902825845.1). Lineage (GTDB taxonomy): Bacteria > Pseudomonadota > Gammaproteobacteria > Burkholderiales > SG8-41 > UBA5216. Next base: position 7,158 of record CADECM010000129.1, read on the forward strand.
GGCATGGGCGAGCGTGCCGCACGGGGCTATGAGGCGCGGGCACGCGGTATCCAGTTTTCCAACACCATACCGATGGCCATGCGCAAGCATCCCAAAGTGATCATCGCCATGGTCAACGGCGTGGCCGCCGGTGCGGGCATGAGCATGTCGCTCGCCTGCGATCTGCGCATTGCCGGCAAATCGGCGCGCTTTACCACCGCCTTTTTGAAGATCGGGCTTTCCGGCGACTGGGGCGGCACCTGGACGCTGACGCGGCTGGTGGGCACCGCCAAGGCGCGCGAGTTGTTCCTGCTGCCCGACATGGTCGGCGCCGACGAGGCGCTCAAGCTGGGCATTGTCAACCGCGTGGTGGAAGACGCGGAGCTGCGTGCGGCCACCCTGGACATTGCGCGGCGCATCGCCGACATGCCGCAGGTGGCGGTGGCGGGCATCAAGCGCAATCTGTTTGCCGCGGAGACCGAGAGTTTTGCCACGGTGTGCGACCTCGAAGCCTTCAATCAGGCGCGCTGTTCGCAGACCGAGGATCACCGCGAGGCGGTCGCCGCCTTCAAGGAAAAGCGCAAGCCAGTGTTCAAGGGGATGTAAGCGCGCGGCGGGCGCCGCGCACGTCCTACAGCCGCGGAATCTTTGCGTCCTGGATGACTTTCGCCCAACGCGCGATTTCCGAGCGGATAAACTGATCGAACTCCGCGCGGGTGGTTTGCGCACCGACCATCACCAGTTCCTCCATCCGCGCGCGGATGTCCGGCATGCGCAACACGGCGTTGATGTCCGCATTCATCTTGTCGAGCAGCGCCGCCGGTGTTGCGCCGGGGGCGCACACGCCCTGCCATGAACTGACGTCAAAGCCAGTGATGCCTGCCTCCGCCAGCGTCGGCACATTGGGCAGCTGTTTGGTACGTGCCGCGCTGGTGACGGCCAGCGGTCGCAGACGGCCCGCTTGAACCGGCGCCACCGACGCCGGGAAATTGGAAATGCCCACCGGCACCTGACCGGCGATGTTGTCGGACACACCCTGCGCCCCGACCTTGTAAGGGATATTGACGATGTCGATCTTCGCCACCATCTTGAACAACTCCATCGACAGCTGCGGCGAGGTGCCGGGCAGTCCGGAGGCGTAGTTAAGTTTGTTCGGATTGGCCCTGGCAAACGCGATGAATTCCTTGATGGTACGAATCGGCATCGACGGATGAACCGTGATGATGTTGGGTGTCAGTCCGATGCGCGTGACCGAAGCAAGATCGCGCACCTGATCGTAAGGCACCTTCAGATACAGCGACGGCGCGATCGCGTTGGAGCCGATATTGCACTGGAGCAGGGTATGCCCGTCGGGCTCTGCCTTGGCGACAAAGGCGGAGCCGAGCACGCCTGCGGCGCCTACCCGGTTTTCCACGAAAACCTGCTGGCCCCACAAGCGCGTGAAACGCTCGGCCAGTATGCGCCCGACAATGTCGGGTGACGCGCCCGCGCCGAACGGCACCACATAGCGCACCGGCCGGTTTGGATAATTCTGTGCCCACGCTGCGCCGGCGCATAGCCACGCTGCCGCCGCCACTGCCAGGATGAGGTGCTGCCGTTCTCCGATCACGTCAGTCATACCGGTCTCCTCAGAAACGGTACTGCTTTGGAACGAGAGTTCGCCGCGCACCGCCAGCACGAGGTGTGTGGTCATGGTAGCACTCCCGTGGTGGCCGGTGCGCGGCAACGGCTGGCATCAAGGCCCGTTTTGGCGCGCGATTGACCCTCATGGCAAAGCGGGATACATTGGCTTTTTGCGCTTGCGGGCATGTGCAATACAGTCATGGGACAACGACAATGATTCACGCAAAAAGCGGCGTTGAAGTGCTCGACAACCTGAGTGTGGTGAACTCGCCCGGCACCGGTATCGAGCATTGGGGTTCATCCTATTTCGGGCCGCGCTACAGCACGGCCGAACTGTCGTCCGGACCGCAGGCGCTGATGACCCAGATGAGTCCGAACGAGACCATACTGCCGCATTTTCATGGCGTGGCGCAGTTCCAGATTTTTCCGTCGGGCGCGGGGATGATGGCGAAGACGGAAGTGCGGCCGCTGATGTTGCAATACAAGGATCATCACAGCGCTTATGGGCCGCTGGTTGCCGGGCCGCACGGCCTGACATTCATTGCCCTGCGCAATCGTATTGGTGATTCCGCGCCCGTCTATCTGTCCAAACCGGGCTACCGCGAAAAACTCAAACCCAGCAAGCGCCGCAACTGGATCTCGCCGCATATTGCGCTGTCCACGCGGCCGGTGCTGCAGTTTCGCCGGGAAGTGGCGTGGGAGCCGCTATTTGAACCCGGCAAAATCGAGGATGAAATGTCGGCGCAACTGGTGCGGCTTGGCGCCGGCATGTCGGCGCCCGGACCGCATCCCGCGCGCGGCGGTGGCTATTACGTGTGGGTCGCCAATGGCAGCATGGCGGCCAACGGCCAGATACTGCCCGAATGGTCGATGACCTTTGTCGAGCACACGGAATCGGCGTATGAAATCAAGGCCGGCCCGGTCGGGCTCGAAGCACTGGTGATGCAATTCCCCAAGGATGATGACTAACGCGTGATCGCGTTGCGCGCGGCACGCGATGGTTGTGGGTTAGGGCCGCCGCGTTCCGCCGTTGAACCGGGCGCGCGGCCGCGACAGAAGGTGGTTTGCCGCAGGATTGTTGCTCAGTAGAATCGTCGCGGGCACCCCGCGATGTTAACCGCGCATCGCGCAACGTCGGCGGCCGCCGGCGCGAGCGGGCGCATTACCACGGAGAAAATCATGAAAGATGGGCTCAGGTTTGTCGACTGTGACATGCATGTGATGGAACCGGTGGATTTGTTCTCGACCTATCTCGATGCGAAATATCGCGATCGCGTCATTCTGCCGCTGGGCAAGGACGGGCGTCCGCGCCGCGGCGTCATCATCATCGACGGTAAACCGACCTCGAATGACGTCGAGATGCAGAAGTACCGCAAGCGCGGCCCGATCCGCGACAGTAACAGCACGCAGCCGCTGTCCGGTTCGCGCAGCGCGGCTCCCGGTCGTCTGGATTTTGCCATCTCGCGCAGCTACAACGCCGAAGCGCAGGTGATGGCGATGGCCATTGAAGGCGTGGACATCGCGGTGCTTTTCCCCACCGTGGGCCTGAGCCTGATTGCGCGCGACGACATGGACCCGCAACTGTCGCTGGCGCTGTGCCAGGCCTACAACAACTGGATTCACGATTTCTGCCAGTACAGCCCGAGCCAGCTCAAGTTCGCGGCGATGCTGCCGCTGCAGGACGTCAATCTGGCGGGGCAGGAGTTGATTCGTTGCGTCACCGAGCTCGGCGCCGTCGGATCATTTCTGCGTCCCAACATGATCAAGGGCCACTACTGGCATTCGAATTACTGGGATCCGCTCTACAGCCTGCATGAAGAACTCAATGTGACGCTGGGATTTCACGAGGGCACCGGTGCCTGGAACAGCCATATGAATACCTTGTATGGCGAGAACCGTTTTTACCGCCATGTCGCCAGTCACTGGATCGAAATGCAGCAGGCGCTGATCGCGATGATTATCGCAGGGGTGTTCGAGTTCCATCCGAAGCTGCGTGTCGCCTACCTGGAGGCGCAGAATTCATGGGTGCCCGGCATCCTGTCGCGCATCGAATGGGACTATCCGCAGTACCGCGATTCGCATGCGCCGTATCTGTCGCTGACGCCGAAGGAATACTTCCGCCGCAATTGCTGGGCTGCGGTCGAGGGCAGCGAGCCGGAGATCAAGGGCACGGCCGAACTGATCGGCGCCGACCGCATGTGCATTTCCACCGATTACCCGCATTTCGACTCCGATTTCACCAATGTCTCCAACAACCTGCTGCGCAACGTCGGGCGCGATATGGCGGCACAGATCTTCATGGGCGGCGCCCACCTGTACGGATTTACGAGTAAGGATTTTGACGCGGCCGATGCCGCAGCTGCCAAAAACCGGACGGCGGCTGTTCCGCAAGGCGCCTGAGCACACACAGACGTCAAAAGGAGGGGGCGATTAGCCCCCTTTTTTTTCACGCCGAGGCATCGAACCCGCGTTTTCAGCGCTCAATACTACGCTTTTACCGTATGTTCTAGAGTCCATATTTTGACTGACCAGTTATAAATAATTATTTAAAATCATATGGTTATAAAAAACAATAAAATAAGTAAGTCATAATACTTATATAGTGTTGCGTACTCACAACGAATGCCAGCCGATGTGCGCCAATAAACCGCCAAAATATTGAGCTTGCCGGAGAGTGCTTGCATACTGCGAGCGTCCTTTACACAAAAGTAAGGCAGAGCGCTCGCGAGGAGAAGTAAGTAATACTACTTGGGGGCAAGGGTTACAACACAATGGAGAAACAGATGCAAAAGAATCTAGTTGCAGTGGCCGTTGGCGGCGCGCTGGCCGCGATTGGCGCCGCTCCGGCGCTGGCGCAGAACGCAACCGTGAACGTGTACGGAACATTCTACGGCGAGTACGCCCGCCTTAATAATGGCGCTCAGCCCGGTACCGGCAGTCAGTTTCAGACCTACGACCACTTCCAGAACCCCGGTTCGGAAATCGGTTTCCGCGGCGAAGAAAAACTGGGTGGCGGATTGTCGGCGTGGTTCCAGTGCGCAAGCTCGCTCGACTATCGCGGTGGCGGTAACACCTCGTCCACCAACAATCAGGCTGGCAGCTACTGGTGCTCGCGTAACAGCGCGCTGGGTCTGAAGGGCGGCTTCGGTAATGTCTTCTACGGCAACTGGCAGACCCCGTGGACCCGCATCAACACCGCGGGCAATGTCGGCTCCAACGACACCGGTGTGTTCGGTAACGCGCACATCATCGCCGGCACGTCGTCGACCTTCGGCATTGCGGATCCCGGTCAAACGATCGCTACTGTGTCGCCCGCGGTATATCGTCGCCGTCAGAACAACCTGTTCACCTACGAGACCCCGAGCTTTGGCGGCTTTCAGGCGATGGGTGCGGTTACCACGCGCAACCAAGCTTCCGCGGCGACCAGCGCGCAACTCAAGGCCCGCCTGTGGTCCATCGGCGCGC
>CADECM010000130.1:0-4276 GCA_902825845.1 uncultured beta proteobacterium
ACGGCGTGAAGTACCACACCGGCGCGATGTGCGGCGGCGTCTTCAGCGGATCGGCGGGGATGAAGTTGTTGTACTCGAGGAAGTAACCGCCCATTTCCGGCGCAAAAAACAGGATCAGGCAGAAAATTGCCGCGAACACCACCACACCAAGCGTGTCTTTTACCGTGTAATACGGATGGAACGGGATGCCATCGAGCGGGCGGCCATTGGCGTCCTTGGTTTCCTTGATCTCGACGCCATCGGGGTTGTTGGAACCCACTTCGTGCAGCGCGAGAATGTGCGCCGCGACCAAGCCGAGAATCGCCAGCGGAATGGCAATCACGTGAAACGCGAAAAAGCGGTTCAGCGTGGCATCACCCACCACGAAATCGCCGCGAATCCAGGTCGACAGGTCCGGCCCGATCAATGGCAACGCATCGAACAGGTTGATGATCACCTGCGCGCCCCAGTACGACATCTGGCCCCACGGCAGCAGGTAGCCGAAGAAGCCTTCGGCCATCAGCGCGAGATAGATCATCATGCCGAAGATCCAGATCAGCTCTCGCGGCGCGCGGTAGGAGCCGTACATAAGGCCGCGGAACATGTGCAGGTACACCACCAGGAAAAACGCCGAGGCGCCGGTGGAATGCAGATAGCGTATCAACCATCCCGCAGGCACATCGCGCATGATGTACTCGACCGAGGCAAAGGCTTCCGCCGCCGAGGGCTTGTAGTGCATGGTGAGGAAAATGCCGGTGACGATCTGCAACACCAGCACCAGCATCGCGAGCGAGCCGAAGTAGTACCAGAAATTGAAGTTCTTCGGCGCGTAATACTCGGACAGGTGGTCTTTCCACAGCGACATCATCGGAAAACGCTGATCCACCCACGTCAGCAAACCACTCAGCGGCGCATTGAGAACACCGGCTCCCTGAATGACCACGGGTTCTTTTTTTGTAGCGGCCATGTTGGTGTCAGGCTCCCTTTTCGTCTTCGCCGATCAGAATTCGGCCATCGGACAAGTACTTATGCTTCGGCACGAACAGATTATCGGGCGCGGGCTTGTTCTTGTAGACGCGGCCAGCCAGGTCAAACAATGAACCGTGGCACGGGCAGTAAAATCCGCCTTTCCAGTCCGCCGCAAATGCCTCGGGCTGGGCCGCGAATTTCTCGACCGGGGAACACCCGAGATGCGTGCAAATGCCCACCAGTACCAGATATTCCGGCTTGATCGAGCGCAATTCGTTGGTGGCGTACTTCGGCTGCATGACTTTTTTCGAGGCGGGATCGGCAACCAGGTCATCGCCCTTTTTCACGGCCGCGAGCATTTCCGGCGTGCGCCGCACGATCCATACCGGCTTACCCTGCCATTCCACGGTCATGCGCTCGCCGGGCGCAAGTTTGCTGATGTCGGCTTCCACCGGCGCGCCGGCGGCCTTGGCACGTTCGGAAGGCAGCATGCTCGCCACAAACGGCACGCCGGCGGCAACGGTTGCCACGCCGCCCGCTGCAACGCTCGCAGCCACGAGCATACAGCGCCGGCTTTTGTCGGGTTGTTGTTCAGCCATACGAGGAATTTTCCTGAAAGAGATGTGCAAGAGGCCTGATTTTACACGATAGTACCGGGAAAAGTGAAATAAAACCTTTAAAAATTGTTCAAAAACAACAGCTTACACGATATGGCCGTACCGTCATGCAAGGCGCGCCCAGCGCCCGGCGTCCGGACACGGCCTCGCGTGCTTAAATTCCCGATCCGCAACGCGGCACCCTTTCACCGCTGTGCCGTTTAGGCAATAATCGCCGCCATCGCGCGTGCCGCGCGATCCGGTAAATCACCACTCCCTTTGCTCATGTTACGCAGATTCTGGTTGTACTTTTCGCAAGCGGTGACGCTGTGCCTGGCACTCGTCTTCGTGGTATCGACGCTGCGGCCCGATTTGCTGCCCTGGAACGGACGTCCCGCGCCCGTCGCGCCACCACCTCCCGCTCCCGCGCAGACAGTGGCCGCCCCAGCCACTGCCCCCAAAATCACCTCATTCAGCGAGGCGGTCAAGCGTGCCATGCCCACGGTAGTAAACATTTACACCAGCAAGGAAGTCAAAGCGCAGCGCGCGCCCTTCATGGACGATCCGGTCTTCCGCTACTTCTTCGGGGGCGAGGGCGATAGCCCGTCGCAGAAGAGCAACAACCTGGGTTCCGGCGTGATCGTCAGCGATCAGGGTTACATCCTTACCAATGCGCATGTGGTGGAAGCGGCCGACGAAATCGAAGTGGCACTGGCCGACAACCGCCGCGGCAAGGCCAAGGTGATCGGCACCGATCCCGAAACCGATCTGGCCGTGATCAAGATTGATCTGCCGAAGCTGCCGGCGATCAGCTTCGGCCAATCGGATCAGGCGCAGGTGGGCGATGTGGTGCTCGCCATCGGCAATCCCTTCGGCGTCGGACAGACGGTGACCATGGGCATCATCAGCGCGCTGTCGCGCAACCATCTGGGCATCAATACTTTCGAGAATTTCATCCAGACCGACGCCGCCATCAACCCCGGCAATTCCGGCGGCGCGCTGGTGGATATCAGCGGCAACATGATCGGCATCAACACTGCGATCTATTCGCGCACGCCCGGGGGCGCCTCGCTGGGCATCGGCTTCGCGATTCCCATTTCCACCGCCAAACTGGTGCTGGATCAGCTGGTGCAGAGCGGCACCGTCACCCGCGGCTGGATCGGCGTCGCGGTGCAGGATTTGACGCCGGAGTTGTCGGAGTCGCTGAATCTGGGCAATGCGCGCGGCACCCTGATCAGCGAGGTCATGCAGGATAAGCCCGCCGAGCAGGGCGGCATGAAAGCCGGCGATCTGTTAATCGCGGTTGACGGCAAACCGGTGACGGATTCAGCCGGCATGCTGACGCTGATATCGGCCATCACGCCCGGCACCAGCACCACCTTGAAGGTGCTGCGCGCGCAGCGGGAAATCGAACTGAGGGTGGTTGTGGGCAAACGGCCCAAGAACCCGAAAAAGAAATAAAAACAGCGTTCGCCGGGCCGTCAGCGGCTGCCGTTGTTGTTTTCTTTTTCGATCACCGCCATCTCGTTCGCCATGCTGTCGCCGGGCTGCGCCGCCGGCGCCTTGACCGAAGACATCAAGCTGGCCGCCACCACGCCGGCCTCGTACAGCAGGCACATGGGAATCAGCAGGGCGAGCATCGACACCACATCCGGCGGCGTCACCACCGCGGCGGCAATGGCGGCGCACACCACGAAGTAGCCGCGAAAATCGCGCAGTTGCTGCACAGTCACCACGCCCATGCGCACCAGCACGATCACCGCCACCGGCACTTCGAAGGTCACGCCAAACGCGAGAAACATGGTGAGGACGAACGACAGATACTGTTCGATGTCCGGCGCGGGGGTAATGCTGGCCGGCGCGTAGCTGGCAATGACCTTGAATACCTGGTTGAACACGATGTAGTAGCAAAAGGCGACGCCGGCAAAAAACAAGACGGTACTACTCACCACCAGCGGCAGTACCAGCTTTTTCTCGTGCGCATAGAGACCGGGCGCCACGAATGCCCACGCCTGGTAGAGTACATACGGTAGCACCAGCAGAAATGCCGCCATCAGGCCGACCTTCAACGGAATCAGGAAAGGCGTGATCACGCCAGTCGCGATCATTTTCGAGCCCGCCGGCAAGGTATGAATCAGCGGTGCCGCCAGAAAATCATACAGTGCCGCAAATCCGGGCCAGATCCCCAGCAGTATCAGCGCCGCAACCACCGCCAGCAGCGCACGCACCATGCGGTCCCGCAGTTCAACCAGGTGCGAGATGAAGGTATCTTCGGCCAGTGCCACGGCGGAACTAGGCCTTGCCCGGCGCGGCGTTCGCCGGGGCGGGCGGCGGCGCATTGGCCAGCGGCGCAGCGTCTAGGCCCAATTCAAGCTGTGCGGGCGCGGGCCCGGCGATGGCGTCGGTCACCGCGTCGCCGGCAGGTTCGGACAGCGCCTTCTGAGCGCTGTCGCCAATTTGCCTGAACTCGGACTCAACGGCATTGACTTCGCCGCGCACGGCCTGCTCCAGCGACTGCGCGGTATTCTGCATTTCCTTTTGCAGCTTGCGCAATTCTTCGAGTTCGATTTCACGATTAATGTCGGACTTGACGTCATTCACGTAGCGTTGCATGCGCCCAAGCAAATGCCCCGCCGTGCGCGCCACGCGCGGCAGTTTTTCCGGTCCGAGCACAATGAGCGCGATGACCGCGATCACAATCATCTCGGAAAAGCCAATGTCGAACATGTTTG
>CADECM010000130.1:4376-9850 GCA_902825845.1 uncultured beta proteobacterium
GTGAAGGGGTGAAGGGGTGAAGGGGGTACCTCATTCACGCCTTCACGCGTTCACGGCTTTGCCTCCCTCACGTCTTCGACGTTTCCTTTTTCACCTCGGCCTCGTACGTCTGCCCGGTCTTGGGTGGAATTTCGCCCTTGGCGGCAGCGTCCGGCGTCTTGTCGCCCTCGGACTTCATGCCGTCCTTGAAGCCCTTGACCGCGCTGCCCAGATCGCCACCAAGGTTGCGCAACTTCTTGGTGCCGAAGACGAGCACGATAATCGCCAGCACGATCAGCCAGTGCCAGATACTGAATGAACCCATGATGTTCTCCTGAAATCTACTTTCGTGACGCCATTCGGCCGCGGCATGGTTCGGCCTTTGCGCATGCGCGTCTACGCACAAAGGTCTCCCCGGATATACCCTATCGGCGTGACGCCTTTTCGTGAATGCCCGAAATACCCTCGCGCCGGTGCAACTCCGCCAGCACGTCGTTTGGTGTGAGGCCGTGCCAAGCCAGCAACACCATGCTGTGAAACCAAAGATCCGCTACTTCGCGCACCAAATGCAGTTTATCACCCTCCTTGGAGGCCAGCAGCGTTTCCGCTGATTCTTCGGCGACTTTGCGCAGAATGGCGTCCTCGCCCTTGGCCATCAGCCCGGCCACGTAGGAACTGGCCGGATCGGCGGTCTTGCGCGCGGCCAGCGTTTCACCCAGTCGTTGCAGCACGGCAGCGTCAATCATTTGTAATAAATCTCCTTCGGATCCTTGATTACCGGATCGACGGCCACCCACCGGCCATCGTCGTAAAGGCTGAAAAAGCAGCTCTCACGGCCGGTGTGACAGGCGATACCGCCCACTTGTTCCACCTCGAGCAGCACGACGTCCTCGTCGCAATCCAGACGAATGGACTTGACCTTCTGCACATGCCCCGATTCTTCGCCTTTGTGCCAAAGTTTTTTGCGCGAACGCGACCAGTAGTGCGCTTCTCCGGTATCCACGGTTTTCTTCAGCGCCGCGCGGTCCATCCACGCGACCATCAGCACGCGGCCGCTGGCCGCATCCTGCGCCACCGCGGGCACCAGTCCATCCTGCGCCCAGTTGATCTTGTTCAGCCAGTTGTCGTTCATATCTTTGGTAATTCGTGAATGGGTGAAGGGGTGAACGGGTGACCCAAAAGTCGCTCCCCCTCTCCCCCGTACCCGGGGGAGAGGGGGTTTCACTCGTTCACTCGTTCACCCCTTCACCTGTACAATCCCTCACCCCTTCATCCCTCACAACCGCACCTCAATCCCCTTACCCGCCATAAATGCCTTCGCCTGCGTAACCGTGTATTCGCCATAGTGAAAAATGCTTGCTGCGAGCACCGCGTCAGCGCGCCCGTGGAGTACGCCATCAGCAAGATGCGCCAGATCTCCGACACCGCCGCTGGCGATCACCGGTATTTCCAGCATGTCGGAAAACGCGCGCGTGAGTTCAAGGTCGAAGCCGACGCGCGTGCCGTCGCGATCCATGCTGGTCAACAGAATCTCTCCCGCACCCAGCGCCTGCATTCTGCGGCCCCATTCCAGCGCATCGATACCGGTTGCCTTGCGCCCGCCGTGCGTGAATACCTCCCAACGCAGCGGAACGGTACCGGGTACACGCTTCGCATCAATGGCCACCACGATGCACTGTGCGCCGTAGCGCCCGGATGCGTCGGCCACCAGTTGTGGATTCTGCACCGCCGCGGTGTTGATGCTCACCTTGTCCGCGCCGGCATTGAGCAAGCGCCGCACGTCGTTCACCGAGCGTACGCCGCCGCCCACGGTAAACGGAATGAACACCTGCGCCGCCACCGCTTCGATGATATGCAAAATCAAATCGCGGTCGTCGCTGCTCGCCGTAATATCGAGAAACGTCAGTTCGTCCGCGCCCTGATCGTCATACCGGCGGGCAATCTCCACCGGGTCGCCGGCGTCACGCAGACCGACGAAATTGACGCCCTTGACCACACGGCCCGCGGTGACGTCGAGGCAGGGGATGATGCGCTTGGCCAGACCCATGAAATTGGTGAACGGGTGAACGGGTGAACGGGTGAACGGGGTACCCCCTTCACGCCTTCACACCTTCACGAATTCACGCCTTGCCTTCAGAGAGTTCATCCGCCAGCTTCTGTGCCGCGGCGAAATCGAGCGTTCCCTGATACACCGCGCGGCCGGTGATGGCACCCTGTATGCCCTCGCCTTCCACCGCGCACAATGCCTTCACATCATCCAGATTGGTCACGCCGCCGCTGGCGATCACCGGTACGCTCAGCGCTTGCGCGAGCTTGACCGTGGCTTCGATGTTGACACCGGTGAGCATGCCGTCGCGGCCGATGTCCGTGTAGATGACCGCTTCCGCGCCGTAGTCCTCGAACTTCTTGGCCAGATCGACCACGTCATGACCCGTCATTTTTGACCAGCCGTCGACTGCCACCTTGCCATCCTTGGCATCGAGCCCAACCATGACATGGCCGGTGAATGCCGTGCACGCATCATGCAGGAAGCCGGGCGTTTTCACCGCCGCGGTGCCGATGATCACATAACGAATGCCGGCATCGAGATACTGCTCCACCGTATCCAGATCGCGGATACCGCCGCCGAGTTGAATCGGCAGTTTGTCGCCGACCGCGGCCACGATGGCCTTGATGGCGGCGCCGTTCCTGGGCTTGCCCGCCGAGGCGCCATTCAGGTCGACCACGTGCAGGCGGCGCGCGCCAAGTTCCAACCAGCGCTTCGCAGTCGCACCCGGGTCCTCCGAAAATACCGTGGCGCTGGACATATCGCCTTGTTTCAAGCGCACGCACTTCCCATCTTTGAGGTCAATGGCTGGGATGATCAGCATAGGGGTGAACGTCTATGGAAACGATGGATGTACGGACAATGCGGCGCGCAGCGGAACTTGCGCAGGAGGCTGTTGGCGAGACGATTACCGGTTCAGCAGAATGAGGGTTTGTCCGTTCGGGCTATCATACTATAGCCGGAAAAGTCGCGTACTGTCATGCCGGGCGCGTGTCGCGGCGCAGCGCGGGCGTCCACGTTGTAAAGTTCGCCAGCAACTGCAGACCTGCAGCGGCGCTTTTCTCCGGGTGAAATTGCACGGCAAACAGGTTGTCGCGCGCGGCGGCACAGGCGAATGCATCCGGATAATGGCTCACTGCGGCAGTCAGGCCGGCGTCGGCCGGCTCTGGAAAATAACTGTGCACGAAATAAAACCGGGCATTAGTCGCGATTCCCCGCCAAAGCGGATGCGCAATGCGCTGCTCGACCTGATTCCAGCCCATGTGCGGCACCTTGAGCTTCTCACCACGGCTGCCGGCCAGATCGTGCGCAAAACGCCGTACGCGTCCCGGCAACACCCCCAGGCCCGGGGTATCCCCCTCTTCGCTGCGGTCGAACAACATCTGCAACCCGATACAGATGCCCAGAAACGGCTTGTCGCGCGCGGCATCGATCACCGCTTCATACAGCCCGCGGCCGCGCAGTTCGCGCATGCAGTCCGGCATCGCGCCCTGTCCCGGAAACACCACGCGCCCGGCCGCGCGCACCACCGATGGATCATCCGTCACGCGCACGTCTGCGGTTGGCGCCACATGCTCGATGGCCTTGGACACGGAGCGCAGATTGCCCATGCCGTAGTCGATGACAGCGATCATTGTCAGTAACAGCGTAAACGGGTGAATGGGTGAACGAGTGAGCAGGTGAACAGCAACGTCTTACACCTCTGGTCTCACAGCGATCCCTTGGTCGACGGCACGCCCTGCGTGCGCGGATCGAGTTCCACCGCCATGCGCAGCGCGCGGCCGAAGGCTTTGAACGCGGTCTCCGCCTGATGGTGCGCGTTGTCGCCCTTGAGGTTGTCAATGTGCAGCGTGACCAGCGCGTGATTCACGAAGCCCTGGAAAAACTCGCGCGTGAGATCGACATCGAACTCGCCGATGCGCGCGCGCACGAAATCGATTTTCATGTCGAGCCCGGGGCGGCCGGACAAATCCACCACCACGCGCGACAGCGCTTCATCCAGCGGCACATAGGCGTGCCCGTAGCGGCGCACGCCGGCCTTGTCGCCAATCGCTTTCGCAAACGCCTGACCCAGCGTGATGCCCACGTCTTCAACCGTGTGGTGCGCGTCGATGTGCAGGTCGCCCTTGGCGGTGATTTCCAGATCGAACACGCCGTGGCGCGCGATCTGGTCGAGCATGTGGTCGAGAAAGCCCACGCCCGTCGACAGTTTCGACTTGCCGCTGCCGTCGAGATCAAGCGACACGCTGATTTGCGTTTCGTTGGTGTTGCGGGTGACTTGCGCCTGCCGGGACATGATTTTGGGCCGCCGCAGCGGCATTTACGTAACTATTTGATTTTATTGAATTTTATGATTTCGCGCAAGGCATCCACCAGACCCGCGCATTGCTCGTCAGTGCCTATGGTAATACGCATGAACGGCGAAATGCGCGGCGGGTTGCGAAAATGCCGCACGATGATGCTGCGTTCCCGGAGTTTCGCCGCAATATCCGCGCCGTCACGGCCCGGAAAGCGCGCGAAAATAAAGTTCGCCGCCGACGGCAGCACGTCAAAACCCATGGCCTGCAAGTCCCCGGTCAGCCGCGATTTGGTGGAGATGACTTTCTGGCACATCGCCTGAAAGTAATCCTCGTCTGCCATCGCCGCAGCCGCGCCGGCCTGCGCAAAGCGATCCAGCGGATAGGAATTGAAGCTGTCCTTCACGCGATTCAGCGCTTCGATCAAATCGGCATGGCCGGTGGCGTAACCCACGCGCAGCCCCGCCAGCGCGCGCGACTTGGACAGCGTGTGCGTCACCAGCAGCTGCGGATACTTCGCGATCAGCGGCACACAGGATGCGCCGCCGAAATCGACATAGGCTTCGTCGATCACCACCACGGAGTTTGTGTTGGCTTTGAGCAAGCGCTCGATTTCCGCCAGGGACACGAGCTGGCCCGTCGGCGCGTTCGGGTTGGGGAAAATAATGCCGCCGTTGTTCCGGAGATAATCGCCGACATCGACTTCGAATTTGTCGTTGAGCTGCACCTGCACGAATTCGATGCCATACAGCCCGCAATACACCGGATAAAAACTGTAAGTAATGTCGGGGAACAGCACCGGCGCGTCGTGTTTGAGCAGACCCATGAACACATGCGCCAGCACTTCGTCCGAGCCGTTGCCGACGAACACCTGATCGGGCGTGAGGCCGTGGCGCTTGGCAATCGCCGCACGCAAAGCGTCGCTGCCCGGATCGGGATATAGCCGCAAGGTATCGCCCACCTCCGCGCGCAGCGCATCCAACACGCGCTTGCTCGGGCCGTACGGGCTCTCGTTGGTGTTGAGTTTCACCAAGTTGGGCAGCTTCGGCTGTTCGCCTGGCACGTAGGGCGTGAGGCCGTGCACTACCGGGCTCCAGTAGCGGCTCATTTCGACCGACCAGCGTACTTACTCCCTCGCCCCGCACGCGGGG
>CADECM010000130.1:9950-12068 GCA_902825845.1 uncultured beta proteobacterium
GCGGGGCGAGGGAGTATTTTTGCTCATCGTAGTTCATCACGCATGCATTCACTTCGGCACCCGATACTCCGCCGACGCCGCATGCGCCGGCAACCCTTCACCACGTGCCAGCTCCGCCGCGATCGCGCCCAGCGTGATCGCGCCTTCGCGCGACACATTGATGATGCTCGAACGTTTCTGAAAATCGTATACACCCAGCGGCGACGAAAAGCGCGCGGTGCGCGAGGTCGGCAGCACGTGATTCGGGCCCGCGCAATAATCACCCAGCGCCTCGGATGAATATTTGCCCATGAAAATCGCGCCGGCGTGGCGGATTTTCGGCAGCAGCGCGCGGGCGTTTTCGACGGACAGCTCCAGATGCTCCGGTGCGATGCGATTCACCATCGCGCACGCCTCATCCAGATTGCGCACCTGGATCAGCGCGCCGCGCCCATCGAGCGACGCACGGATGATTGCCTTGCGCGGCATGGTCTCGATCTGGCGTTCGATGCTCGCGGCGACTTTGTCGAGATACGCTGCGTCCGGGCACAGCAAGATCGACTGCGCCATCTCATCGTGCTCGGCCTGCGAAAACAGGTCCATCGCGATCCAGTCGGGATCGGTATTGCCGTCGCACACCACGAGGATTTCCGACGGCCCCGCCACCATGTCGATGCCCACCACGCCAAACACGCGCCGCTTCGCCGCCGCCACATACGCATTGCCCGGGCCGACAATCTTGTCCACCTGCCCAATCGTTTGCGTGCCGTACGCCAGCGCGCCCACCGCCTGCGCGCCGCCGATGGTGAACACGCGGTCCACACCGGCCAGCGACGCCGCCGCCAGCACCAGCGCATTCTTCTCGCCGCCCGGCGTGGGCACCACCATGATGATTTCGCCAACCCCGGCCACCTTCGCCGGCGTCGCGTTCATCAGCACCGTCGAGGGATAAGCCGCCTTGCCGCCCGGCACGTAAATCCCGGCGCGATCCAGCGGCGTAATCTGCTGCCCCAGCTCGTTGCCGGCATCATCAATGTAAGTATTGGATTTTATTGATTGTTTTTCATGGAAGCTGCGCACCCGCACCGCTGCTGCGGCCAGCGCATCACGCTGTGAGGCGGGCAACGATTTCAGCGCGGCATCCAGTTCCGTCTTGGGAATTTCCAGTTCACCCAGCGTCGTTGCGCTCAGGCGATCAAAGCGCTGCGTGTATTCCAGCACCGCGGCATCGCCGCGCGCCTTCACATCCGCAAGGATGGCTGCGACCGCGGCGTCGATCTGCGGATCCTGCGCCGATTCAAACGCCAGCAACTGTGCGAGTGCCGCATCGAATCCGGCATCCACTGAGGACAGCCTGCGCATGATCAGCCGACAGCCTTGGCAAACGCGTCGAGGATCGGCTGCATCGCCTTGCGCTTCAATTTCAGCGCGGCAGGATTCACCACCAGGCGCGAACTGATCGGCGCGATCTCCTCCACCGCCACCAGATGGTTCGCCTTCAGCGTGCCGCCGGTCGACACCAGATCGACAATCGCATCCGCCAACCCCACCAGCGGCGCCAGTTCCATCGAACCGTAGAGCTTGATCAGATCGACGTGCACGCCCTTGGACGCAAAATGCTCGCGCGCCGTCTGCACATATTTGGTTGCCACCTTGAGCCGCGCGCCCTGCTTCACCGCCTTGAGATAATCAAATCCGTCACGCACTGCCACCATCATGCGGCAGCGCGCAATGTTCAGATCGAGCGGCTGGTACAGCCCCTGCCCGCCCTGCTCGTCCAGCACATCCTTGCCCGCCACACCCAGATCGGCCGCACCGTACTGCACATACGTCGGCACATCGGTGGCACGCACAATAATCACCCGCACCTCGCGCTGATTGGTGCCGATAATCAGCTTGCGCGATTTCTCCGGGTCCTCGGACGGTCGAATGCCCGCCGCGCCCAGCAGCGGCAAGGTCTCATCAAAAATGCGGCCCTTGGACAGGGCAATGGTAATCACGGCGGGAAGAAACTTTTATAAAACAGGATTTTACCGTACGACCACTGATTTTCGTAGGATGGGTGCAACACATCAGCGGTGTAGCAAGACGGGTTGTGATGGGTTTCGCTACGCGGCACCCATGCGACGGCAACAATTC
>CADECM010000131.1 GCA_902825845.1 uncultured beta proteobacterium
GGCTGCGGCGAACCTGGCGCGAATTGCAGGAACGCCTGTCCGAACTCACGCGCATCATGGAGGAAAACCTGGGCGGAATCCGCGTGGTGCGCGCGTTCGTGGCGCAGGCGGCCGAATTGGCCAAGTTTGACGCAGCCTCGGCAAGCGCCATTGCCATGTCCCTGAAGCGGGTGGAAATCCGCTATCGCAACGGCGCGCTGATGATATTTTCGTACTACGCGGCCATGGGCTTGGTGCTGTGGATCGGCGGCATCAAGGTCATACACGGCACGCTGAGCGTCGGCGTGTTGACCGAGTTTCTCGCCTTCATGGCGATTTTGCAGCAGCCGGTGCGCCAGATCGGCATGATCGTCAATGCCACCGCGCGCGGATCGATCTCTGGCAGACGGGTGTTCGAGGTCATCGATCTGCAACCGGCAATCGCCGATAAGCCCGGTGCCCGGGCGCTCGCACTGACGCAGGGCTTGCTGCGGTTCGAGCATGTCGATTTCGCCTACGGCGCGGGTGGCGATACACGGCCCGTGTTGTGCGACATTACCTTTGAGGTGGGACCGGGCAAGACCCTGGGCATTGTCGGCCCGCCGGGCAGCGGCAAGTCAACGCTGGCGCATCTGATTCCGCGCTTTTACGATGTCAGCGCCGGACGCATTACCATCGATGGCCAGGATATACGCGACGTGTCGCTGGATTCGCTGCGTACCCACGTTGGCGTCATGCAGCAGGATACTTTCCTGTTCTCGGCACCGATCGACAGCAACATCGCCTACGGCGACCCGGATGCCCGGCGTGATCGCGTCACCGGCGCGGCCGAAGTGGCGCAACTGCACGACTATGTGCAGGGCCTGCCGGCGGGCTACGAGACGCTGATCGGCGAACGCGGGCTGAACCTGTCGGGCGGACAGCGCCAGCGGCTGTCGATCGCGCGCAGCCTGTTGCCGGGTCCGGCGGTCATCGTGTTCGACGATTCCACCGCATCGGTGGATGCCGGCACCGAACACAAACTGCGCGCCGCGTTGCGTGACATTGGCGCGGCGCGCACAACGATCATCATCTCGCATCGCCTGGGTTCGCTGATGCACGCCGACGAAATCCTGTTTCTTGAATCCGGCCGCATCGCCGAGCGCGGCACCCACGCGCAATTGCTTGCCCTCGGCGGACACTACAAGGCCTTGTACGAACTGCAGGTGCGGGGCGGCATCGACGAGCCGCCGCGGCGCGGCGTCGCGCAGACGGCCGGTAACGGATAGCCCGCCCATGTCCACCACCCCGCACGCCACTGCCGGCGCCGGCGCCATGCACGGCGAAGATGCCGCGAACAAAATCAGGGATGATGTCGACGAGCAGATATTCGGCGCGGCCTTCAACGGCCATGTCATCCGGCGCTTTGGCCGCTTCATGCGCCCGTATCGCCGGCCATTGTCGATCGCCGTCGCCTGCGTGGTATTGTTTACCGCAAGCCAGTTGATGATACCGCTGGTCATCC
This sequence comes from uncultured beta proteobacterium, assembly GCA_902825845.1. Classification (GTDB taxonomy): domain Bacteria; phylum Pseudomonadota; class Gammaproteobacteria; order Burkholderiales; family SG8-41; genus UBA5216. The sequence goes on from CADECM010000131.1 coordinate 1,484, forward strand.
GCACGGCCATCGACAAGGTGCTGGTGCCGGGCGTGACGGATGTACGGCTGCTGTCCCTGATCGCGCTGGCATTCGTCGCGGTGGCTGCCGTCAATGCGCTGGCGAGTCTGGGGCAGGAGGTCATTGTTGGAAAAACGGGAGAACGCATCCTGTTCGACCTGCGCCGCGCCATGTACGCGCACCTGCAGCAGCTGTCGATGTCGTTCATGGACAAAACCGAGGTCGGGCGCCTGATGTCGCGCCTGCAGGGCGATGTGGGCGCGCTGCAGGAATTTCTCGACACGCTGGTGACCTCGCTCGGCGACATGCTGCTGCTGATCGGCATCGTCACGGTATTGCTGTGGCTCAATCTCAAGCTGGCGGCGCTGACGCTGTCGGTGCTGGTGGTCCTGCTGGTGGTGCGCATCATCTGGCTGCCCGGCGCGCGGCGCGCGTTCGTTCAGGCGCGCAAGGCGAGTTCCATCGTCAATGGCGCGCTCGCCGAAAACATCAACGGCGTGCGCACCGTGCAGGGGATGACGCGCGAGAAAATCAATTTCGAACGCTTCGAGATCAAGGCCCGCGGCTACCTGAGCGCCACGCTGAGGGCGGCAAAATTCTCACAGGTCATGGTGCCCATCGTGGATACCCTGACCGGTACCGCCATGGGCATAGTCGTGTTCGTCGGCGGCGCCATGGTGCTCGACGGCACGCTCGAACTGGGCGTGATGGTGGCCTTTATTTTTTACGTGCAGCGGTTTTTTGATCCGATTCGTTCGTTGACGGCACAGTACAGCGTGTTGCAGCGGGCGATGGCTTCGGGGCAGCGCATATTTGAGGTGCTCGATGTGCCGGTCGATATCGTCGACCGCGCGGGTGCCATCGAACTGGGGCCGATCGACGGCTCGATCGCCTTGCGCAATGTCACCTTCGGCTACTACCCCGGCCAGCCCGTGCTCAGGAATGTCAGTTTCACCGTGCGCCCGGGCGAAGTGGTGGCGCTGGTCGGTCCCACGGGATCGGGCAAGACCAGCATCACCGCGCTGATTCACCGCTTCTACGACGTGTGGGAGGGACAGGTGTTGATCGGCGGGCACGACGTGCGCGAGGTCACGCAACACTCGCTCGGCCGGCATGTCGGCATGGTGTTGCAGGAACCGTTCCTGTTTACCGACACGATCTACGAAAACATCCGCTACTGCAGCGAAGGCGCCACGCGCGAGGCGGTGATGAATGCCGCCAGAGCCGTCGGTGCCCACGATTTCATCATGCGCTTGCCGCAGGGTTATGAAACCCGGCTTGAGCAGCGAGGTGCCAATCTGTCACTCGGGCAGCGGCAGTTGTTGAGCTTTGCCCGCGCCGTGGTCGCCAATACGGATATCCTGATTCTCGACGAAGCGACCGCCAGCATCGACAGCTACACCGAAAGCCAGATCCAGCTTGCGCTCAAGCGGTTGTTGTCCGGGCGCACCGGCGTGGTGATCGCACACCGCCTGGCCACGGTGCGCAAGGCTGACCGAATTATCGTGCTGCAGGGCGGCAGCATCGTGGAAAGCGGCACGCACGCTGAATTGCTGCAAAGGCGCGGGCTGTATTACCGGCTGGAGTCGATGAACTACGCCTCCTTTGACGACATCCCCGACGACGTGCTGCGCGCGGCCGTCGCCCAATCCTCTGTAGCCAGTTAGACAGCGCGGCCCGAACCGGCCAACCGGGACGACCCCGGGGCGCAAAACTGTCACATAGCGGCGACGGGTAGTGACGGAATAGACGCGGTTTTACCGCGCAATTCCTGCGTTCATTGCGCAAATACTGGCGCCGTTACACCACCGTAACACCTCAAGATTGCTCATCGTTAGCCGTTATCAAACTTGACTGGACGGCGCCATCACGGCGTTGAAGCCTGAAATCTGTTGAGGGGATACCATGAGTGCAGAACCTAAGTTCTTGATTGTAGACGACTTTGCCACCATGCGCCGGATAGTGCGCAATCTGTTGAAGGAGCTGGGCCACCAGAACGCGGACGAAGCCGAAGACGGCGAAGCCGCATTGAAAAAACTGCGGGGCGGCGGATTCGACTTTGTAGTGTCGGATGTCAACATGCCGAACATGAACGGTTTTGACCTGTTGCGCGCGATTCGCGCTGACGACTCGCTCAAGGCCTTGCCGGTGCTGATGGTAACCGCCGAAGCCAAGAAGGAAGACATCATTACGGCTGCCCAGGCCGGTGCTTCGGGCTACATCGTCAAACCGTTTACCAAGACAACGTTGGTAGAAAAGCTCACCAATGTTCGGAAGAAGGCGGCCTGACATGCAAACCGCCACTGTTTTAGCCGCTGCGCCCGAGTGCGTTGCGGAATTGGGGCCGAATAATGCCCTTTCGCCGCACGACATATTCGTGCGCATCGGAATGCTGACGCGCAATCTGCACGACACGCTGCGGCAATTGGGCTACGACAAGGACGTCGAGGATGCCGTAGGCGCGTTGCCGGATGCCCGGGCAAGACTCGACTACATCGCCACACTGACCGGAAAAGCTGCTGAAAAAGTGCTGGATGCCGCCGAGCGCGCCAAATCCGAACAGGACGCAGCCCTGAGCGAAGCGCAAGAACTGCAGACTTTGTGGGCCGAAGCGCTGGGCAAGGGTCCGAGCGTTGACGATCTGCAAGCGCTGGGCGCCAAAACCCGGGACTATCTGGCCAGCGCGCAAGCGCGCGGCGAGAAGGTCAGCAGCGAACTCAGCGAAATCGTGCTGGCGCAGGATTTTCACGATCTGACGGGACAGGTCATTCAGCGCGTGACGCGCCTTGCACGCTCACTGGAAGAGCAGTTGGTCAAACTGCTGCTCGATGCGAGTGCGCCCGCGCAGCGTAAGGAGGTGCTGGAGAACACGCTGGCGGGACCCGTGATCAACGGTGCAGGCCGTGACGACGTGGTGACCGATCAGGGTCAGGTTGACGATCTGCTGGAAAGTCTGGGGTTTTAGCGCCGGCAGGCCGTGGCGGAGGGCTGGGGTGAGAGCGGGGGAGGCATTGTGCGGAGGATGAGCGCACTCTGAAGCACAGCCCCGTTTTCACCCCAGCCCTTTTCCTTGTGTGCTGCTTGTCGCCGTTCCCACGAGGCCAATGCCGCAAGCGGGTGAAACAAATGGCTGTATCGCGTGCTGTTTCGCCCTTGGCAAAGGTGCCCCGCGCGCGACACTGCGGCTCCTGAAATCATCGCATGGGAGAACGCACAGGGGACGGCTAGTGGCAGGTCCCGCACCCGAACTGCGGCGGATTTCCCGGCCTGCTCGACAGATCAAAAGCGACATCGATGCGCAACAATCCTTTCCCATCTACAGCGAGAAAACGCATGGCGGCGGCTCACTATGGTTAATGCAGAACAAACTGATCTGAATATCGCGCAGCCTGTGCTGGCGCGCTTTTTGGAGATACACGACACGCAGGCGAGCAACGCGCGCAGCGAGCTGGACCGGCTGCGCAGTCTGATCGACGACGCCGCGGAACGCCTGATGGCGAGTTTTAACGAAATTGGCGAAATTTCCGCGCGGCAGGTGATGCCAAGCCCGATGCAGGACATGGAGCAAGCCGTGGGCGAAGCCGTTAGCGCACTGCAGTTTCAGGACATGGCCAATCAGCTGGTGGGGCACGCCGTGCGGCGTATCGAGTTGCTCGAACGCATAGCCGCATCGCTCACGCGCCTGCCCGATCTGTCGGAAGACGATCTCGCCAACGAAATCGCGGGCAGCGTATGCACCAGGCCCAACGGCCCGGTGGAACAGGCTTGCATGAGCGGCGGTTCAGTGGACTTGTTTTAGCAAACACACGAGGTTTACGAAATGGCAAAAACGATACTGGCAGTAGATGACTCGGCATCCATCCGCAGAATGGTTCAGTTCACTCTGAAAGGCGCCGGCTATGAGGTCATCGAAGCTGCCGACGGACAGGAAGGCCTGGAGCGCGCGCAAGCGATGCAGGTCAATCTCGTACTCACCGACCAGAACATGCCCAACATGGACGGCCTCACGCTGATTCGCAGCTTGCGTGCGATGGACAGCTACAAGGCGGTGCCCATTTTGGTGCTGACCACGGAGTCGAGCGCGGAAATGAAGCAAGCGGGCCGCACCGCGGGTGCCACCGGCTGGCTGGTCAAGCCGTTTGCGCCCAAAGGCCTGGTGGACGTGGTCAAAAAAGTCATCGGTTAATAATTCCAATTAAATCATATAGTTACGATAATGAGCTCAGAAGCCGGTGGTGATAGCGATTTCGACATGTCCGAACTGCACGGACTGTTTTTTGACGAAGCCGGGGAACACCTCGACGCGATGGAAGCGCTGCTGCTCGATATCGACGTCGCGACCGCGGACGACGAACAACTGAACGCGATTTTCCGCGCGGCCCACTCGATCAAGGGCGGTGCGGCGACCTTCGGTTTCACCGACGTTACCGAACTCACGCACGAGATGGAAACCACCTTCGACAAGGTGCGCAAAAAGCAAATGCCGTTGTCGACCGACCTGGTGGATGTATTTCTCGCTTCCGGCGACATGCTCAAAACCATGCTGGGCGCCCTGAAAAGCGGCGGCGACAGCGTGCCCGAAGCCGAAGTGGCCGCGCTGTGCGTGCGGCTGCGCGCGTTTCTCGAGCCGGCGGCGACAGCCGCGGTGCCCGCACAACCGCTTGCTCAAACCGCCGTGCCAGCTGTTGCCGCGGCGCCGGCCGCTCCCGCGGGCAAGCAAACACTGGAACTCGTCTTTGCACCGCTCGATGCCGGCTTTACCGTGACTGCAGTGGATGGCGTGGTGATTGATCTCAAGGACTTCGGCGTGGTGACCGAAACCACCACGGCAGAGGAAAAGCAACAAGCCGTCCTGCGTCGCTTCAGCATACTCACCGAGGTGAGCGCGGCGGATTTGTCCGACGCCATCGCATTCATGGCTGATCCTGAGCGCGTCAAGGTCCAAGCGGCGCCCGCGCCGCAAGCCGCGCCGGCCGCGAAGTCCGCGCCCAAGCCGCCGACCGCCGCCGATACCGAATTTGGTCTGTTTGTCGACGCCGCGACACTGCCCGCCAATCAACCCGAAAGCGCGCCCGCACCTGCTGCGCCGGCCCCTGCACCCGTAAACGAAGCTCCGCAAAAAGTGGTCGAACTCAAAAGCCCCGCCAAGGCCGCGGCGCCGGCGGGCGCGAGCGATTCCGCTTCCATCCGCGTCAGTGTGGAAAAAGTCGATCAGTTGATCAACCTCGTGGGCGAACTCGTCATCACGCAGGCGATGCTGGCACAAACCGCGTCCAAGGCCGACCCGGTGCTGTACGAAGCGCTGCATAACGGCCTGGCCACGCTCGAACGCAATACGCGCGACATTCAGGAAGCCTCGATGTCGATCCGCATGATGCCGATGTCGGTGGCGTTCAGCCGCTTCCCGCGCGTGGTTCGCGATACCGCCGCCAAGCTCGGCAAGGAAGTGGAATTGGTTACCACCGGCGAAGGCACCGAACTCGACAAAGGTTTGATCGAACGCATTGTCGATCCGTTGACGCATCTGGTGCGCAACAGTCTCGATCATGGCCTGGAGCCCGCGGATGAACGCGTGGCCAACGGCAAATCGCGCAAGGGCACCATCACGCTGCGTGCCTTCCATCAGGGTGGGGCGATCGTGATCGAAGTGGCCGACGACGGCCGTGGCTTGCGCCGCGAAAAAATTCTCGCCAAGGCCAAAGAGCGCGGCATGACGGTGTCCGACAACATGAGCGACAGCGAAGTGTGGTCGCTGATATTCGAAGCCGGCTTCTCCACGGCTGAAGTGATTACCGATGTATCCGGCCGCGGTGTCGGCATGGATGTGGTGCGGCGGAACATTCAGGCGATGGGCGGAAGAGTGGAGATTTACTCCGCGGTCAACGCCGGCACGCGCATTGCGATCAAGCTGCCGTTGACGCTGGCCATTCTTGACGGCATGTCGGTACGCGTGGGCAACGAGGCGTTCATCATGCCGCTGGGCACCATCTGCGAATCGCTGCAGCCGCAACCCGGCGCCATCAGCTCCATCAGCGGCCGCGGCCAGGTGCTGTCGGTGCGCGGGGAATACCTGCCGGTGATTTCGCTCGCCGAAGTGCTCGGCATGCGCGCCGACAAGCAGCGCTTCGAGGACGGCATCATTGTCATTCTCGAAGCCGAAGGCGGCAAGACCGCGTTGTTCGTCGACGAGCTGGTCGGCCAGCACCAGGTCGTGATCAAGAGCCTTGAAACCAACTACCGCAAAGTCCCCGGCATCTCGGGCGCCACCATCATGGGCGACGGCCGCGTGGCGCTGATTCTGGACATCGCCTACATGGTCGCGCTCGCGCACAGCCGGCTCGACAAGGCAGCCTGATCTTTTACTCCCTCTCACAAGGAACAAAAACCATGTTACAGACCACCACCCAAAAAACCGCCGCGTCGCATATCGCCGGCGCTGGTGAAGCGAACGAGTTTCTGACTTTCCGCCTCGGCGCCGAGGAATACGGCATCGAAATCCTCAAGGTGCAGGAAATCCGCGGCTGGGAACAGCCGACGACCATCGCCAACGCGCCGGAGTTCATCAAGGGTGTGATCAACCTGCGCGGCACCATCGTTCCCATCGTCGACATGCGCATCAAGTTCGGCCTGGGCGACGCGCAATACAACACGCTCACCGTGGTGATCATTCTGAACATCGCCAAGCGCGTGGTGGGGATTGTGGTCGACGCGGTGTCCGATGTGATCACGCTCGACGCGCAACAGATCCGGCCCGCGCCGGATTTTTCCGCCTCATTCGACACGCAATACATTACCGGCCTGGGCACCGTGGATGAGCGCATGTTGATTCTGATGAATATCGAAAAACTCATGACCAGCGCCGACATGGCTTTGGTTGACGGCGACACCGTGCAGTAAAAAATTTTAGAAATCCATTCAGGTTCCTGAGGCAACTAAAAAACCTCCCCTCATCCCCACCCTTCTCCCGGAGGGAGAAGGGCTTACCCCCCTCTCCCGCCGGGAGAGGGGCCGGGGGTGAGGGAAGCTGTTCCCTTATACCGAATGAGTCAAAAATAATCAATAAAATCAAATACTTAAGAAAGGCAATCATGTTCGGTTTCAAACGCACTTCCACCGCCGCCAAAAACGAAGACAAAGCGGCGCTCGCCGATCTGCAGGCACAATTCGCGGCGATCAACAAAGCGCAGGCGGTCATCGAATTCACGCTCGACGGCATCATCCTCAATGCCAACGAGAACTTTTGCCAAGCGCTGGGCTACACGCTCGACGAAATCAAGGGCAAGCACCACAGCCTGTTCGCCGAGCCGGCTTATGCCGCGAGCGCGGAGTACCGCGCGTTCTGGCAAAAGCTCGGCCGCGGCGAATTCGATGCCGCGCAATACAAGCGCATCGGCAAGGGCGGCAAGGAAATCTGGATTCAGGCTTCCTACAACCCGATTTTTGATGCCGAAGGCAAGCCGTACAAAGTCGTCAAGTTCGCCACCGACATCACCGCGGAAAAACTCAAGACCGCCGATTACGAAGGCCAGTTGAAAGCCATCAGCACGGCGCAGGCCGTGATCGAGTTCAAACTCGATGGCACCATCGTTACCGCCAACCAAAACTTTTGCAACGCGCTTGGTTATGCGTTGAGCGAGATTCAGGGCAAGCACCACAGCCTGTTCGCCGAGCCGGCCTATGCGGCGAGCGCGGACTACCGCGCCTTCTGGGAAAAGCTCGGCCGTGGCGAATACGACGCGGCGCAGTACAAGCGCATTGGCAAGGGCGGCAAGGAGATCTGGATACAGGCTTCCTACAACCCGATTTTTGACATGAACGGCAAGCCGTTCAAGGTCGTCAAGTACGCCACCGACATTACCGAGCAGGTCAAAGCCGCGGCCGCCATGCGCGAAGCCGTGGAGCAGACGCAAGTCGTCGCGGATGCCGCCCAAAACGGCGACCTCACGCAACGCGTGCCGATGCAGGGCAAGAGCGGGCAGATCGAAGCCTTGTGCTCAGGCCTGAACGCGGTGATCGAAGCCATGGCGGGCGTGGTCGGCAGCGTCAAGGAATCCACCGAAACCATCAGCACCGCGGCGGACGAAATCAGCAAAGGCAATACCGATCTGTCGAGCCGCACCGAACAACAAGCGAGCTCGCTGGAAGAAACCGCCTCCTCGATGGAAGAACTCACCAGCACCGTCAAGCAAAACGCCGAAAACGCGCGTCAGGCCAATCAACTGGCGGTGGGCGCCTCCGATGTGGCGGTAAAAGGCGGCGAGGTGGTGGGGCAGGTCGTGACCACCATGACGGGCATCAGCGAATCAAGCAAGAAGATTGCCGACATCATCGGCACCATCGACGGCATCGCGTTCCAGACCAACATCCTGGCGCTGAACGCCGCGGTGGAAGCGGCGCGCGCCGGCGAACAAGGCCGCGGCTTCGCGGTGGTGGCCACCGAAGTGCGCAACCTGGCCCAACGCAGTGCCAACGCGGCCAAGGAAATCAAACAACTGATCGAAGACTCGGTCAACCGCGTGGACGCCGGCACCAAGCTGGTGGACGAAGCGGGGCAGACCATGGACGAGATCGTCAGCTCGGTCAAACGCGTGACCGACATCATGGCCGAGATCACCGCGGCGAGCCAGGAGCAATCCAGCGGCATCGAGCAGGTGAATCAGGCGATCACGCAGATGGACGAAGTCACGCAGCAGAACGCCGCGCTGGTGGAACAAGCCGCGGCAGCAGCCGAATCCATGCAAGAGCAAACCGGCAGTCTGGTGCAACTGGTGTCGCGCTACACGCTGACGCAAGGCGGGGTGCGTGCCGCCAGCGCCAACACCGAGCGCCGTGGACCGAATCGCGCGGTGAATGTTCAACGTATGCCCGCCAAAAGAGCGGCGCCCGCGGCAGCCCCGGCGCGCTCCGAAATCAGCAAGCCGTCGCCCAAAAAGGCCGTCGGCGCTGACGAGGATTGGCAGGAATTTTAATCGTACTACCCAACCACAAACGGGAGCGTTATGCGAGTCAACATGCCCATCACTGACCACGAGGTGTTTCTGCCGGAAGGCGAAACCATCGTGTCCAAGACCGATCTGAAAGGGCGGATCACGTACGTCAATCAGACCTTCATCGACGTGTCCGGATTCTCCTCTGAAGAAGTGATGGGCAAGGCGCATAACATCGTGCGCCACCCCGACATGCCGCCCGCGGCATTCGAGGATTTGTGGAACACATTGAAAGCCGGCCGTCCGTGGAGCGGCATGGTCAAGAACCGCTGTAAGGATGGCAGTTTCTACTGGGTGCGGGCAGAGGCCTCGCCGGTGCGCGAAAACGGCGCCATCGTCGGCTATCTTTCCGTGCGTTTGAAACCCAGCCAGGATGAAGTGGCGGCGGCGGAACAGCTTTATCAGCGCATGCGCGAAGGCACGGCGGGTGTTGTGATATCCGGCGGTGCCGTTGTTCGGGCCGGCAAGGTGGCTGCTTTGTGGCGGCGCGTGACCCGCATGAGCTTCAAGGCGCGCCTTGTGGGGCTGATCGCCTTTATGTCGCTGTTGGTGGCAGGGGCCGGTTTGGTCAGTCTGAGCGCGTTATCGCGCACCGCGGACGGACTACAGGCCGTCTATGAGCAGCGTACCTTGCCCATTTCGCAAATCGCCGAGATACGCAAGCGCATGTCGGCCAACCGCACGGCGGTAGGCGACGCGATCATCAAGCCGACGCCGGAGGAAGCGAAAAAAGCAAATGCGCTAATCGACCAGAACATTGCGGAAATTACCAGGCTTTGGGATCAATTCTCCGCACAGAAGTTTTTGCCGGACGAACAAAAACTGGTCGACGCATTCGGACAGGCCCGCGTGAGATTTGTGCAGGAAGGCCTGCGTCCATCCATGGCCGCGCTGCGGGAAGGCAATATCGAAAAAGTCAATCAGATCGCGGCTGAACAGGTGCGCCCGCTCTACGAACCGATGGATGTCACCATCCAGAATCTGATGAACCTGCAGGTGGAGCGCGCCAAGGCGACTTTCGAGGAGGCAAACGCGCGTTTCATCAGCACGCGAAACAACGTCATTGCTGCCATCGTTATCGGCATCCTGGCGGCGATCGGACTCGGATTCATGATGATTCGCTCGATGATACGGTCTTTAGGCCGGGCCACATCGATTGCCGAATCGGTCTCCCGCGGCGAGATCGATATTAACGTCACCGATTCGCCGGCGGACGAATGCGGCCGCGTGGTCGATGCCATGCGCGTGATGATGCAGTCGCTCAAGGGCTTCGCTGCGGCGCAAACGGAAATGCTCAAATTGCACGAAGCCGGGCTGATCAGCCGGCGCATCGCGGCCCATCAGTTTCCGGGCGCTTTCAGCCGCATCGCCGAGCAGGTGAATGAACTGGTCACCGCCCACATCAGCGTGAAGATGAAAGTGGTAGAAGTCATCACCCGCTACGCCGCCGGCGACTTGTCGA
>CADECM010000132.1 GCA_902825845.1 uncultured beta proteobacterium
CACTTGAAGCGGAGCAGAGGGCGGCGCGGAGCGCCGGGTGAGGGAAGCTTTTGACTTTTCATTGAGGCTGAATAGAGAGCAGCTTTTTATATCATCGATCTGCAGGTCAATAATGCGCCAGTCCCATGCGCGGGAAGCCGTGTTCAGGTCTCGCCAGGTTACGGGTTGAGATCGAACCGGCGCAGGCAGCGCGCGTTGGGGGGGGCGGCGTACACGGATCCGCCGAACCTCGTCTTGCCGCGGCGTGATGGCGCACCCTACGAATCGCGCCGGATTGCCGTCACGCCGCCAGCCCCTCCAGCACATAAGGCAGTATCCCGCCGCGCTTGACGTATTCAATCTCGGCCTGTGTGTCGAGGCGCAGGGTGACGGTTACGTTTTGGTGTCGGCCGTCCGCGTGGTGTATGGCGAGCGTTACGGGCTGCCGCGGTGTCGCGTTGATGCTCAGCCCCAGTACATCAAAGGTTTCGCTGCCGGTCAGTCCCAATGTGGCGACGGTCACGCCCGTCGGCAACTGGCATGGCACCACACCCAGCCCAACGAGGTTGCTGCGGTGGATGCGCTCGAAGCTGTTGGCGATCACCACGCGCACGCCGAGCAGGCGCGTGCCCTTGGCGGCCCAGTCGCGGGCGCTGCCGGTGCCATATTCTTCGCCGGCGATGACGATCAGCGGCGTGTGTTCCGCCGCATGGCGCATGGCCGCATCGTAAATGCTCATCTGCTCGCCGCTGGGCTGGTGCAGGGTGACGCCGCCTTCGATGCCCGGCGTCATCCTGTTGCGCAGGCGGATGTTGGCGAAGGTGCCGCGCACCATGATTTCGTGATTCATGCGGCGCGAGCCGTAGTTGTTGAAATCCTGCATTGCCACACCGCGCTGCTGCAGATACGTGCCCGCCGGCAACGAGGCCTTGATGCTGCCGATGGGGCTGATGTGGTCGGTGGTGATGGAGTCGCCCAGCAGCGCCAGCGCGCGCGCGCCGCGAAATTCGATCAGGCTCGACGCGGTGAGCGCGGGGTCGGATACCCACGGCGGTTCCTTGATGTAAGTGGATGTCTTGCTCCACGCGAAGTGCTCGCCACCGGCCTGCGCGATGGTGTGCCACAACGGGTTCATCTCGTCGGCGCTCATGCCATAAACCGCGCGATAACCATCGGGATTCAGGGCGGTGGCCATCAATGCGGCGATGTCATCGTTGGCGGGCCAGATGTCCTTGAGGTAAACCGGCTTGCCGCCACTGCCGGTGCCCAGCGGCTCGTTCGCCATGTCGATGTCGATGCGTCCCGCGAGCGCAAACGCCACCACCAGCGGCGGGCTCATCAAGAAGGCCGCGCGCACCGCCTGATGGATGCGCGCCTCGAAATTGCGGTTGCCGGACACCACGGCGCAGGTTACGGCATCGTTGTCGATAATGGCCTTTTCCAGAGCGGGATCGAGGGGACCGCTGGCACCAAAGCAGGTGGCGCAGCTGTAGCCGGCGATGTTGAACCCGAGTTGATCGAGGGATGTTTGCAATCCCGCCGCTTCGAGATACCGGCCCACGGCCACCGAGCCGGGCGTTAGCGATGTTTTTACCCAGGGCTGCACGCGGAGACCGCGCGCGACGGCATTCTTCGCGAGCAGCCCGGCGGCCAGCATCACACCGGGGTTGGAGGTGTTGGTGCAGGAGGCAATCGCGGCGATCACCACATCGCCATCGCGTGGGCCACTGTCTTTGCGCAACGTCTGCCTGGCGTAACCGCCATCGGCAATGGGCGCGCTGAGCAGCGCATCGAAGCGCGGTTTGAGTTCCGCCAGCGGCACACGATCCATCGGCCGCTTGGGTCCGGCCACGTTGGGCACGATGTCGGCGAGATCGAGCAGCAGCACCTGCGAGTAATCGACTTCGCCGGGCTCGGCCGCGCCGAAAATGCCCTGCAGGCGGTAGTACGCTTCGGTCGCGGCCACCTGCGCTTCATCGCGCCCGGTCTGGCGAAAATAGCGCAGAGTCTGCTCATCCACCGGGAAGTAGCCGATGGTGGCGCCGTATTCGGGCGACATGTTTGCGACGGTGGCGCGGTCGGGCACGGTGAGATTGGCGACGCCTTCGCCGAAGAACTCCACGAACTTGCCGACCACTTTGTGCGCGCGCAGCAGTTCAGTGACGTGCAGCACCATATCGGTGGCGGTAACACCGGGTTTCAGCGCACCACTCACATGTACGCCGACCACATCGGGCATCAGGAAATACACCGGCTGCGCCAGCGTGGCGGCCTCAGCCTCGATGCCGCCCACGCCCCAGCCGACGCAGCCGAGGCCGGCGATCATGCCGGTGTGCGAATCGGTGCCGACCAGCGAGTCGGGAAAATAGGCGCCCTCACGCACCATCACGCCGGGCGCGAGAAACTCCAGATTGACCTGATGCAGGATGCCGCTGCCGGGCGGCAGCAGGCGGATGCCCTTGTAGGCCTGCATCGCCCATTTCACGAACTGGAAGCGTTCCGCGTTGCGCTCGATGTCCAGCGCCATGTTCTTTTGCATGGCATCCGTCGTGCCGTGATAATCGACCATCAAGGTGTGATCGAGCACCATGTCCACCGGCACTTTGGGTTCCGCCAGCGACAGCGGCAGGCCGCGCTTGTGCACTTCGCCGCGAATGGCGGTGAGGTCGCCCAGCAGGGGAATCCCGGCCATGCAGTTCAGCACCACGCGGCCGACGATAAACGGCACTTCGGTCGTGCGCGGCGCGTTGGCTTGCCACGACGCGAGGTCACGCACCTGCGCTTCGCTGACCAGCGGGCCGCCGCTGTTGCGCAGCAGCGATTCCAGCACAATGCGCAGTGACACGGGCAGGCGTGAGATGTTGCCCGCCCCCAGCCGTTCCAGCGCCGGCAGCGAGTAGCAGTGGCCGGTCTTGCCGTGGCCGAGGTCGATGTCGATTTTGCAGGCGGACTTGAGTGTCATGGCGGGTTGGATGATGCGATGGGGGATGCTCATAAGCCGCAGTGGCGCAATGTGTCAGCGCCGGCTCAGTCAGGCGTGCTGCGGATGACCGCGCGGTAGATCAGGCGCCGTAACGGCAGCGCGTAGTCCGCTTCGGTGCGAAATTGCACGGCGCAATTGTCCCACATCACCATGTCTCCAGCCTGCCACCGGTGACGATAGGTGAACGCCGGCTGCGCGAGGTGCTGAAACAGCTGTGCCAGCAGCGCGGCGCTGTCCTGCGGATTCATGCCGCTGATTTGCGTGGTGGTCAGCGGGTTGACATACAGGCACTTGCGGCGTGTGCGCGGATGCCTGCGCGCCATCGCGTGTTCCACGCCGCGCTTGAAAATCTGGGTGAGTCCGGAATCGGGAAAATACGGCGTGAAACGCTTGCGGATGCGCGTGCTGTCGACATGAGCGGCGCGCATGGCGTCAAGCTGCTGGCGCAGTGCCGGTTCCAGCGCGTCGTACGCGGCGCGGGTGTCGGCAAAGGTGGTGTCGCCGCGCGTGACGCCGTCTTGCACTGGAACTTCAACGGCGTACGAAATCGTTGTGCGATGGGGGGTTTTAAGGTGCGCGCCGATGGATTGCCATTGCCGCGTGGCATCGGGGTAACCGATCGGCTGGCCGTCTTGAAGGATATTCGACTGAATCAATACTTCAGGATGGCCGGGTGCCGCACAGTGCGGATAGCCATGCATGGCCAGCGGCCCGAGCTTGCGGCTGAAGGCGTCGAATTGCTGCAACGTCAGCTGCTGCCCACGGACGATCACCACGCCGTGCGCCTCGATCAGACGCAACACTTCTGCTGCGCCCGCGTCCTTTAGGCGCGCGAGATCAAGGCTGCCGATTTCAATGCCGAAGTGCGGCGTGAGCGGATGCGTGGTCAACGGTTAAGGCGGCGTGAAACGTTGCAGTTAATGGATTGCTTGAATCACCCATGCGGGCGCGAGGAAATGCCTTGCATCCGCACCAGCCGTGCTCCCGGCAGACTAGGGCTGCTTGGGGCGAGGCCAAAGTAAGGGGTTTTTCATTGTCTCTTGGGAATCCCTCACCCCAACCTTGTAATTTGCATCATTGGAATGGCGGCAAGCGCCAGTGCAGGCGGGCAGCATGGAACGATGATTGTGCGGCAATTGAATTGCCGCGCACTTTACCGCGTGCCGCGTGCGCTCGCCAGCGGCACGCGCAGGATGTGAACGTGGCCACGGTGCGCTTGTTATAATTTGCCACTCTCCCATAGCAAAGCGATTTTCCCCATGCTCAAAGGCCTATCCGATCACGAAGCCCACGCCGAGATACGCGAGGGCGTGCGCGCGTTGTGCGAACAATTCGGCAGCACGTATTTTCAGAAGATTGACGAGGAACGCGGCTATCCCGACGAATTCGTCAACGCCCTGACCAAGGCCGGCTGGCTGGCCGCGCTGATCCCCGAACAATACGGCGGCTCGGGCCTGTCGCTCACCGCGGCGTCGGTGATCATGGAGGAAATCAACCGCTGCGGCGGCAGTTCCGGGTTTTGCCATGGGCAGATGTACAACATGGGCACGCTGCTGCGGCATGGCAACGAAGCGCAAAAACAAAAATATCTGCCGAAGATCGCCAACGGCGAGCTGCGCCTGCAGTCGATGGGCGTGACCGAACCGAATACCGGCACCGATACCACCAAACTCAGAACCGTGGCGGTGAAAAAGGGTGACCGTTATGTGGTGAACGGGCAGAAGATTTACATCTCGCGCATGAACCACACCGATCTGATGATTCTGCTGGCGCGTACCACGCCGCTGGACGAGGTCAAGCGCAAGGCCGACGGCATGTCCATCTTCATCGTCAACGTGCGCGAGGCGATTGAAAAAGGACTCACCATCCGCCCGATCCGCAACATGGTGAATCAGGACACCAACCAGCTGTTCTTCGACGATCTGGAAATCCCCGCCGAGAACCTGCTGGGCGAGGAGGGCAAGGGCTTTCGCTACATCCTCGACGGCCTGAATGCGGAGCGCATTCTGATCGCGGCCGAGTGCATCGGCGACGGCTACTGGTTTACCGACCGCGCGGTGAAATACGCGACCGAGCGCGTGGTGTTCGACCGGCCGATCGGCCAGAACCAGGGCATCCAGTTTCCGATCGCGCGCGCCTACGCCAACATCGAGGCCGCGAATCTCATGCGCTACCGTGCGGCGCAATTGTTCGATGAACACAAGCCCTGCGGTGCGGAAGCCAATATGGCGCTGTTCCTCGGTGCCGATGCGTCATGGGCAGCGGCCAATGCCTGCATCCAGACCCACGGCGGCTACGGCTTTGCTTCGGAATACGACGTCGAGCGCAAATTCAAGGAAACGCGGCTGTTTCAGGTGGCGCCGATTTCGACCAACCTGATCCTGTCGTATGTCGGGGAGCATGTGCTGGGGATGCCGCGGTCGTTTTAAGCGGCAAGACCAATGTTGTCAGCGCGCCTGACCTGGGCGTGAACCGACCGGTTCACCAACGCCGGCGCTCCAGCGCAGGCTGGAGCCCAGGCTGTGATTAAGCCCGAAGGGCCTTGAAAGCGGAAAACGGACGCACCAAAGCGCATGGCGCTACGTGTCGAAAAGGTTTGACCTTTTCGACCCATCCGGAAGACTTGTCGAGGCATACGACATTTGGAATAAAATAGTTATTAAAAACAAATAGTTATATAGATTCCCGCCGCACGCCCCACAGCGTTACCGCCGCCACCTTAAAATAACGCCCCACGCTGTTTTACGATAAATAGTTATCGTAAAATAACGGAAATCCTTATTTTAAGTTTGGCCCCATGCGCAGACCCACCCCCGGGCGCTACGTCACCGTGACCACGGCCACCGAGCCATTTCAGGCCTACGTGCCGGCCCCGTTGCCGCCCAGCCCGCCCATCGAATGGAGCCCTGCGCTACGCCGCCGCTTCGACGACGCGCTGGTCGCGCTTGGGCGGGTGGATGCCCTCTCTGCCCACCTACCCAATGCCGCGCTGCTGCTCTACAGCTTTGTGCGCAAGGAGGCCGTGCTTTCCTCGCAGATCGAGGGCACGCAATCCTCATTGGCCGACCTGCTGCTGTTCGAGATTGACGAGCAGCCCGGCGTGCCACTGGAAGATGCACAAGAAGTGAGCCGGTGCGTCGCCGCGCTGGACGAGGGGCTGGCCAAGCTGCGCGGTGGATTGCCCTTGTGCACACGCCTGCTGTGCGACATGCACCGCGTTTTGCTCGACCATCCACGCGGGCGCGGCAAGGCGCCGGGGGAGGTGCGGCGCACACAAGTGTGGATCGGCGGCACGCGTCCCGGCAACGCAGCCTTTGTGCCCCCACCCGCTGAAGCAGTGCCGGATGCACTGGCCGCGCTGGAGCGATTCCTCAACGACCAACCCGAGCCCACGCCGCCGCTGCTGAAGGCCGCATTGGCGCACGTGCAATTTGAAACCATCCATCCCTACCTCGACGGCAATGGGCGCATCGGCCGATTGCTCATCGTGCTGCAACTCGTGGCGGACGGCGTGTTGCGTGAGCCGATGCTTTACCCCAGCCTGTATTTCAGGACGCATCGCGTGCGCTATTACGAACTGCTCGACGGCGTGCGCCAGCACGGTGACTGGGAAGCGTGGCTGGAATTCTTCGCCGAAGCCGTGCAGGCCAGTGCGGCGCAGGTGGTGACCACGGCGAACGCGTTGCTCGCGCTGGTAAACGCGGATCGCGAGCGCATCGCCAGCCTCGGGCGTGTGGCCGCATCCGTGCTGGCTGTGCATCAGGCCCTGCAGCGCCAACCCATCGCCACCGCGGGGGCGCTGGCGAGCGTGACCGGGCTCACGCAGGCCACCATCAACAAATCATTGGCGCATCTGGAAAAACTCGGCATTGTCGGGCGGCTGAATGAGCGGCGTCGGGGCAGGGTGTTCAGCTATCGGGCGTATGTAGATTCGTTGAGTCAGGAACTTGCGCCGATATGAGGGCAGCTCTGTCCGACGCAGGCCAAGGTACTCGACTTCATTGTGGCGCGCGACTCGGAAGCGCTCGACTTCAGAGTGGCTTCCGAGTTGCTTGCACCGGTGCGCAAGTCGTGGCGCGCGTGATTGTGCGCGAAATCGGCGCCAGCACGCCCAATTCCATCAAGCAATGGGACCACGCGGTCGTCAGCCTGCGGTCAGCCTGGGAGAAATGGCAGAGCGATGGGCGCAGCTTCTGGCAACAGATGGATGCCCTGGTTGAAACCCTTGATGGCCTGGACCAAAGATGAGTGTTTGGCGCGGCACCGCATTACTACGCCAAAAGAATGGCGCAAATATTGACATGTCGCGCCAAAAAAGTTATTTTATTGGCGCGAATATATGTCTTCGCGTCAATAAACGGTGCGTCGTGCCAAAAAAACTCCCGCATGATCTGACGACGAGAATCGAGGCCGAGGTTGCCCAACACCCGAACGGCGTCGGTATCGACGAACTGCATACGGCCTTGGCCGAGATCGTCAGCCGCCGCACCTTGCAGCGCCGGCTGGCCTTGCTGCTCGGGGAACGCCTCGTCAGCACGGGTGAAGGGCGCGCCATCAAGTACCGGCTCGCCCCCGTAACGGGCAACGCGAACATCGCGCTTCAAGCCGCGTCCAGTTACGCCAGCGGCGAGGTATACATCCCGACCTCTGTCGAAGGCGCGGAAGTCAAAGCCTATGTCCGCCAACCCATCCAGGGGCGCAAACCGGTCGGCTATGACCGCGCGTTTCTCGACGCCTACCGCCCCAACGAAACGCACTATCTGACAGCGGAAATCCGCGAGCACCTGCACAACATCGGGCGTTCGCCAGCGGCCGAGCGGCCGGCCGGCACCTATGCGCGCGACGTACTCGGCCGCCTGCTGATCGACCTGTCCTGGGCATCGAGCCAGCTTGAAGGCAACACCTACACCCGGCTCGACACGCAAAACCTGATCGAGCGTGGCCAGGCCGCTGCCGGCAAGGACAGGCGCGAAGCGCAGATGATCCTCAACCACAAGGCCGCCATCGAGCTGCTGGTGGAGCAGGCCGACGAGATCGGTTTCAACTGCTTCACCTTCAACAACCTTCATGCGCTGCTGTCCGAAAACCTGCTCGCCGACCCCGGCGAAAGCGGACGTTTGCGCAACCGCATCGTCGAGGTGAGCGGCACGGTGTTTCACCCGCTCGGCATACCGCAGGAGATCGACACCCATTTCGCCAAACTGCTGGACAAAGCCGCCGCCATCGACGATGCCTTCGAACAGGCTTTTTTTGTCATGGTGCACATCCCCTACCTGCAACCGTACGTCGATGTGAACAAGCGGGTATCGCGGCTGGGCGTCAACATCCCGTTGATCCGCCACAACCTCTGTCCCTTGTCCTTCATCGACGTCCCGGAACGGGCCTACGTCGATGGCACGCTCGGCGTCTACGAACTGCAGCGCGTCGATCTGCTGCGCGACGTGTTCGTCTGGGCCTACGAGCGTTCGTGCCAGCGCTACATGGCCATCCGCGACACCGTCGCCGAGCCCGACCCCGTACGCCTGCGCCAGCGCGAGGCGATCATCACCATCGTCGCCGAGATCGTGCGCGGCCAGCAGGCGCCCGACGTGGCGATCGTCCGTGCCATCGCCACGAGCCTGGTCCCATCGGAAGATCGGGATCGGGTTGTCGCACTGGTCATGGACGATCTGGCCCGCCTGCACGAAGGCAACGTTACCCGCTACCGGCTGCGGCTGTCGGAGTACCGGGCGTGGCAGCCGATGCAGCAAGCGGGGGCGGCGTGATTGGGGGGCACCATCAACAAATCATTGGCGCATCTGGAAAAACTCGGTATTGTGGGGCGGCCGAATGAGCGGCGGCCGGGGCGCGTGTTTTGCTATCGGGCGTATGTGGAATTGCTGAGTGCTGAGCTGCAATGACTCAATGCGTAGCGCATTACAAGTCGCATCTGATGTCCGTGGCAGCATCGCGGAGATATCGATAAAAACATAATAAAAACAAATACTTATAGAATTCATGCTGCGTATCAAAACGCCGTCATCACAACCGGCTGGACGCGAACCACCAAGACACTACAATCGACCCAACCAAACAAAAAGCGTCGAGGGGCAATTCATTGGCAGCAACGGGGGAGGCGAGCGCACGACAGACCATCGACGCATTGCTTGCGCACGCAGGCTGGCATCTGTGCGATGCCGAGTCAGCCAATATTCATGCCGCGCGCGGCGTCGCCATCCGTGAATTTCCGCTGCCCGGTTACGGCTTTGCGGATTACCTGCTGTATCTCGACGGCAAAGCCGCGGGCGTGATTGAGGCCAAGAAGGAAGGCGTAACGCTGTCGGGCGTCGAAACCCAATCCGCGAAGTACACCAAGGGTTTGCCACCCGGCCTGCCCGCGTGGCGCAAGCCGCTGCCGTTTTCGTATCAATCCACCGGCATTGAAACGCGCTTTACCAACGGCCTCGACCCCGAGCCGCGCTCGCGTCCCGTTTTCGCGTTCCACCGGCCCGAGACGCTGATACGCATACTCGACGACGCGCAGACCTTTGAGGATTCCAGGCCGCTGAGCACCGGCGACACACCGGCGCCGTTTGCAGCGAATGTCGCTGCTGATCACCGTGGCCCCACCTTCCTCGCGCGCATGGCGCAGATGCCGCCGCTGATCGAAACCGGCCTGTGGCCTGCGCAGGGCAGGGCCATCAGCAACCTCGAAGCCTCGCTCGCCGCCAACAAGCCGCGCGCGCTGATCCAGATGGCCACGGGGTCCGGCAAAACCTTCACCGCGATTTCGTTCATCTACCGGCTGATCAAGTTTGCCGGTGCGCGGCGCATTCTGTTCCTGGTGGATCGCGGCAATCTGGCCGACCAGACGCTGAAGGAATTTCAGCAATACGATTCGCCCTACAACAATTTCAAGTTTACCGAGGAATACATTGTCCAGCGGCTGCAGGGCAACACGCTCGACACCACCGCGCGCGTGTGCATCTGCACCATCCAGCGCATGTATTCCATGCTGCGCGGCAAGGATTTGCCCGAAGACCTCGAAGAAGAATCTGCCGACAAACTGGGCAACCTGTTCGCCCGTCCCGACCCGCTCGAATACAACCCGGCCTTTCCCATCGAGAGCTTCGACATCATCGTCACCGACGAATGTCACCGCTCCATCTACAACCTGTGGGCGCAGGTGCTGGAATATTATGACGCCTACCTGATCGGCCTTACCGCCACGCCCAGTAGGCAAACTTTCGGCTTTTTCAAGCAGAACCTGGTGATGGAATACAGCCACGAAATGGCGGTGGCCGACGGTGTGAACGTCAATTACGACGTTTACCGCATTCGCACCCGCATCACCCAGACGGGCTCGGAGGTGGAGGCGGGTTACTCCGTGCAAATCCAGGAGCGCGACACGCGCAAAAAGCGCTGGGAACAGCTCGACGACGACTTCAGCTACGACCCCAACCAGCTCGACCGCGACGTGGTGGCGCCGGACCAGATACGCACCATCATCCGCACCTTCAAAGACAAGCTGTTTACCGAAATCTTTCCCGGCCGCGAATGGGTGCCCAAGACACTGATTTTCGCCAAGGACGACGCCCACGCCGAAAACATCGTCGAAATCGTGCGCGAGGAATTCGCCAAGGGCAACGACTTCGCGCAAAAGATCACCTACCGCACCACCGGCGCCAAGCCCAAAGACCTGATCAACGAATTCCGCACCAGCCCCATGCCGCGCATCGCCGTCACCGTGGACATGATCGCCACCGGCACCGACATCAAGGCGGTGGAAGTGGTGATGTTCATGCGCGCCGTCAAATCCCGCGCCTTTTTCGAGCAGATGAAAGGCCGCGGCGTGCGCGTGATCAAGGCTGACGACCTGCAAAGCGTGACCCCCGACGCCAAGGCCAAGGATCATTTTGTGATTGTCGACGCCGTGGGCGTGTGCGAGCAGGACAAAACCGATTCCAAACCGATGGAGCAAAAGCCCACCGTCAGCTTTGAAAAGCTGCTGCAGGCGGTGGCCTTCGGCAACACTGAGGATGAAGTGCTGACCTCGCTCGCCGGGCGCCTCGCGCGCATGGAACACCGCTTAAAGCCCGAGGACGACCAGCGCATTCGCCAACTGGCGGGCGGCCTGAGCGTCAAGGAATTGAGCCACCAAATCGTAGCCGCCCTAAGCCCCGACCGTCACTACGAGGCCGCCGTAGCCCGGGTGGAGCAAGGCGAAACCCGGGGCAGGGAACCCACCCCCAGGGAAATCGCCGAAGCCCGCCAGCGCATCATTCAGGAAGCCGTCAACCCCTTGCACGACCCCAAGCTGCGCGAGGCCATAGCCGACATCAAAAAGAAAAACGAAATCGTCATCGACATCATCAGCGCCGACGAAGTGCTGGAAGCCACCTTCTCCCAAGAGGCGCTGGAGCGCGCCCGCGGCGTGGTGCAGTCGTTCGAGCAATTCATCCAGGACCACAGGGACGAAATCACCGCGTTGCAGGTGCTCTACAGCCGGCCCTACAAACAGCGCTTGACGTTCGAAGCGGTGAGGGAGTTGGCCGACGCCATCCAACAGCCACCGCACCTGTGGACCGAATCGCAACTGTGGAGCGCCTACGCCGCGCTGGAAAAATCCAAAGTCAAAGGCGCCAGCGGCAAACGCATCCTCACCGACCTCGTGTCACTGGTGCGCTACGCCATCCATCAGGACAACGAACTCATCCCGTTCCCCGAACGTGTCAACGCCAACTTCCGGGCATGGCTCGCACAACAACAAAGCCGTCATGCCGGCGAAGGCCGGAATCCAGTGACGTTTACCCCCGAAAAACTCAAATGGCTCGAAATGATCC
>CADECM010000133.1 GCA_902825845.1 uncultured beta proteobacterium
ATCGCCAACTCGAACCTGGTGCCCAAGTGGGCCACCTGGGAGCACTTCCACGAACTCGACCGCAAGGGCCTGGCGATGTACGGGCAGATGACCGCCGGTTCGTGGATCTACATCGGCAGCCAGGGCATCGTGCAAGGCACCTACGAGACCTTCGTCGAGGCCGGGCGCCAGCACTACGGCGGCAGCCTCAAGGGCAAGTGGATCCTGACGGCCGGCCTGGGCGGCATGGGCGGCGCACAGCCGCTGGCCGCCACGATGGCACCGTCGAAAAACGCCTGCGCCTCCTCGGTGACCCGGCTCGCCAAGCGCGACCACGAACGGTCGTTTTCGCCATCCGAACCGGGCACCACGACGACGGTGTCGCCGCCATCGGCGGCGGCGCCTGCCGGGGAACGCTTCGCGAACGGCCCCGCCAGGCTACTCGTCCTTGCCCTCTTCCTTGAATTGCTTCAATTTGGGCAGGATAAACGGTATCAGAATGGAAATCACCGACATCACCACGAGAGTGACGGTGATGGCGCTGCCGAAAAATATTTTCGGATTGGCGCCGGAAATCGTCATTGCCTGCCGGAATGATTGCTCCATCATCCCGCCAAGCACCAACGACAACACCAGCGGCGCCACCGGTATATCAACCTTGTCGAATACGTAGCCGACCACGCCAAACAGCAGGATCAGGTACAAATCCATCGGGCTGCCGTTGATGCCATAAGCCCCGATCACCGAAATGGCGATAATCAGCGGATACAGTATTCCTGGCGGTATGTAGAGCAGGCGCACAAACACGCCGATCAGCGGCAGGTTCAATATCAGCAACATGATATTGCCGATGTACATGCTGTTGATCAGTCCCCACACCAGGTCCGGCCGATTCTGAAACAGCAGCGGGCCGGGCTGAATGCCATACATGATGAACGCGCCCATCAGTACGGCGGTTGCGCCGCCGCCGGGAATACCCAGCGTCAGCAAAGGCACCATGGCGCCGGCGGTATCCGAATTGTTTGCCGCCTCCGGCCCGGCAACCCCTTCAATGGCTCCCTTGCCGAATTCCTCCGGATTCTTCGACATGCGCTTTTCAGTGGTATACGACATGATCGAGGCAATGGTGCCCCCCGCGCCCGGCAGCACGCCGATAATGAAACCGATCACGCCGCCGCGCCAGATCGGCCCGATGGATCGCGTCCACTCCTCCTTCGTCAGCCACAATTTGCCCGAAATTTTCATCGCTTCCGGCGCGGTGCCGCTGTGGACTGAACTCAGACCCCGCAATACTTCCGCGATTGCAAACAGCCCCACCACCACCACCACAAAACCCACACCGTCCTGAAACTCGGCTATGCCCATGGTAAAGCGCGCCTGTCCGCTCTGCAGATCGATGCCGATGGTGGAGATCATCAATCCCAGAATGGTGGCCAGCATGCCCTTCGCCGCCGACTTGCCGGTCAGGGTGGATACCGCGGTCATCGCGAACACCATCAACGTGAAATATTCCGCGGGGCCGAATTTCAGCGCCATGGACGCCAGCGGTACCGCGAACAGGGTCAATCCGATCACGCCCAGCGTGCCAGCGATGAACGAACCAATGGCGGAAACCGCAAGCGCCGCGCCGGCCCTGCCCTTCTTGGCCATTTCGTATCCGTCGATGGACGTCATCACCGACGCCGCCTCGCCGGGGGTTCGGATCAATATGGCCGTGGTGGAGCCGCCATACTTGGTGCCGTAATAGATGCCGCACATCATGATCAGCGCGGAGGTTGGCTCCATGCCGAAGGTAATCGGGATCAGCAGCGCGATGCTGGCCGAGGGACCGATGCCAGGCAGAACGCCGACGATGGTGCCCAGAAATACACCGACGAACGTGTACCAGAGATTGATCGGCTGGATGCAGACCAGGAAGCCGTTCAGGATATGCTGAAATGTGTCCATGTTTCAGCTCCTAGAAAGGCAACACGCCCTGCGGCAGATTCACGCCGAGGGCTTTGGTGAAGATGAAATAACTGCCCACGGCATAAATCACCGCGGTCAATGAGTTGATAAGCCATCGTCCCCGCTTGTTGAAGTAATTCATCATGATCAACAGGTACGCCGCCACCGATAGCACATAACCCAGAGTCTCGAACGAGACAAAGAAAATCGCTGTGACAACGACGGCAAGGACGATCACACCCGTGCTGCCGCCAGACGCGGTTTCCGCCGCCACGGCCGGCTTCTGCGCTTTTCGATCGCGAATTATTTCGGCCAACAGCATCGCAGCAGTTATCAGCAGGCCAACACCCAGCAGCCGCGGAAAGGCCTTGGGCCCCAGTGGGTCGCCTATCTCCAGCGTGGGAATTTGCGATGTGGCCCAGAAGTAAACCGCCGCGAGTACGAGAATACCTGCCAAAATGATTCGGTCCGTCATCTGTTTTCTCTCTTCGATTTTGGATAGGACACGCGATCGCGGCAACTGCCCCCCAACTGCGGAACCGCAGTCCATCTCCCTGCCGCGCATTTCACGGCGCAGTTTACCTAAGTACGCTTGCAATGTCTTGCTGCCGCACCGCAGTGCCGGGTCGCGGCGCGTGACGCGCATCGGCGGCGCCGCGTTGCAACGGCGTGCACGATGGCGCGCGTTTCGCCATTTGAACCTGCCCGCGGTTTTCGCACCCTCAGCGCGCCAGAAAAGACTAAAATGCTGGGTCTTGCGCGCAGCCACGCCACTGCGGGTGCCCGCCGCGTTCGCAGCCCTCCGTCGGGCGAGTGGCATTAATTTTTATAACCATCTGAATTTAAAGAGTTAAACATGACATACGATCCCTTCAAAGCGATACGTGAATTCAAACTCAAGTCCGGCAAGACGGGAAAAATGTATTCTCTGGCCGCGCTTGAAGAAGCCGGCCTTGGTAAGGTCTCGCGCCTGCCGGTGAGCCTGCGCGTGGTGCTGGAATCCGTGTTGCGCAACTGCGATGGCCAGCGCATCACCGAGACTGCGGTGCGCGAACTCGCGGGATGGCAGCCCAACGGCGAGCGCACGCAGGAAGTCCCGTTCGTGCTCGCGCGCATCATGTTGCAGGACATGGCGGGCTTCCCGGCTTTGAACGACTTCGCTGCGATGCGCGCCGAAGCCAAGCGCCAGAATTTCGAGCCAACCAAAATCGAGCCGCTGGTGCCGGTCGATCTGGTGGTTGATCACTCGGTGGTGATCGATGTGCACAACTCAACCGACGCGCTGCGCAGGAACATGGAAATCGAATTCGAGCGCAACGGCGAGCGCTACACCTTCCTGAAATGGGCCAAGGCCGCATTCTCCGGCATCCGCGTGATCCCGCCCGGCAACGGCATCTGCCATCAGGTCAATCTCGAATACCTGTCGCGCGGTGTGTGGGAAAGAGGCGGTGTCTATTATCCTGATTCCACTGTCGGCACCGATTCGCACACCACCATGGTCAATTCCATCGGTGTGCTGGCTTGGGGCGTGGGCGGCATCGAGGCCGAAGCCGGCATGCTGGGCCAGCCCTATTACTTCCTCACGCCGGATGTGGTGGGCGTGCATATGTCTGGCAAGCTCAACCCCGGCGTTACCGCCACCGATCTCGTGCTCACCGTAACCGAACTGCTGCGCAAGACCAACGTGGTCAACAAGTTCGTTGAGTACTTTGGCGAGGGCGCCACGTCACTGTCGCCCACCGACCGCGCCACCGTGGCCAATATGTCGCCCGACTACGGCGCCACCTGCGGCTTTTTCGCGATCGACGACAAGGCGCTCGAGTACTACCGCATGTCGGGCCGCGAGGAACACTGCGACGCCATCGAGTCCTATCTCAAGGCGCAAGGCATGTACGGCATCCCGAAAAAAGGCGAGATCGATTACACCCAGGTGGTCGAGCTCGATCTGTCGACCGTTCGCCCCAGCGTATCAGGCCCGAAACAGCCCGAAGAACGCATCAACCTCGAAGGCATCAAGGCACGCTTCACCGAGCTCTTCGCCAAGCCGGTGGCCGAAAGCGGCTACAACAAGCCAGCCGCCGATATGGGCAAGCGGTTTGCGGTGGCCAATCCGGCCATCGGCGACGTCGGCCACGGCGACATCGGTATTGCGGCGATTACATCGTGCACCAATACCTCCAATCCGTGGGTGCTGCTCGCCGCCGGTTTGCTGGCGAAAAAAGCGGTTGAAAAAGGCATGAAGCCGCATCCGCGCGTGAAGACTTCCATGGCGCCCGGCTCCAAGGTCGTCACCGCGTATCTGAAACAGGCCGGCTTGCTGCCGTATCTCGAGCAACTGGGCTTCCATGTCGTCGCATACGGCTGCACCACTTGCATGGGTCTTGCCGGTCCGCTCGACAAGGAACTCGAAGACGTGATCGTGAAGAACGATGTGATCTCGGCGGCGGTGCTTTCCGGCAACCGCAACTTTGAAGCCCGCGTGCACCAGTCGTTGAAAGCCAACTTCCTGATGAGCCCGCCGCTGGTGGTGGCGTTTGCGCTCGCCGGTACCGTGCTGAAAAACGTCGATACCGATCCGCTCGGCAACGACAAGGACGGCAAACCGGTGTTCCTGAAAGACCTGTGGCCCACCCCCGCAGAAGTCGATGCCGTGATGAAATTCGCGGTCGACAGCAACAACTTCAAAAAGGAATATGGCGATCTGTCAGGTGCCAAGGATCTGTGGGATGCGATTCCCGAAGCCAAGGGCGCGCTGTTCCAATGGGATCCGAAATCCACCTACATGCTGGAGCCGCCGCTGTTTGAAGGCTTCAAGCCGGCGTTGCCGAAAGTCAGCGACATCAAAGGCGGCCGCGCGCTGGGCATATTCGGCGACAAGCTGACCACCGACCATATCAGCCCGGTGGCGCCGATCCGCAAGGGCACGCTCGCGGGCGACTGGCTGATTGCGGCCGGCAGCACCGATTTGTCGAGCTTCGGTTCGCGCCGTACCAACCACGAAGTGATGGTGCGCGGTGCGTTCGCCAATCCGCGCATCAAGAACCTGATGGTGCCGGGTTCCGAGGGCGGTGTGACCTTCCACCAGCCCAGCGGCGACAAGATGCAGATCTTCGATGCTTCCATGCGCTACCAGAACGTCGACAAGGTGCCGCTGTTCGTGTTTGGCGGCGAAGCCTACGGCACCGGTTCGTCGCGTGATTGGGCGGCCAAGGGCACGCAAATGCTTGGCGTCAAAGTCGTGGTGGCCCGTGGCTACGAACGTATCCATCGCTCCAACCTCGTCGGCATGGGCGTGCTGCCGTGCCAGTTCAAGGGCGCGGATACGGTGAAGTCGCTCAACATCACCGGCACCGAAACCTATGATCTGCTGGGCGTGGAAGGTGGCAACATCAAGCCCATGCAGGATGTCACGCTGGTCATCCATCGCAATGACGGCAGCACGCAAAACGTCACCGTCACCCTGCGCGTGGATTCACCGATTGAAGTGGAATATCTGAAGCATGGCGGGATACTGCCGTTTGTGTTGCGCGAATTGATGGCGGCATAGGTACACCGTAAAACCCAATTCACCACAGATGAACACAGATAAACACAGATAACTTCGTTGTTGGGGTCGTCTGTGTTTATCTGTGTTCATCCGTGGTTAAAACCAGTTTTTGCCGCCCTGAAAATAACCAAATAAAATCAAATACTTACATTTTAAGATTCCTGGAGTTTGCCGATGACCCAAGACCCCTTCAAAACCCTGCGGGATTTCACGCCCTCCGCCGGCAAGGCTGGCAAATATCATTCTCTGGCCGCGCTGGAACAAGCCGGACTCGGCAAGGTATCGCGCCTGCCGCGCTCGATTCGCGTGGTGCTGGAAGCGCTGGTGCGCCAGTGCGACGGCAAGAAGATCTCCGCAGATCATGTGAAAGCGCTGGCTGCGTGGACACCCAACGGCGCGCGCACCACGGAAATTCCGTTTATCGTCGTGCGCATCGTGCTGCAGGATTTGATTGGCTTCGGGACGCTCAACGATCTGTCCGCCATGCGCGCCGCGGCGGAGCGGCTAGGCGTTGCCCCCGGCAGCATCGAACCGCTGGTACCGGTGGATGTGGTGGTCGATCATTCGGTGGAAATCGATGTGTATAACCGGCCCGACGCGGTGCAGCGCAATCAGGAAATCGAATTCAAGCGCAATGCCGAACGCTACCTGTTTGTGAAGTGGGCACAGGGCGCATTCAAAACCGTGCGCGTGGTACCGCCGGGCAATGGCATCATTCACCAGATCAACATGGAACACCTGTCGCGCGGCGTGTTCGAAAAAGACGGCGTGTGGTTTCCCGACACCGTGTTCGGCACCGACTCGCATACCACCATGGTCAACGGCATCGGCGTGGTGGCCTGGGGCGTGGGCGGTATCGAGGCCGAAGCCGGCATGCTCGGACAGCCCAACGCCTTCCTGACGCCGGATGTCGTGGGCTGCCACGTCACCGGCAAACTGCGCGAGGGGGTTACCGCCACCGACCTGGCGCTCACCGTGACCGAACTCATGCGCAAGACCAAAGTCGTGGGCAAGTTCGTCGAATTCTTTGGTGACGGCGCCACCGCACTGACGGCGGCCGACCGCTGCACCGTGGCCAACATGGCGCCGGAATACGGCGCCACCATGGGCTATTTCCCGGTGGACGAAAAAACCATCGACTATTTCCGCACCACCGGCCGCGAGCCGGAACAAGTGGCTGCCATCGAAGCCTACTTCAGGGCGCAGAACATGTTCGGCATGCCCAAGCCGGGCGAAATCGATTACAGCCAGATCGTCGAACTCGACCTCGGTTCCATCGTGCCCTGCCTGTCGGGCCCCAAGCGGCCGCAGGATCGGGTGAGCCTGCCCGACCTCGGGCGCGACTTCGACAAGCTGTTTTCCGCTCCCACCGACAAGAATGGCTACGCGCGGCCTGCCGCTGACTTGAACCGCCGCGAAGCCACCGGCCATGCCTTTGACGTCGGCCACGGCGACGTGTTGATTGCGTCGATCACATCCTGCACCAACACATCCAATCCGGCGCTGCTGCTGGCGGCCGGCCTGTTCGCCAAGCGCGCTGTGGCAAAGGGCCTGATGCCGCACCCGCGCATCAAGACTTCGCTCGCCCCTGGCTCGAAGGTGGTCACCGCGTATTTGCGTGATGCGGGCCTGTTGGAACCGCTGGAAAAGCTCGGCTTTGGCGTTGTCGCCTATGGCTGCACCACCTGCATGGGGGCGGCGGGACCGCTCGATGCCAAAATCGAGGAAGCGGTGGTATCCAAGGACCTCGTCACCTGTGCCGTGCTGTCGGGCAACCGCAACTTCGAAGCGCGCGTGCATGCCAACCTGCGCGCCAACTACCTCGCCAGCCCCGCGCTGGTGGTGGCCTACGCGCTGGCCGGCACCGTGCGTACCGATCTCACCAAAGACCCGCTGGGCAAGGATCAGGACGGCAAGCCCGTGTACCTGAAAGACCTGTGGCCCACCGACGCCGAAGTTGCCTCGCTGCTGAAGTTTGCCGCCAACGCCGAGCACTTCCGCCGCGAATACGGCGACCTGTCCGGCAACAAGAAACTGTGGGATGCAATACCCACCATCGAAGGCGCGGTGTACAAATGGGATGACAAATCCACGTTCATCAAGGAGCCGCCGTTTTTCGACGGCGTGACCAAGACACCCGGTGCCGTGACCGACATCAAGGGTGCCCGCGCGCTTGCAATCCTCGGCGACTCCATCACCACCGATCACATCAGCCCGTCAACCAAAATTCGCCCCGGCACGCCGGCGGGCAAGTGGCTGGAGCCGTTCAAGGATCACCCGCCGTCAGAGTGGGGGCACTTTGGCGTGCGCCGCTGCAATCACGAACTGATGGTACGCGGCACCTTTGCCAACGTGCGCCTTCGCAACGCGGTCGCGCCCGGCACCGAAGGCCCGATCACCAAGGTGCAGCCCACGGGCGAGCAAATGACCATCTTCGAAGCGTCCGAAATCTACCGCGCGAAAAACACGCCGCTGGTGATTTTCGGCGGCGACGACTATGGCATGGGTTCGTCGCGCGACTGGGCCGCCAAGGGCGTGCAACTGCTCGGCGTGCGGGCGGTGATCGTCAAGAGCTTTGAACGCATCCATCGCGCCAACCTCATCGGCATGGGCGTGGTGCCGCTGCAGTTCAAGCAGGGCGAGGACGTGAAGTCACTGAACATCAACGGCACCGAAACCTTCACCATCGAAGGCCTTGCCGGCGGCAATGTAAAACCGATGCAGGATGTCACCATGACCATCACCCGCGCCGACGGCACCACGCAGAAGGTGACGCTGACGCTGCGCATCGACACCGGTATCGAAGTGGATTATCTGAAGCATGGCGGCATACTGCCGTATGTGCTGCGCGATCTGGTGGGTGCCGCCGCGTAGCAGACTAAGGGCAGGCCGTTGCCGCACCATCAGGTTCACCGCACTTGCCGCGGCGGACCACGACTGGCTGCGGTCTGGTGACAACAAACAAGCGAGGAATCGATGGCGCGCCGAATTATTCCGGGTTTTGTCCTGTGCGTGAGCGTATGGCTGGGCGGTTGCGAAGTTATCCCCTATCAGCCGCAGCCACAGCCCGCGCCGGCCCCTGCTCCCGCACCCTATCCGGAAGCAGGCTATCCGAACCAGGCGCCGCCGCCTAACTATATCTATGCTGATATTCGCCGCTGCCGTGGCGAGAATCAACGCGCGCATGCCGATCTGCTCGATGACTATGAGCGCGCCCGCAATGCCGGCCGCATCAGCCCGTCGGAGGCCCGGCAGTTCAATGCCATGGAAGCCCGGCTGCGGAACCTGCGCGGACAACTCGGACGAGACGGTCTGACGCTGCAGGAATGTCAGGTGATCAGCAACGAGATCGCCGGCATGCGTGCTGAAGTCAGCCGCATGACGCGGCGCAATCCCGCGCTGGCGCGCTGCATGGCCGACAACCGGCGCGCGCACGCCGAAGTGCTGGGCAACTACGAAAACGCCCGCCGCTCCGGACGCATCAACCCGCGGGAAGCGCAGCGCTTTAACGCCATTGACGGCCGGCTGCGCGCCATGCAAAACGATCTCGCGCGCGACGGGATCAGCATGCAGGACTGCGAGCGCATGGCCGGCGCCATTGCCTACGAGCGCGATGAAGTGGCGCGCATGAGCCGCTACGTGTCACCGCTGACCCAGTGCGTCGCCGACAACCGCCGCGCGCATGACGATGTGTATGTGGTCTATAACGCCGCGCAACGCGCGGGCCGCATCGGTCCGAACGAAGCGCGGCAGTTCTCGTTCATCGACAGGCGCCTGCGCGAGTTTCAGGAACGGGTCAAACGCGACGGCACGACACTCGACGAATGCCGGGGCGTGGGCCGCGCCATTGCGCAGGAGCGCCTCGCGGTGGATCGCATGGCGCAGCAATAGAACCATCGTAAGCTATTGTTATTATTGAATATTTACAGCATGCGCCAGCGCGAATCGTTTTCTGCCGCACGCCCGTCGCGCGCCAGTTTGAGCAAGTGCGCGTGCAGCGAGCGGCGCGCCGGCACATGCAGTCTGGACGAGACATCGCTATAGACCACGGGCACCAGTTCGTCGAGCGTGGCAGTCTTGATCTGCGTCAGCGCATCGACCACCAGTTGCTCGCGCTTCAGGCGGTGCGCGATGATCTTGGCGACTTCCTCGCGCGGCTTCGCAATGACATGGCCATGTCCCGGCGCAAACGCGTTGATGTCGTAGCCGCTTAGCTTGTTGAGCGAGGTGAAGTACTCGTGCATGTCGCCGTCCGGCGGCGATATCACCACGGTCGATCCCTGCATCACGTGGTCTCCGGTGAACAACAAACCACTGCCGTCCAGCAGGTAGCACAGATGATTCGACGCATGGCCTGGCGTGTGAATGGCGCGCAACTTGAATGCGCCGCAATCCACCACGTCGTCATGTACCAGCGCGCGATCGGGCTTGAACAGGGTATCCTGCCGCCCGTCATCGGGCACTTTGCCAAAGCCGTGGGTTTTCGCGCCGGTGGCGGCCGCCACCAGGCGCGCGGCGGGCGCATGGTCGACGTGCGTATGCGTGACGACGATCCAGCGCAAACGATTGCCGACGGCCTTGACCAGGCGCTCGACATGTTCGGGCATGTCGGGACCGGGATCGACCATGGCCAGATCGCCAGTTGATTCGTCACCGATGATATAGCTGTTGGTGCCGGGGCCGGTCATCATCCCTGGATTGGGCGCCGTCATGCGCTGCACCAGCGGATGGATGCGAACAATTTCGCCGGGAACTATGGTGGGGTTCATGGGGGCGGTATTCCTGACAGGTTGAAAAAATTATCGCGCCGCCGAAGGGGCGGCGGCGTCTTCATAGCCCGCATCGCCCGGCAGCAGGCGGCGGCCGTCCGAGGCGATGCGCGGCGCGATCACCGGGATATCGCCCAGCGCGCGCATGCGCTGAATCAGCGAGGTGACCGTATCATGCTCGGCGAACAGGCGCAGGGTATGCACGGTGGGCGTACGCAGGTCGAACTGGTTCTGGCGATGCAGACTCAGCGCCTCGGCCGGACGTACCCACAGGTGATTGATGGTCTCGCGGTTGTCGTGCAGCGGCTTTTGCGCTTCCGGCGCCGCGGCGATGAAGAATCGCGTGTCGTAACGGCGCGTCGCGCCGGCCGGCGTAATCCAGTGGCTGAAATACGTCACCTCGCGCAGCGGCAACTTCAGACCTTCATCACGCAGCATTTCACTCAGCGGATGTTCGCCCTGCTCCACGCGCGCGCGGTAGGCGTGAAAGCGCGCGGCACGCGTCGCGTCGTCGAGCGTCACGATCTCGCCCGCTTCATTGCAAGCCAGCAGGATGCCCGCCTCCTCGAACGATTCACGGATCGCCGCCACCCAGTAGGCCTGGCCGCCCTGATCGACGCCGAGCTTGCGGCTCGCCTCGCTGTCGTCCATCCCCGTACAGCGCGCCGCAATGTCCACCGAGCTGTCGTGACGATCCACGGCACCGCCCGGAAACACATACGCGCCGGGCACGAACACCGACTGGAAACTGCGCTGCATCATCAGCACTTCGATGCCCTGGGGCGAGTTTCGCACCAGCGTGACTGTCGCCGCGGGACGCGGCACCATCGGTACAGCTTGTGACATTACGTGTTTTCCTGATTGGCCTGCGGCGATATGTGCCCTTGCGCCGCGAGTGTATCAAGTATCCCGCGGCGCGCCGCCGGGAAGACGATACTCTGCCGCGTAGTTCAAAAAATATTGTTTAAAAACAGAATATTACATAACTCCGATCTCACTACCTGACTGCCTTGCACAGATTTTCGCACGGCACCCCGTTGCCGTTTTTGTCCAGCCCTTTGGCGTGGCACCGCTGCAGATAGAGAGTGGCTTCCTCGCATGACGTCATCTGTGAGCAATAGCGCTTGCTGCCGCACGCACCGCCGGCCACGTCGGGAACAGAAGCAGCGGTTTCCCCTTTGCGATAGCGCCATGGCGGCACAGGGTTGGCTTGCTGCCACAGGCCCAGACGCGCACGTTGCGCGCCGGCTTGCAGTGCCACCATTGTCTTGTCCGCATGATACGCGGTATACGCCCAGGCCATACCCCCGCGTAACTGGGCTTCGCCGACATTGACACGTGGCGCGCCGCCGCCAAGATTCTTGGTCGCCACCACGCGGCCATAGTCGTCCACCGCGCGCGTCGTAACCCGCACCTCTTTGCGCAGCACCAATCGCGCCAGCGCTCCGCGCC
>CADECM010000134.1 GCA_902825845.1 uncultured beta proteobacterium
TCGCTCGCCACGATGTTGGTCAGGTTTAGCGCAGTATCTTCCGTATAAGATTCGGCTGCGCTCAGGTTTGTGGCCGTGGGGGCGGCATTGGCCGCGGCCCGAATCGACACCGCGCCAATTTCCCATTGCGCCGCGCTCGTGACCAAACTACTCATGATTACCGAGGCGGCGCCGGCTTCCGTGGTGGACGCACCGCGTATTGACGCGTTGGTCGCAGTCCATTGCAGGGCTTGTCCGCCACCCACCGCGTACCCGGAGGGATTGTTATCCCAGTTCTCAATATCGACGACAAGGTCACCGGCCGCGCTACTGACCGTGACAGAACTTGCCGTGCCCGTACCGGCGGCCCCCGCAAACGTTCCAGTCGGTGTTGACTGGTTAACACCGCTAAACGTCATTGCGCCGCCGGCCGCAGCCGTGGAACCCCCAAAGTTTATGGTGACGGTGTTCGCCCCGACAGTGGGATTGACAAGGCTCCAAAGCTCGACCGCATGGTTACCGGTTGCGCGGCCCACCTGCGTTAGCGAAGCGCTGCCATACGTCACGCTGCTGACATTGGCGCCCAATCCGTCTACAGCGACCCCGACGATCAACGCCAGATTGGAGCCACTGGAAACGGTGTGCGTCCAAGCCAGGCTGGTCGCACTGCTAGTCTGCGCCGATGTGTTGGTACCTACGGATGCAATAGCCAACACGCCGGACCATTCCGGCGTGCCGTGCTCGAACAGGCTTTCAATATTCACATCGCCCGACTGGTATTCGAGCACCCAATCCGCGCCAAACGCCGCATCGCCCGTCGCATCGGTGCTTGCGGCAACATCCGCCCCAGTAAGCTGCGCCAATTGCTGAACGAACATGTGGCCGGCACTACCCTCGGCCACATCACAGCCGTAGACCAGAATGTCCGCATCGCCCGTGAGCGTATTGCGCCATTGCATGAGCGCGTCGGCCTGGCGCGCCAGCGCATCGCCGTCCACCCAATCCGACCCCAACTGCACCCCGCCGTCCGCGCCATGCGACACGATATGCAGCGCGCTCACGTCATGCCGTTCCGCGAGCAGCTCGCTGATTTGCGCTATACCGCTATCTATTTGATTTAAAACAATAATTTCAAACCAAGTATCGCTGGTGCTGCGCGCCTGAATATCCTCGACCAGTTTTTGGTAATCGGCAACGCGCGAGTCGACCACGACCAACTCCGTGGTGATGGTGGGCGCCGGTGCCGCGTCGGCTGGTGGCGGTACGGCCGGCTGCTCCTGCGTGTCGTGCGCAATCGGGGGCGGCGGCGGGTCGGCTTGCGGCGCATCTTGATCGTGTTGTGGCGTGTCGAGCAGCGCCGACAAGCCATCCGCCGAATACAAAATGCGCGGCTCCATGCCTTCAATCACCGGCCTGCTGCGGCGTGACTTCGTCGGCCTGGGCGTTCGGAGTGAGAGTCGCATGACCCGGCTACCCTAGTTCACCCTGGACGATTTCGCAGGGCCCGGTGCGGATCTGGGCCTGTCAACCGGAAGCGTGGTGTCCAGTTTGCCTGCCGGCGTGCGCCGCGCTGCCTTGGCTGCGGGCGGTTCAACTGCAAAATCCGCCCGGCAGCGCAGGCCCGCCGGCAGGGTATTGCCCGGGTTCGGCAGACTCAATATCACGCGAAATGTATTGCTCGCCGAATCCAGCATTTTGTCGATCAGTATCACCCGGGCACTCACCGCCGTGGCGTTGGACAACTCCGGTGTAATGGACGCGCTGGCATTGGGCGTGATGCGCCCGTACATCGACGAGGGCGCCACCACCTGCACTCGCAACGGATCGACCACGGCAATGCGCACCATCGGCTTTTCCTCAATGCGCTCGCCCACCGCCATGTAGCGTTCGACTACGACGCCGGTGACCGGGCTGCGCACCGTGCGCATCGCCAGTTGCGACGTGGCCAATTCCAGTTCGCGCTGGGCCAGCCGGCGCTGCTCCTGCGCCTGCAGCAGCTTCTGCGCGGCGACGTCGGCCTCGGTCTTGATCTGGTCGTAGGCCTGCTCGGAGATGAATTTTTGCTGCAGCAAGTCCCGTGCGCGATTCAGCCGCTGTTTGCCGAACACGGCATTGGCGTTCGCCGCCTGGATGTCCGCCACGGCTTCCGAACGGCTGCGCGCGACGCCGACCGCGGCGCGCTCGATATCCGCGCGCAACAGCGCAATCACCTGTCCCTTGGCCACGCGCTGGCCGCGCTCCACCTGCAGCGACTCGATAACCCCCACCACCTGGCTGCCGACTTCGGCCACGTAGTCGGGCTCGATCAGGCAGCCGAGCGGTTGCTGGGCATAGGCGGGCGTCAGAAAATAAAGCAGCGGCAGCAGCCAGGCGCGGCGGAACAGGCTCTCAAGTCGTGATCGCTTGAACGTCATCTTCCGCTCCAATGGGTACATCGTCTTATCGGCATCATCGGCAACAATCTTTAGCAAGATATGGCGTATCTGTTCAGCCGCCATGAAAATCAAAAGCTTCCCTCACCCGGCGCTTCGCGCCGTCCTCTGCCTTCGGGAGAGGGGCTAGGCGTGAGGGAAGAAGTTGGTATTTCATAGCGGCTGAATTGAAACGAAACGGCAAACTTTGCATTCCTCACGGCCACCAGCTCCACAGCGTCAGGCGCAGCCAGTCCACGATCCGCCGCGCGCCTATCCACGCCAGCGAATAGCGGCCGGCTTCAATCTTGGCCACACCCTGCAGTCCGTGCCGCGGCAGGGTACCGCCATCGTCGAGCCGCGCTTCCACGTCAAACACGTTGCGCCCGTCGCGCGTCACCGTCGCCACCGGCGTAATGCGTTGCACCGTGAAGTGCAGGGTTTCGCCGGGCAGCGCCGTCAGCGCGAGGCGTCCGCGCTGGGCGAGACGCACATGCGCGATATCACGCTCATCCACTTCCACGATAATGCGGTAGTGATCCTGCGGCGCCAGCGTGAGCAAGGCGTCTCCGCGCTTCACCGGCGCGCCGATCACCTGCGTGAGATCGCCCTGGATCACCAGCCCATCCATGGGGGCGACCACCTGCGCGCGCGCCAGTTGCTGCTCCACCAGTTCCAGCTGCGCGCGGGCTTCGGCCGCGCGCGCGTAATTGATGGCAAACTGCCCGCGGTCGGAACGGCCCATCGCCAGCGAAAAATTGTTTTGATGACGCGTGACTTCGCTCTCCCATTTGCGTTTTTCCAGCAGCAGTTCCTGATCCGCCAGTTCCACCAGCACATCGCCCTGTTTCACGCTGTCGCCGGGCCGCACCCGCGTCTGCCGCAAAAATCCGTCCATCGGCGCCGCCAGCACGCGCTGCACGGAACCTTCGACGCGCGCCGGCGCGCCGACATTGAAGGTGACCGGAAGCAAGAACAGCGCAGCCGCGGCCAGCACGGCCCCACCCACCAGCAGGCGGCGCGCACGTTGCCCGCGCCGCTGCCAGGCATTGCGCAGGCTGTCGGCCGCGCGCGCCCACCACGGCCGATCCGCCTGCCGCTTCAGTTCCAGCACCGGCGCCACCGTCTGCGCAATCTGCGCGGCGAGCTCGCAGTCGCTCTGCGCCAGCGGCGTGCTGCCTTTGCGCTCAAAACTCAATGCGCCCACCGCGACACCACCACAGGTGAGCGGCACCGTGCACAACGCGGTACCCGAACGCGCCGCCAGCCGCGTGTGCGCGTGGCGGATGCGCTGCACCTCCTCGATCCCGCCGGGGTACTGCAGCGTCGCGTTCTGATCCGCGGCCTCCTGCATGGCTTCGGCGATGCCGCGCACCAGATCCTGCCGCGCGTCAAGCTGTGAACCGCGGGAGACGGCCGCAACGCGCATTGCGCCGTGATGGATGATTCCCACGCTCACGCGCTCGAATTGATGCGCTCCGGCAAGGTGATTGGCGAGCTTCAGCGCCGCCGCGGGCAGACTTTGCGCGCCCGCCACCTCATCTTGCAGATCCTTTTGCTCGCCGGCGCTGATCGCGCGCGCCGCCTCGCCCCTGGCCGAAGCTGCCATGGAACCGGCCAGACCTTCAGCCAGCGAAGGCGCGAGCCC
Source organism: uncultured beta proteobacterium (assembly GCA_902825845.1). Taxonomy (GTDB): domain Bacteria; phylum Pseudomonadota; class Gammaproteobacteria; order Burkholderiales; family SG8-41; genus UBA5216. The sequence goes on from CADECM010000134.1 coordinate 4,039, forward strand.
CTCCAACGCCTCGAGCAGTCCTTTGGCGACCGCGGCATCGTTCGAACGCACCGCCAGCGACGCGGCGCCGACAATGCGCTCCGCTATGCGCAACGGCACGGCAACCACCCGCGCGTGACCCGCATCCTTTTGCACCACGGCGGGTACCAGCACCAGCGGTTTGCCGCGGCGCACGGCCTCCCGCGCCACGGTGGTCAGGCCGGCACTGAGTGGTCCCGCCCGCGGCCAGTCGGCAACCATCACCGCTTCGCCCACGGCGGACTGGGACAGCACCACGCCGCCGGCAATGTCATCCTGACGTTCGCAGTGTGCCTGCAGCCAGCGCTGTACGGCGTCGCTCTTCATCGCGCGATCATCCCCGCCGAACGCAGCATCGCCGCATAGTCGTCCGGCGCGATGGGCTTGCTGAAATAATAGCCCTGGTATTCATCGCAGTGGCGCGACCGCAAGAACGCGAGCTGCCTCTCGTGCTCGACCCCTTCGGCCACCACCCGCAGCCGCAGGCTGTGTCCCAGCGCGATGATCGCCGATGCGATCGCCTCGCTGTCTTCATTCGGTTCAATCAGGAACGAACGGTCGATCTTCAGCTCATCCAGCGGAAAACGCCGCAAGTAGGCCAGCGACGAATAACCGGTACCGAAATCGTCGATGGAAATGCCGGCGCCGGTGTCACGCAGGGACTTGAGAAAGGAAACGGCCTTATCGGCATCCTGCATCAAGGCGCTCTCCGTCAGTTCCAGCACGATGTTTTCACCTTTCAGATGGTACTCCGCCAGCAGACGGCGGATATTCTCTTCAAATCCGGCATCATGCATCTGCCGCGCCGACACGTTGATGGAGATGCGCGGCACGTCGAGACCCGCGGCAATCCATGTCTGGATTTGCCGGCAGGCGGTGCGCAAAACCCAGTCGCCGAGCGGGATGATGAGGTCGATTTCTTCCGCGATGGGAATGAAATCCGCGGGACTCACCATGCCGCGTTCCGGGTGGCGCCAGCGCAACAGTGTTTCAGCGCCGCTCAGGCGCCCGCTGTCGACATCCACCTTGGGCTGGTACACCAGCGAAAATTCATTGCGTTCCAGCGCCATCCGCAAATCGCGCTCCAGCGCCAGCCGCGCAAGAGAGCGGTTGTTCATCTCCTTGCCGTAGAACGCATGCCGGTCGCGCCCCTGCTGTTTGGCGTAGGCCATGGCCGCGCCCGCATTGGCAATGATCAGGTCGCGCGTCAACCCATCCGCGGGAAACACGGCAATGCCGATGCTGCAGGTGACGATCAGTTCATGCCCCGCCACGTTAAAGGGCGTCGCCAGCGCGTATTGAATGCGCGTCGCCACCGTGGCCGCCTGCTCGGCGCGCTGGATCACCGGCAACAGCACGCTGAACTCGTCGCCCCCGACACGCGACAGCGATACGCCGTGTTCGCCGCCGCCGGCGCGCGACGCATCGGTAACGATGTCGGATTCACGCACGTACTCCGCCAGGCGGTGCGCCAGCGCCTGCAACAAACGGTCGCCGACGGACGGGCCCAGCGCCTCGTTTATTTGCGCGAAGCGGTCAATGCCGATCTGCAGCACGGCGCCCACCACGTTCATGCGCCGCGCGTAGGTGAGCGCCCAGTCAAGGACAACATTGAAGCGCTGGCGGTTGGAGAGCCCGGTCAGCGCATCCTGCTCGGCGTTGCGCGCGCGCGCGCCGGCGCGCGCCAGCAGATTGCGCATGCGCAACGCCAGTTCGCGCGCGTTCACCGGCTTCACCAGAACGTCGGACGCACCCAGCTCAAGCGCCCGCAATTTCAGATCCATGTCATCGGCGCCGTTGTCATCCGCCAGCACGATGACGGCGGTGTGCTTCAACAGCCTTTCGGCGCGTGTCCACGCCAGCAGTTGCATGCCGGCGTCGCCCGCCAAATTCCCGTCGAGCAGCAGCAGATCGGGCACGTCGCTCAGCAGCAACTGGCGCGCCTGTCCGGGGGTTTCGGCCACCGCCACATTGCGATAACCGAATTCGCCCAGACACGCGCTCAGCAGGCCGGCATTCGCGACATCGTCCAGCAGCAGCATGACACTGGCGCTTGCCGCGGCCGCCGTCTCGCCCGCCGCTTGGTCCACCGGCGCCGCGAGCGCCTGGTCGTCTCCCCCCATCCGGATTTCAGCCGTCATCGCGCGCTTTCGTCAGTTGGAAGGATCAAACTGTTTCAGGAACAACTGCGTGGCGTGCCGGTAGAGCTGAAACCCCAGCGGCTCGAAGCCGTGTTCAAAGCGCACCCACGCGCGGCCGCCCACGCGTTCGAGCTGGCGGCCGTTGACGAACACGTCATACAGAAACACCGGCTCGAGACTTTTGGTGCCCGCAGTGTCGGCAGGATCCGTGGCAAGCGGTCCGCCACCGCGATCCCCCAGCGCCGCGCTCGGCAACTGCCGTGTTGCGGCAGGTACCGCCTGCGCCAGACGTGCCGGTATGCGCGTGCTCATGTCATCCGCCAGACGCACGCCCACCGCCTGCGTGCGGTGCCGGACCAGGTGGGCGCGATCCTGGTCGACCCCGGCACGCACGCGCATCTGCTCGCCCTGCAACACGTAGCCCATGGCCACGCCGCGCTTGACGAATGTCCCCGGCAAATCCGCGTAGCGCGGCAGCGACAGCCTGCCAGCGACGCCGGCGCGCACCTCGAGCAGGGTCACACGCTCCTCGGCGCGCTTGAACTCAGCCTCGGCGTTAACGATCTCCTCGGCAAGGTTTTGCGCGCCGGTCGGGTCCCGCAACAGCAACTGAAAGCGATCGGCCTGCAACGCCTGAATGCGGCTTGCGGCCCTGTCACGCTCGGTGAAAAGATCGGGATTTTCAAGCACGGCCAGCAGTTGCCCCGCCACCACAGCCTCGCCGTCGCGCACCGGCAACGACTTTACAAAGCCGTCGACCTCCGGCCGCACCTGTGCCTGCTCGGGCAGCCACACCACGGCGGGTGCCACGGTTGCCAGCGGTATCGGCGCGACGAACAGCAACATCCCCACGCACGCAGCCACCGCCGCCATCGCCCTGCGCAAACGGCGGCGCTCCTGTTCGGCGCCCGCTGCGGCGAGCGTGTAACGCGCCCACGCCGTCAGCGGCCTGACCAGCACCGAAAACAACATGTAGACCGCAACCACCCCGCCCAGCAGCAGCCAGTAGCTGCCCGCGTAGAAGACCAGCGATACGCCCAGTAAAATGCGGTACGCGTACGACAGCGGCGCATAGCCCATCAGCCATTTGCGCTCACCGTGCGCCGCCGCCGGCGGCTGTGCGTGCGCGCGCAGCAGAAAGCGGCGCAACAGGTATCCCCAGTATTGGCCGCTGCGGCTGGCGAGGTTCGGCAAATCGAAGGTGTCGCACAGCACGTAATAACCGTCGTAACGCAGCAACGGATTACCGTTGAAGAGCAGCGTGGAAACCGTGGTGATAAACAGCGTGGCAAAGGCGATGTCCTGCACCAGTCCGGGCTGGGTCGCGAACCACAACGCAAGCGCCAGGGCGCCCAGCCCCAGTTCGAGCATGATGCCAGCCGCTCCGACCGCCACGCGCGCGGCGCGGGAACTGAACCCCGCCGAAGCGGACGCGTCGACATAGGGCGCCGGCACCAGCAGAAACAGGCCGATGCCGAATTCATGCACATCGCCGCCCCAACGCCGCACTGCCAGCGCGTGGCTCAGTTCGTGCAACGCCTTGACCACGGGAAACAAAATCCACGCCAGCGCAAGATAGCGCGGCGACAGCAGGTGCTGCTGACCATGCGCGTAGAGCGTTTGCCAGTGCGCGCCCGCGGCCAGCGCCGCAAGCACGACCCCTGCAAGCCAAAGCCATAGCACCGCCGGGCGAAACAGTGCGTGCGTAAGCGGATCCAGGCGCTTGAGCCACGCGGAAGGATCACCCAGCGCCAGCCGGAATGCGAAGGGGTTCAGGTTGTAGCGCGGGCGCGCCTTGGCGGTGGCGCGCGCGGGGAACAAAGCGTCGGACTCGGGCGTGTGATCGCAATGCAGCAGTTCACGTTGCTCGAGCTGCGTCATGATTTGAAACACCTCGGCCTGCGTGAGACCCGCGTCGCCGTGCAACTGAATGAGCGCGTTGCAGATTTCCTGCACCGTATGGCGACCGTCACAACGGCCGATGAACTGGTAGGCGGCATCGTTCACGCGGTGATGCACGCCGGCCGCGTCATTGCTCAGCAAATACCACCTTTCGTCACGCGATGTCTGACGCTGCACACTGACCTGCGGCAGCAGGCTGGGACGCAATTGCGCAATGCGCGGCCAGTGTGGACTGACGGTGGCATCATCCACGATCGCGCGTCCCTGCACTAAGCAATTTCACGTAGTCTCCCGACAGCATTCAAACACCCTGGTCTTGCGCGATTCAGCAGACCATAAACGTCGCTGAATTGTCATGGTTTGATTGTTCAGGCTGCCTTGTACACTGATCGAAGCCTCATGATGAGGCAATTGTTCACACGCAAAAACTGCGGAACGAATGCAACGGCGCTGTGATTTAACCACAGTGCCGCACCAAAATAACGGGAAAACCAGATTTCATCAATATTTTCAAGGAATTAAACATAGCTCCGTAGCCGCTTTGTGCGCTTGGCCCACAGCGTGAAGCACCTTGAAAACTATTTGTAAAATCAATGGCATCGGTAACTTTCTGCGGCACCATGATGCCTTGATGCGGGCGATGGCATACCTGTTTCAGATGCAGGTTTATCCCGCAAATTATTCGATCTTGGCCCGATGAGCGCCGCCGCTATCGGTGGATATCCGCGGCAATCGGCGGCTCCTTGCGAGGCAATCGTAAAAAGTATATATAAAACAACAAGATATGACACGCAAGGGGAGCGAAACTATAATGCGCCATGCCTGATATCAAAGTCCTGCCCGACCTGCTGATCAACCAGATCGCCGCGGGCGAAGTGGTCGAACGCCCCGCCGCCGCGCTCAAGGAGTTGCTCGAAAACAGCCTCGATGCCGGCGCTGCCACCATCACGGTGCAACTCGCGGGCGGCGGCACACAACTGCTGAAGGTCAGCGACGATGGCGGCGGCATAACGCGCGATGAGCTTGCGCTGGCGCTGGCCCGCCATGCCACCAGCAAGATTGCCTCGCTCGACGATCTGGAGCGCGTCGGCAGCCTCGGTTTTCGCGGCGAGGCACTGGCCAGCATTGCCGCGGTTTCGCGGCTGACGCTCACCAGCCGCAAGCGCGGCAGCAATGACGACAAGCACGCATGGGCGATCTCCGCCGAAGGCCCGCATCTGACGCCGCCCGAGCCCGCGGCGCTCGCTGCCGGCACCACGGTTGAAGTGCGCGACCTGTATTTCAACACGCCGGCGCGGCGCAAGTTTCTGAAATCCGAAGCCACCGAATATGCGCATTGCGACGAGGCCTTTCGCCGCATCGCGCTGTCGCGCAACGACGCCGGCTTCACACTGCAGCACAATGGCCGCGTGCAACGGCATCTCAAGGCGCAAAGCCTCGATGAACGCATTCTCGCGCTGCAGGGCGACGACTTCGCACACAACTCGATCGTGGTCGATGAAGACAGCTCGGGGCTGCGGCTCTACGGCCGCATCGGCACGCCGGACAGCGCGCGCGCCAGCCGCGACGCGCAGTACTTTTACGTCAATCACCGTTTCATTCGCGACAAGCTGCTGGCGCACGCCGTGCGCCAGGCGTATCAGGACGTGTTGCACGGCGACCGCCATCCGGCCTTTGTGCTGTTCCTCGAACTCGATCCGGCGCTGGTGGATGTGAACGTGCATCCGGCCAAGACCGAAGTGCGCTTTCGCGATTCGCGCGCCGTGCACCAGTATGTGTTCCATGCACTGTCCAAGGCGCTGTCAGGCAGCGCAGGCGACTTGGCGGCCCGGCCAGACGCGCCGGCATTCGCCGGCGGGTTTGCCGCAGCGGTGCCCGCGTCGAACACGCAGCGCTACAGCGGCAGCAGCGCGGCAGCGAGCGCGCCCTTCTATCGTTCGCAAAGCGCCATGCCGCTGGTGGCGCGTGATGCCACCGGCTTCTATGACACCTTGTTTGGCGAGCGCGCGGCGCAACCCGCCGCTGTTGCATCGACAACAGCGCCGGCGGACACCACCGTGCCGCCGCTGGGATATGCGTTGGCGCAGCTTGCGGGCGTCTATATACTCGCGGAAAACGCACAGGGCTTGGTGATCGTCGATATGCACGCTGCGCACGAACGCATCATGTACGAAAAACTCAAAACCGCGCTCGACGCCGCCGCCATCCCCATGCAGCCGCTGCTGGTGCCGGTGACCATGCACGCCGACGCGCTCGACGTGGCCACCGCGGAAGACAACAGCGAGGCGCTGCAGCAGATCGGTTTTGACATGGCGCCCGGTTCGCCCACCACGCTCACCATCCGCGCGCTGCCGGCAATGCTCGCCGATGCCGACGCGCGTGAACTGGCGGGCGGGGTGCTGCGCGAGGTGCGCGAATACGGCGCCAGCCGCGTGCTCACCGAGCGCCGCAACGAGCTACTGGGCACCATGGCCTGCCACGCCGCGGTGCGCGCCAACCGCAGGCTCACCACCATGGAGATGAACGCCCTGCTGCGCGACATGGAAGTCACCGAACGCTCCGGCCAATGCAACCATGGCCGGCCCACCTGGCGCCAGATCAGCGTCACCGAACTCGACCAGTTTTTTCAGCGCGGACGCTAATGAATCAACCGAACCACCCGCCCGCCATCATCCTGATGGGGCCCACCGCCAGCGGCAAGACCACGCTGTCGGCACAGCTGGCGCAATCGCTCACCTGCGAAATCATCAGTGTCGATTCAGCGCAGATCTACAAGGAAATGAACATCGGCACCGCCAAGCCGGATGCCGAATTTCTCCGGCAAACGCCGCATCACGGCATCGACATCATCGAGCCGCACGAGACCTATTCCGCCGCAAAATTCCGCGACGACGCGCTGGTCCACATGCGCGAGATCACCGAGCGCGGCAAAATTCCGCTGCTGGTCGGCGGCACCATGCTCTACTTCAAGGCGCTGATCGAAGGCATGAACGATCTGCCCGAGGCCGACCCCATGGTGCGCCTGATGATCGACACGCTGGCCGAGGAGAAAGGCTGGCCGGCGGTGCACGCCAACCTGATGAACGTCGACCCGGAAACCGCCGCGCGTCTCGATCCCAACGATTCGCAACGCATCCAGCGCGCGATGGAGATCTACCACCTTACCGGCAAGCCGATGTCGGAATGGCTGGCCAAACCCAAGTATGTGTATTTTCCCTACACCCCGATCACCATTGTCATCACACCCAGCGACCGCGAGGTGCTGCATCAGCGCATCGCCACACGCTTTGACGACATGCTCGACGCCGGACTGATCGATGAAGTCGCCCATCTGCGCGAGGAGTACGCGCTGGAAGCCACCATGCCGTCGATGCGCTGCGTCGGCTATCGCCAGACGTGGCAGCACCTGAACGGCGCCTTCGGCCGCGACGAGCTGCGTGAACAAGGCATCGCCGCCACGCGCCAGCTCGCCAAGCGCCAGCTCACCTGGCTGCGCGGCATGGAACCCGGCAGCGTCGCCGAATTCGATTGTCTCGCCGCGGATACCGGGGCGCGCGTGCTCGACTACATCCGTCAGGAACTGGAGGCGCTATA
>CADECM010000135.1 GCA_902825845.1 uncultured beta proteobacterium
GATTCTATTTTTATCACGGAAAGAAATAGCTGACCTTCAAACGTGCTGCGCTTTTGCAGGTTGAGCGACTGCTGATGGCCGAATGGCGACTGCATCACACCTGACGTTGAATGTCGGATCAAGTCCGGATGTCCACTCCTGAAGCCTTATGCGGTAATCACAGAGCCTTCCGCGCGCTGCGTCGGCACGCCAAAGCGGTACACGGTTTTGCGCCGGCCTTCGCAGGCGGCAGGAATGGGTTTGAGCGGGCAAGGTCCCGCGCGGCGGCCCTGCGGCGACAGCGTGGCGTCCTCGGTCACTTCGCGCCAGATGCCGCCGCTCACCGGACGGAACATCCACATCAGGTATCCGCGGCGCGCGGCAACCTGGATCAGTTCGTCCGAATCCGGTGCGTCACTCACCACCAGGTGTTTGCCGTTGACGCCGTAGGGGTAGGCACCGAAGGCCTGCAGGCACTCCAGCGGTTCCACTGTTTTGGCACCGGGGCGCGTGCACGCCGGCTGCTCGGCACGCGACACATCCCACGCGCCCATTTGCCACGCCGCATCGAGCGTCGCCTGGTCCACCTTGGCCAGATCGTCCCAGCGATCGTTCACCTGCAGCGCGGAACTCGGCACCGGCGTATACGCCACTGGCTGCGCGCTCTCGACATCGGCCAGCTTTTCCTTGATAAAGCCGTGCCAGTGCAGCGTGAGGATTACCGGGGTATCCGGGCAGGGCACCGCGGCCAGGGTGATGCCCACCAGCGGCAAGCCGGTGGCAGCGATCTGATCTTCGATGCGATCGAGAAGTTGCATGGACGAGAATCTCCTTTGTGGTAATGGACCGGTGATAAACTCGAATGCAAAACACGTGCCAAAGAATGCGACAACACCAACCTACAAGCTTCAACGGCACATTGCGAGAGAAAGTTAAACTTCCCTGCGCAATAATGCGCGCTTCGAGGCATCAGTCTGTTGCAAAAGCGCTTCATGACAACGCGTAATCAACGGGGCAATTTCGTGGCTTTTCGAATTTTTAGATAATTGCCGCAGATAATGCAAACCAGCACTCGCAACCGTCTGCTGCTAACGCGCAGTCTCGCCGCCGTATGGCACCCGTGCACCCAGATGAAGCAGCACGAGCAACTGCCGCTCATTCCGGTGGCACGTGCCGCGGGCTGCTGGCTCTACGATTTTGACGGGCGGCGCTACTTCGACGCGGTGAGTTCGTGGTGGGTCAACCTGTTCGGTCACGGCAATGCGCACATCAATGCCGCGCTGCGCGATCAGCTCGACACCCTGGAGCACGCGATGCTGGCGGGCTTCACCCACGAACCCGTGGTTGAGCTGTCAGAGCGGCTGTCGGCGCTCACCGGCGGCAAACTCGGCCATTGTTTTTACGGCAGCGACGGCGCCTCCGCCACCGAGATTGCGCTGAAAATGAGTTTTCACTACTGGCGCAACACAGGCCGGCCGGCGAAAACGAATTTTGTCAGTCTCGCCGGCAGCTATCACGGCGAAACGCTGGGCGCGCTGTCCATCACCGATGTCGCGCTGTTCAAGGACACCTACGCGCCGCTGCTGCGCGCCAGCACGCAGGTGCAAAGTCCCGACTGGCGGCTGGCGGAAGCCGGAGAATCGCCGGCGGATTACGCGCGGCGCGCGGCGCAGGCGCTGCAGCGGCATCTGGAGCAGCATCACGCGACCACCGCGGCGCTGATCGTCGAACCGCTGGTGCAGGGCGCCACCGGCATGGCCATGTACGATGCCGCCTATTTGCGTGAAGCGCGCGCGCTGTGCGACCGCCATCAGGTGCATCTGATTGCCGACGAAATCATGACCGGCTTCGGCCGCACCGGCACCTTCTTTGCGCATGAGCAGGCCGGCATCGTGCCGGATTTCCTGTGTCTGTCCAAAGGCATTACCGGCGGCTACCTGCCGCTGTCGGTGGTGATGACGCGCGACGACATCTACCAGGCGTTTTACGATGACAGCGTGACGCGCGGATTTCTGCATTCGCATTCCTACACCGGCAACGCGCTGGCATGCCGGGCTGCTGTGGCCACATTGGAAATATTTGAACAAAATCAAATACTTACAAAGAACCGTCAAACCGCTGCCGCGCTCACGTGCGCGGCGGAAGGCATTGCCCGCCACCCGCGCGTCAGCCACTTTCGCAACAGCGGCATGATCTGGGCGTTTGAGGTCGACGGCAGCGATGCCTCGTTCGCGCGCGACTTCCATCAGCGCGCACTGGACAAGGAATTGCTGCTGCGGCCGATCGGCAATACCGTGTATTTCATGCCGCCCTATGTGATCAACGACGAGGAAATTGCGTTGCTCACGGCGCGCACGCTGGCGCTGATTGACGCATGAAGCTCACCTTTCACGGCGGCGTGGAAGGCGTCACCGGCTCCTGCCATCACGTCGAAGCCGCCGGCCTGCAGTTTCTGGTGGACTGCGGCATGTTTCAGGGCGGGCGCGAGGCCGACGGCAGGAACCGCGCGCCGTTTGCATTCAAGCCGCGCGACATCGATTTCGTGCTGCTGACGCATGCACACATCGACCACTCCGGCTTGCTGCCGCGGCTGGCGGCTGAAGGCTTCGCCGGACCCATCTACGCCACGGCCGCCACCTGTGACTTGCTGCGGGTGATGCTGCTCGACAGCGCGCACATTCAGGAAAAAGAAGCGCAGTGGCGCAACGAGGCGCGCAACGCATCACGCGCGCGCGCCAGCAAGCCCATCTACACCGCGCGCGACGCCGAGCGCGCGCTGAAGCAATTGCGCGTGGTCGCCTACAACGAGACGGTACAGCCGCACCCGGCGCTGCGCTGCATCTACCGCGACGCCGGCCACATTCTCGGCTCGGCCATCATCGAAGCGTGGATCAGCGAAGGCGGCCGCACCACCAAGGGTGTGTTCTCGGGCGATATCGGCCAGCCTGCGCGCCCGCTGGTGCGCGACCCGACGCCGGTCAGCGAGGCGGATTTCGTGCTGGTCGAATCCACCTACGGCAATCGTCTGCACCGTTCGATGGCGGCGACGCTGGCCGAGCTCGAGCACGCCATCACCGACACGCTCACGCGCAAGCAAGGCAACGTCATTGTGCCCGCGTTTGCGGTCGGGCGCGCGCAGGAGATGCTGTATCTGCTCGCTGATCTGCACCGCAAGGGCCGCCTGCCGCCGATGAAAATTTACGTCGATTCGCCGATGGCAATGCAGGCCACCCAGATCACGCTGCGGCACATGGCGATCCTCGATCCCGACACCGCCGAGGTGATGAACTGGGCCAGGAAGCAACACAACGGCATGCAGGTCAACTTCGTGCAGGATGTCGAGGAATCGATCGCGCTGCACCAGATCAAGCACGGCGCCATCATCATCTCCGCCAGCGGCATGTGCGACGCGGGGCGCATCAAACACCACCTGCGCCACAATCTCGGACACCGCGAAAACACCCTGCTCATCACCGGCTTTCAGGCGGCCGGCACGCTGGGCCGGCGCATTGTCGACGGCGCGAAAGAAGTGCGCCTGTTCGGTATCCCGGTGCCGGTGCGCGCCGATGTCTACACCATCGGCGGGTTGTCGGCACACGCCGATCAGGGCGCGCTGCTGGGCTGGCTCGGCCATTTCAGGCGCGCGCCGGCACACACCTTCGTGGTGCATGGCGAAGCGGAAACCGCCGCAATGTTCGCCGCGCTGGTACGCGACAAACTGGGTTGGCCTGATGTCGTCGTCCCCCGAACCCATGCCGGCGTTACGATCTAATTGCGTTCCATGTACGCGCCAGTTACGCGCTTATTACGTGCTTATCGTGCTTATCGTGCTTCGATGCGCCAGTGATGAAAATACATAACTATCTGTTTTTATTGAGTTTTTTGTGTATCAAGGCTTGGGCGCAATTGCCGCCGCCGGTGGCGCAGGCACTGGCGCGCGCGGGCATTCCGGAGTCGGGTGTCGGCCTCTATGTGCATGAAATCGGCGCGGCCGAACCGCTGGCGGTTCATCGCGCGGAGCAGCCGCTGAACCCGGCTTCGGTGATGAAGCTGGTCACCACCTACGCCGGCCTCGAACTGCTCGGCCCCGCGTATCAGTGGAGCACCGACCTGTACACCGATGGCGTCGTGCAAAAGGATGTGCTCGCCGGCAACGTGCTGCTCAAGGGCGGCGGCGACCCCAAGCTTGCGATCGAACATTTCTGGCTGCTGCTGCGCGCGCTGCGTAACAAGGGCGTGCGCGAGATACGCGGCGATCTGGTGCTCGACCGCAGCCTGTTCACCACCGAATTTCCCGATCCGGGCCTGTTCGACAACGAACCGACCGAGCCCTACAACACCACGCCCGATGCCTTGCTCACCAACTTCAAGACCTTCACCCTGACTTTCGTGCCGGATGACGAAACGCGCACGGTAAGGATCACCGCCGATCCGCCGCTGCCGCAACTGCGCATCGTCAACAACCTCATCCTGAGAGACGGTCCCTGCGGCGCGTGGCAAAGCCGCATCAAGACGCAGACGCAGGACAACGGCGACACCGCGCAACTCACCTTCAGCGGCAGTTATGCCGCGCAATGCGGCGAGCAGTCTGCCTTCTACAGCGTGATGGGGCATCGCGGTTACGTCGCGGCGCTGTTTCAGCATGTTTGGCGTGAACTCGGCGGCAGCTTCCGTGGCCGCGTGCGCGAAGCGGCGGCCGGCGGCAACAACGTCAAGCTCGCCAGCCAGCGCTCGCCGGCGCTGGCCGAAATCGTGCGCGACATCAACAAGTTCAGCAATAACGTGATGGCGCGCCAGTTGCTGTTGACCATCGGCGCGGCTTCGGGCGCCGGGGCGCAAGCCACGCCCGCGCTCGGCGCGCGCGCGGTGCAGCAGTTTTTCGCCGGCAGGGGCATTGCGATGCCGCAGCTGGTGATGGAAAACGGCTCCGGCCTGTCGCGCATCGAGCGTGTCAGCGCGCGCGGCATGGGCCACATGCTGCTTGCCGCCTTCCGCAGCCCGGTGATGCCGGAATTCATCGCCTCGATGCCGCTGGTGGGCGTCGACGGCACCATGCGGCGCCGGCTCAAGAACAGCGGTGTCGAAGGTCAGGCGCATATCAAGACCGGCCTGCTCAATGGCTCGCGCGCGCTCGCCGGTTATGTGCTCGACGCCCGCGGCCGGCGCGTGGTGGTGGTGATGCTGATCAACCACGCCAATGCGCACAACGCCAACGCGGTGCAGGACGCGTTGCTGCGCTGGACGCACGGCCGTTAACGCACAGCGCCGGAAGCTCGCGCATTCAGCCGGCCGGGCACGCGCCCGCGGCGTCAATCCGACAGCAGAAGCTCCAACAACGGGACAATGTTTAAGGGCGTCACCGGCGCGCCCGGTGCAGAGGCCGGACCCGTGCCTGCCGCGTTGCTGGCACTGACCGTGCAGGTGTAACGCCTGCCCGCGCTCAGCCCGCTGACGGTAATGGCGGTGGCAGCGGCGCCGCCGCTGTTCGCGCCCGCCACGCCGCCGTTGCTTGACGTGCAGCTGGCCGCATAGCCGGTGACCGCGGAGCCGCCGTTGTTCGCGGGTGCGGCAAAATGTAGCGTGATCGAGCCGATGCCCGCGGCCAGGGACACCCCTGTCGGGGCGGACAGGGCTTGCGCCGCGGCGGTAATGGCCGTTCCCGGGCCCCAATCGCCGAAATAGCTGCCCTGATACTCGGCACGGGCCAGCAGCACATAATTGCCCGCCGTTGCGGCGACGAGATTCGCACTTGGCAGCGCGGGTGACAGCACCGTATGGCTCACCAGCGCCAGATCGCTGACATTGTTGAACGCGATATTCCTGAAAAACCAGCCGCAGGTGCCGCAGGTGAAGAACGCCCCGTCCACCGTGAACAGGAAGCGCAGCCGTATCATGCGCCCCACGAATGGCGAGAGACCGAGTGTAATGGTCGAGTACGGCACGGCATTGCTGGTGCCGGCTTCCGTGTGGATATCCTGCCACGACACGCCGCCGTCGAGCGACACCTGCACCCGCGCGATCTCGTCCGGCGACGCAAAGTTAAAGCGCCGCTCGAACGACAGGCTGGCATTCTGGCCGACGAACAGGGCTTTGTTCAGCGCAAGCTGCTGCGGCGCGAACGCGGGATGGTAGAGGTGAAATTCGCCCGCCTCCAGCGCGTTGTAACCGCTGGTCAGCGCGGTCCAGAACGACGCCGAGTTGGCGGGCGTCAGCGCGCCGCCCAGCGCGCCCGCACGATACAGATCGAGGTCATATCCTGTCGCGCCCGGCATCGCGCTCACCGCCGCCGCAAACGGCACCGTGGTACTCACTGCCGCCGGCGCAGCCGCGATCGCCTGCGGCGCGCCAGGGGTCGCCACGTCGTGATCGAACACCACCACCGTGTAGTTGAATACCGACGGCACACCGCTTCCCTGCACGCCGCTGATGGTGACCTGATAGTGCTCGTCCGTGGCGGGCCGCGGCAACAGCGTGGTGTCGGTGGCGCCGTTCACCAGCCACACGATGGTGCGTTCGCCGAAATTCGGGCTCGATGTGTCGGCGCGGAATACGACATTGACGGGCAGCGCAACGCCGCCTTTGCTGACGGCGACCGTGGCGGCGGCGAAATTGGCGCCGGGATAGGAAAACGACCAGCGGCCGAACACCAGCGGGTACGGTGCATGGCCCGGCGGCGGCCACGCGACAAAGCCGTCGCGTGTCGCGGGACGCGGCGCGCCAAAATTGCCGTCGAGCACCCACAGCGCGTTGGCCGGCAATACGCCGGCGCCGTTCAGCGTGCCGCCGGGGACATCGCCGCTCCCCATGCGTTGCGTTTGCGGAAAAAGCAACCAGCGGCGATGCCCCAGCGGCGCATTGCCCGCGCCGGGGTCCTGCATCTGGAAGGTCACCGATTGTGCCCCGCTGTTGCCGAGCGACAGATTGGAGTTTGCGGCGGCTTCGGCGCCCCCGGCCGTGTAGTAGAGCCACGACCCCGGCGGCATATGCGAGAGCTGATTGTTCGCGCTCATCATCAGCGCCGCATCCTGATCCTTGAGGTTGTAGCCATCGAACAGCGTGATGCCCGCGGGAATGCCGGCCATCGCCCGAAACCAGTTCACCCGCAGCGACACGGCATCGCGGAACGCCTGCGCGGTGGCGCCCGCATTGCCGGCGGCATAGTTGCCGCTCCAGCCCATCGGCACGTCCTCCGACAGAAAGTAGGCGCCGCGATAGAAGTTGCGCACCGCCTCGCGGTCCTGGGTATTGATCGCCAGGCCGCCGGGCGGCAGGGCCTGCAACGCGAGCGCCGCGGCCGGCGCGCGCAACAGCGGCTGCACCTTGGGTGCCGGCGGCGGATCGCCCAGCACGGGCGGCGTCGGCGCGCTGATCGGCGGCACGTCGGCGGCCGCCGCAACGGCACCGCACAAGGCCAGTGACCATCCCGCCAGCCGCTGCCGCCATCGCGCCGCCAAGCGGCGATTCAAGTGTTCAGGGCACATCCTGGTTGAGTCCTTGCGGGCGGGTTTATCAGGCAGCCAGCGGCTACAAACCCAGCGTGGCCCACAGGGCATCCACGCGTTTCTTCACCGACGCATCCATCGTGATCGGTGTTCCCCACTGCCGGCTGGTTTCGGCGGGCCACTTGTGGGTGGCGTCGATGCCCATCTTGGATCCGAGCCCCGACACCGGGCTCGCAAAATCCAGGGAGTCGATCGGCGTGGCGTCGGCGATCAGCGTATCGCGCCGCGGGTCCACGCGCGTGGTGAGCGCCCAGATCACTTCTTTCCATTCGCGCACGTCGACGTCGTCATCGGTAACGATGATGAACTTGGTATACATGAACTGGCGCAGGAAACTCCAGATGCCGAACATCACACGTTTGGCATGTCCGGCATATTGCTTTTTGATGCTGACGCACGCGATGCGGTACGAACAGCCTTCCGGCGGCAGATGAAAATCCACGATTTCCGGGAACTGCTTTTTCAGCAACGGCACGAACACTTCGTTCAGCGCAACACCCAGCATCGCCGGCTCGTCGGGCGGCTTGCCGGTGTAGGTGCTGTGATAGATCGCATCACGCCGTTGCGTGATGCGCTCTATGGTGAACACGGGGAACTTTTCCTGCTCGTTGTAGTAGCCGGTGTGGTCGCCAAACGGCCCTTCGAGGGCCGTTTCGTAACCTTGGGGACCTTCGAGAGCCGTTTCGTTGGGATGGATGAATCCTTCGAGCACGATCTCCGCGCTCGCCGGCACCTGCAGATTGTGCGTCATGCATTGTGTGATTTCGGTTTTTTCGCCGCGCAGCAGGCCGGCAAACTGATATTCGGACAAGGAATCCGGCACCGGCGTCACCGCGCCCAGCACGGTGGCGGGATCGGCCCCCAGCGCTACTGCGACCGGATAGGGCTCGCCCGGGCGTACCAGCGTGTGATCGCGAAAATCCAGCGCGCCGCCGCGATGCGACAGCCAGCGCATGATGACCTTGTTCCTCGCAATCACCTGCTGGCGATAGATGCCAAGGTTCTGCCGCGACTTGTGCGGCCCGCGCGTCACCGTCAATCCCCAGGTGATCAGCGGCGCCGCGTCTCCCGGCCAGCAGGTCTGCACCGGCAGACGCGCCAGATCGACCTCGTTGCCCTGCCACACGATTTCCTGACACGGCGCATTCGATACCACACGCGGCTGCATGGTGAGGATTTGCTTCAACAGCGGCAGCTTGTCCCACGCATCGCGCAGTCCCTTGGGCGGCTCGGGTTCCTTCAGATACGCCAGCGTTTCGCCGATTTCGCGCAGCCGCGCCAGCGGCTCTTCGTCAGGAGAGGCGCCCATCGCCAGGGCCACGCGCTTCACCGTGCCGAACAGATTGCCCAGCACCGGCATGCTATGGCCCGTGGGCCGCTCAAACAGCAACGCCGGACCACCCGCCTTCAACACGCGGTCGCAAATCTCGGTCATTTCCAGTTTCGGATCGACGTCGACCGCGATGCGCTTCAACTCGCCGAGTGCTTCGAGGCGGGCAATGAATTCCCGTAGATCTTTAAATTTGATCAAAGCTTTAAAACCCTTTTAGCCACAGATTTACACAGATGAACACAGATTAAACCCGTTGTCGTGCAAGTTGTCTGTGCAAATCTGCTTCGCTTGTGGTCGGGATAACGATTTACGTCAAGGGCCTTTAGCCACAGAGTTACACCGATGGACGCTAAATCCTGGCGGGGGTTAATCTGTGTTCATCTGTGTAAATCTGTGGCTGAAGGCTTTTGACCTTGATGTCAATGCAGCCGAAACACAGGCACGCGGAAGTAGTAGTCGAGTGCCAGTCCACCGAAGATGACGGCGCCCACCCAGTTGTTGTTCATGAAGGCCTTGAAGCAGTGATCGCGCTCGCGCGTCTTGATCCAGTGAAACTGCAGCACAATCAATGCCAGCGCCATCGCCAGACCGAGAAAATATATCAGGCCCAGCTTGAAGTGCATGCCCGCGCCCGCCATGATGGCAAGGAACAGGGCATGGCACAGCATCACGATCGCCACGTCGAACACGCCAAACAGCAGCGCCGAGGACTTGAGATTCATTTTCATGTCGTCGTCGCGATCGACCATCGCATACTCGGTGTCATAGGCGATCGCCCAGAATACATTCCCCAGCAGCAACACCCACGCCAGCGGCGGCACGGTGTTCTGGTACGCGGCAAACGCCATGGGTATCGAAAACCCGAAGGCGATGCCCAGATAGGCCTGCGGCAGCGGAAAAAAACGTTTCATGAACGGATAGGTGGCCGCCAGCAACAGCGCCACAAACGACAGCAGGATGGTCAGCTTGTTGAGAAACAGCACCATGCAGAACGCCAGCAGGGCCAGCACCGCGGCCAGCACCAACGCTTCGCGCGGGCTGATGATGCGCTTCGCCAGCGGGCGATTCGCAGTACGTTTCACATGCGGATCGAAGTCGCGGTCGGCATAGTCGTTCATCACGCAGCCGGCGCTGCGCATCAGCACCGTACCCACGATGAAAATCAGCACGATATCCCAGCGCTGCACGATTGGCGATGCGAACCACAGCCCCCACAGCGCCGGCCACAGCAACAGCAGGGCGCCGATGGGCTTGTCCAGCCGCATCAGTTTTTCGTAGGCGTCGATCCGTTCCTTGAGCGTCAACTTCGGCGTCATTGTGCAGAGACCCCCTGCGGGAAGAGTTCGGGCGGGAGTATAGGCGATTTCGCGGGATCAAACTTTGAGAAATTCGCCGCGCCCGCCGAGCCAGCGTTGCAGATGAGCACGTGCCGCCGCGGGATCTTCAGCCAGCAGCATCGCGGCCGCATCGCGCGCGGCATCCAGCAGATCGGCATCCGCCGCCAAATCCGCGAAACGCAGCAGCGGCACGCCGCTCTGGCGCGCGCCCAGCAGCTCGCCCGGGCCGCGCATTCTCAGGTCGTGGCGCGCCACCTCAAAACCATCGATGTTTTCATAGATGATTTTCAGCCGCTCGCGCGCGGTCGCCGACAACGGCGCGTGGTAGAGCAGGATGCACGCGCTGTGCGCGGCGCCGCGCCCGACGCGCCCTCGCAATTGGTGCAGCTGTGACAACCCCATACGTTCGGCGTTTTCAATCACCATCAGCGATGCGTTGGGCACGTCCACACCAACTTCGATCACCGTGGTGGCCACCAGCAACTGCACCTCGTTGCGCTGAAAGGCGCCCATCACGGCGGATTTTTCCTCGCTCTTCAATCGGCCATGGGCAAGGCCCACCTTGAGTTCGGGAAACGCGGCGCTCAGCGTCTCATACGTCTCCATCGCGGCCTTGAGTTGCAGGGCTTCCAGTCCGGCGCGGCCGGGCTTGGGCGGTCCTTTGGGTTTAGCCGGCTTTTTGCCGTCTGCCGTTGCGCCGCCTTCACTTTCAATTTCTTCCACCAGCGGGCACACCCAATAGGCCTGGCTGCCCGCCGCACAGGCATCGCGCACGCGCGCGATCACTTCGTCGCGGCGGGTGTCGGACACCAGCTTGGTGGTCACCGGCGTGCGCCCCGGCGGCAGCTCGTCAATCACCGACACGTCGAGATCGGCGTAGTAGCTCATCGCCAGCGTGCGCGGGATCGGTGTCGCGCTCATCATCAACTGGTGCGGCTGGGCATACGATGACGACGGGGCTTCTGGCTTGCCGGTGGTAGGCGCAACGGCGCCCTGCGTGCCCTTGAGCCGCAGCGCAAGGCGCTGGCGCACGCCGAAGCGGTGCTGCTCGTCGATGATGGCGAGGCCCAGGTTATTGAACACCACATCGTCTTCGAACAGCGCGTGGGTGCCCACCACCACCGGCACATCACCTGCAGCCACATTTGCAAGTAATTGTTTTTTAACAGTTTTTTTAGTGCTGCCAGAGAGCCACGCCACCGTCAGGCCAAGGCTTTCCAGCCACCCGGAAAACTTGCGAAAGTGCTGCTCCGCCAGAATTTCGGTGGGCGCCATCAGCGCCACCTGATAGTTATTCTCCACGCACTGCAGCGCCGCGATTGCCGCCACGATAGTCTTGCCGCTGCCCACGTCGCCCTGCAACAGGCGCTGCATCGGATGCGGCTTGCCGAGGTCTTCGCGGATCTGCGCCACTGCGCGCTGCTGAGCATTCCTGATCTTCCACGGCGTGGTCAACCCGCCCGACGCCCTGGTCGGTGAGCGCAA
>CADECM010000136.1 GCA_902825845.1 uncultured beta proteobacterium
GTATGGTCCATTGCACAGTCATCTCGGTGCGTGGATTCGTCAGCCAGGATTTCCATACGCCGTCGGCCTTGAGCGTACCGTCACTGTTGGTGACAACCAGTTTTTCGATCCGCCAGTCGCGCTGCTGCTGAACGGCCTTCAGCTCCAGCTTGCCCAGGCGCTTGGTGCCCGCCTGAAACTGGTCCACAACCACGTCCAGCGCGGGCAACTGCGCCGCTTCGGCCTGCTCCCGCCGGTCGCGAGGCGCATTCGCCGCGGCGGTTTGCGTCGCGGCAGGAATCGTCAGTTTCTGCAACTGCGCCACGAGCCGTCCGCGTCCTTGCGGACTCCAGTCAACAATGCCTTCAATTTCACGCCCGATGAGCCGGTAGCGCGTGGTGTCCGCACTCTCTGCCGTGCCATATATCCTGAGCGCGCCGAACTTGCGGTCGCGGAATTCGAATTCACCCAGATTCAGATCCAGCCCGTTCACGGCGTAGCCAACGCCGCCGGTGCCTTCGCCGGCGGCGGACACGCTTAACCACTCGTCAAAATTCACCGACTTCAGGTTGCCGCTCACTTGTACGCCGTCTCGTGCCGGTTCCGCTGCGATGCCGCCGCCCAGACGCACTGTGCCGCGTTCAATGATGGTGCGCTTGCCGTCAAAGCGCCGGTTGAGCCGCGCGCTGACGACTTCGCCGACAGTCACCAGCAACTGATCGCGCGCGCTGCCGGTAAAGCGCCGTTCGAAGCGCGCCGGCAGGGATTCGGCCGCGGCTTTTGCAAACGGCGCGGGCAGCCTGGACGCGATCCCCTGCAACGACGTTTCCAGCATCAGGTCCACGTTCTTCTTGCGCACATTCAGCACCCCGCTCCAGTCCGTTGCGCCGCTTATATGCGCAAGCCACGCGGGCGCGTCCGCGCCGCGCAATGCATCCACGTTCACATGTCCCTTCAGCCCCAGGTGAATATTGCCATCGCCCTGCGTGCCGCCGGCGATCGCCAGTGGACCACCCAGAAAGGTCGCTGTGGCCGCGGACACGCTGACGCTGTTCTCGGAAAAATCTACGCGCCCGTCGACGCGCTCGAGCGGGGGCATCGACGCATCCGGCAGCAGCCGATTGGCGTTCATCTGATAGCTTCCAGCCACGCGCGCGCCATTCAGGTCACGCAACGGCAGTTCCAGCCGCAACCGCAGTTTGCCCGGACCTTCACCCTGCATGCCCTTGGTGAAATGGTCGATATAGCCACCCACCGGACTGACATCAATGAATTTCAGGAAATCCGCCGTGGCGCCTTCTGCCTCCCCACTCACGGTGAGCACACGTTTATCGGCCAGATCGGGGATTTCCGCGCGCACGCCGGACAGACGCGTGCCGTTGATGGCCCCTTGTTTTGCAATAATTTCCATGCGCTTGCCGCGAAATGCCAGCGTGCCCTCGATACCATCGATATCGGGCCAGTTGTCGCCATAGTGCAACTTGCCGCCGCTCACTGAGGCGGTGATGGAAAACAGGCCTTTCTTTTCGTCATCGAAGGGAAAGTCGCGCAAATCGCCTTTCAGGCGGAACTTCAGGTCTTTCGACGCGCCCGCCAGAAACGCCGCTTCCAGCCAGTCGCGCGCGCCGCGGCCCGCGGGCAGCGGCAGATAACGCGTCACCTGTTGCGCCTGCGCGCGGGTCAGGCCGCCGCTGAGATCGGCCACCCCGGGCTGACCCGGCACCACCTGGAAATCACCCTGCACGGTGCCTTCGAGATCGGCATTGGCAAGCGCGGCGCTGGCGATCTTGATGTGCAGGCCTTTCTGGCCTGCAACGTCTCCGGTCCATTGGGTTTGCGCGCTGAGGGTGTCGAATTCGAGTGTTTCCTTGAACAGGTCGGGCATTTCAAACTTCACCGCGCGCGAAGCGAGGTGCAACGTGCCGCCCTTCTCATTTGCCTCAAGGCTGCCGCTCAGCCCTCGTATACCGGGCAAGGTCCCGGCGTGATTCATCGCGAGATCCTCAAACCGTGCGCGCGCGTTGTACTTTCCCGGCGTGGGCAGCACGCCGGTCCAGCGTGCCAAGACCTCATCGAGGCGGCCTCGCGGGGCAAACTCGGCGAGACGCTTGCGCCATACCGCGTCCAGCGGAAAATGCTCCGCCAACGACAGCAATGGCGCAATATCGACGCCGTGCGCGCGAATCTCGCCCCCCAGCGGAGTCCCTTTTGCGTCCGTATTGGCCCTGTAACTTAAATCCATGGGTTTCAGGGTGAGCTTGCCCGCAGTGGTGATTGCCAGCTGGGCCACCGAATATTCCCTGCTGTTTCGTGTCGTCTTCAGCCCCACGCGACCATTCAATGCCGGCAAATCGATCTCGGGCAAATCCCTGGCCAGGCGGGCGTGGACATTGGCCAGCCGCACGTCCGCAGTCAACTCCTGCAATGTTTTGTCACGGATGACCACCCACGCGCGCACCGCGCCAGTACCACGTTCCAGGTCGAACGGCAGCGGCAGCCAAGCGCGCCACGCCGCGACATCGGCGTCATCGAATTGCGCGTACAGACGGCCGCGCCAGCTCTCGATGTTCTTCAAAGACTTGCCCGACAAATCGCCGCGCACATCCAGCGGGCCCGCAACCTCGCGCGGCGGCATCGCCTTCAGCCCGAAGCGATGCCGCTCCCCGCGGTTCACCAGCTGCAAACCGACTTTGCGCATCGACAGCGTGGGGGCCGCGCGCAGCTCGTCGGTCCAGTCGACGGACGCATTGTGTATGCGGATGTCGCGCTGGCTCAATACCCAGTCGGAGAATCCGCCGCCTTCGCTACTGCCGCTCATTTCGATGCCACCCACCGACAGCACGCCGTTGCGGTCACGGCGTATGTCCAGCGCGGGTTCGTACAAATCCAGGCTGCGAAATTGAGGATGCCACAGCGCCACTGACAGCCACGACACCGTGCCGTCCACGCGCTTGAGCGTCAATGCCGCCCGCCCCGTCTTGTCGTAGACGACCACGTCGCCGAGGTTCAGCAACACGCGAAGGCCTTTCCAGTCGGCGGACAACTGACCGATGGTGACGCGTTGCCCGGTGGACTGGCTGACCGACTGTGCGATGCGCTCGCGGTAATTGTCTACATTGGGCAGCACCCAGTAGCGCAATGCGAGCACAGCGACGGCCAGCAGCAGCACACAGGCCGAGGTGATCCAGACCAGATGATGCCAGCACCAGGCGATGACTTGCGCAATGGCGCCGGAAATAGGCCTGAACCTCACACGCAACACGGCGCTACCATAATTAGTGGCGGAGTCGCTTCAAATGGTATGCATCGGGACACGGCGCGCCTGATAAAATATGAAATATAAACAAGACTTTAGCGATTTTACCGCGTACAGGAGGCCTTTTGGCGCCCATCCCAGAGAGTAACGCGCCGTCTATCGCATCCGTGCACGGCGGCATCGCGCATGCACGCGACTACAGCCTGTTTCTGAACCGCCTGCTGACGGCGTCGCCGCAATTGCTGGACACGGTAGACATCACCGCGCCGTGCAAGGTTTCCAGCGATTTTTCGCATCCCGACAACAAGGACGCGCTTTACCGCGCGCTGCGCCAATTGCGCCAGCGCACGCTGGCAACACTTATGGTACGCGATCTCGCCGGCTGGGCGGACCTCGCGGAAGTGACACACTGCATGACGCAGTTGGCCGAAGTCACCACGCGCGCCGCGCTCGAATGGATTACATGCGAGTTGGCAGACACCGCAGGCACCCCGCGCAATGCCGCAGGCGACGCGCAACGGCTGATGGTGGTGGGCATGGGCAAACTGGGCGGCGCGGAACTGAACGTATCCTCGGACATCGATCTGGTGTTTGTCTATCCCGAGGAAGGCGAGACCGATGGCCCGCGCCCCCTGAGCAATCATGAATATTTCCTGCGCGCGGGACGGGCGCTGATCGCCGCCCTGTCCGAACTCACCGCGGACGGATTTGTATTTCGTGTCGACATGCGGCTGCGCCCGTACGGCGACAGCGGGCCGCTTGCGCTCAGTTTTGACATGCTGGAAAACTATCTCATCACCCAGGGCCGCGAATGGGAGCGTTATGCCTGGATCAAGGCGCGCGTGATCGCGGGTGACGACGGCGCATCCCTGATGGCGCTGGTTCGTCCGTTTGTCTACCGGCGGCACCTCGACTACAGCGCGTTTGCCTCCATGCGCGAACTCCACGCCCAGATCCGGCGCGAAGTCGAGCGGCGGGACCGCGCCGACGACATCAAGCTCGGCCGCGGCGGCATTCGCGAAATCGAATTCATCGCGCAACTGTTCCAGTTGATCCGCGGCGGGCACGACGCCGCGCTGCGCCTGCAGCCGACGTTGGACGTGTTGCGCCTGCTGGTACAGCGGACGCTGCTGCCGGAAGCCGTCGTCGACGAATTATCGCGTGCCTATGTTTTTCTGCGCACGCTCGAACATCGGCTGCAGTATCTCGACGATCAGCAAACGCACGCCATTCCTGGCGACACGCTTGCCCGCGAAAAAATTGCCCACAGCATGGGATTTCCGGAAGTTGCGGCATTTGAAGCCGTATTGAGCACACATCGTCAAACCGTGGCGCGCCAGTTCGATACGCTGTTTGCGGACACGCCGTCCGCCGAGCATCCTCTGGCAGCGCTGTGGACACAGTCGTCCGACAGCGAAACCGTTGCCGAAAAACTTGCCGCACTCGGCTTTGAACGTGCCGCCGCCCTGCAGGCGCGGCTGGCGCACATGCGCAACTCGGCGCGCTACCGCCAGATGACCGCCACCAGCCAATCGCGCATGGACCGGCTGGCGCCGTTTGCCATCGAAACGGCCGCCGCCGGCGGCAATCGCGACGCCACGCTGGAACGACTGTTGCAGTTTCTCGAAAGCGTCAGCCGGCGTGAATCCTACCTCGCGCTGCTTGAAGAGTATCCGCAGGCCCGGCTCAATCTGGCCGAGTTGATGCGCGCCTCCCCGTGGGTCGCGCAATACCTGACGCTACACCCGATTCTGCTGGATGAACTGCTGGATGCACGCACCCTGCACGCACCGCCCGATTGGCGTGCTCAGGCGCTCGCCCTGCGCGCGGCGCTGGATGCAGGCGGCGACGACACCGAAAAGCTGATGGACATGCTGCGCCACTTCAAGCACGTGCAGACATTGCGCCTGATTGCACAGGATCTTGCCGGCGGCCTGCCGCTGGAAACCCTGAGCGACCACTTGTCCGATATCGCATGCATCGTGCTCGCCGAAACCCTGCGCCTGGCGTGGCAGGGCATGCGCCAGAAACATCGCGATACGCCGGCCTTCGCCGTCATCGGCTACGGCAAGCTGGGCGGCAAGGAACTGGGTTATGCATCCGATCTTGACCTGGTGTTCTTGTTTGACGACGACGCGCCGGACGCACCGCAGAACTACGCCCGGCTCGCACAGCGCATCAACACCTGGCTCTCCAGCACTACTGCAGCCGGTCAACTTTACGACACCGACCTGCGGCTGCGGCCGGACGGCGAGAGCGGACTCACGGTCAGCCACTTCGCGAGCTTCAGCGACTACCAGCAGCGCCAGGCGTGGGTATGGGAGCATCAGGCATTGTCGCGGGCACGCTTCGTCGCCGGCGACGAAGCCATCGGCGCGCGCTTTGAGACGCTGCGCAAAGAAATCCTGTGCCTGCCGCGCGACCTGGAAGCCTTGCGCAAAGACGTGGCAGCAATGCGCGAAAAAATGCATGTGGGGCACCCCAACAAGAGCGCCCTGTTCGACCTCAAGCACGATCGCGGCGGGATTGTCGACATCGAGTTTCTGGTGCAATTTCTGGTGCTCGGCCATGCCGGCCGGCACGCCGAGCTCACCGGCAATATTGGCAATCTGGCGCTGCTGATGCTGGCCGCGCGGCTGGGCCTGATCGACGAGGCGCCGGCGCGCGCAGCGCATGCGGCATACCGGGAATTCCGCCGCCTGCAACACGCGGTTCGGCTTCAGGGCGAACGCTACGCGCGGGTGCCTGGTGACACGGTGGCGGCGCACACGGGGGCGGTACGGGCGCTGTGGCAGCAGGTGATGGGCACTTAATTCAGTTCACGCGCCGGACCGGGCACGGCCACGCCACTGCGGCGGCGCAACAACTTATAGGCATTGACCTCCCCCTTGCCGCGCACGTCCAGAACGATCGGCCCTTCAAACTCATACAACGCCATCATGCACTGATAGGTGTGCGTGTCGACCAGCACATTACCGGCGCTGGCCTTGTCGGTCACGCGGCTGGCGAGGTTTACCGTGTCGCCCCACAAATCGTAGATGAATTTCTTGATGCCGATCACGCCGGCCACCACCGGCCCCGTGCACAAGCCGATATGCAGTTGCAGGCGCGTTTCGCCAATCGGCGGCACAGTCTCCATGTACGCCAGCATGTCGAGAGCCATGCACAGCATGGCATGGGTGTGTGCAGTGCCGTCCCCCGCGGCGTCCGCGCGTTCCATCAAGCCGCCGGCAACCATGTAGGCATCGCCGATGGTCTTGATTTTCTCAAGCGAATACTTTTCCGCCAGGCCGTCAAAATGGGAAAACACGCGGTTGAGCGACTCCACGATCACGATCGGCGGCTGATCGCCCGATAGGCTGGTGAAATCCTTGATGTCGGCAAACATCACCGTGACGTTCGCATAACCGTCGGCAATGGTCTCGCCGCTTGCCTTGAGCCGTTCCGCAATGGGTGCGGGCAGGATGTTGAGCAGCAGGCGCTCGGATTGCGCCTGCTCCTTGAGCAACAGCACGTGTTCGCGGTCCAGGGCTGCCTGCAGCTTTTCGCGCTGGCGCATGAAGTAGGTCACCAGCACGTAAATGATCGACGACATTGCCACGAAGTTCAGCGTAAAGAACACCGCTATGGTCTGCATGCTGATGTTCTTCGGCAGCTCGCTCGCCAGATAGTAGTCGAAAACCCCGGATACTGCCGCCAGCACCACATAGGCGAAAAACCACGGCAACGACTGGCGCGCGTCATATACCAGAACCGCGCCGATCGGCGCCAGCAGCGCCCACAACATGACGCCGGAAGAGCTCACATAACTGCCAATGCTCCACTGCATGACAAATGGCACGAACAGGAACAGGCCCAGCTGCACCAGGCGGAAGACGTCGAAGTTGCGCGTGCGCAGGAACACGGCCAGCGATATCGCGGTGGCGGCGATGTACACCAGGGGCACGGTGGCCGAGAATTTGATTCCCATGGCCCAGTAAATTCCGAGCCACAGCACGGCGCCAAACCCCATCAGTGCGCTGGCGAATATCAGCAGCGTCCTGCGCAACCGGTCCTGCTCATGCTCCGCGTCCCGGATCGCGCGATTGCCCATGTCATTCAAGCGCTGGCGCAGCCGTTGAATCACGCGCACTCCTCCCCTGTTTTCAATTACGGCCCGATGGTAACGCATCGGACCCGGCCGCGGGCACACCCCCGCTTGCCGCCGGCAATCCCGACCGTCGACCGCAGTCGTCCGGGTTGGGCAAATACGCTAGAATATCGCCCTTTGATGAAATTTTGATGGAGCACTCCATGTCGATGGCGGACCGTGACGGTCACATCTGGTACGACGGCAAGCTGGTACCGTGGCGCAATGCCACCACCCACGTCCTGACACATTCACTGCATTACGGTCTGGCGGTATTTGAAGGGGTGCGCGCCTACAACACGGTCAAAGGCACGGCGATTTTCCGCTTGCGCGAGCATACCCAGCGCCTGCTCAATTCAGCGCATATTTACCTGATGAAAATCCCCTACAGCATCGAAACGCTGATGGAGGCGCAAAAGGAAGTGGTGCGCGCCAACAAGCTCGAATCCTGCTATCTGCGTCCGATCGCGTTTTACGGCTCGGAGAAGATGGGCGTGTCACCCAAGGGCAACACCGTGCACGTGGCGATTGCCGCGTGGCCGTGGGGCGCTTATCTCGGCGCCGACGCGATCGAAAAAGGCATCCGCGTGAAAACCTCCTCGTATGCGCGCCATCATGTCAACGTGTCGATGACGCGCGCCAAGTATTCCGGCACCTACGCCAACTCCATCCTCGCCAATCTGGAAGCGACCGAGCACGGTTACGACGAAGGCCTGCTGCTCGATGTGGACGGTTTCGTGGCCGAAGGCTCTGGCGAAAACCTGTTCATGGTGAAGGATGGCCGGATTTACGAGCCGGAGCTGACCAGCGCCCTGATCGGCATCACCCGCGATTCGGTGATCACCCTGGCGCAGGACATGGGTTACACGGTCGGCTCCAAGCGCATCACGCGCGACGATTTGTACATTGCCGACGAAGCCTTCTTTACCGGCACCGCGGCGGAAGTAACCCCGATTCGCGAAGTCGATGGCCGCAGCATCGGCAGCGGCGAGCGCGGTCCGCTCACCGCCAAGCTGCAAAAAGCCTTTTTCGATCTGGTGAACGGCAGATCGGAAAAGCATAGCGACTGGCTGTCGCCGGTCGCGGCATAGGGCGGATCATGGCGGAACCCACCGAAAACCGCTCGCGCCACATCGAAATCACCGCGGCGGACCTGCCGTTGCACTGCCCGATGCCGTCGATGCTGTTGTGGAACGCCCATCCGCGCGTATTCATGCCGATTGAAAAAACCGGCGAAGCGCTGTGCCCCTATTGCGGCACGAAGTACACGCTCAAGGGTGGCCCCGCAAAGTCCGGGCACTGATCCCGGCAACGCCCGCGGCGCGCCTGCCATGAAAATTCTCGTTGTCGGCCCGTCCTGGGTCGGCGACACAGTGATGGCGCAGCCGCTGTTCCGTCTGCTGCACCAGCGTCACGCCAATCTGGCGCTGGATGTCGTCGTTCCCCCGTTTACCCTGCCCCTGCTCACGCGCATGCCCGAAGTGCGCCGCGGCATCGCCGCACGCTTTGGTCACGGCGAACTGAAACTCGGCGAGCGCCGCCGGCTCGCGCACGAACTTCGCGCAGAGCATTACGATCAGGCCATCGTGCTGCCCAATTCGCTGAAGTCTGCGCTGCTCCCGCTGCTGGCGGGAATCCCGCTGCGCACGGGATATCGGGGGGAAATGCGTTACGGCCTGTTGAACGACCTGCGTCACCTCGATGCACACGCACTGCCAAAAATGGTCGAGCGATTTGCCGCGCTGGCGCTGGATCGGGGCGGCAAATTGCCGCGTCCGCTGTCTGCGCCGAGGTTGGCGGCCGATCTGACAAATTATAAAAAAATCATTGAAAAACAAATACTTATATCAAAACGCCCTGTCGCCGCACTGTGTCCCGGCGCAGAGTACGGCCCGGCCAAGCGCTGGCCGCCGGAATACTTTGGCGCACTGGCCAGACAGGCCGCGAACAGAGGCTACGCAGTGTGGCTTATCGGCTCAACCAAAGACGCCGCCATCGGTGACGATATTGTTCGTGCAAGTGGCGACAACTGCATCAATCTCTGCGGCAAGACCACACTTGAAGACGCCATCGATCTTATCAGCCAGGCGGCAGTGGTGGTAACCAATGATTCCGGCCTGATGCACGTTGCAGCGGCGCTGGATCGGCCGCTGCTCGCGCTCTACGGCTCCAGCAGCCCGGCATTCACCCCACCGCTGTCGGACAAGGCAGAAATCGTCAAAATCGACATCGATTGCAGCCCGTGTTTCAAACGCGAATGTCCGCTCGGGCATTTCAATTGCATGCGCGGGCTTGCGCCGGAACGGGTGGCACGGCACATGCCGTTGCCCGACTGCGGGCGGTGATGGCCGGGTAGATCCGGCTCTGCAGAATGCCACGCTGTTGACACTCCAGGATTCGCCCGCCCTGCATCCTGAAAGCGTACGAACCCGCGATCACGCGCCCTCGTAACCGTCAATCATCCCCGGCGTATTTGCCAGCAGCGTGGGGGACGCCGTTGCTGTTCACTCCACTTTCAGGCCAATGGCCTTGATCACTTTCGCGTTTTTTGTCAACGACTCGGCAATCACCTTGCGAAATTCTTCCGGCGTGCCGGTGACCACCTCGGTTGCCTGTTTGGCGAGCAGTCCCTTGACCTCCGGCAGGTTTGCCGTTTTGATCGCGGCGGCGCGCAGTTTGTCGGCAATGGCGCGCGGCGTGCCCTTGGGCAAAAAGAATCCCTGCCAGCCGCTGTAGTCAAAGCCGGGCAGGCTTTCCGCGATCGGTGGAATGTTGCCCATCAAGGACGATCGCGACGGCAGGCTATGGCCGATCGCGCGCAGTTTTCCGGCATTCACCTGCGTCATCACGGCGGGCGCGGGTGTCAACGTCCATTGCGACTCGCCCGCCAGCACCGACGCCACCGACGCGCCGCCGCCCTTGTACGGCACATGCAGCGACGGGATATTCGCCACCGACATGAAATAGGCGCCCGACAAGTGGCTCTGCGAGCCCGCGCCGGCTGACGCCATGTTCAGTTGTTTGGATTTTGCCAGTGCGATCAGTTCATTCGCGGTTTTCACCGGCAGCCCCGGATGCACCACCAACACGTTCGCCGTCACCGCGAATTGCGTTACATAATCGTAGTCCTTCAGCGGATCGAAACTCGGCCGCTTTTGCAGCAACACGGCAACCGTGGACGCTGCCGTCGTCGCGCTGATCAGCGTGTAGCCGTCGGGCGCGGCATTTTTTGCGATTTCCATGCCCACGATACCGCCGGCGCCCGCGCGATTGTCGATGACCACCTGCTGCCCGATAACGTCGCTCATCTTGTTGCCGATGATGCGGCCCAGGGTATCGACCGAACTGCCCGGCGCATTGGGTACCAGCATGCGTATCGGGCGCGACGGATAGCCCGCGGCATCTGCCGCATGGACGTTGACAGTGACAATCGCGCACAGACTGATGCCGGCGCAGATCCGGTATGGCAGCGGTATTTTCATTCGGGCAAACTCCTCGTGGCGTGGCGCATCGGATGTGCGCGTCACAAGGGGCGGATTGTTACGCGTCCGGCTGGCGAACGCAACCGACGGCAGCGCGCACAGCCGCGGCCCGCCGGCGCCGCGGATTCCGGTGTGCCGCCGAAATTGATAGAATCCCTCCAATTTCATTTGCGCCGCCCCCCGTGAAAAAAGCGCACTACGCAAATTCCCAGGAAGCCGAAGCGGCGTTCTATGACGCTTTCGGCAAGAGTGACCTTGAGGCGATGATGGCGGTGTGGGCCGATGACGACGAAATCTACTGCGTGCACCCGGGCGGCCAGCGCATTGCCGGCGTGGAAAACGTGCGCGAATCCTGGCGCCGTTTTTTCAACAATGGACAAACGCTCAGCTTTCAGCTGCGCGCGCGGCACGAAATTCACGGCATGATGATGGCCATCCACAGCGTGTACGAACAAATCAGCGTGGCCGGCCAGGGCGCCTCGCGCGCGCCGATGCTGGCAACCAACATTTACCTGCGCACCGACCATGGCTGGCGCATGGTGGCGCATCATGCATCGCCTGCGCCCGCAGCACCCATCGCACAGGCGACGCCGGAAGGCGACGCGCGGCGCGCCCCCAAGACCCTGCACTGAGAGACGGCGCCCGCATCACGCGCTGACGCCACAGTGCGAACCGGGAGCGCGCGAGCGGCGCGTCACGCGAGGTATAATTCGGGCACCGCGCAGCAACG
>CADECM010000137.1 GCA_902825845.1 uncultured beta proteobacterium
CCCAGGCGTGGGACGGCGTGATCTTGCCGCACAGGATCTGAAAGCCGGGCGCCACGGCATCCAGATCGCGGTCTTGCGCGGAAACACCGGCCATTGCGTACAACCCGGAAATGCCCGCCAGCACCAGCGCCGGGGTGTTGGGCATCACGCGCACAATGCGCGCGTGTCCGCCCAGCCAGCGCGCGAGATCGCTGCCGCGAATGCCGGCGGCGATGGTGATCACCAGCGCATTGCGCACCAGCGGCGCAAGCTCTGCCGCGGCCTCGCGCATTTGCTGCGGCTTGATGGCCAGCACCACGCAGTCCACGTCGACGGCCTCGGCGCTGGCCGCGGCGTAGGTCTTGATTTGAAACGTCTGCTCCAGCTTGTGGCGTGCTTCTGGAACAATTTCCACCGCGCGCAGACTTTGGCGGTCCCAGCCGCGGGCGAGCAGCCCGCCGATGATGGCGGAGGCCATATTGCCGCCGCCGATGAAGGTGATGTTCATGTTTTCCGTGAGGCGTGACGCGTGAGGCGTAAGGTGTCAGTGCGAAAGCGTCTATGGTAACGTGTTTCCCGCCTCACGCCTCACGTCTTGACGCGCGTACCGAAGATCGCCGTGCCAACGCGAACCATCGTGGCACCCTCGGCGATGGCGTCGTCCATGTCATCGGACATGCCCATCGACAAAGTGTCCAGAGCATGGCCGCGCGCGTTGAGCTCACCCAGCAGTTCGCGCAGCAGCGCAAAGCGTCGGCGCCTTAGCGCCGAATCGGTGGTCGGTTCCGGGATTGCCATCAGCCCGCGCAGCGTCAATCGCGGCAGCGTCCGCACCGCATTGGCCAGCGCCAGCAGCTCGCCCGGCGCAACGCCGGATTTGCTGGTTTCACCACTGACGTTGACCTGCAGGCATACGTTCAGCGGCGGCAACGCGGCCGGCCGCGCGTCATTGAGGCGCTGCGCAATGCGATCGCGCTCAACGCTGTGCACCCACTGGAAGTTTTCGGCAATAGGCCGCGTTTTATTGCTTTGAATAGGGCCGATGAAATGCCATTCCAGCGCCAACGCCTTGAGCGTTTCGATCTTGTCGAGGGATTCCTGCACATAATTCTCGCCAAAAGCGCGCTGGCCGGCCTCGGCGCACTCGCGCACGGCCGCTGCGGGAAATGTTTTGCTCACCGCAATCAGCGTGACGGACCCGGACTGCCGCGCGGCGGCACGTTCTTCTGCCGCGATCCGTGACTTGACGGCTTGCAAGTTGGCGGCGATTGTGGCCATAATTTGTACGCTGCAGATTGGAGTCAAAGAAGGGCGCAGAATCAATATCTTACGCGCCGCCGCGCATGCAGGGCCGCGCGCCAGAAAGAACTGGGCTTAACGGGGAAATTATAATGGACATCGCCGAACTGCTGGCCTTCGTAGTCAAGAATAAAGCTTCTGACCTGCATCTGTCGTCCGGTCTGCCGCCGATGATTCGCGTGCAGGGCGATATCCGCCGCATCAACCTGCCGCCGCTGGAGCACAAGGATGTGCACGCCATGATTTATGACATCATGAACGACGGCCAGCGCAAGTTCTATGAAGAAAACCTCGATTGCGATTTTTCCTTCGAAATTCCCAATCTTGCGCGCTTTCGCGTCAACGCCTTTGTGCAGAATCGTGGCGCGGGCGGCGTGTTTCGTACCATTCCCTCCAAGGTGCTGACGCTGGAAGAGCTGAAAGCACCCAAGGTGTTCGTGGATATTGCGGATCAGCCGCGCGGCGTGGTGCTGGTGACCGGCCCCACCGGCTCGGGCAAGTCCACCACGCTGGCGGCGATGGTCAACCACGTCAACGAAAACGAATACGGCCACATCCTCACGGTGGAAGACCCGATCGAATTCGTGCACGAATCCAAGAAATGCCTGATCAACCAGCGCGAGGTCGGGCCGCACACGTTGTCGTTCGCCAATGCCTTGCGTTCGGCGTTGCGCGAAGACCCGGACATCATTCTGGTGGGCGAGTTGCGCGACCTGGAGACCATCCGCCTGGCAATGACCGCGGCCGAAACCGGGCACCTGGTATTCGGCACCCTGCACACCAGTTCCGCCGCCAAGACCATCGACCGTATCATCGACGTGTTTCCCGCCGAGGAAAAGGAAATGATGCGCGCGATGCTGTCGGAGTCACTGCGCGCGGTGATTTCGCAGACCTTGCTCAAGACCAAGGACGGCAACAGCCGCGTGGCCGCGCACGAAATCATGGTCGGCACGCCGGCCATCCGCAACCTGATTCGCGAGAACAAGGTGGCGCAGATGTACTCGGCGATCCAGACCGGCGCCGCGCTCGGCATGCAGACGCTGGATCAGAATCTTACCGATCTGGTCCGCCGCAACGTGGTAAGCAAGGAAGAGGCGCGTGCCAAGGCAGCCAACAAGGACAACTTTAACTGAGCGGCGTGAGACGCGACGGATGGGCGATCGCAGTGCGGTCACCGTGTCGCTTCGTAGCGTTGTCGCCGTTATTCAACCGACGATGAATCCGCGCGTCAGCGCACCCGCAGGAGAGGCGAATGGATAGGGATACCGGCGTCAAATTCATGCATGACCTGCTCAAGGCCATGGTCTCGAAAAAGGCTTCCGACCTGTTCATCACGGCGGGCTTTCCACCGGCGATCAAACTCAACGGCCGCATGACGCCGGTGGCCAATCAGGCGCTCACGCCGCAGCATACCGCCGATCTGGCGGCGGCGATGATGAACGACAAACAGGCGTCGGAGTTCGAGGCGACCAAGGAATGCAACTTCGCCATCAGTCCCGGCGGCATCGGCCGCTTCCGTGTCAGCGCTTTTTTGCAGCAGGGTCGCGTGGGCATGGTGCTGCGTACCATCGTGGCCGCGATACCGAAGTTCGACGAGCTGAACCTGCCGCCGATCCTGCAGGATGTGTCGCTCGCCAAGCGCGGGCTGGTGATTCTCGCGGGCGGCACCGGCTCCGGCAAGTCGACCACGCTGGCCGCGATGATCGGTTACCGCAATGAGAATACGTACGGCCATATCATCACCATCGAGGACCCGATTGAATTCGTGCATGACCACAAGAACTGCATCATCACGCAGCGCGAAGTGGGCGTCGACACCGAGTCCTGGCATGCGGCGCTGAAGAACACCCTGCGCCAGGCGCCCGACGTGATCCTGATCGGCGAAGTCCGCGACCGCGAGACCATGGACTACGCGATTGCCTTTGCCGAGACCGGCCACCTGTGCATGGCGACGCTGCACGCGAACAGCGCCAACCAGGCGCTCGACCGCATCATCAACTTCTTCCCCGAGGAACGCCGGCATCAGTTGCTGATGGACCTGTCGCTCAACGTACGCGCCATCGTGTCGCAGCGCCTGCTGCCCAAGCGCGACGGCAAGGGGCGTGCCGCGGCAGTCGAGATTCTGCTGAACTCGCCGCTGGTCGCCGATCTGATCTTCAAGGGCGAGGTGCACGAGATCAAGGAGGTGATGAAAAAGTCGCGTGAAATCGGCATGCAGACCTTCGACCAGCACCTGTTCGATCTGTATGAAGCCGGCCTGGTGAGTTACGAGGACGCGTTGCGCAACGCCGATTCGCTCAACGAACTGCGATTGGCGATCAAGCTGCAGGGCGCGGAGGCCAAGGACAAGGACATGATGTCCGGCCTCGATCATCTGCAGTTGACGTGATCAATCGGGCACGTCGCTTTTTCGCCGTCAACCGCGGGTTTGGGCTGTACCGGCAACAAGCGGTCTGGGTGCAGCGCCCGTGCCGGCGCCCGCGGCAGGCGGAGATTGACAAAGCTTGCGCCGGATAGCATCCTAGGCCACCAACGTAGCGGGGACAGTGCAGACTCCCCGCGTGAGCAAGACTCCGGGTAGTTCCCGCCTCGTGCGGAAGGTGTCCAAGTTCTGCCTTAGTGTGGGCTCGTCCCTCGCAAAGGAGGATTTATGGATACGTCAATTTCCGCCCGTCAACTCCAGTTGGAACTTCAATCCGCGCGGCCGCCGCTGGTTATCGACGTACGGCGCGCGCCGGCATTTACCGCGTCGAAAGCAACGATCACTGGCGCGCTGTATCGCGACCCGGAACACATTGTCGCATGGGCCGGCACGCTGCCGCGGGCGGCGAGCGTGGTGGTTTATTGCGTGCATGGCCACCAGGTGAGCCAGGAGGCTGCGGCGGCGCTTAACGCGCGCGGTATTGCGGCACGTTTTCTCGAGGGCGGCATGGCGCACTGGGTGGAACACGGCGCGGCGGTGGCGGGCAAGCCCGCGGGCGCACATGGCCGCTGGGTCACGCGCGAGCGTCCGAAAATCGACCGTATCGCCTGCCCGTGGCTGATCGCCCGCTTTATCGATCGGGACGCAGCGTTTCTCTATGCGCCCGCGTCCGAGGTGAAACGCGTTGCCGCCGACCGTTGCGCCATTGCCTACGATGTCCCGGACGTGGAATTCACCCACCATGGCGACCGCTGCAGCTTTGACGCTTTTATAAAAACCTACCGGCTGGGCGACGACCCGGCGCTGGCACAGCTTGCTCAAATCGTGCGCGGCGCCGACACCGGGAATCTCGCGCTGGCGCCGCAGGCGCCGGGGTTGCTTGCGGTGTCGCTGGGCCTGTCGCGGCTGTATCGGGACGACCATGAAATGTTAAGCCACGGCATGGTGGTGTACGACGCGCTTTATGCGTGGTGCAGGGAAGGCCGCGGTGAAGCCGATACCTGGAATCCCGACGCCTGGCGTTGATGCCCGGCCCGCGCAAAAACGGATGATAAGCGAGCCGCTCACGGCGCCGCAGCGCCTGCTGGAGGTCGCGCGTGCCGTTGGCAACATCGGCGTCATGTACCATGGCCGCGCACGCATTCACACTTCATTCAAGGGATAGCCTGATGAGCGACATTCAAAACATACCCGACACTGCCGCGGCGGCACAGCCCGACATCCCGTTCGCCGAAGCCTTCTGGTTCTGGCTCAAGCTCGGCTTCATCAGCTTCGGTGGCCCAGCCGGGCAGATCGCCATCATGCATCAGGAGCTGGTCGAGCGCCGCCGCTGGATTTCCGAGAAGCGTTTTTTGCATGCGCTGAACTACTGCATGGTGCTTCCCGGGCCGGAGGCGCAGCAACTGGCAACCTACGTTGGCTGGCTGATGCACCGAACCTGGGGCGGCTTGGTGGCCGGCGGCCTGTTCGTGCTGCCGTCGCTGTTCATCCTGATCGGCCTGACCTGGATTTACATGGCCTACGGCAATATGCCGGCGGTGGCAGGCATACTCTATGGCATCAAACCGGCGGTGACCGCAATCGTGCTGTTCGCGGCTTACCGCATCGGCTCGCGCGCGCTGCAAAACGGCACGCTGTGGGCGATCGCCGCGGCCGCGTTTGTGGCGATATTCGCGTTCTCCGTGCCGTTTCCGTTGATTGTCGTGGCCGCGGGCGTGATCGGATATATCGGCAGCAAAGTCGCGCCCGACAAGTTCCGCGCGGGCGGTGGTCACGGCGCGGCCGACAAACACTACGGCCCGGCGATGATCGACGACCACACGCCGACACCGGCCCACGCGCGCTTTTCGTGGGCGCGCAGCGCGCGGCTGCTTGTGATCGGACTGGCGATCTGGGGCATTGCCATGGGACTGCTGGCATCGCGCCACGGCTGGGACCACACGTTTTCGCACATGGGCTGGTTCTTCACCAAGGCCGCGCTGCTGACCTTTGGCGGCGCCTACGCGGTGCTGCCCTACGTTTATCAGGGCGGTGTGGATCATTATCAGTGGCTCACCGGCGCACAGATGATCGACGGCCTGGCACTGGGTGAAACCACGCCGGGGCCGCTGATCATGGTGGTCGCGTTCGTGGGGTTTGTCGGCGGATGGACGAAGGCGTTGTTCGGCCCCGACGCGCTGTTCTGGGCGGGTGCGGCGGCGGCAACGGTGGCGACATTTTTCACGTTCCTGCCCTCGTTCCTGTTCATACTGATCGGCGGGCCGGTGGTCGAAACCACCCATGGTGAACTCAAGTTCACCGCGCCCTTGACCGGCATCACCGCGGCGGTGGTGGGCGTAATTCTCAATCTGGCCGTGTTCTTCGCCTATCACGTGTTGTGGGCAAAGGGGCTGAGCGGCCCGTTCGATTGGGTCTCCGCCCTGATCGGCATCGCCGCGGGTATTGCGTTGTTCCGCTTCAAGGCCGGCATTATTCCGCTCATCGGCGCATGCGCCCTGATCGGTCTCGCTTATTCGTTCGTGCGGTCCGTGCCCGGATTAAATATTGTTTAAAATCAAATAGTTATGAAAAAGTCAAGATGCCCTCGCGCACGCCGGTCCATCACCATGGCTGGCGTCGATCGGGCGCGTTGCGGCAGGGCAACGGTCGTTAGGGTCGCATTCTGGAAATCCACAGCGACCGCAATAATTTCGTTCGATCAGGGTGCCTTGCCGCTTAACGGCAAGCCGTGCATCGCGAAGGACGAAGCACATAATGCCGGCGGCGTCGCGCGGTTTGCCGGCTTCAACGGCGGCTCTGCGCAATAGCCGCGGCACGGTGAATTACCTCTGGCAGTTGCGCCCGTATTTTCGCCAGGTCGCGGGCCAGCTCGTTGTCGGCTCGCTCGCCGGCATCGTGATGAATACGGCAGTCGTGCTGCCGGCGATTCTGTTGGGCAATGCGGTTGACAAGGCGCTGGCGCTGGAGCGCGGCACGGCGACGCCGGACGACGTCACGCTCGCCGCGCTGTTGCTGATTGCGGGCACGCTGTTGACCGAGGGACCGCGCGTGCTCAAGCGCTGGTGGCTGATGACTGCCAATGCCCGTATGCGCGCCAATCTGCGCGCCGACGCGCTGCGCGGGACGCTGTCGCGGCCGCTCGCCGATCTGCACCAAACCTCCATCGGCGACCAAATGGCGCGCATCGTTGGTGACGTTGACGTGCTCGGCGTCGGCTTGCGCGAATTCACCATCGAAACCTGGGACACCGTGTTGTTCTCGCTGTCGTTCGTGGTGGCGATGCTGGTGATCGACGCCCGGTTGACCCTGCTTGCGCTGGCGCCAGTGCCGCTGGCGATGCTGATCGCGCATGCCTCGGGCCGCTGGGTCCGGGCGCGCACCACCCAGGCGCGCGAGGCGAATGCCGTGCTGACCGGGAACATCCAGGCGCTGCTGTCGGGGCTGCGCGTGCTGCGCTTCTTCGGCCGCGGCGCGGCGGCGACCGGCGTGATCGACAGCTGCTCGCGCGCCTACGCTCAACGTAACCTGAGCGCGACACGCCTGCGGCTGGGCTTGCCGCCGCTCTACAACACGCTGATGATGAGCGGCATTCTGCTGGTGATCTGGCAGGGCGGCGAACGCGTGGTCAGCGGCGCGATGAGCGTGGGTGTGTTCGTGGGCTATCTGGGTTTGTTCATCCGCTTCGTCGAACGCGGCTTTCGCATTCCGCAAATGGTCAATTCGATACAGAGTGGCGGCGCCGCCTACGCGCGGCTGGCGCCGATGCTGGCGCCCGCGCTTGGTACGGCCGGCGAGCCGCCCCATGCATCGTTCAAGCCGGGCCATGTCGCGGGCATCGGCGCGGCGCCGGACACCCGCACGCGGACAGGCGCCGGCGCCATCGGCGTCTCAATGCGCAACGTCACTTTTTATTATCCCGGCGCGGCGCGGCCTGCGCTGGCGGAGTTCTCGCTGGACATTGCGCCGGGCAGCTTCGTCGCCGTGACCGGCGCCGTGGGCTCGGGCAAGAGCGCGCTGGCGCGCGCCTTGCTTGGCGTTTACCCGCTGGCATCGGGTACGTTGCAGTGGCTCGCGGCAGACGGTTCCAGACAGGATCGCGAGGCCGGCATGGTGGGCTACCTGCCGCAGGACGCGCACCTGTTTTCCGGCTCGGTGCGCGACAACGTGCTCATGGCGCAGGACGCGGCGCACCCGGAAGCCGCCGCGCGCGCGGTGCGCATCGCGGCGCTGGATCGAGACCTTGCCGCGTTCGCCGGCGGGATGGAAACGGCGGTGGGCGAACTCGGCGTGCGCCTGTCCGGCGGCCAGCGCCAGCGCCTCGGTCTGGCGCGCGCGATCGCGGCCCATGCGCCGGCAACGCCCGGGCTGCTGGTGCTGGACGATCCGTTCTCCGCGGTGGATATCGAGACCGAGGGGCGCATCGTCACGGCGCTGCGCGAGGGCTTTGGCGCGCGGCAGGGCGCAAACGCGCGCGCGACCCTGCTGCTGTGTTCGCAACGGCTGGCGGCCTTTGCACTGGCGGACCACGTGGTGGTGCTGGACAACGGCGCCATCAGGGAACAGGGCACGCACGCCGAACTGATGGCGCGCGAAGGCCTCTACGCGCGCATTCATCGGGCGCAGGCGCAAAGCGCGCGCAACGTACCGACCGCGGCGAAGGACGCGGGATGAGCGTCGCCGCAAGCGGTGTTGCCGCGGCTGCCGCCGGCGCACGCGCGCCGTTCTGGCGGCAACTGGCGGGGCTGCTGCGCGCCAGCCGGCGCCGGCTGCTGGTGATCGCGCTGCTGGTGGTCGCGGGCGCGCTGTTCGAACTGCTGCCACCGATGCTGATACGCTCGATCGTCGACGACCATCTGGCCGCCGGCAGGCGCGACGGCCTGCTGGCGCTGGGCCTTTTCTACCTCGGGGCGATCACGCTGGGGCAAGGTCTCGCCTTCGTTTACGGCTACCTCGCGGCAGCACTGGCGCAGGGCGTGCTGAGCGGCCTGCGGGTGCGGTTGTTCGATCATCTGCAGCGCTTGCCGGCGCACTATTTCGACCGCACGCCGCTGGGCGATGCCATCAGCCGCTGCACCGCGGACATCGACACCCTGGACACGATGTTCACCAGCGGCGTGGCCGCGCTGGTGGCGAATCTGATGCGCCTGATCACGATCGCGGCGGCGATGATCCTGCTCGATCCCATGCTGTCGCTGGCCGCAGCGCTGGTGTTGCCGCCGCTGGTGGCGATCACGCGCTACTTTCAGGTACGCATCCGCGAGGCGGAACGCGCCGGCCGTAGGGCGGTGGGTGAGATGAATACGCATCTGCAGGAAACGCTGCGCGGGGTGGAGGTGATTCAGGCGTTTGGCCGCGAGGCGGGTTTTGTGGCGCGCTTTCGCCTGGTGCTCGCACGCCTGCTGCGGGTGTCGAACCGTTCCACGGTCTATGCTTCGTTTTATCCGCCGATGACCGCGTTGATGACGTACAGCGCCATCGCCGTCCTGCTGTGGGCAGGCACGCGCGAGACCTTCGGCGCGGCGGAAATTTCGATCGGCACGCTGGTGGCGTTTGCGCTGTTGCTGCAGCGTTTTTTCACGCCGCTGACCGCGCTCGGGGACGAGTGGCAGACCGTGCAGGGGGCGCTGTCCGGCGCGGAGCGCATTTTTGAGGTACTGGCCCTCCCGCCCGACGCGCCGCCGCAGACGCGGCAGGAACCGCGCACGTCGCCGCTGCCGCGGGGCGGTCTTCACTGCGACAAGGTGGTGTTCGGCTATGCGCCTGGTGTTCCGGTGCTGCACGGCGTGACACTGCATGTGGCTGCGGGCGAACACGTCGCGCTCGTGGGACGTACCGGGGCGGGAAAAACCAGCCTGATGCATTTGTTCGCCGGGCTCTACGAGCCCTGGCAAGGCACGGTCCATATCGCCGGACGCGACCCGCGCGCGCTATCCGACGGCGCAAAGCGGCGGGTGTTCTGCATCGTGCCGCAGGCGGCGCAATTGTTCAGCGGCACGGTGCTGGACAATCTGACGCTGAACGACGGCACGCTGACGCGCGCCGACGTGATGGCAGCGGCGGCGATCAGCGGCGCCGACGTTTTCATCAACGCCCTGCCCGAGGGCTACGACACGGTGTTGCGCGGGGCCGGCGGCGGCACAGGCCTGCAGTTGTCGGCCGGCCAGGCGCAATTGCTGACGCTGACCCGCGCACTGGTGTCGCGGCCCGCGGTGCTGCTGTTCGACGAAGCCACCTCGTTTCTGGACGGCGCGAGCGAGGCCGCGCTGCGCGACGCGCTGCGCGCCACGGTGATGCAGCGCGGCGCGGCGATACTCACGGTCGCGCACCGCCTCGCCACCGCGCGTGAGGCGCACCGCGTGCTGGTAATGGAGCAAGGCCGCATCGTCGAGCAGGGTGCACCCGCCGAACTGATCGCGCGGGGCGGCCGCTTCGCGGCCCTGCTGGAACTGGAAAGCGCGGGCTGGGACTGGCGCGCGGAGAACTAAAAATATAAATAAAAACAAATACTTGCAAAAAGTAAGCGCTACATCAGCTGCGCCCTACTCGATACGCGCGCCCGACATTTTCACCACACTTCTAAGCCTGTCATAGTCTGACAGAATGAGCTTGGCGAATGCCTCGGGGGACAAATGCATGGGATCGAGCGTTTGCGCCGACAGCTTCGCCGCGACGTCGGGATCGGCCACGGCTTTTTTCAGCTCGGCG
The DNA here is from genome assembly GCA_902825845.1 of uncultured beta proteobacterium. GTDB lineage: Bacteria > Pseudomonadota > Gammaproteobacteria > Burkholderiales > SG8-41 > UBA5216. The sequence continues at coordinate 10,406 of CADECM010000137.1, forward strand.
TTGAGCTTGTCGACGACAGGCCGTGGTGTGGCGGCCGGCGAAAAGACGCCGAACCACGAGGTGAAATCGTAGCCCTTCACGGTTTCCGCGATGGCGGGAACATCGGGGAACTGCGTGGTGCGTTGCGGTGACGAAACCGCGATGGGCCGCAGCCGGCCCGACTTGAGGTGCGGATAGACCTCGGCCACCGGCGTGAGAATCGCCTGAATTTCGCCGGCGATCATTGCCTGCACCGCCAGCGTGCCGCCCTTGTACGGCACATGATTCATCTTCACGCCGGCCATATTGGCGAGTACGCTCATTGATAGATGCTGGCTGGCGCCGATGCCCGCCGAACCATAGAGCAGTTCTCCGGGCCGTGCCTTGGCCAGGCCGATGAAGTCTCTGGTATTGCGCACCGGCAGCGCCGGATGCACGGCGAGCATCAACACCAGCCGTGTCAGCGTGCTCACCCCGGTGAAATCCTTCAGCGGGTCGTACGGCAGCTTGCGGTAAAGATGCGCATTGGCGACCAGTGTTTGCGAATACACCATGATGGTGTAACCGTCCGGCGGACTCTTGGCCACTATTTCGGCGCCGATGATGCCGCCCGCGCCGCCCCGATTGTCGATCGGGAATTGCTGGCCGATCTGCTCACTCATTTTCTGAAACACGAAACGCGCCACGATGTCGGTCGCGCCACCTGCCGGAAACACCACCACCACGCGCACCGGCCGCGCGGGGTAGGCAGCGGGCTGCGCCCATGCGGTGCCACACGCGCACGCAATGATCCCCACGCATGCACCCAATTTCCGAGTCGTGTTCATGCCGTTCCTCCCTGAAGATCGTCACAATGGTGGCGGGTGTTTGGCGGAGCGCCGACGTTCATTACAACGGGATACCGGCGTCATGAAGCGCGCTTGCAGCGGGCTTGTCAAGGGGGCGCCGCCGGCTTCGCGCGCCGCATGCTGCCCGCCACCAGTTTGTACTCAA
>CADECM010000138.1:0-2598 GCA_902825845.1 uncultured beta proteobacterium
GATAGTTACATAATTTCTCATCGCTTGACCATTCCTCCCGCACCGGCGGCAGCCCACCGTTCCGTCCTTGCAGCGCGCGTCCCGCTTCCGTACACTGCGGCGGCAATCAGTGTAGGACGCGGCTGCACAAGCGCTGTCACGGAGATCATCAACGTGTTGCCGTGGTGGCAGGCATCTTGTTCATGCGGCTGAATGGCTTGGCGCCCGCGCCCGGCAATGAGCATTGAGAACGCCTGACGCTGGACGTCGTGTCATCCCTGCACGACCGCATACAAACAACCGAACGCTTGCGTCCCCTGGCCGCCGGTCAACCCTGAGCTACCGCACAAGACCTTGAACGACGACCGCCACGACCCGCCGCTGCACCTGCTCTCCTCCGTCTTCGGCCACCCGCGCTTTCGCGGTGCGCAGGAGGAGATCGTTACCCATGTCGCCGGCGGCGGCGACGCGCTGGTGCTGATGCCCACCGGCGGCGGCAAGTCGCTGTGCTATCAGTTGCCCGCGCTGCTGCGCGACGGCACTGCGCTGGTGGTGTCGCCGTTGATCGCGCTGATGCAGGATCAGGTCGCCGCCCTCACCCAGCTCGGCGTGCGCGCGGCGTTTCTCAATTCCACGCTCGACGGCCAGCAGGTCAACACGGTGGAACGCGCGCTGCGCGAGGGCCGCCTCGATTTGCTTTATGTCGCGCCCGAGCGGCTGATGATGCCGCGCATGCTGCAATTGCTGGACGAGGCACGCATCGCGCTGTTTGCCATCGACGAAGCGCACTGCGTGTCGCAATGGGGCCACGATTTCCGGCCGGAATATCTGCAACTGTCGGTACTGCACGAGCGTTTTCCGGCGGTGCCGCGCATTGCGCTCACCGCCACCGCCGATCCGCAAACACGCGCGGAAATCATCACACGCCTGAAACTCGACGACGCGCGCGTGTTCGTCTCCAGTTTCGACCGTCCCAACATCCGCTACACCATCGTCGACAAGCAGGATGCGCGCGCGCAGTTGTTGCGCTTTATCCGTGAAGACCATCCCAATGAGGCCGGCATCGTCTATTGCCTGTCGCGCAAGAAGGTCGACGAAACCGCCGCCTGGCTCGCCACGCAGGGCGTGCGCGCCCTGCCCTATCACGCAGGTATGGACAGCGCCACGCGCGCCGCGCATCAGGCGCGTTTCCAGCGCGAGGAAGGCATCGTGGTGGTGGCCACCATTGCCTTCGGCATGGGCATCGACAAGCCCGACGTGCGGTTTGTGGCACATCTGGATTTGCCCAAGAGCATCGAAGGCTACTATCAGGAAACCGGACGGGCCGGGCGCGACGGCGACCCCGCCGATGCGTGGATGGCCTATGGACTGGCCGACGTGGTGCAGCAGCGGCGCATGATCGACATGTCCGAAGGCGGCGAGGCGTTCAAGCGCGTGCTGTTCACCAAACTGGAGGCCCTGCTCGGCCTCGCCGAAAGCGCCGGCTGCCGCCGTGTGCGTCTGCTCGACTACTTCGGTGAGGCCAGTTCCGCCTGCGGCAACTGCGACAATTGCCTGGAGCCGCCGCAAACCTGGGACGCCACCGAAGCCGCGCGCAAGGCGCTGTCGGCAATCTACCGCACCGGCCAGCGCTTTGGCGCGGTGCATTTGATCGACGTGTTGCGCGGCCGCAGCACCCAGCGCACCACGCAATGGAACCACAACCAGCTTGGGGTGTTCGGCGTTGGCGCCGACATCGACGAAGCCGGCTGGCGCAACGTGTTCCGCCAACTGGTGGCGATGGGCTACGCGCGCCCCGACTACGAGTTCGGTGCGCTGCAGTTAACCGGCCAAAGCCGCGCCGTGCTCAAGGGCGAAGTCAGCGTGCATATGCGCCGCGTGGCCACACGCAAGGCGAAAGCCGAAAAGCCGCGCCGCGCAACCGTGACCGCGGGCGGCGCGCCGCCCGATGCCGCGCTGCTGGAAAAATTGCGGGACTGGCGCTACGTCGAAGCGCAATCCCAATCAGTGCCCGCGTTCGTTATTTTTCATGATGCAACGCTGGCGGGAATTGCCGCGGCGAACCCGAAAACCCTCGCGGACCTGGCCGGAATATCCGGCATTGGCGCAAAAAAACTCGAGCGCTACGGCGCGGCAATCCTCGAGTTGCTGCACGGCTGATGGATGCCGCTTCTGCCGTTTGCGGCGGCAGGTGTTGCACACGATCCCGGCCAACGCATCAAGCACGGCGCGCAAGCCATGCGCCGCGTTCCCGGCGAGCGCTCAACCGCCGTTTCGGGATTCAGCACGCATGGCGCCTTGCGGCGGATCAGGCCTCTGCCAGTCCCGGCCGCTCCCGCAGGCGCTGAAACACCGCCTCGTCGGTCGGCGGCTTCATGGTCCGGCCGGCGCGTTCGCCTTGCATGACGAGCGACCCGACGATCTCCCGCCCATTCACATCCTTGACTGCTCCCTGCGGCGTTTTGCCGCCCAGCAAAGGTATCGGCTGATCGGCCCAGTGCTCCCAGTGCGCTTCCATTATCCGCGACACCTCGGCGTGCACTTCGGGCAGCTGCGCGAGCCGCTCGCTTTCCCGATCCCCGTCACTCTGGCCCGGCGCGCGCGCCGTCCGCGCCTCGG
>CADECM010000138.1:2698-11328 GCA_902825845.1 uncultured beta proteobacterium
CGCGCCTCGGAGTTCGCTTCCGCCGTTGATCTCGATCAGACCCATCCGCGTATTGTCCCATCCCGGATGCATCGCGTTGCCGGGTTTATGCCAGGAAAAACTCACGCGCGTGAGCGCGCCACTGGCGTCCCGGGACGCGGCGGGCAGCACCGCCTCTTCCGTTTCGAAGGTGCACAGGTGTTTCAGCGCATGAAACGCCTGCGCCTGCGCCGGCGGCACCTCGAGATCGAACACCAGCTTGCGCAGCGACAGCGGGTCGCCGTCGGCGTTCTGCATTTGCGGCAGTTGCGGATTGGCGAGGCGATCGGCGATCTCGTGAAACAACGCGATCAGCTCAAAATCATAGGCGCGCAACACGGAAGGCGTGATCCGCGGATTCCCGGCGGCAATAAAGCCGCGCATTTCCATGATGCGCGCCTTTTCCCTAGACGGGAACACCAGTCCGCTGCTGGCTTCAAGCATGGTCAGATGGTCGACCGACGCGAGTTGCGCGAACACCAAATCGCCACGCTGGACGGCCTTCGACGCGGCGTGCTCGGTGACCACACGTTCCTCGCGCGTCATCACATCGCGCAAGGTAAACTGCCAGCCGGATTCGCACTGCATCACCTCATAGAACGTCAGGGGTTCGGTGAGCGTCGATTCGAGGTAACGGCGCAGCAGCGGATCGAGGCGGCGCCCCCTGGCAGCGAGATAGGCCGCGGTGGGAATCACGTCGTGCAATGACTCCTCTTTGACCTCCGTATCGTCGGGATCGGGCGACCAGCAATGGAAGAACCAGGGCATGAACAGCGGCATGAGCGGCAAGCGCGTATTGATCTCTATATCGTCGCTCCCCATGAATTCGCGCCAGCCCTCCAGCACCGCGTTCCCGCCATGGGCCTCTTCAATGATGGGCGCAGGGGTCGAGCCGCGCGAACACGGATTCTGTCACACTCGCCGCCGGCCTATACGTCAGGCCAATACACGTGCACGCCGCACGCAGGGTCAGCCGGTTTTTCTTGCGGGGGCAGGGGTCCGGCAGGCCAACGTCGGCGTGGCCGTTCACAAAGCATCAACATTGGCGGCACATACTTCGCACCCGTTGTCGCGCCGGGTTTCGACACCAGCCGAAACGCTTGCAAAGCGTGCACGTCTGAAGTGCGCGAGAAGCGCGAGACATAACCGCAATTTGCAACGCAGTGTATACAACGACGTGCACTGGCGTGCAGCCCGGGCACGCATGGGGAAGCGTTACGCCCCCACCACCCGATTCTTCCCTGCCCGCTTCGCCAGATACATCGCCTGATCGGCGCGCTCGATCGCCTGTTCGCCGCTTTCGCCATCGTCGAGCTGGGCCACGCCGGCGCTGAAGGTAATGAGAATCTGTTCGGTATCCGCCAGAAAGTAGCGCCGTGTCAGCGCGCGCTGCAGCCGTGTCATGGCGGCAATGCCGTTGTCGAGCGTGGTGTCGGGCATGAGGATGACAAATTCCTCGCCGCCGTAGCGCGCGAGGGTGTCCTGCGGGCGCAGGCTTTCGCGGGTCACAGTGGCCAGGTGCGTGAGCGCCGCATCGCCGGTGCTGTGCCCCTTGGTGTCGTTGAGTTTCTTGAAGTTATCGATGTCGAGCAGCGCCACGCACAGTCTGGTTTTCTTGCGCTCGACGGTGGAGATTTCGCGCCTAATGGCTTCGTCCAGCCCTTTGCGGTTGAGCGCGCCGGTCAGCGTATCATGCCGTGCCTGTGCGCTGACGGTATCGAGTTCCTGCTGCAGCCGGATCACCTCGGCCTGGGCGGCATCACTTTTTTCACGCATGTCGCGCAATTCGTCGCGCACGCGCGCCACGTCAAACGCCATGCCGCGCGTGGCGCCGATCACATCCTTGAGCACCGGCGCGATTTCTTCGAACGAGGTGGCGCGCTCCATCAGCCGCGCGCCGGCCTCAATCTTGTCGTAATAGGCGCTGGTGGAATCGGTCATCTGCGCCAGCCGCTCGAGGAAGGTGGCGAGCATCTGGCGCATCAGTTCCTGTGCTTCGCGCGTGCGGCCCTTGGCGTCGATCTGCTTGAAGATCACGTCCTTCAACCGCCGCTCCAGTTCGTCCAGCCGCCGCAGCGACAGCGGCGGCGTGGCCGCCTGCATCAATCCATCCATCTGGCGTTTGAGCCAGTTTTCATCCAGCCCCAGTTCGCCGATATTTTCGATGATCAGGTGCAGCAGTTTGAGCAGCGTGGCGCGGATCTCGGCCTGGTCTTCCGCGGCAAACGACAGGCGATGGCTGACGTTGCCGAGCATGGACTTGACCGTGGCCAGATTGGCGGCCGGGGAACGGATGACCTTGACCAGTTCGTCGACTTGTTTGGAGAATTTCTCGTCATCGTTGCCCAGCGCGGGCAGCGTGTTTTCGATCAGGCGCGCCATCGGTTCCAGAATGTCCACCGTCGACGCCGCCCCGCGCGCAGGGTCGGCGGCGGCAGCTCTGGCTGGTGGCGCACTGTTGCCGGCATCGGCACTGGCGTAGCCCACCAGCACTTTCTGCAATACCTCCCAACTGCGCTGATCGAGCGCATTTTCGAAGGCTTCCTTGCGCTCCCGTTGCGCCGCATTGGCCGTGGGCAGCGCGCGCGCGATACCGCGCAAGGCGTCCGTCGGAAACACGGGAAGGTCGGGTATGCCGGCGATCTCGTTGTACACGACCTTGTAGTTCGCCGGTGTCGGCGCCATTTTGCGCGCGGTCAATTGCTTGAGCGCCTCGCGCAGGATTTCGACGGGTCCTTTTTCGGGTGGCATGTTCGGCGGCGATGGGTTCGGGGGCGATCATTCGCCCACGGCAGGTCGCTGCATTATTGCCGTACTGTTCGCGGACAGGCGCCGGATTAGCGGGGATTTGTCCCGGCTGTTCGCGGCAATGCACGGGATCGGGCCATCATCCGCGGGATAATGGCCGCGCCACTGTCGACCCTGAAAGCAACATCACGCATCATGATTTCGAAAGATTTTGCCCTGCACTTCGCGAACGAATGGGTCGCCGCGTGGAACGCGCACGACCTCGATCGCATCCTCGCGCACTACACCGACGATTTCGAAATGTCGTCGCCGGTGATCTTGCAGTTGACAAACGAACCGACGGGCACGCTGCGCGGCAAAGCGGCGATACGCGATTACTGGGCAAAAGCGCTCGCGCAGCGCCCAGACTTGCACTTCGAGCTGGTCAACGTTTTCGCCGGCGCAGGCAGCGTCACCGTGACCTATCGCGGACACCGCGGATCAAGTGCGGAGGTGTTCTGGTTCAATGCGGCGCTTGAAGTCTTCCGCGCAGCGGCGCACTACGCGGTTTAGCGGCGGCCGCGCGGCTTACTTCACCTTTCTCAGCTTCTGCAGCGAACGCAGGTTGGCCGGAATCGGCTCGTCGGGATGCGTGGTAGGCCAGTCGGTGAAGCTCACTTCGCCGACGTAGATGTCGCCGTGCCGATCCTGTGCCACGCCGTGCGGCGCAATGAATTTGCCGCTGACATTGCCCGGGCCATCCTGTCCGCCGAGGCGCGCGATCAGCGCGCCTGTCTTGTCGACGATGCTCACGCGCGGGCCGATGTTCGGATGCAGGCGGTTGACGCGCGCGCCGGAACCCAGTTCGCCGATGATGAACGCAGGCTGCGCCGCCGGGCTGGGATGGTTGCAGAACAGCCCGCACGGCCGGTGCATGTTGTTCCACTGCGCCTCGTACTTGCCGTCGCCGTTGAACACCTGCACGCGGTGGTTTTCGCGGTCGGCCACATACACCCAGCCGTCGCGGTCGGTGACGATGTTGTGCACGATATTGAACTGGCCGGGATCGGTGCCCGGCTCGCCCCACGACTTGATCAGCTTGCCGTCGGGCGAATACTTGTGGACCTTGGCGTTGCCGTAACCGTCCGACACATAAATCTCGCCCTTGGGCGAGAGCGCGGTGTGGGTGCAGCGATGAAACGGCAGCCCGCTCATGTAGGGCGTGGGTTTGCCGGGCGTGCCGATCTCCATCAGGATTTTGCCCATGGTCGTGCATTTGCGCACCACGTGGCCGCCATCGTCGGTCAGATACAACGTGTCGTCTTCATCGATGTGCAACCCATGCGCACGCGGATACTGGCCCTCGCCCCAGGAGCGCAGAAAATTACCGTCGCGGTCGAACACGATCATCGGATGCTCGCCGCGGTTGAACACGTAAACCTGATCCTTGCTGTCGACCGCCACCGCGCCCACGTCCTTGAACGACCAGCCGTCGGGCAGCTTCGCCCAGTTGTCGATCACTTCGTAACGGTGCTCTCCACTGCCGAGTATCACGGACATTGCGCGCTCCTGAGGGTTGGGTAACGGCTCATTCTAACCAACTGGCCCTCCGGCCCATGCACAGCGTACCGCACACAGGCCGCGCGGAGGCGTCACCGCAGGTGGCACGGACCCCGTCGGCCAAGGCAGTGGCCACCGGGCGCGGAGCACGAATGCGGAATATTATGTAACCAATTGTTTTTATTTATTTTTTTGTCGCAACAGGAGAGCACCGGAAAAAGCTATTTGTCGCCACCCTGAATGCGAATATAGGTGTTGTAGGCATTGCGGCGGTTGGCTTCGTCAAAGGCCGGCAGATGCGAAAAGCGCGACCAGTCGGTGCGCTTGTAGGCCTCGTCGAACTCGTCCAGCGCCTCGGCGGCGGCGCCCATTTTCTCGCGCAGGTACAGCAGATAGTCGCGCGTCAGCCGCAGGTCCGCCGCCGCGTTGCGCGACATGTCGCCGTGGCCGCCGACCATGACTTTCGGGGAATACCTGGCGATGCGGTCGATCGCGCTGATCCACGCCCTGCTGTCGGCCGTGCCCACGAACGGCAGGCGTCCGCCAAACATCAGGTCGCCCACGAACAGCACATTTTCTTCTTCAACCATCATCGCCAGATCCTCCGGCGTATGCGCGGGGCCGATGGGGAAAATGCGGAAGGTGAGGCCGCCGAGCTTGAATACCGTTTCACTGTCGATCCAGCGATCCGCCGCAACCAGACGCGTCTTGCCGTCCACCCACGGCGCCAGCGTTTTGCGCCGCTCGGCCAGCCTCGCCTGCGCCGCGTCCGATTCCAGGTAGGCGCGTGCGGCCGGATGCGCCCAGATTTCCGCCCCCACGTCCTTGAAGGGCGGCAGCCCGTAGAAATGATCGGCATGGTAGTGACTGATGATGACCCGCCGGATCGGCAACGGCGTGATCTTGCGGATGGCATCGATCAACGCCCTGCCCAGCACCGGCGTGCCGAGGGCGTCGAACACCACGACGCCGTCCTTCGTTACCACAAAACCGGCATTGGAGGTGTGGCCGCGATTGACCAGCGACGGCACACCGCTGGCGCCCCGCACGTAATAAACGCTGGGTGAAATTCTTACCGGCGTCACCGGCTCGGCCCGCGCGGGCAGCCATAGCAGCAACGCCATCAGCACCGCCGTCAGCACGCGCCCGCGCATCACGCGAGTCCCTGATTCTTTTCCATGCCGATCAGACGCGGCACATTGGGTTCGCGCGGCGTGATGGTCTTCCTGTCCTTGAGATAGCGCTCCACCACCGCCCACACCGGCTCGCCCCTGGCGCCCTCGGCCACCGGCGCCCAGCCGGCAACTTTGTATCGTTTGCCGGCTTCCAGCGGCTTGCCCGCGAGCCGCATATCGGCAATGCGTTTGCCGTTGGCCGCGCCGGGATCACAGGTGTAGGTCATGCCGCCCACGCGCACCATGTCGCCGCCCTGCTGCAAATACGGATCGGGATTGAACAGGTTGTCGCACACATCTTCAAGGATGGCTTTGATGTCCGCGCCGGAAAGTTCCGACAGCGTCACCTGCGGATAGGTGATGGCGGTCTGGTCCATCAGATGCTCGCGCGTGATGGTTTGCCCGGGCAACAGGCTGGTGCCCCAGCGAAAGCCCGGCGAAAAACCGATCTCCGCGCCTTTGACCGCCATTAGCGCATCGAGAATCAACTGATCGAAGGTGCCGTTGAAATTGCCGCGGCGGTAAAGCAGCCCCTCCGTCACCGCGAGCGGTTCGGCAAGCTTTGCCTGGTACGGCGCGCGTACCTTTTCGATATACGCCTGCATCGCGGCGTCTGCGGGCAGCAGGTTGGCGAACACCGGCAGCAGCCGATAGCGAAAGTCGGCGACGCCGCCGGCATTCACGTTCAGATCGAGCACCGCGAGAAACTTGCCGTTGGAGCCGGCATTGGTGACGATGGTCTTGCCGCCGGCGTTGCCGACGACGACCGGCACCGGCACGCCGTCGTGCGTGTGGCCGCCGAGGATGGCATCGATGCCGCGCACGCGGGCGGCGAGTTTCACATCCACGTCCATGCCGTTGTGCGACAGCAGCACCACCGCGCGCGCGCCCTTGCCTCGCGCGTCGTCCACCACCTTCTGCAATTCTGCGTCCTGTATGCCGAAGGTCCAGTCCGCGACAAAATGGCGCGGGTTGGCAATCGGCGTGTACGGAAACGCCTGCCCGATCACCGCCACCGGCACGCCGTTGATGTCGCGCAGGGTGTAGGGTTTGAACACCGCATCGCCGAAGTCCGCGGTCTTGACGTTGTGCGCGATAAACTCGATCGGCCCCAGCGCCTTGACCGCCTCCTGCACGCGTTTGGCGCCGTAGGTGAATTCCCAGTGCGCGGTCATCATGTCCACGCCCAGTTCGCGGCAGGCGCCGATCATGTCGTCGCCGCGCGTCCACAGCGCGGTGGCCGAGCCTTGCCAGGTATCGCCGCCATCGAGCAGCAACGCGCCCGGGCGCGAGGCGCGCAGGCGCTTCACCAGCGTTGCCAGATGCGCGAAGCCGCCGACCTTGCCGTAGCGCTTTGCGGCGGCGTCAAAGTCAAGATAAGTGAACGCATGCGCCCGCGGCGTGCCCGGCGCAATGCCCGCGCTTTTCAGCAGGTGCTCGCCGACCAGATGCGGCAGCCGCCCCGCCGCCTCGCCCACGCCGATGTTGGCACTGGGTTCGCGAAAGTACACCGGCAACAATTGTGCATGGCAGTCGGTAAAATGCAGCAGACTGACATTGCCGAACGCCGGCACATCGTAAAGCGCCTGCGTCACCTGCGCGCGCGCCGCGCCCAGCGGCGCACCGCAGGCCGCGGCCGCCGCGAGCGTGCCGAGAAATTCGCGCCGGTTCATTGATTGACGGGCGAGTTCGGATCGAGCAACAAGGCAGTAACGTCCCTGATCTGCGTTTCGGTGAGGATGCCATTGTGGCCGAAGCGCGGCATGTTGGAGCACGCGCTGTACGCCTGCGGGTTATAGATGCGGCCATAGGTGTAGCGCTGCATTTCAGGACTGTTGCCGCGCGTCGCGCCATAGCGGTAGAGGCTGGGCCCGATGGTGCCGAACGATATCTCTGCCTTCGACAGCTGATGGCAGGCGTAACAGTTGCCGCCCGAGGGCGCCTTCGGATCGTCGGAATACTGCTTGCCCCTGCCAGACTGCGCAATGCGCTCGCCCGCCTTCCAGTCGCCCAGCATCTTGCCGTCGGCCGGATAGCGGATTGCAGCGAGGTTCGACTTCTCCACGCGCTCGGCATCGCCCCTGGCAATGGTCGCCGGCGGCGGGTTGCTGCACAGGCGCTGCGCATCGTCCTGATCGAGGCGGTCGAGCCTGGCCTGACCCTGTGCCCTGAACGACCCTTTGATAACCTTGAGATCATCCGGGGTCACCAACTTGTCGCCGACGGCGGCGCAGCCCGCCGCGGCAACGGTAACTGTAGCAATCAACGCCAGCATCCGGTTTGCTGTTTTCATCGTCTCTCCTTAGCGCTTGATCGCCGGTGCGTTGAAGGCCGCGCCATTGGCGTTGTACGCCAGGTACGTGGTCAGCGCGATGGATAATTCCGAGCCAAACACCAGATCCGGAAAACGCTGCTGGCGAAAGCAGTCATTCAGCCGCCACTGGAAGGTGCGCAATTCGCCCTGCGACACGCGATACGCCGGCCAGGTGGTATAGCCCAGCTGCGCGCCCTTCTTCTCGGTAAGGTTGGGCAGGTCCTGCAGACGGATGCGCTTGCCGCTTTCGCCGTGGCAGGTGGCGCAGGCGAAGTCATGCGGTCCGCCGCGAAAGAAGAACATCTTTTCGCCGAGATTGTAGGCCTGCTTCACCTGCGGGTGGTCGAGGGAGACGTTCATCACCACCCCTTTGGATTCGGACGTGATCCACGCCGTCAGCGCTTCGATGTCCGAGCGTTTGCTGCCGGAACCGAACACGCGCCCGGCGGCCTCCGCGTGCGGAATGCCCTGCCGTGTTCCCATGCAATGCACCAGCCGCGACTCCAGATCCATCACGCGGCCTGCGTCGGCAAAGTAACGCGGCAATTCGGCATACGCGCCTTTCACCACGCCCGGCCCCTTGCCAAGATCGCATTGCTCCAGCGACGCTTTTTTTGGCCCGCGCTTTTGCTTCCACACATCTTCACCGCGCGCTTCCCACAATTCGGCGGGATTGCCGTCCTGCAGTTGCGCGCGATAACGCGCAATTTCGTCCAGCGTCTTGTCCTGCGCCCACGCGCCGCAGCCCCACAACAGCGTCGGCAACGCTGCCACCCACAATCGATGCATCACAGTGTTCTCCTCATCGCCAGCCGGCTCGCTGGTTTTATAAAAAA
>CADECM010000139.1 GCA_902825845.1 uncultured beta proteobacterium
CTGCAGGAGCCCAACAGCCTCACGCGCAAGGATGGTGCGGCCACCACCCTGCGCGATCGTGCGCTGCATCTGGCGCGTATTGAAGATACGTTTCATGGGTTGTGGTCGGAACTGGACCGTAACGAAGTCAGCGCCGAAGAAACCCAGCGTAAAGCCATTGCCGCCCATGAGCGCCTACAAGTACGGTGTCAGCGGTGGATTGCGCATTATGAGAACCGGCTGGCCTATGAGCGCGCCCTGCAAGCGGAATCCGGCGGTACGGCCACCGACAAAACCGGCCCGGAGCAGGGTGGGGCGGTGCGTTGCTGGTGTTCGCCTGCACACGGCCGCGCCTGGTCCTATATTCAGAAAGTGAACCGGGTATCGGTGACGGTGCTCGACAACTGGGGCAACGGGGGTAAGAATTTCACACGCACCATCCCCTTTGACAAACTGACGCACATCATGACCGCGCAACAGGTGGCAGATGCCCGTGCAGCGGGGCGTATTGTCGAGTTTGACAACGTCCTGGGATTCGCATTGCGCGGCATTGAGCCGGACACGAAGCCAGAAAACCCCGCCGCCAGCGCTGCACCCGTACCCGCAGCCGAAGCGGGGCCAGCGGAGGCGGGCGCATCGTTTGCCGCGCTTCGTGCGCAGCTCAAAGACGGGGTGCAGGTGGTCAGCGTGCCACAGCTGTTCCCGACGCCGTTCGCCCTGGCATCGCGCATGGTTGATTTGGCCCGGCTGCAAATGGGCGCACGGGTGCTCGAACCGAGCGCCGGCACGGGCGCCATCCTTCAAGCGCTGCCGGGGGTATTGCCCTTTCCCGGCAACCGGCAAACTGCATGCGAGGTGGTGGCGTTTGAGATTAACCCGACACTGGCCGACGGTTTGAAACAATCCGGCCTGGCCCAGACTGTGATCTGTGCTGACTTTCTCGACTGTGCTGCGGTGGCGGAGCAATTCGACGCGGTGTTGATGAATCCGCCGTTTGCCAATGGCGACGACATCCAGCATATCATCCATGCACTGACGATGCTCAAGCCCGGCGGCCGGCTGGTGGCGATCTGTGCCAACGGCCCGCGCCAGCAGGCGGCGTTGCAGCCGCTGGTGGCCCAACACGGGGGCACGTGGGAGGACTTGCCGGCGGGAACGTTCAAGGGGGCGGGCACTGGGGTCAATACGGCGTTGATTGTATTGACGGCTTGAGGGGGGAAGGCGCCCGGCGCGACACAGTCGCGGGGGTGACCCAGGTCGCTGCCGTCACACCACCTTCACGTTGCCATGTCATCCTGCGCGACAGTCACAGTCAATTCTGAAGCGAGGGGTGCCATGGTCCATGCTACGCCGTCAAACGGTACCATTGTTGGCGATTTGTCCGTGTTTGACACGGCGACTTCGGAGCTGATTGCGACTCACGATGAAAATGTCGGGGAGGAAGCGGAATACGATCGCATTACGCGCCGCCTTTATGTTACGCCGCAACGCACGTTTTACCTGGTGGAGTCCTTTTACGCATTTGATGGACGGCCGGCCACTTCGACGAAGCCGCTGTCATTTCAGCAGGCCCGTGCCTGGTGCGTGGCATGCGGTTTGCATGAACACACGATCGATCGCTATGCAACACAGGCGCCGAATGGCCGGCACGCGCCGCCAGCCGCGACTTTGCTGAACCAGCATTGGGGTCTATGTGCGACCGTCGACACGTCGGCCGCTTAGCCGCGTTATCCATTCGCGCAGATTGCTGGAGATGATGCTTCGCCTTGCGGCTTGACCAGCCGCAAGCGTTTTAGTGCGGCCACAAAAAAAACGCAAACCCGAAGGTTTGCGTTGAAGATCGACCAAGGGAGGAGTCTTGGAAGACAGTGACCAACAGGGAGCTGGATCACGGGGTAAGTATGCCCAAAGGATGTTACTTTTACGCGAAACTTTCCTTCCTCAGCGGCTACTTTATTTGGATTGTTGTTTGAGGAAAACTTATCTGAAGCGTTTTGATCTCCGTGCACGACGGGCCGCGGCGGTCCCTACGGCTTCAGTGGGCCGGTTAATCAGCGAAGGTTTTTGAGAGCGCAGGGGAACGCACGACGTCACCTTGACGGAACGGGCTGATTGAAATTCTCAAAATAGATACGAATCGAACAAACCTTCAATGAAGAAAAGTAGTGCCCTCTGACAACCTGCTATTTGAACGACTGCACATGGCCAAACGACCGGACCTACTGGCGCTGCTCAAGGACTTGAAGATGGACCCTGAGAAATTCGCCAGTGCGACCGACGAGCGTATGGTTTCCACTATCAGTGCCGCGTTGCGCGCGGCCGCTGGGCACACCGTTGCGAACGTCGTCTTACGACGGGCGCCGAACGAATTGTCGCACAAACAGATTTTTGTCCGCGACCCTGGCGTTTTCAGGGTCACGTCGCCCGGGGAGCGACGGGCAAGCGTCGAACAGGTCGAGGACATCAGGACTGAGTCGATAACCAAGATCGCTTCCCTGCCAGCGCCCAGCACGTTTCTCGCCGAACGGGATGTTTCCATTCCGCGCCTACCGTCCATTGCTCGACGAGCGGGAACAAACCGGCGAACCGCTGGTGATCATCGACGCACGGGAATAGCCAGAACCCGGCGGTATCTTCTTGTGCATACATGTGCGCACGCAGTGACGGATACGCCGCTGCAAAGCGGAGCAAGGCAGGGCGCCAGTGCCGATACGTGCGGGCGTGGCGCGGATTTTGTGTCGAGGTAATGACTCGCGGCACTACCGGAAATCCCGGTCACCGCACGTGAGACGTGCGACAGGCGCCGGCGCGCGGCGGCAATAGCGCGTGCGCGCCAGTCATTATTGTTCGTGAAGTGCGCCCGATTCGGGTACGCTTGGGACATGTCCCATACGAACTGCACTTCATGGCTTGTCCGGGAGGAAAGCTTCCAGCCGGCGGAAGTCGAAGTGGTGATCGAAATTCCGCGGGGCAGTTTCATCAAGCGCGGATCCACCAGCGACATCGACTTCATCTCACCGCTGCCGTGTCCGTATAACTACGGTTCCGTGCCCCACCTTTTAGGACTCGAGGGCGATCTGCTGGATGCGCTGATTCTTGGGCCACGGCTGGCGCGCGGCAAGCGTATCCACGTTAAGGCTTGGGGGGCAGTAATGCTGACCGACCGCGGCATGACCGACGACAAGCTGATCTGCAGTGAGCGTCGCCCGAGCGCCTTGGAGTGCCAAAATGTTCTGCGGTTTTTTCATTGGTATGCGAAGGGCAAAGGGGTGCTGAATATTTGGCGCCGCCGCCCTGGACGCAATGCGTGCGACGGCTGGTGTGAGGCCGCGCAGGCGTTGGCGCGCGCTCGGCCGCGGCCGGCTTCGTGGAAGGAGGCGCCGGTTGAGTTCTGATTCGCTGCTGGTCGACGAATACTTACGTTCGGCCCGTCATGCTATCGGTCGACGGTTTACCAATGTTGGTGGGGGAGTGGCGGGGAATTCACGCTTGCGGCATAAAGCCGCCGTTCAAGTTCCGGTGCCTGAGGACAGCAGCTCGGCCATTGCGGTCGGTCGGCTGGGAGCTCACGTCGGTCAGCAATATCTCTGATACCGGCCCTTCCGGGTCATGTGGCATCGAACGCCTAAATTTCCTACTGGCGATCGAGTGCTCTCCTACCCGCCTGTCGATGGTTCGCGAAGCCAACGTCGGCTATAGGTATGGACGCACTAATGGCGATAGTTGTGCCAATGACCGCAATCTTGCGAAACGCTCGCTCATCCGAAGTTAACTTCACTAAATCTCAGAAATTATCGTGTCGGGCCGCTGCCAACAATTACGCGCCGTCCCTTGGTCACGAAAACATCGGCGCTATGGCATGCGCAAGCCTCGCCGTGTGCCGCCGCGACCAGTTCGTGCAGAATGCCACATTCGCCAATTGAGTGGTGCGCGTCGCAGCGCTTACGGAGCTCCGCAAGCTGCCGTTCTAAAGCACGCATGGATTTCAGCCGTGCACGAACCTTCAGCAACTGTTCTTCAATCAAATGATCAATGTCGCCACACGGTGCAGTGGGCTGGGTGGCAAATTCCAGCAAGCGGCGAATATCTGCCAACGGAATCTCAAGCGCACGGCAGTGCCGTATAAACGATAAGCGCTCCAGGTGAATAGTTCCGTAGGCGCGATAACCATTGGCCTGCCGCACAGGTGCAGCAAACAACTTCTCTCGCTCGTAATATCTGATGGTTTCAACGTCGACCCCCGTTGCCGCCGACAGCTCACCAATACGCATAGTAATCTCCAAAAAGTGCTATTGCATTCTACCCCTTGACCCTGGAGTGGCTACAGAGTTCTAAATAGCATTGAGTTTTACTTACTGGAGTGCATACACGTGAGCACCCATTGCTGTCACGAACCTGTTACCGCGTCTGATCCGAAGTACCGCCGCATTCTTTGGATTGCACTGACGGTGAATGCCATCATGTTTCTGGTCGAAATCACGGCCGGACTGCAAGTGCAATCGGTTGCTTTGTTGGCTGACGCAGTCGATTTCTTCGGCGACGCTATCAACTACGGCGTTTCGTTGGCCGTGCTAGCCATGTTGCCAAGCTGGCGCTCGCGGGCCGCCATCGTCAAGGGGCTTACGATGGGTGCCTTTGGCGTCTTCGTGTTGACCAAGGCGGCATGGAACGCGACCACAGGCATCGTGCCTGAACCGATAACCATGGGTGCAATCGGATTTACTGCATTACTGGCGAATGTTGCTGTTGCAGTGATGCTTTACCGTTATCGCACCGGCGACGCCAATATGCGCTCGGTGTGGCTTTGCTCGCGTAACGACGCCATCGGCAACGTCGCGGTTATGATCGCGGCGTTGGGTGTGTTCGGCGTTAACAGCAACTGGCCAGACCTTGTAGTAGCTGCAATTATGGGCGTTCTTGCACTGATTGCTGCAAGCAGCGTTGTTCGCCTGGCCCTAAGAGAACTTGCTCCTGCGACAGGCGCCCGTTGATCGGAATTAAATGGCTGATCGGATAAATTCAGTTAAAATGCCGTCCATGTCAAAGCTGCTAGCCATATTCTTATTGATCTTCCTGCCTTTTTCGTGGACGGCGGCAGCCGTGGCGGCCTATTGCAAGCATGAGACGGTTGTCGCCGAGCAGCAGCATGTGGGACATCACGACCACCAGCATAGCGCTGATAACGGCAAAGACGCGTCACCTGATCCTGCCCAGTCTGGCGGTAGTGATCCAGACTGCGCTGCCTGCTATGCAGGCTTTGCCACTGTGATTTCAGGCGCAGTGACACTGCTGCTGATCTCCACCGATTCTCCGGGTTTCGCGGATTACCGAGAATATCCCGAGCTTCTGGCGTTCGAGCGCCCTGAACGACCTCAGTGGCGCGTCCTCGCCTAATCGGCGAGGCGGGCTGTTTCACTGTTGTTGTCGTCACGCGATTCTTACCGCGCTATCGTATATCGCGGGCTCTATAGGATGACTGCGCCAGCGATAGCTGACTTGTGATACGGCTCTGACGATGCAATAGGCGATCCCGTGGATCGCGCCTCGCCGATTCCCATGTGTTTTCATCACAGGAGAATCGGATGTTCCCAACCCATCGAAATAGCGCAATCCGCTGTGCCAACCTGCTCGGCAGACGCGCAGCGATTTGCGCAGTAACCGTGCTCGCAACTGTCGCGCTTGGTGCCTGGGCTCAGCCACTTGAAAAGGGCGGCGCGGATCGCCAGACGACAACTAACCCTGCGTCTTCCAACGTCATTGAGCAAGCCGCACCCATCACGCTAAAGCGCGCGTTTGATGCAGCGTGGTCGCGGCAACCCGAAGCACAGTCGTTCGCCGCGCGTCAGGAGGCCGTCGAAGCGCGCCGTGCGGTAACGCAGAGCTGGACCGCAGAACCCGCCACGTTGGAACTCTCCACCCGAACCGACCAGTTAAATCGTGGTCAGGGCGCGAGGGAGCATGTGCTGGGCGTGGCCATTCCCTTGTGGTTGCCGGGAGAGCGTGCACGCGCCGGTGCGGTGATTGATGCGGAATCGCAGAGTGCGGCAACCCGCGTGGCAGCCGCCAAGCTGCGCATCGCGGCAACGGTACGCGATGCGTTCTGGGCGTGGGTGCGAGCCCGCGAAGATCTGTCTTTGGCGCAAGACCGGGTGGCCAGCGCTCAAGCATTAGCCGCCGATGTGTCGCGTCGCGTGAAGGCCGGTGATCTTGCGCGCGCGGATCAGCATCAGACCGATGGTCAGGTCGCGGCTGCAGAAAGTGCATTGGCTGAGAGTCAGGCTGCGCTGACGGCGGCGGCGCAGCAGTTACGTGCGCTCGCCGGCATCGCGCCCGTGCCCGGCAACATTTCAGACATCCCGAGCGAGGCGTTGCCATCGCTGCCGCCGAGTTTCGCCGATCTGGATGCCGCGCATCCCCATGTGGCCGATCTGGTAGCACAGGCAGAAGTCGCCAGGCGCACCGTGGCGTTGGCCAAAGTACAGACACGCGCTAACCCGGAACTCACACTCAGCACCACACGCGAGCGTGGCATCTCTACCGACCCGTACCAGCAATCGATTACGCTGGGTGTGCGCGTGCCTTTCGGTTCAGACGCGCGCTATCGCGCCAAACTGGCCGGCGCCAACGCGGATGCCCTGGAACTCGAAAGCCAGACGCGCCTGGCGCGTGAACGCGTGCTGGCGGATCTGAACGCCGTTCAGCAACGCGTAGTGTCGGCAAAGCTCGTCACCGAGGCTACCGCCAGGCGCGCGCAACTGGCGCGGGAAACCCGCAGCTTTTTCGAAAAATCATTCCGCGCGGGGGAATCGGACTTGCCTACCCGTCTGCGCATTGAGCTCGAGGCTGTCGAGGCAGAGCGCCAGGCCGCCCGCACGCGCATTGATTACGCCGCGGCTATTTCGGCGCTTCGCCAGGCGTTGGGATTGCTACCCGAGTGAAAACCTGACCATGAAACCACAATCCTCCTGGACAAATGCCATGTATTCCTATCGTCAACGATTTGCGTTTATTCACCAATTACTTTTCTTTGCGGCGACCGCCGGTATTTCCGTGCCTGCTACGGCAGGGCCGGGACACGACCATGGTGACGAGACGCCGGCAGCCAGCGCCTCGGCATCACCACGCATTGTCGCGGTGTCTGAATCGTTCGAGTTGGTTGGCGTGCTCAATGGCAAGCAAATTACCTTTTACCTCGACCGGGCGGACACCAACGCACCCGTCAAGGACGCGAAACTGGAGGTGGAATTTGGCGGCGCCAAACTGACGCTGGAATCCCCGGTGCCAGGCGAATTCAAAGCCACCCTGGCTGAAGCGCCGAAGCCGGGCGTTATCCCGGTAACGGCAACGGTGATTGCGGGGCAAGACACAGATTTGCTGGCGGGCGATCTTGATTTGCATGATCAACACAACGAAGCTAAATCGAACCTCACCCCGGCCTGGAAACGGTATCTCCCCGGCTTACTCGGTGGCGGCGCGGGAATTGCCCTTTTGGCGATGGTGACGTTTTGGCTGCGTCGTCGCCGATCAACCTTCAGCGTTCGTACGGGCGGTGCCAAATGAAAACCATATTGATGCAAAATGTGTTGGGCAGCGTTTTACGACGCCTACATCTGACCGCAGTGGGCGTCGCTTGCGTGCTTGCTGCGATGAGCGGTGGCGTGTACGCCGGACCTGGACACGATCACGGCGACGAATCCACTGCCTCAGTCAGCGGCAATGGTCCAAAGCGCCTGCCCGATGGCAGCGTGTTTCTGCCCAAGCCGGCGCAGCGGCAGATCGGCGTTCTGACAACCCCGGTGGTGGCGGCAGATCTGTCGCGCGCATTTGAGCTCGCCGGCAAGGTCGTGATGGACCCCAACGCCGGCGGGCGGGTACAGCCAACGCAAGCCGGTCGTATCGAACCCGGCCCGCGCGGATTGCCGAGCACAGGTCTTGCCGTAAAAAGGGGCGATGTCCTAGCCTACGTGACACCCTCGGTGGGCAGCGTGGAGCGCTCGAATCAATCGGCACAGCTTGCCGAGATGCGTGCGGCGAGAGCGTTGGCCGAGAAACGGGTTGCCCGCTTGCGCGAACTGTCCGACACGGTGCCGCGCAAGGATATTGAAGTGGCTGAATCCGAGGTAGCCAGCCTTGCGGCGCGCATCACCGCTATCGGCGGCGGCCTCGCCTCGCGCGAGGCGCTGGTTGCGCCGGTATCCGGCGTTATTGCTTCAAGCCATGTGGTCACCGGCCAAGTGGTCGATGCCCGTGAACTGGTGTTCGAGATTGTCGACCCCACCCGACTACGCATCGAGGCCCTGACCTACGAATCTGATTTGGCTTCGAGCATTGCCACAGCCGCACTGGCGCTGGGCGCGGAGCGCGTGCCGCTGCGCTTTATGGGGTCATCGCGAATTCTGCGCGAGCAGGCCTTGCCGATGATGTTTCAGGCCGAAGGCGCTGCGCTCAGCAAGTTGGTGGTGGGACAGCCGGTGCGCGTGTTCCTGCAAACCAATCGTAAGCTTGCGGGATTTAGCGTGCCGGCTGCTTCGTTGATGAAGAATCCAGCCAACCAGACCGTGGTGTGGGTCAAAACGGCGCCTGAGCAATTTGCGCCGCGGGTTGTCACCACAGAAGTACTGGACGGTACGGCGGTGGCAGTCACCTCGGGCTTGAAAGCCGGTGACCGGGTAGTCACCCAGGCCGCTACGTTGATCAACCAGATTCGCTGAAAGAGCCACTCACCATGTTTAAGTGGCTCCTCGATAACAGCCTTGGCAATCGGCTGCTGGTCATTCTGGTAAGCGTGGTGCTGATGGCCTATGGCGCGTTCACGTTGTCACGTACGCCGGTGGATGTGTTTCCCGATCTGAACAAACCGACGGTCACCATCATGACCGAGGCGGGCGGCATGGCCGCCGAAGAAGTGGAGCAACTCATCACCTTCCCGCTGGAAACGACCATGAACGGTCTGCCCGGCGTCGAGTCGGTGCGTTCGGTATCCAGTGCGGGACTGTCTTTTATCTATGTCACATTCGATTGGTCCACCGAGATTTTCCGTGCCCGTCAAATGGTGTCAGAACGGCTCTCCTCAATGGAAGAGGGCTTGCCTGGCGGGGTGATCCCGCGCATGGGGCCGATCAGCTCGATCATGGGCGAAATCATGCAAATCGCCATTCCCGTCGATACCGCAAAAGTTTCGCCCATGCAGGTGCGCGAGTATGCCGATTGGGTGCTGCGACCACGCCTGATGGCCATCCATGGCGTAGCACAGGTGATTCCCATCGGCGGCGAGGTACGGCAGTTTCAAGTGCAGCCCAACACCCTGCGCATGTCCGAGCTGGGGATCACGCACGATCAACTGGAATCAGCCCTCAAAGGCTACTCGTCCAACACCTCGGGTGGATTCCTCGAACTCAACGGGCGCGAGTATCTGATTCGCAATCTGGGCCGCACCTCACGGCTGGATGATTTAAAGAATCTCGCGCTCACCGCAAAGAACGGGCAGCCAATTCTGTTGCGGCAAATTGCAGACATTACCTTTGCCGCAGCGCCAAAACGCGGCGATGCCGGGTTTGAAGGGAAACCCGCGGTTATCCTCGGTATACAAAAACAACCCACCGCCGATACCATCGCGCTGACCCAGCGGGTTGAAACCGCGCTCGAAGAAATGAAAAGAACCCTGCCTGCCGGCATGGAAACGCCGCGTGTGACGTTTCGGCAGGCCAGCTTTATTGAATCATCCATCAGCACCCTGCAAGGCAAGTTGATCGGCGCTTCGGTATTCGTGGCGGTGATTCTTTTTGTGTTTCTCGGCACCTTGCGGCCTACGCTGATTGCGCTGACCGCCATACCGGTTTCGATCTTTATCACCGCGCTGGTGTTTAAATACTTCGGCATGTCGATCAATACCATGACCTTGGGTGGCCTGGCCATTGCCATTGGCGGATTGGTCGATGACGCGGTGGTAGGCGTGGAAAACGTCATGCGCCGTCTCAAAACGGATCGGGACAAGCACCCTAGCCATCGTTTGCATCCGCTGGAGGTGGTGGGACAAGCCACCATGGAGGTGCGCTCGGCGATCCTCTACGCCACGGTGATCATTGTCCTGGTATTCGTGCCGCTGTTTGCCCTGCCGGGCATGGAGGGGCGATTGTTTGTGCCGCTGGGCATCGCCTTCATTGTGTCTACCCTTGCCTCGTTGATCGTGTCGGTGACCGTCACACCAGTACTGGCTTACTACCTGTTGCCCGGCATGCGGTCGCTGGCCCATGGCGACACCTGGTTGCTGGCCTGGTTAAAGGCGCGGTATGCCGGCAGCCTGCAAGCCGTTTTGAACCAGCCCAAGGTGGCGATCGCGGCGGGTGGTGTGGCGGTCATCGTGGCCGCCGCTGCGGTGCCGTTTTTTTCCACGTCGTTTCTGCCGCCGTTCAACGAGGGCACCTTGCTGGTCGGCATGCGCCTGAATCCCGGGGTTACGCTGGCCGAAACCTCGGCCTTGGCGCGGCAAGCCGAGGTGCTCATTCGACAGGTGCCGGAGGTCACGCATGTCGGGCGCCGCAGCGGCCGCGCCGAACTCGATGAACATGCCGAGGGTGTGCATGTCAGCGAACTCGACATCGGTCTCAAGCCCGCATCCGAGTTGACGCGTTCGATGACAGAAGTTCAGGCGGATATTCGCGCGCGACTCATCAACCTGCCCGCGGCGGTTGCGATTGGTCAGCCGATTTCACACCGCATTGATCACATGCTGTCGGGCGTGCGCTCCCAAATTGCGATCAAGGTCTTTGGCGAAGACCTTGATACCTTGCGTGGCCAGGCGGATGTGCTGCGCGGCAAGCTTGCCGGCATCGCAGGACTGACCGACCTGGAGGTGGAAAAACAGGTGCTCGCGCCGCAGATCAAAATACATGTGGACTATGCCAAGGCCGCGCAATACGGCGTCCCGACACCGCAAATTCTGGCGGTACTGGCGAGTCTGGTGGAGGGCGAGAAGATCACGCAGATTGTTGAAGGCGGTCGGCGTTTCGCCCTGGTCGTTCGGTTGCCGGAATCCGCCCGTTCGGTGGAAGGACTGGCGCAGATCATGATCGACACACCGACCGGACGCGTACCGCTGTCCAAGGTGGCGACGATAGAAGACGGTGACGGCCCCAATCAGATCAGCCGTGACGACGGCAAGCGGCGCATCGTGCTGTCCGGCAATGCGCAAGGCAGAGCGTTGTCGGATGTCGTTGCGGATATTCGCCGCGTGGTCGCGGAAACCAAGCTGCCCGAGGGCTATTTCGTCACGCTGGGCGGGCAATTTCAGGCGCAGGAAGAGGCCTCA
>CADECM010000140.1 GCA_902825845.1 uncultured beta proteobacterium
AAATTGTGCCGGGCATCGGCGCGCATTTACATAACGCCTATGGGTGACCGGTTACGAACCGCCACAGGCGCGCCGTCTCTGGCCTTCGGTTATGCCGGAAAGAGCCGCGCGCCGATCAACACCCCTAATTTTCGGTAGCTCTCCCACTGCGCATCGTCAAAAAACTGATTGAGAGTGGACTGCTGGGGAAAATCAGGGTGCGTGCATTGATACTGCACAATATCCAGCGGCACATCCTTTATCAGCCGTGGCTTGATCACAATCATCAATGTCTGTTGTGCGCATGATTTGTAGGTAACGCGATATAGCAGAACACACTTGTTATCGGATCCTGGATTCGTTCTGAAGTCGCCGGGGCCTGCGGCCACATAGGGCGCAAGACCATCCGCGCGTGCGCTAAAGAGCGGCACGTCGGCGGTACTTAATGGGTGAAATTCGGCTTGTAAATCGATGCGGGCAAGCCGCATAAGGTTCGCAAGATCCTCGAACTCATATTCCGGATCCGATCCGCAATCGCAGCACAGTACCACGTCCACCTTTCGCCGCAGCAACTCAAACACGCCGGTATTTTCAAAATGGCCTCCATCACTCAAATACCAATGCGAACCATCCTTGCCAATGAAGCTGGCACGCAGTTCCCGCAACAGGTAAGACTGCGTGCGCCAAAACGGATGGACGCTCTTGCTGTCTGGCAATCCGGATTTCCACCACCATCCCAGCCGCACGTTTGCCAATCCCAGCAACAGCGCCTTGCCCAATGACGTGCCGCGGCCTATACCCGTGGAAAAGGCCGCGCCCGACACAGCCGTCCATTGGCCTATGCTCAGTTCCGCGGCGCCCGGGTTGATCCACCGCTGGCCTTCCACTGTGATGCCGTCGGGCGAAATCGCCATGGGCAGCCCCTGCCGGTCACGCTGCGTTAGTTGATCTTCCGTACCTGTGGTCGCGTTGATCGTAACGTTGATGATATGCGCGGGACCAAGATTGGCATCATCAAAATAGTCCGCACGCGAGAAATCATCATCCCTATCGGGCTCAGTGACACGCTTGAGTCTGCCGCCCTTGCCTTCGAAGCGGGTTCGATTTGAAGCCCCCAGGTACGCGCGCGTCAGCCGCGCACCGTACAGCGCCTGCAACCCCGACAAATTGATAAATCCCAGAAATGCGCCTGCGGCGCAGGTCGCAGCAACGCAGACCAAGAGGAACAACCATGGCAGGGGATCCTCAAGAAGTTGAAACTGCGCCGCCATGATAAGCGGTGTTGCGCCTTCGGACAGATCGGCGTGCCCAAGAAACAAGAAGCTGGCAAAGGCATGCCAGCCAATCAACAGCAAAAATAACAGCACAACGCCCACAATACCCAAAATCGCATCCAGGGGAATTCTCGACAAGAGGCCACCCTTGCCCGGCTGCGCCAACAACGGCGCCAACACGCGAACAGCCGACACCAGCGCTCCGGCGATCGCGATAATGCCCCCGACCGTCGGCACGAAATTCGGGCTGTTTCGCAACCACAGATACAGCGTCTGCCCGCCCGTTTCAACGAACGCAAAAAGCGCGATCAGAAATGCGATGCCCATGCTGTTCGAAAGCCAGCGCGTAATCTTTGCGCGGTAAACCCGCGAAGACTCGGGCGCCTCCGCATTGGCGATGTGGAAAACCACGATCGAAATCGTAATGACGATTACCAAAAGCAACAACACGGCCCGCCCGCCGTCCGCAAGAAAATCTTTCGTCGAGGCAATGTGCGCTTGCGGTGCTACTGCCAGGAAGAATAACAGCGCCGCAGCCAAAACGACGACAATCGCAGCGGCAATCCAGGGATTGGCGGGAGACCAGGGGGATTTGGGCGGACTATCGAGACGGTACCAGTAAGCGATCCCCAAGGGAATCGAGACCAACGCCATCCACAAGCCCACGGCGACAAACCAGGGACTGCCCCAGATGGCGCCCCGCAGCCGCGGATTTGCCGCCTGCACCAGCAATTCGATGGCCTGCGCGGGCGAGCCTGCCAACGATACGGATATCTGGCGAAACGCAAACGCAAGCAGGAACAGCGTCAGCAAGGTGATGGCCGCAATGTAATGCACAGACAGCCAATTGCGAATCGCAATGGATACATCGTATAATAGGTCACCGGGACCATTGGGCGTCAGGTAGCGGCCGTTTTCGCGCAACCACCGCACAGGCGCATCGGCTGCATCCATCGGCACATTCGCACGCAGTCGCCCCGGCGGATCTTGGCGCAAGGCGGCATAGGCGTCTCTTGCGGCCTGTTCCGGTGCAATCGGACGTGTTACGCCGGACTTAAGATCCCGCTCACGCGGTCTGAACAATGCCGAGAAAAAAGAGCCGATGTAGCCGCCACCGCTCACCGTGGACAAATAGTCGAATCTCGCCAGCAAGGGCGTCGCGACATCCTTCGCCCTGTCGCCGCTGTGCGAGAACTTCGCCAATGCCAGTGCCTGCAGCACACCCAGGCAAAACGTGGCACTGCGGATACCGCCGCCGGACAAGGCCAATCCCCAGATCGTATCCGGTTGCGATGCCTTGTCGTGCAGGTATGCGCGTCGCCGCTCGATTACCGCCCGTTCGCCGGTCATAATGTCTTCAAGAACTCCAGCAGCGCTGCACGCTCTGCGTCGCTCAATTTCGGTCCAACAACACCAGGCGCCTTGCGGTTGTCAAACTCGTGCCCGGCATTGCTATTGCCGGTGATCTGCGTGTCATATTCAAAACCTCCTTTGAACTGGCCGCTTTCGTAGCCCAGCTTCCTCACGTCATAGCTCTTGCTGCCCAAAAAGAACTTTCCGGGCCGTTCGCTGGCCGGTACCAGCAAATCATGTAATGTGGGGATTGAACCATTGTGGAGGTACGGCGGCGTCGCCCATATCCCCGACAGGGGACGCGACTTGTAAGCTTCCTTCACGCGGGCCTGCTGCCCGCCGACTTTTTGACCGCCGCTCCAGCCAAGCCATTCGGATTCCGGTATGTTGTTGTCGCGAAAATAGCGCAAGGCGGTTTCTCTGGTAACGGAATCAAGGGCCACCCCCGCCAGCGTTTCACCCCAACCCAGCGGGCCGGTATTGGCCTTGCGCGTGGCGAAACCCCTCGCCTGCTGCGGATCGGTCCCCACGCGATCAAGATCGATCAGCGGCACATCCAGCAAGCGTTGCCCCGCATCGGTTTTCCCAGTCCAGAATCTGGGTTCCGGACTTTTCAAATCGTCAATCAATTGCGCCTGTACCGGCAGATGACTACTGGCACAGTGCCGCGCATATAGCCGCTCTCCCGTAGAGGCGAGCGCCTTATCGATCTTGCCCAGGTATTGTTCCGGCCATTTTGGCGAATGCAGACCCTTATACGGTTCCGCCCCGGCCAGCCAGCGCTCCATCTCACGCAAATTATCCACGTGCACGGCGCTTGTAAATCGCTTGGCTGCGTCCGTCAACGCGATGGGGGTCTTAACGCCCAGTGCCTCGCCAATATTTCGCAGAAGCGGGTTCGGCACCGATCCGTTGTATTGCACAAAATTAAACCAGCTCGTTTCCCAGATGTGCGGATAAGCCACCGGTGCGTCTGCCGCGCGCAGATTTTCGGTCGCAAGCTGGAAGCCAAATACCTGATTCGAAATACGGTTCAGCGCATCCACGCGGCCAAATCCCGGTGGATTCGGATAAATCTTGTGTGATTTGACGAGCTTGTTTTCAGCCAGCCCTTTTTCAATAAACGCATTGAATTCCGCACGCAAAGCATCCTGCGCCGCATCGCTGTGCCCGGCGCCCAGAACGCGGCTCGCGAAACGCCCAAATCGCCCCGGAATGTACTTGGTGAATATTACGGCTTTGGCAAGTTCGCCTTCGAAGGTCTGCAAATCCGTCATCGCAGCGCCGCCATCGATGCGTATGCCGACCAGATCGCCCTTTGCATCGCGCACGTTCAACTGCCCGGTATGACAAACCGCACAGGTAAATCCGACGACCGTCCGCGCGTTGCCGGTATTCGGGTCGCGAAAGCGCGTGTCCTTCGCAAATCCAACGGGCAAGCCGTCGGGATTCTCCTTGGCATCCACGCGGTCGGGCAGGAATCCAAAACGGGCAAGATAGCGATTATCCGAAAACCGCCCGACCTCACCCACCACTGTCAGCGGAATCTTCGGTTGTTCCAGCGCAAGAAACCAGGCGTAAGGCATGATCTCGGTCCCTTGCGCTGTATGGTAGAACTGGGTCCACAGCGCGGGACTCCACTGCTGATCCAACCAGTGCACCTGTTTTGGCGCCTCATATTCGGGCAATTGCGTGCACGCGAATAGAGGGGCCAACAGCAACAACCAAGTCAGGCGGCGTTTCATGATGTAATGCCCTGAGTGCTGCAGGAACGGCTCAAGCGTCTACTGCCAGGCGCATTCCATACATACGTTAATGGGGTTTACCGGCGGCTGTCGAGGATAACCTCAGCCGCCTTTTCAGCAATCATATAGACCGCGCTTACGATGAAAAAACCGGGAATCCTCGGAAACACCGACGCATCCACCACGCGCAACCCGGAAGTGCCGTGGACGCGAAAATCACTGCTGAGCACGCCGTTCTGCTCGCGCGGGCCAATCGCGCAGGTACAGGACGCGTGGTGTCCCCACGCATTGTCACGCACGAACGCCCGCAACTCTTCGTCCGATTGGACGCGTTCGCCAGGCAGTTCCTCTTCCGCGATAAGCTTCTGCTCCCGCAGTTTCGCCGTCATGCCGCGAACGAATTTTATGCCATCCACCACCGACGTCAGGTCGTCGCCCGACCTGTCGCTGCCTTCCTCGAAATAGCGAAAATTCACCAATGGCGTATCGCGCGGATCGGCCGAGCGCAACGAGACCACTCCGCCGCGATTGTTGGTATGCGCCTTGAGCACCGCCCACGTCAGGTAGTTGAGTTTCCTGGCAAAAACCTCAGAATAATTCGGATAGTAGCCCTTGAACAGTCCCAACAAGGCGAAGCAAAACAGATCCGGCAACGGGCGCTCGGCAGCAGAGCGCAGGATAACCGCCAATACCGCGCCGTTGCTGGTGTATACGCCCGAACGGGAATTCGCCCATGCCTCATACTGTGGATCACCCTTCGCAAAACGCGCGCCCTCCAGCACTTTCCAGTGGTCGAAGTTCATGCGGTTCACAACGCCAACCTCGTAGCGGTCCTGCAGATTGGCGCCAACGCCGGCAAGATCAACCCTCGCTCTGATGCCGTGCCGTTCCAGTTCCGCCGCCGGTCCGACGCCGGACAGCATGAGCAACTGTGGCGTGTTAAACGCGCCTCCGGCAAGTATCACCTCTCGCGAAACACGCACCTCGCGGCGCTCGCCCTCCTGCTCACTGGGACTGCCGTGCGCGCGGTACAGCCGTTCCCCCTTGAGATACTCGACGCCCACCGCGCGATTATTCTCATCAAACAACACGCGCGTCGCGAGGGCATTCAGTTCGATCTTGAGACGATCGGGAAATCGGCGCGCCACATCCAGCAAACGCTCCCGCGTGCCAATGCGCTGATGGTTGCGTGTCGCCAGCGGCGGATAGCGAATGCCATAGGCATCACTCTTGACCAGCCGCCAGTCGTTGGGATCGGCCTGGCTGATCGCCGACCACTTCAGCCGTTGTATTGGATGGCCCAATTGATCAAACGCGGCGTGCGCTGAATCAAGAATCGTCTCGACCAGATCGCCATCGCCCAGTACCGAAGTCGGAATCGCTTTTTCCGTCTGCATCCAGCCGTTCCAGCCATGGCGTGTCGGGTTGTAACCCAGGTAGCGAAGCCAGCGGTAGGGCGGCCGATGGCGGCAATCCTCCATGCGCTCAAAGTAGCCACGCATGTGCTCTGCCTTCCATGACTCGTCCCCGGTCAAAGCCGCAATACCGTCCCAATCCGCATTATGCGGGTAGACCATGATCATCGCATTGTGGGATGTGCAGCCGCCCAACGTGCCCGCTCGCGGGTAAAGCACGCCGTCCACGCGCTTGCCATCCGCACTTTCGCAGTATTTGTCGTCACGGCGCTGCTGCTCATCGTTGGCGAAGTGGCGTACAAAGAAGTCCCACTTCATCGCCTTGTTTTCAGCTGCAATCGCATGGAACACCGGCACGTCGTAATCATCCGGCAGACGATTGCCCGTCGGGTCCAACGCATCGCCGCCGCTTAACTCGCGGGGATCACCGCCGGCTTCCAGCAATATGACCTTGCATCCGGACTCCGCAAGCCGTGCGGCAACCGTTCCCCCGCCAGCACCAGATCCAACGACGACGTACTCCCATTCATCCTTGTCGGATTGGTTCGTCTCCATCACATCCCCCCTCGCGAAAAGTTGACGGCCACAACGTTCCGTCTTCCGGAAACCCCGGCTAAAAGGTCTTCAGAAACTCAATCAACGCACGCTTGTCATCATCACCCAACCCAGGCCTTCCCTTCAGGACATTTGTGCCAAAGTAATGCCCGCGGTCCACCACAAAATCGGGGCACTTGCTCAATTCCAGCAGGGGCTCGACCAGATTGCCGAAATACTTTTTAACCTCTTCATCGCCGGCATTGTCCGGCAACGCCTTCAGGTCGCGCTTGGCCTTGATCAGGAACCGGCCGACGCGGTATTTGTGTACTACCCGATCCCACCAGCTTGCGCTTTCACTCAGCGGGCTCAGGTTTGCAAGCAGATTCACCGGCGTGCCCTTCGGAATGGGGCCCACCTCGATACCTTTATCCTTATCGACGAGCCACGGCGCGACGAACTGCAGCGGTCCCAGCAATTCCTGCAAGATATCCGGCAGATAGCCGGTCGGTACTCGCAGGAAGCTGCGCTCACTGGTACGGTCTATGCGTCCCGGGACCTTGTCACCCAATACCGCGTCCTTTTCACGCTTTTCCGGCCACAGCAACTTTTCGATCGAGTCATTGAACGAATCCATGCGCGCATCCACCGACGGGCTGGGATTGAATTTACCAAGCGCATTGTTCAACAGAAACGGCGCAGTGGACCATGCGCTGATAAGCGACGGCGGACGGGTGTAACCGCGTCCGCCAGCCGGCATCTCGTATTCCCGCGGCTCGCCGGTAATCGGATGATGCACGGTTATCTTTCCGACCGACGGCAATTCCTTATACGACTGCGACGAGAAGTTGTCCCAAATATTGCCGCCAATGCCGTTGGTGGCCAACGGACTGCACGCATTGGTTTGCAACAGGGTCACTGGCACGCGCAATTCGGTGGACAGATAATTGCCGTCCAGGAAATCGTCTGCCAGCGCAATTGTCCGCATCTCTTTCTTGAAAGCATCAGTCTTGGTCCAGTCCCAGTATTTGTTGAAGCACGTCAGATAATTGCTGCCGGAACAACCCGCGCCTTCATCAATCGCGGGCGCCCCCGTGGGCAGTTTGCTGGAGTGGCAGGCCGCGCAGTTTTCCGCGAACACCTCCTTGCCTCGCGTTAGAACCGTCTGGTCCTGCGTCAGATATTTTTCGCCGCCGGGCGCATCCTTCAGCTTATGGGCTGCCGTTGTTTTGAGGAAAAATAGCGCCAGATTGGGCGATTGCTGTTCGGTCGCCTGCCAGTAGGACGAATTTTTTCGAGCAACAGCGATCTCAATCGGCGTCGTGGGTTTGCCGCCGACGAGTGCGTTAAAGTGCAACAGCCACTCTTCGCTGAACAGGCCGATATTGAGAAATACCCGGTTGAGTGCGCCTAACGCCCCCACCGAGTCGGCACCGTCCTTGAGCACCCGCGGCGCCCAGGCAGTGTCCGGCTTTTCGAAGAACTGGGTCAGCGGCCCCTCTTTCACGAAATCATTGAACTGGGAATTATTGAGGCTGCCACCAGCCAGTTTCTCTTTGCCCCAGCGCCTGGCAATCTGCAGACGTTCACCAAGACCGTATACCGCGTTCATGGTACGAGGATTATTGATGTTGTCGGTTGAAATCATGGAAGTGTCCACGGTACCGGGACGGGACGTGTGGAAAAGTTGCCACGGGAAGCTGCTCTTGTCGCCCTCCCACGACAGGACACGATCCACCCAGAAATACTGCGCACCGACATTGGAACTCAAGTTTTCCCACTTCGGGTTTTCGGGATCGGCCGGCGGCTTGACCGGATTTGGCCCCACGTGGCAAAAGCCGCAGGACATGCCGACACGGTAAGGCTTGATCAGGTCCTTATCGTTGTAATAGGCGGGATCCTTATAGAATCGCTCCGCATTCCATTTTCCGGCCGCCGCTTCGTCGAAATCGGGATTCGGGAAGAGGCGTAGGCCCACGACGCCGGTCGCATATCCATAAAATGAACCCACCGGCATGTTCTTGCCGCGCGCGCCCAGCTTCACCCCTGGATATTTCTTTTCGTCCTCGAATGGATCCGGCGGACAATCTGCGCGACGTTTGTCCAGCCACAAACCAAAACGTTGGGGATCCGGCCCCGTTGCCTTGTCAAAACACGGCTCATTCACCAATCCAAGATAGTTCCAGCGGTTGTCACGACTGAAGTACTTCAAACCAGGGTGCGACGACAGGGTCTTTAGCAGATCGACCGTTCCAACGCTCTTCTTCGACAGATGGTCCCAGAACCGATCGTTGCCCGCAGTCCACACGATCCATGTGTTTCTCCCCTCAACCTCGCCCGGCGTTAGTGCCGTCCCGCTATCCATCTCCTTAAAGTAGTCCTCATCCGCGGCCTTGAACGATTTCACGTCTCTGCCCGCGATGCGGGCTTCGTCAACTACCTGTCCCGACTTCGGCTGATCGACCTTGCTGCACCCGCCACAAGCAAGCAGTAACCCACAAGCCCAGACACAAAATACTCGCGCAGGGTAGTAACCCATCGTATTCCTCCTTGTTGCAGCCATATCGACAAGCTTTTCCGTGCGGGAAATACCGCAGCCTGCCATCACATAACCAGAATCGTTACCGCACCAAATGCGATCTCATCTTAATTGTCAGAGCGTCTTCTGCCCCCAACAACGCCGGCCTCCCGGACATTGAAGCCACATGATTGGAATACCGATTGACGCAGTATCGCTCTGCGATTCCTCCTGTTGCGCCTTGCACAGAACCTGCGGCTCATGACACATGTCCGGCACATTCCATATCATGCTTTTTTGACAAATGGCCAGATTGTCAAATTTATACAACAATCGTCAAAAATTCGCAAACGAATATCGTGGTTTTATGCTGCTGGTGTTGCAGCGTCTTGGATTGTGGGGACGTCCTACACGCCGGCCGCGGCTGGAGGGTTGGTGAACGACTTGCTCTGTCAATGCGGTGCGGTGCCAGAGTACCCACCCGCCTGACCGAGACCGGCTCCGACACGATTCTCTATGCAGCGGCAAAGCTTGGCGCAGCAGACTATTCAGCTGTCCGAATGTCGGGATAATGGCATCCAACAGCGCGGTGAAGCGCAGAAACCCTTACTCAGGCTTCATCCCGGCTGCCGCCGCCATCTTCCTGAATGACGCGATCTGTTTCGGGAGGAAATCGGCTAACTGCGCGACGCTCATCGGCGCGGCAGCCGCACCTTCCCGGCCAAGCAGTTGCTTCATTTCGCTGCCCATCAATACCTTGTTGACAGCCGCGTTAAGCGTGACAACGACCGCGTCCGGCGACCGCGCCGGGGCGAAGAGTCCCCACCAGTTCTCATATGTGAATCCAGGAACGCCCGACTGCGCGATTGACGGCAGTCCCGGTATCAGGGGTGTTGGTTCGGCACTGCTGACCGCAATGGCGCGCGCCCGGCCCGCTTTCACCTGCGCCATGACACCCGGCGAACTGGCCAATACCGCGTCCACCTCACCACTGATCAGACCCACGACGGCGGGAGCTATTCCCTTGTACGGAATATGCACCATCTTGATACCCGTCATTCTGGCGAGAAGCTCGGTCGCGAAGTGATTGCTGCCGCCCGCACCCGAGGACGAATACGTGAATGAGCGCTGCTTCGCCAGAACGATAAACTCCTTCACCGACCTGGCCGGCACGGAAGGGTGGACCGCCAGCACGAACGGCGCGCGCGCTATAAGCGCCACCGGGACGAATGCCGTGGCGGGATCGAAGGGCAAGCGTACGCGCGTGGCCACTGCCCCGGGATAAGATGACGTCGCATGCAGTAAACGGTATCCGTCAGGTTCCGCATTGGCAACGTACTCCGCACCGATCATGCTGGCGGCGCCAGGCCGATTCTCAATAAGTACATTCCGCCCCCACATGTCGGCGAGTCCCCTGGAAATGCCCCGCGTCAGAATGTCCGCTGAACCGCCCGCTGCAAAAGGCACGACAATCGTTACATTTCTGGCAGGATAGGTCACCTCGGCCGCGTAGCTCTTTACACAGGCGCACACCGCCGCGGCACAGAGCAGTTTTTGTATCCAGGTTGGCTTCGTAAGCATATGTGACATTGTTCGCTGTCCTCGGCAGGTATCTACAGTTTAAGTTGGTCCGTGCTGGCATCCGGATGCGCAGTCGATTCAAATGCCCGCACGTAGACACCGCGCCTGCCGGATTGTATTGGCCAAAGCGTCCCGAGTCAGCGGTTCGAGCCAAACGCGGGCATCACTTCTCGCGCGAAGCGGCGCAGGCTATGCCGCCCCCGTTCTCCGCCACCGGAACCGCTGCCGTTCAGCAGCAGATAGCCAGCGCCGGCGTCGCGAAGCGCCTCAATCTTCCGCGCAATTTCGTCCGGCGGGCCGTAGATCGCGCTATTCAGATTGATCTGAACAGGATCGCCGTCCGCGCGCTCCGGCCCACCAAGCACC
>CADECM010000141.1:0-3537 GCA_902825845.1 uncultured beta proteobacterium
GGGTGTTGTCACGCCAGCCACTGTACGCGCCTCCGGAGCAGCGCGAGATCGGCGGCGGCCGGCTGGTGAATGCCAACACGCAAGTGCGCGCCTGCGATACCGAAAGCGGCCGCGTGCTGCCGCATGGCGAACACGGCGAACTGCAGTTCAGGGGGCCGAGCTGCATGATGGGCTATTTCGGCAATCCCGAAGCCACTGCCGCGGCGTTCACCAGCGACGGATTTTTCAAGAGCGGCGATCTCGGTTACACCGTGGCCGAGGGGGAGTTCGTCTTTTTGTCGCGCATGGGCGATGTGCTGCGGCTGGCGGGTTTTCTGGTGAACCCGATGGAAATCGAGGCCGTGCTCAATGCGCATCCGTCGGTGGCGGTGAGCCAGGTGGTGGGTATCGACGGGCCGCGCGGACCGGTGCCGGTGGCCTTTGTGCAGCCGCGGCACGGTGCGCGCGTGGACGAGACGGAGCTGATCGCACACTGCAAAAAACAGATTGCCAACTACAAGGTGCCGCACCACGTGCTGCCGATTGGCGAGTTTCCGTTTACGCCCAGCGCCAACGGCAACAAGATCCAGAAGGCGAAGTTGCGCGACATGGCCGTGGCAGCGCTCCAGGGACACTAGTGTTCGCTATGGACCTTCGCAATGACCCGTGTAACGATTGGAACTGATGGGCCGACGTTGACGGCACTGCATGGACTCCGTGTGCTGGATTTGAGCCATGGCGTGGCGGGTCCTTTCGCGGCCCGGCTGCTCGGCGACATGGGCGCCGCGGTTATCAAGGTGGAAGCGCCAGGCCGGGGCGACCTTGCGCGGCGTGAAGAACCCCTGAAGCGGGATGCTCCGGAACCCGAGCAGAGTCTGCTGTTCCAGTATCTCAACTGGAACAAGCGTGGGGTGACGCTCGACCTTGGGAACGACGCCTCGCACGCGGCGCTGCGCAAGCTGGTCGAGCAAAGTGACATCGTCATCGAGGCGTTTCGTCCGGGCACATTGGCGCGGTGGGGTGTCGGGGTGGAATGTCTGCTGCAGTGGAACCCGAACCTTGTCGTGACCTCGGTCACGAACTTCGGACAAACGGGACCCTATGCAGCCTATGGCGCGTCGGACCTTGTCTTGCATGCGATGGGCGGTGTCATGCAAATCAGCGGACGTGTCGATCGCGATCCGCTGAAGCATGGATTGCAGCAGGCACTGTTCTGCGCGGGACTCAACGCGGCCTATGCGACGCTTGCGGCGCGCCTTGCCGTGGTGGCGTCGGGCGGTCCGGGTGAGCACGTCGACCTGTCCATTCACGAAGTGTTGGCCTCCGAACACCACGCCAACTCGCCGATCTACGCCTTGCTCGGCGTGGTGCCGGGGCGGCGCGCGGTCGCGCAGGACCCGTTCAGCGGCGAGCCCATTCCCACGCGAAACGGTTACCTCTCGCTGCAGGCCGGCGGGGGCGCGCCATTTGCCGACTACGCCGATTTTCTCGGCATTCCGGAACTGCGTGACCGATTCGCGACGCCCGCGGCGCGCGTGCGGGCCGTGGACGAAGCGCGAAAGCTGATCGAGGACGCAGTGGCGGACAAGGATGCCAAGGACGTCTTTCTGGCAGGGGCGAAGCGCCGGCTCCTTACCGGATTCGTGCAAACGGCGGACGATCTGCTGGCGTGCCCGCATCTGGAAGCGCGTGAGTTCTGGGCAAAGATCGACCACCCGGCGACAGGCACACACATGTTCCCCGGCGAGTTGCTGAAGTTGTCGCGAACACCGCTCACCATCCGCCGTCGCGCGCCGCTGCTGGGCGAACACAATAACGAGGTCCTGGCCCTGGAACTGGGGTTCTCCGCTGCGCAGATCGCCGCCATGCAGAATCGACCGGCGGCTGCGCGCGCGCGGGCTGCACTGTCGCCGGACGCGGCAGCCGCTGCAAATACGCGCTCGCCGCGTCGAACCTTGCCCTTGGCAGGAATGCGTGTTCTTGACCTGTCGACCGTGCTTGCGGTGCCGTACTGCGGTGGATTACTCACCGACCTCGGCGCGGAAGTGATCAAGATCGAAGCCCCCAACCGGCTGGATTCGTCCCGCACCAATGATTGGCTCGCACGCGAGGTTGGCCCCGGCGATGATCCATGGAACCGGGCGGGTGGTTTTCAATTGATCAACCGCGGCAAGCGCTCGTTCGTTCTGAATCTGGCACAGGCGCGTGGACGCGAGGTGTTCAAGAAACTGGTGGCGGTCAGCGACGTTATCATCAACAACTACACGCCACGCGTGCTGCGGGGATGGGGCCTGGGCTATGATGAGCTGATAAAGATACGGCCCGACCTGATCCTGCTGTCGAACACCGGCTACGGTTCATCGGGACCGTGGTCACCGTTCCCCGTGCAGGGCACCGTGCTCGAAAACACCATGGGAATCACCGCCTACACGGGATACCGCGGCGACAAGCCGTGGAAGGCAGGCGCCTCCTACCCGGACTTCATTACCTGCTGGACCGGACTGACCGCGCTGATGGCAGCAGTGCTGCACCGCAAGACAACGGGCGAGGGGCAGTGGATCGACATGGGCATGTACCAGATCGGCGTAGCGCTCATACCGGAGCCGATTCTCGCTTTGCAGGCGAACGGGGAAACCTGGGAACGCATCGGCAACGAGGACCGCGTCCATGTGCCGAGCAACGTGTACCGCGCCGCCGGCGACGACAAATGGCTTGCGCTCTCGGTGACCAGCGACGCGCAGTGGGCGGCACTGGCCACGCTTGTCGGGCGGCCGGAACTTGCGCGGGACGAACGTTATCGCAGCGCATCGGGGCGCCGGTCAAGGCGTGGGGAGATCGATGCCATTGTGCGCGCCTGGGCCGCCCGGCAGGACGCGTGGGAAGCCGCGCACAGCCTGCAGGCAGCCGGCGTGGCGGCGGGGCCGGTGTTGAACAACCGCGACCTCCTGCTCGACCCCCACCTGCGCGAGCGCGGATTCTACGAGTATGTCGAGCACTGGCAGCCGATGGGAGTGCGGCCGTTGATCGGCCGACCGTACGTGTTTCGCAATACGCCGCTGCGCATTCGCAAGGCCGCGCCGCGCTATGGCGAAGACAACGGCTACGTGATGCGCGATTTGCTCCACCTCGATGAGGCCGAGATCCTGGACCTGTACCAGCACGGCATCACCGCAGACGCTCCAGTGTCTGCATCGAATGTCCGGCAACCTGATCTCGAGCCGGGTCTGCGAAACGGTTCCATCAAGGAGATTGATCCCGACTACCGCGAGAAGCTGGCGCTTGGCCCGCTGCGCAAGAGGTAGAAAGGCGTGCATGGACCGCCGCTGCCTTTCTCCTTGCTGAGGCCTGCGCGCCCTCATCGCGCGTGGCGCAGGGGCGAGCACCGCGGCGGGACTCCAGCAGCGTCGGGCGCCACAGGATCGGTTTGGGCGCGGTGAGTGGACGTGCGGGCGGCGTGACCGTGCGGCTATGTCACGCGCTAATTCCCACTGGCAGGCCACGATCGTATGTCTCTAATCAGCCTCAATGAAAAGGCAAAAGTTTCCCTCACCCGGCGCT
>CADECM010000141.1:3637-10601 GCA_902825845.1 uncultured beta proteobacterium
GGGCGAGGGGACGTAGATACGCATGCCCTTCGCGAGAGGGGCAAGGGGCGAGGGAGGACGTTGACGTTTCATGGGAACTGAACAGAGACGATCGTATTACGTTGTCCCGGCTTTGTTCGCGCCGCGCCACCTGATCACGCATGACTTGCACACTGCCGTGGTTGATCCCCGATTGGAACGAGCCCATTACGTTGTGCGCAAACAAACCGCCGCGGATGGCGCACAGGGAACCGTGCAACAGTTGTGCGCAGAGCCCGAGCATTTGCGTGATCGCCTCGGTGGTGCGCACCCCGTGCTCGGGCACCCACACTTCACGATGTCCTCGCAGCGACGCGCCGAGATCAGGTGGCGGGACCCGCCCATGCGGTCGAGGTGTACATTTTTTGTCCGTTGATCACGTAGTCGTCACCGTCGCCCACCGCGCTGCAGCGCAGGCTCGCCAGATCGGCCCCGCCCGACGGTTCGGTGAAGCCAGGCGCGAAGGAAAATTCCAGGCTGATCAGCTTCGGCATGAAATGGCGCTTTTGTTCCTCCGTGCCCGCCGCCATGATGGCCGGCGCGCCGCTGCCGCCCAAGCCGACAGGAATCCCACCCTGAGGAACTCCTCTTCCACAATATACTGGCAGATACGGTCGCCACCCTGTCCGCCCTATTCCTTCGGATGGGCAATGCCGAGCCAGCCTCCGGCGTGAATTGTATTGAACAACGCATTGAATTTCGGCCCGCCACCCCTGGAATGATCCTGGCCTGCGCTCTCGGCCACGACCTCGTCGGTAACATGTTCCTTGAAAATTTGACGCACGTCGCGGCAGCGCCTCCTGTTGCGGTGTGTATGCAAAATCCAGGGCTTCACCGCCACGACGGGCCAACCGGGGTTACGTGCCGCCAGGCCGGCGCCAGCGCGCATTTCTCACGGAGAGTATTGCGCCCGCGCTTTGCGGATGGCAATTGGGCGAATCGCGCGGAAAATTTCACCACCAACCGCGTGCGCGCGAAAGTGACAATTGATCGGACGCCGGTGCCATTGCATTGGTAACGTCCCGCGTTCCACGCCTGAGGCTGCCGTGCTGTCGCGGCGCCTGGCCGGCAATACCGGCAAGACACGAACTAAAACAGTTTCACTTTCAGACTATTCACCTGCTGCTCGACCTCGTCGTATTCGCGCAGCGTGAAGGTCTTGAATTCATCCGGCGTCATCCGTGTATCCGGCGGCTGGCTGCCTTCGGAGATCAGCCGCTGCGCTACTTTGGGCGATGCCACGAATTCCGCCACCACGCGATTGAGCGCCGCGGTAATCGCCCTGGGCGTGCCCGCCGGCGCGTACAAGTTGTAGCTGTTCACGATCTTGAAACCCGGGAAACCCTGCTCGGCCACCGTGGGCATATCCGGCATCGCCGGGATGCGTTTCAGGCCCAGGCAGGCGAGCGCGCGCATCTTCCCGGAGCGTATCGACGAACCTGCGGACAGCAACAGCCCCGGATACATGTGTATTTCCCCCACCAACATGCCGAGTATCGACGCCGCGCCGCCCTTGTAGGGCACATGCTCGAACTTGCCCTTGGAAAGAGCTGCAAGGCGCTCCATGCCCAGATGTCCGATGGTGCCAATGCCGGAACTGCCGAAGCGCAAGGCCTGCTTTTGGGAATACGCGATGAGTTCCTTTACCGACTTGGCCGGCAGCCCCGGTTGCACAATCAGTATGTACGGCTGTTGCGTCAGCGGCACGATCGGATCGAATGCCTTGCGCACGTCAAACGGCACCCGTTTGGTGACGCCGAGAATATTCAGCGTATCGGTGCCGGCGAACAGCGTATAGCCATCCGCGGCCGATTTGGCCGCGAGTTCGGTCGCCACCACAGTGCCGCCACCCGGGCGATTGTCGACAACCGCGGTTTGCGTCCAGCGATCAGTGAGCATCTGCGCGACCGCGCGGCTGATGATGTCAAGGCCGCCGCCCGCCACGGAAGACACGATGATGCGAATCGGCCGCACCGGATAATCGGCCGGCTTGTCCTGCGCGGCCGCGCCGGCGGCCTGAACGGCCGAAGCGATACTCCACAGCAACAGACACCCGCCCCCTGCCGGCCAGGCACGGCGTAACGCCTGATTCATCGCCGCATCCTTGCCCCGGCGCTCAACGCCTCCCATGCGTAAGGCACGTTTTCCTCTGGGCCAAACGGAATGTCGACCGCCTTGCCGGGTGGATATTCCTTGCGGTGCGATTCGCGCAGTTTGAGGCGCTGTGCCTCACGCGCGTGCACCAGATCGAGCGGCTCCGACAGCCCCAGTGCGCGCGCCGCATGCAGCGGCCAGTTCGGATTGTCCATCAGCTCGCGCGCCAGCGCGATCAGATCGGCCTGCCCTTCGCGCAGGATGGTTTCGGCGTGACTGGGTTCGGTGATCAAGCCCACCGCGGCAGTTGCGATGCCGACCTCTTTTTTGATTTCGCGCGCGTAGGCAGCCTGGTAGCCGGGCACGCGCGGCAGCGGCGCCAGGGTGCCGTCGCCGGTAATGCCGCCGGAGGAACAGTCGATCACGTCGACGCCATGCGCCTTGAGTTCGCGCGCCAGCGCCAGCGAATCGTCCATGCCCCACTCGCCGCCGGTGCCGTCAATGGACGAGATGCGAAAGAACAGCGGCTTGTCCGCGGGCCACGCGTCGCGCACGGCGTCGGTCACTTCGAGCGCGAAGCGCATGCGGCCTTCGAGGCTGCCGCCGTAGCCGTCTGTGCGCTGGTTTGACACCGGCGACAGGAACTGATGAATCAGGTAACCGTGCGCGCCGTGAATCTCGACGATGTCGTAGCCCGCGTCGAGGGAGCGCAAGGTCGCTTCGCGCCATGCCGCGATATTGGCGCGGATGTCGTCACGGTCCATTGCGCGCGGCACCGACCCGCCCGGCGTGGCGGGAATGGCGCTGGGCGCGAGCCCCTGCCACGGCTGCAGGCCGCGGCGCGCGTCTTCCTCGGTGAGCGGTGCGCGGTCCTGCAGCGGTCCGTGCGCCGATGCCCTGCGCCCGCAGTGCCCGAGCTGGATCGCCGGCACCGAGCCGAGCGATTTGATGAAGTCGTTGATGCGGCGGTATTGCGTGACGTGGAGGTCGTTGTACAGGCCTGCGCAATGGTAGGTCTTGCGTCCGCGCGCCTCAACCGCGGTCTCCTCACCGAAAACGATGCCGCTGCCGCCAATCGCAAAGCGGCCGAAATTGACCAGCTGCCATTCGGCAGGGCCGCCGTCATCCGACATGTACTGGCACATCGGCGAACACACGATGCGATTGCGCGCCACCACCGAGCGCAGCTGGATGGGCGTGAACAGCAGCGGCACTTCACGATTTTGATCGTTCATTCTGATTGAACCTCCCGGAGTGAATGGCTCCCATTGTAATGGATCACTTGCCGTTTGCCGTTCCGGGCCGTGCCGGACATCGCTATTTTGCGAATCCCAGTTGCCGCAACAGCGTTGCGCTGCTTTCACGCTCGGCGACCAGTTCGCGCCGGAACTGTGCGGAATCCGCAAACGCGTCCGCCCAGCCGTAGCGCGCGAGCATTTTGCGCCACGGGTCGGATTTCATCAGTTTGCCCAGCCGCTCGTCCCACCACGCAACCGCTTCCGGCGGCGCACCCGGCGGCAGGAACAGGCCGCGCCAGTGCAGGATGTGCATATCGATGCCCAAGGCGCGCCAATGCGGCACGCCCTGCAGCACGCCGCCTTGCGGCGCGGGTGCGGAGGTGGCGATCAGCCGCACCTTGCCGGCCTGGGCGTGCGCCATGGCTTCCGATGCGGTGGTGGAGATCAGTTGCACATGGCCGCCCAGCAACTGCGCGTTCAG
The DNA here is from genome assembly GCA_902825845.1 of uncultured beta proteobacterium. Taxonomy (GTDB): domain Bacteria; phylum Pseudomonadota; class Gammaproteobacteria; order Burkholderiales; family SG8-41; genus UBA5216. The sequence continues at coordinate 7,469 of CADECM010000141.1, forward strand.
GGTGCCGCGGAACGCCGCGATGCGCAGCTTTTTGTAATCGACGCCGTGTTGCATCGCCGGCCGCACGGTGTTGAAGTAATCGTTGCTCGGCATTGAACCCACGCCGAACGTGACCGACGCCGCATCGCCCTTGATCCTGTCCAGAACGTCTTTGGCGCCGCGATAGGGCGCGTCGGCGCGTACCACCCACACCAGATATTCGGTGATCAGCCGCGCCAGCGGCACAAAATTGTCGAAGTCCAGCGCGGTGGTTCCGATGATCTTGTTTTGAAAGATCCGATTGCTTTCGACATACAGCACATGCGCGTCGCCCTTTTTCTGGTGCACGTAGTTCTTTGCAGCGTCACCGGCCGCGCCGCCCACGTTGTTGACGATCATGGGCTGATCGATGAGCCCGGCTTCGTGCATCGCGGTGTCCAGCGCGCGGGCGGCGGTATCCAGACCGCCGCCGGCATTGCCCGCGGCCACCACTTCCACGCGCCTGGCGGGATAGGCGGCGTGCGCAACGGCGGCGGTACCAAGCCAGGCGGTCATCAACACTATGACGGCGGTTTTCATTTTCGTCATCGCTCCGGACAAATGGCAGGTAATGATTATAATCGCGGGGCCTTCAGCGAATTCGAAAAAGAGACGCCATGACATCAGAAAATCCGACCCTGGCCATTGCCGGGCGCGTGAGTCCGGTCAAGTATTCCGATCTGAATGCCGACACGGTGGCCATGGTGAAACGGCTGATTGCCGATGGCGTGGCGGTGGCGATCGCCGGCAGCGCGGAAGAACCGCCGCGCATCCTGTCGGACTACGTGGCGCATCAGAGCGGCGCCGCGCGTGCCACCGTGTGGGGATTTGGCTTCAAGTCCACGGCAGCAATGGCGACGCTGGTGAATGCGTCGTCGATGCATGTGCTCGATTTCGAACCGATGTCCAATCCGCCCACGCACGCGGTGTCGCCGACGGTGCCGGTGGCGTTTGCGCTGGCGGAAGCGCGGCATACCGACGGGCGCGAGATCATCGCTGCGTGCGCAAAAGGTTTCGAGATGCAGGGCCGCGTGCTGGCCGCGGCCAATCCCGAGCGCGGCGCGCTGCCGTTTCATACGCCGGGTGTGATCGGCGTGATGGGGTCCACCGTGGCGGCCGCGCACCTGATGAAACTCACCGTGCCGCAGCTGGCGCATGCGCTGGGGATTGCCGCGTCGCGCTGCGCGGGGCTGTCGGCCAACACCGGTTCGATGGTGAAGTGCACGCATTGCGGCCACGTGGCGGCGGCGGGGGTGGAGGCGGTGGCGCTCGCCGCGCGCGGGTTCACCGCCAATCCCGACATCTTCGGTGCGCCGCACGGCTATGTAGACACGTTTTTCAGCGCGCATTTTGACCATGACGTGCTGATGCAGTTTGGCGCGCCCTATCGCTGCGTCGATCCGGGTATGGCAATCAAGTTCTACCCGTCAAAGTACCCCACACATTTTGCGATTGCCGCCGCACTGGATGCGCGTGCCGAGGTGCCCGACGCGCGCAAAATCCGCGCGGTGCGCATCGTGACGCCGCAGATCACCGACGCCAACCGCCCCAGGCCGCGCGTCGGGCTTGAGGGCAAGTTCAGCTTTCAGTATGTCGTTGCCGCGGCGCTGCTCGACGGCGAAATCGGCGTCCAGACGTTCACCGACGAACGCTGCGCTGCCGCGGACATGATGGCGTTGCTGGACAAGATCACGGTCGAACAGGATGCGGCCATTTCAAACGATACACGCCGCATGCAGGTGACGGTGGAGGTCACGCGCGGTGACGGCAAGGTGGTGAGCCGCACCTGCCGCAAGCCGCCGGGCACCTGGGGCGAGCCGATCCCTGCCGACCTGCATCGCGCCAAGATACGCGATTGTCTCGGCGTGCGTTTGGCGGATCCGCGGCTGTCGCAGGTGATCGAAATGCTGGATCACCTGGAGCGGCTGGCGACACCGGACGTCGCGGATCTGTGCAAGTTGCTCGCCTGCAAGTTCGAATAGGAGCGCATCATGCCGAAGGCAGCGGTGGCGGGCGGTGAGATCGCCTACGAGGACACGGGGCAGGGCGAGCCGCTCATCTTTGCCAGCGGCCTGAACGGCGTCGGGCGCTACTGGGCGCCGCAGGTGCCGGTGTTTGCGCAGCACTTTCGCGTGATCACCTATGACCAGCGCGGCACAGGCGCCAGTGACCGCATCCAGCGTGAGTTCTCGGTGGATCAGATGGCGGCGGAACTGGTGGGGTTGATGGACGTGCTGCGGATCGAACGCGCGCATATCGTCGGCATGTCCACCGGCGGCGCCATCGGGCAGACGATCGCCATCGAATATCCGCGACGCGTGATGAAGCTCGCGCTGTGCAGCACGTGGACGCATTGTGATCCGTGGTTCCGGCGGCTGTTTCACGCGCGGCGCGATCTGTATCTGCAGGCGGGGCCGGAACTGCATTCGCAGTTTCATCCGCTGTTCCTGTATTCGCCGGATTACGTCAACGCACACGATGCTGAGATCGATGCCGAGCGCCAGCGCGCGCCAACGAAGTCCTCGCCGGTGGAAGTGTCGGTGGCGCGCATCGACGCACTGTTGAGGTTTGACCGGCGCACGGGCCTGCCGGCGATCAAGGCCGAAACGCTGGTGATGGGCAGCGACAGCGACTTCATTACGCCCGCGTATTTTTCCGAGGCGCTGGCGCGTACGATCCCGGGCGCGAAACTCGTCATGAGCAAAGGCGGCGGACACTCGTTCACCACCACGCGCGCCGCGCAGTTCAACCGCGATCTGATGGCTTTTTTGTGCAGTACCGAATGATCTATAAGTGATTGATTTTATTAAGATATATTTGTTGTTCGCCATGGCGGGCAGCGGTGTATCGACGCTCGCGCACGCAGCCGGCGGCGAGGTGATCTATCGGGACAAATGCAGTTCCTGTCACGACAGCGGCGCCGGGCACGCGCCGCGCGTGAGCGTGCCTGCGGACTGGCGCGAGCGCGAAGCGCGCGGACGCGAGGCCATGCATGCCTCCGCGCTCAACGGCATTCCCGCAACCGCGATGGCAGCCAAGGGCGGCTACACGGCACTGAGCGATGCCGAAGTCAGGCGCACCGTTGATTACATGCTTGCGCGCGCCGGCTTTCGTG
>CADECM010000142.1 GCA_902825845.1 uncultured beta proteobacterium
GGTCCGATGCGCGAATCGGCATCGGCAATCCACTCAAATGCCTTTCCATCGAGCGTCCCGGATACCGCATCGGCTTGTGCAAACGCCTGATCGCGCAGACGTTGCGACTCGCCTGCTTGTCCTTTGCCGGCAACCAGCAACGATTCGATCAGCAAGGCGATCCACTGTTCCGGCTGGCCGAATACCATCGGCGACTTTCGCCCTTCGAAAACCTGTTCGCGCATCACTGCACAACGTATGGCATCGCCGTAGGTCTGTTTCATCGGCAACGCCGCGGGATCAAGACCCGCGGCAACCTCCAGTTGATTCAGCGCGCGCGACCATTGCCCCAAAACGCACAACAACTGAAACAGGAATATGCGCAACTTGGCGTCGGAGGGATGTGCGCGTACCGCGTCCTGCAGTTGCGCCAAGGCCTTTTGCGGATCGCCTTCCCGCACACTGCGTTCGGCCGGCGCTGCTAATTCCATGGTGAGTTCTCCGTATTCCAAATCACATCCAGCACCCGAACGCCGCGCCGCAGCTACCAGCAGATATACCGTAACCTATTGATTATAAATTACTTTTCACTTACGCACATTACCGTACATAGTCAGCCGCCAAGTGCGCGCGTCAGGTAATTTGCGTCTCGAACTGCATCGCGCCGCGCGGCTGTCCGTCGTTGCCTTGCGGAGTGTATTCGACCTTCAGACTCTGAAATGCAAAACTCAGGCGTTCGGTGTAATTCGGCGTGCCAGGCTCATCGCAGTGGATATCGATCGCGGTAAGCCGCCCGTTCTTGATCGTGACCTTGCAATACTCATGCTGCTTTTCCCCGGCCTTGCGCATGGTCAGTACGGCCGTCTTGATCAGTTCATTGTTGCGCATTGCCGACATCAATGCAGTCGATGCGCAGTCCAGCTTTTTATCGACCACCAGCTCATTAAGCGTCGCCTTGCCGGCCGCCCCCCCCGCAATCGTGGTTTGCGCGCGCATGCCCCACGACCAAGCCAGCACATCGATTTCGTCCTTGTGCTTCTCGTCGTGCGACTCGCCCTTGATCGGACCTTGGCGCGTGCACTCGACCTTTAGGAAAACATCGCCGGATCCCTGAGCAGCCGCCATTACGCCTCCTGAATTAAGGCAAACATCACAGAATTGCCGTCCTTAAACAGACTGTGCATCCGCACGCGCAGCGCTTGCACGCACGGATGCCCCAGGCTCGCATCAGACTTTCTTGTTCTGCTTGATGTCCCAGCCCCACTTGATGCCGGCATCCAGCGAACCATCCGCCTTCTGTGGCTTGTACTCCATTTCAATCTTGGAATAGGTCAGCGACACGCTTTCATGCGGCACATCACCGCCGGCGGAATCGCTGACGTTGGTGATCAGAATATCGCTCAACTTGAAAATGAGATACTCCTGTTGATCCTTGCCCGCCTTGCGATTGACCAGCACGCCACTCTTGATGTGGTCTCCGCTGGCACAATAAAGCGCAAGATTGGGAGACGCCGCATCCATCGTATGCGTAATGGTAAGGTCGCTAAACGCCGCCTTGCCCGCACCGCCGCCGCCGCCATGCGCCATGGTTCCAGACTGCGATACACCCCACTGCCAGCTCAAAATATCGATTTCGCCCTTGTGCTTGCTATCGGCGGATTCCCCTTTGATGCCGTCCAACTTGAGAAACATGTCAACAGCCATGGCTGTTCCTTTCATTAATAAACGCGTTGATCAAAATGCAAACTGCTCCTGAATACACGCCCACTGCGGCAACAAAAGCCGTTTAACCACACCGGTCTCCGTGACAGGCATCGCGCTACACCAGCGCCGACGCTACGCCGCCTTGGCCGAGGGCAGCTTGGACACCAGGCGCAGCGACACCGTCAAACCTTCCAACTGATAGTGCGGCCGCAGGAAAAACTTGGACGTGTAGTAACCGGGATTGCCCTCCACCTCCTCAACCGTCACTTCGGCCGCGGCCAGCGGCCGCTGCGCCTTGGTCGACTCGGAAGAATGTGCCGGATCGCCGTCGACATAATTCATGATCCAGTTTTGCAGCCACAGTTGCATGTCGTCGCGCTCCTTGAACGACCCCACCTTGTCGCGCACGATGCACTTCAGATAATGCGCAAAGCGGCAGCACGCGAACAGATAAGGCAGACGCGCGGCCAGATTGGCGTTGGCGGTGGCGTCCGGATCGTCGTATTCAGCGGGTTTTTGCAACGATTGTGCCCCGATGAACGCCGCGAAATCAGAATTCTTGCGATGCACCAGCGGCATGAAACCGTTCTTGGCCAGTTCCGCCTCGCGCCGGTCGCTGATGGCGATTTCAGTCGGACATTTCATGTCCACGCCCCCGTCATCGGTCGGGAACGTATGCGCCGGCAAGCCCTCTACCGCACCGCCGGATTCAACGCCACGAATGCGCGAGCACCAGCCGTAGAGCTTGAACGAGCGATTGATATTGACCGCCATCGCATAGGAGGCATTCGCCCAGGTGTAACGGCTGTGGTCGGCCGAGCCGGTATCTTCTTCAAAATCAAACTCATCAACGGGGTTGGTCTTGGCGCCATACGGCAGCCGCGACAGATAGCGCGGCATCGCCAGACCGATATAGCGGGCGTCGTCCGATTCGCGCAGCGAGCGCCATGCCGCGTATTCCGGCGTGGTGAATATCTTGGTCAAATCCCGCGGATTCGCCAACTCCTGCCACGAGGCCATCTGCATCCCGGTCGGCGACGCACCGGCGATGAACGGTGTGTGCGCCGCCGCCGATACTTTGGCCATTTCACCCAGCAACTCGACATCGGGCGGCGTGTGATCAAAATAATAATCGCCCACGAGGCAGCCAAACGGCTCACCGCCGAATTGCCCGTATTCCTCCTCATACACCTTCTTGAACAAGGGACTCTGATCCCAGCTCGTCCCCTTGAAGCGCTTGAGCGTTCTGCCCAGCTCATTCTTGGTGATGTTCATGAAGCGGATTTTCAGCATCTCGTCGGTTTCGGTGTTGTTCACCAGATAGTGCAAACCGCGCCAGCTGCCTTCGAGTTTCTGAAAATCCTCGTGATGCAAAATCAGATTCACCTGCTCGGACAGCTTTTTGTCGAGCTGCGCAATGATGGCCTCGATGGACTTGATGACATCGTTGCCGATCAGCTTGGTTTGCGACAACGCCTGTTCCGCCAGCGTCCGCACGGCCTGTTCCACCGCAGACTTGGCTTCGTCGGTCTTTGGTTTGAATTCCTTCTGCAGCAACGACGAAAACTCGTTTCCTTCGAGCTGTACGCCGGCCAGGCCTTCGGTTTGTGTTTGTGATTCCGCCATATTTATCTCCTATTTATCGGTTGCACGCGGCCAGTTCACGCAGCACTGCCTCCATCTTCCGGCTTCTTGCTCGCGGCGAGCGTACTCAACAAGGCTGGATCGGACAGGACTTTTGCGATCAGATCCTCGGCACCCGACTTGCCATCCATATAGGTGACCAGGTTGGACAACTGCTGGCGCGCGTCCAGCAGTTTTTTTAGCGCGTCAACCTTGCCCGCAATGGCTGCCGGAGAGAAGTCATCCATGCTTTCAAAGGTAATGTCGACACTGATATTGCCCTCTCCCGTCAACGTGTTGGGCACCTGGAAGGCCGCTCGCGGCTTGATTGCCTTCATGCGGCTGTCGAAGTTGTCTACATCAATGTCCAGAAACTTGCGGTCAGTTACCGGCGGCGGCGCTTCACCGGGCTTTCCCGACAGGTCGGCGAGCACCCCCATCACAAAAGGCAGCTGAATTTTCTTCTCGGCGCCATAGAGCTCGACGTCATATTCGATCTGCACGCGCGGAGCGCGATTTCTGGCGATGAACTTCTGACTGCTTTGGGCCACGGTTTTCTCCTTCGTCGGAAAAATTCAACTTGCATTATCTTGCAAAAATGGAACGCCATCCACTTGCCGGCCGCATCACTGTATCCCGGCAATTCCCTTGATCGCGCCAAGACTGTCCGGCGCCAGATCTTCCATGATCTCGATGAAATTCTTGCTCACCAGACGCTGCGCGCGCCGGATCAGCAATGGCGCGGGATTCGAGGGTTCCGTGCGCTCCATGAATTCGCAAACGCGTTCCAGCAACCGGATCGCATCCTCGCGGGTACGGATGTCGCCCGGGAGGGACGCCGCCGATGGTGGCGTGGAATCACCCGTTGTTGCGGATGACGATTCGGCAACGGCCGTCGTCGCACCCGTTGCACCGTCGCACGCCTTTACCACAAGCTCCACGATTTCGGTCAACGGCTGAAGGTTCAGCGAACGGTCGGTCCCCAACCGGTCGTTGAGCAGCGCCTGCATCTCGCGCAGCGAGCGCAAGGATTGCCGCGCCGCTTCGATCGAAGCGGCATGTGTTTCGGCCGCGGCCAGAATCGCGCCCTGAATCTGGCCCGCACTCAGCACGGCGTCTCCCGATGCCGGCAATTTGTTTGCGGCGACCAGAATGTCGCGAACGGTAACGCGGCCCGTCGCGCCTGCGGGGATGAGATGAGCTTCGCGCATATCCCGCAGCATCCCCTCGGGATCGACAAGCGCGCCCAGCGCGTTCAGGCGCATGGTCGGATCGTTGTCGTCCTCGGCGTCGAGACAGGGATGAACAGTATCCCAAAAACGCGCCAGCATCTGCTGCAGTAGCGCCAGCCCGTCACTCAACCCCGGCAATGCGGATTGGCGCAGCAGCGCGCGTGTCAGCAATACTGCAATGCGCAAGTCTTTAGTGCGTGCAAAAAGCGCTTCGGCGCGATTGCGCACATCGATCCAGTTCGGTTCGACCGCCGGAACAATTGTTTCGCCAAACTGCTGTTCGGGTTTACCGCGCGCGGCCTGCTCCAGAGCCATGAAATCAGGATCGTATGCAAGGTCGCCGCCGCACGCCGCCTCGGCCGAAATCTCCGTTAACAGGTCTTCAATCTGCACGATGGTCAAGACTTCCCGTTAGAAACATGCGTCGGTAGCGATCCGCGCCGGCACGCCACGGAAACACCGTACCGCGATGCCGACGTTTCGAATACCGGGCCAATGCTAAGCTGATTGTTTCCCATAATCAATAGTTTATTGCATGGCGCGCGCTCCGCTGCCCGGGCACAAAACGGCAGCCGCCGCGCCCATGGCAATACGTCATACCGGCATCGGCAGCGCGACTGTCCCGAGCCGCGGCGAAACACGCCGTGGTCGGCAACAGTCTACTTGCACGGTGCGCCGGACCCCATACGCCAAATGGCATAGGCCGAAAGCCAGACGCCGGGCACTACCATCGCGGCGTACCGAAAGGAACAGCGGCGGACGCCGCGCATGCACGAAACGGCAATCTGCTCTCGTTTCAGCAGCCGACAAAACATACCCTGTGGCAACGACTCCATGCACTGTCTCGTGGATGACAACTGCCACGCATTTGTCGCATACTCGACATCCGCCATCCCGTTACGGATTTTGCCGATGTCCACCGAGAAGCCTGCCGCGCCTGATGCCGGAGCCACCATGATCGTCAGCGGCAGCACGCGCGACGAAGCGACACTTATACTGAAACAGGCTTCGCTTGGACACTCGCTCCCGGGACGCGCAATCGGCACTGTCGAGGTTGGCGCCGAAGTACTTCCCGCCCGCGAAGTTGGCCGCTATCAGATCGTCGAGAAGCTCGGCGAAGGTGCCATGGCGACAGTCTACAAGGCGTTTGATCCGTCGATAAACCGCTCGCTGGTCATCAAGTTCCTGCACGCCAATCTGTGCGAGAACCCGGAATACCGCAAGCGCTTTCTGCGCGAAGCCAAAGCGGCCGGCGGCCTGTCGCATCCCAATATCGTCACCATATTCGACGTGGGTGAGATCGAAAATCGCCCGTACATCGCGATGGAACTGCTTGGCGGCTCCCCGCTCGACGAAATGATGCCGCGGGACAATGAAATGCCGCTGAACGAGGCATTGGTGATCGCCTTGCAAATTGCAAATGCACTGGACTATGCGCACAGCAAAGGCGTCTATCATCGCGACATCAAGCCTGCCAACATCATGCGCCTGCCCGACCGCAACACAATCAAGCTGGTTGACTTTGGCATCGCGCTGGTATCGGCGGGCGACACATCGGATCGAACCGTTGCCGGCACCATCATGGGCACGCCGCACTACATGTCCCCGGAGCAGGCGCGCGGCGAGCAAAGCGACGCGCGATCCGACTTGTGGGCAGTGGCCGTCATCCTCTACCAGTTGCTCACCGGCAAGCGTCCATTTACGGCGGATACCATCGCCACGCTGATGCTGCGGATCACGCAGGAAGCACCAACACCCGTGGGCGAATTGCGCAAGGACATACCATCCAGCCTGCGCCGCATCATCGCCCGCGGTTTGAACAAGCAGCCCGACAAGCGTTACCAGAGCGGGCGCGAACTCGCGGATGCGCTGCGGCAGGTATTGCGTGAAATCGGTCCGGCACAAGGCGAAGAGCGCGCCAGAAAACGCGGCATCCCGCTGAAGGTCAAATTGGCATTGGCGATGGCCGCCGTGGTTGCGCTGACCATGGCGCTGACGTCGCTGTTCGTCACGCACCGGCAGTACCAGGCCATGCTTGGCCAGACCGTCAATCAGGGCGCGTCGCTGGCCAAACTGATCGCGGTTGAACATTCGCATCAGACGCTGTCCGAAGATTGGGTTGCCATTGACGTGTCGGTGCAGTCAATGGCCAAGGCACTGGACGCGCGCGGGCTGTCCGTGATCGACATGAAAGGCACCGTGCGTGTCAGCACCGACGCGGCGCGCGTCGGCAAACCGCACGAGAAACTCAGCGGCGCGCCGCTGCGTGCGCGCGATCCTAGCGTTGCGGTGTTGCGCGTACAGCAAGGGGACGTATCGTCCTTCGGTTTTACCGCGCCCATCCTGTTTCAGTCACGCGAGATCGGCAGGGTGCAGTTGCTGTTGCCGGAGGAGGAACTCGCGGAAGTCGTTCGCGAAAGCTGGTGGCTCATGGTGCTGCTGCTGCTGGTGACGGCCGTGACAGCGACGCTGGCAACCTACTTGATGCTCGACCGTTACGCCAAGCCGCTGCGCCTGCTTGGGGAATCGCTGAACGAAATCCGCGAAGGCCGCTACGACTGCCGCATAGACGAAAGGCGCACTGATGAAATCGGCGATCTTTACGACAGCTTCAACCAGATGGCGACCCATCTGGAACAGCGAACCGCGCCGCGCCCTCTGGCGCAAACCGGCGCCGCCACGGCCGGCGGCGACACCTAAGGCACCGTGAACATGAGCTTGTGCCATCCCCACGCCGCAGTCCTGACTTTATGTCTGTGATGACCATGGTAACCCGATATATTTTCCTTAGCGCGCTCGTGCTGCAATTGGCCGGCTGTGTATCAGTGCCGGCGCCGGCACCGGCAGAGACGGATGCGACTGCCGTAAAGACTCAACCGGCTGCAGCACCAGCCGAGACAACCGGCGCCACGGTGATTGCCCGCAACGAGCGTTTTGCGGCAATCCTTCCCAAGCGTGACGACACGCTTGCATCGGTAGCAAGGGATTTCCTGGGCGACGCCGGACGCGCATGGGAAATCGCGCAATTCAACCAGGTTACCGAAATAACCGCCGGGCACGCACTGGTCGTTCCGCTGCGCCCGGTGAATCCGCTGGGAATATCCGCCAACGGCGTTCAGACCGTGCCCATACTGTGCTATCACCGGGTGGGACCGCGCCCCGCGTTGATGGTCATGCCGCGCGAGACCTTCGCCGCGCAAATGCACTATCTCAAGCACAACAATTACACGGTGATTCGCCTGGGCGATCTGCCCGATTTTCTTGCGGGCAAGCGCGCGCTGCCTCCGCGCGCCGTGGTCATCACCTTCGATGATGGCCACGCCTCCGCCTACCATCATGCGTTTCCGGTGTTGCGCGAATACGGATTTCCCGCAACCTACTTTCTGTACACCGATTTCCTGGGCGCGGGGAGCGAGGCACTGAACTGGCCGCAAATGAAGGAAATGGAAAAATCCGGATTGATAGATTTTCAGTCACATTCGAAAACACATCGCAACCTCATGCTGCGCTTGCCCGGGGAAAGCGACCAGCATTACCAGGAGCGTGTTTATGCCGAGTTTCGGACGCCGCGGGACGTGATCGAGCGCAATTTGCGCGTCAATGTTTCCCACTATGCATTTCCCTATGGCGACGCCAACCAGACTGCGCTGGACAGCCTGGTAAGAACGGGGCATCAACTGGGACTCACCGTCAATCCCGGCGGCAACGCATTTTTTGCCTATCCGCTGATGCTCAGGCGCACGATGATTTTTGGAAGCTCAAGCATGCAGTCGTTTCGGGCGGCGCTGCAGGTAGCTCGCGAGATCAAGCTCCAATGAGAACGCACGGGGTGGCGTCCGCGGCCTTGTGCGCGCTTCTTTCCGCGTGCGCGTTGCCGCCTGTTGGCGATCCGACGCCGGGAACCGCGGTGACCGGTCCCGAGACCGCAGCCAGTGCGGGAGAAGAGACGAATGCGTCCCAGTTGGCCATCGGTTCACTTGAAAAGACGCATCGGGAACGCGCACTGGCTTACGCGCGCGCGCGCAACCTCGCCGATGCGCTGGTGCAATGGGAACTGCTGACATTGCTGAACCCGCAGTCCCACGAGTATCGCAACGCGGTTGCGGAAACGCGCGCGCGCATCCAGGGCATTGCCGGCGACCTGCTGGGCGGCGCCGAGCGGGCGCGTCAAAACGGCAATCTGGAGCAGGCGACCGTACTGTACCTTCGCGTGCTCAATATAGACCGCGAGAATACGGCAGCGGCGCAGTCGCTGCGCGACATTGATGCCGAACGTACGCGCCGTGCCTATTTGAATCGACCGCCACGCGGCAGTTACTAAAAAAATTAAATAAAAACAATACCTTATAAAAAATCCGCAGTGCGCAATGGCTAGCCGCCCAGCTACTTGTTGCGCATCCTGGCTTCGAGGTCCAGGGCTTGTTGCCGATAAACTTTAGCGCCACTGTGATTGGGATCGAGCGCCAGCACAGCGTCAAATTCCCGTATGGCCACTCCTAGCGCCTGACGGCGATAAGCGCCGACGCCATTGCGATAGTGACGTTCGATCTCGGCTTTCCGCGCTTTTTCCGCCTCGGCTTTCCGCGTTCGGTCAGCCTCGGCCTGCCGTGCTTTTTCCGCCTCGGCCTGACGTACCTTGTCTGCCTCGGTCTGTCGCGCTTTGTCGATTTCGGCCTGCCGTGCCTTTTCTGCCTCGGCCTGACGCGCTCTGTCGATCTCGGCCTGCCGCCCTCTGTCAACGTCGGGCGGGCGCACTCTGTCAGTATCGGGCCGTTTTTGAGGCACTGGCGGCGGCACTGCCGCAACGCGTCCCGGAATGCGAATGGTCTGGCCGGCTGAAAGATGCTTGGGAACCTTGATCTGGTTATAGCGAGCCAGGATCCAGAATTCGCACACATCGCCCATAAAGCGTTTGGCGATGGTCCCCAGACTGTCGCCGGGCCGCACAACATAGGGCGTCGATTCAGCGCCCAGCGCCGTCTCGGGGTCTGCGTTAAGGCCCCGCAGCAGGCAGGCCACATGCTTGTTTTCGGGATCGTACTGCTGCGCGCACTCCAAATCGTGGCGCGGCTTTTCGTCGTCTCCCGCGTCAAGCCAGTCATAGGATTGGCGCAGTGTCTTCATCACTTCCGAGCGCGCAGCTTGTGCACCAAGGGTCGGACACGACAACACAGGCTTCACCGGCGGTTTTTGCTCCGCGGGTTCCGGCTCCGCCGGCTCCGGCTCCGGTGCAGGTTTGGCCGCGGCAGCCGCCGCATCACTTGCCGCCTTATCCTGCGGGCTTACGCAACCCGTGAGCATCACGAGTACGGCAAATGCGTAAGCAACAAGGCATTTCATCATGGGCTTTTGCTAAGAGGCGAGAGGTAATCGCTTGGGTCGCCGAAAGGCGAAACGGTTCTGCGGCATTATACCGCCCGCACTATGGCACAACCGGAAACGCACCCTCGCTCGCTACCTTTTCGACACAAATTTTGTTGCATATCAAGCAATTATGCTTGCCAGTTCGTGTTGTCCCGGACATTCGCTTGCGGATTCCGCCAAAGGTCGGCTAATGGTCCGCTCCGGCTGTGGGCCACCATAGTTGCGGTGATGATAAATTACAAAATTAATGCTTCACCTTAGGTTATATTTATAACTTATTGTTTTTACATTACTTTTAATATTCACTCGATCTTTTGGCAGACTATAGCGTAAATCTTTGCCTTCGCCTCGCGATTTGCCGATGGAAAGTGCTGCCCGCGCCGGCCCCCCCCCCCCCCCACACCCCGGGGGGTGGGCTGCTTTATGTCAGAGGGGAATTAGCCGACGACCCCCCCCCCCCCGGGGGAAGGCCCCCCGGGCAGCGGGGGGGATATCCTTGTCCTGGGTTCTTCCTTTCTTGTTCCCTCTTCCCCCCCCCGCCCTCGCGCCCCGCCCCCCCCACCCCCCCACCCCCCCCCGCCCCCCGCACCCCCGCCGCCACGAACAGCGCACCCTCCCGCGCCAGCCCCGGCTGGCGCCCCACAGCCCGCCCCACCACCCACCCCCCCCCCGCACCCAGCCCC
>CADECM010000143.1 GCA_902825845.1 uncultured beta proteobacterium
CGGGGGTTACCACGGCATTGAGGCGTCTTGAGCCGATAGGCATGCCGGCCGAGCGGCTGCTTGCGGCCAGTCTGTTGACAAGGCATTGCGCAGTATCTCGCTCCCGGGTCCAGGAGATCAGAGGATAGCTTCCCCTGAATCGAACCCTCATTGCCATACCTGTCTAACCCATTGAATTGCAAAAAGTTGTATGGAAATTTTCCATAGCGCGTAACAATCCGGCACGTTTGAGGTAAATTTGGACACGCAAGATTCAATTGCTTGTCGAAATTCTTTACACCCGCTTGTCGGGGCTTATCCTTGAAATCCTGCTTTTGGCCTGAGCCACGTGTCGAAAAAATTTACAGTTGCGGACACCCCATCCTGCTGATAAATCGTAACCTGTTGTTTCATGGTGGAATTTGGTTCTTGGCGCGTAGCTTGCTTAGCGTTACCTCTTGCGTGAACAGGGCCCAACGCGTTACGAGGCGGATGCTATGAGATACACCTATTACCAACGCGATACTGCCGTCGATGACGACAAACGCAGTCGAAGCCTCCATAACGCCCGGCAATTGTCACAGTTCCGTTTGAACCCAACGTTTCGTGACGTTGACAGCCTCATTTTTTATCACCGGCGGGCGACTCTGACCAAATGGATACACGAACTCCCGGCACCGCTGGACGTGTTGGACATCGGTGGCCGCATACAGCCCTATCGCCCGCTGATTGACGCCAAGGCGCGGCTGTACATCGGGTTCGACCTGCAGTTCGAAGGCATGGTCGACGTGATCGGCAACGCGCGCAGTTTGCCTTTCGCGGACAACAGCGTGGACCTCGTGTTGTGCACTGACACTCTGCAGTACGTTCCGGATGCCGCCGGTGCCGTCGAGGAAATGAGACGCGTCATTAAACCGGGCGGCGCTCTGCTGCTGTCGACCCGAGGGGAGTATCCGGAACACCACGACGAATTATGGCGCTTTCTGCCGGATGGACTGCGTCATATGGCGCGCCGGTTCGCGTCCGTCGAGACGGCGTACGAAGGCGGCACGGGCAGTGGTTTGATGACAGCGGTCAATGTGCTGCTGCACCGGCGGATCGAATCACCACGCTGCGCGCGTCTGGCGGCCCGTTCGACCATACCCCTCTTCAATCTGATCGGGCTCGCGCTTGACCGGGTGGCGCGTAATGACACGCGGCTATCCTGCGGCATCAGCATGCGCGCGATAAAGTAGTTCGGCAGCGGCGGCACGACCGGGAAAATCGCGCCAAATCACAGCGCTTTTTTTCTGCCGCTCTGCAGTGGGTTTCGCACGGCGCTGAATGACCTGGCCCGGCCGATCGCCGCAAATCCGGCATCAAGCACCTCACCATGAATCCCCGGCGCATTCCGCTATCAGCGTGACGCATGCCGGCCAGCGCCCATGATGTAACGCAAGCGCCGCACAGCACACGGCCGCAGCTTGGGCAGTAGTCTTTCCTTACACCACCTCGCCTGCCCTTGATCTGCCGCAAATTTACGCAAATCGCACACTTTCATTTTGAAACGCGCTCAAAGTATCGGACAATACCCGCCACTTGGATAGATCGGTGGGGTTTGCGCCATCCGGTACTTGCGCACCAGGCAGTGTACACCCGCAGCCGCCGCACCCATTCACCGCAGCGCATCATGACATTCCCCCGGCCCCCGAGCAATTTCGTGCAGGAGTAGCGACGATTCAAGTGCAATCGAAAATGGCCCGAGGCGCGGCCTGGATGATCCTGTTCAAATGGGTTGAGCGGGGCCTTGGCTTCATATCTACGCTGATTCTCGTGCGTCTGCTGACGCCCGCGGACTTTGGCATGGTGGCGATGGCCTTTTCGTTCATTTTCATGGCCGAAATATTAACGGCGTTCGCTTTCGACATCGCGTTGATCCACAACCAATCAGCCGGCGTTGATCACTACAACTCGGCGTGGACCGCCAATCTGATACTGGGTTGTCTGGTGGCAGTGATAATGCTGGCATGCTCGCATCCGATTTCGGTTTTCTATGGCGCACCTGAACTGGTCACGCTGATCTGCGTGCTGGCGCTGGGACCGGTGGCGTCTGCGCTTGACAACATCGGTGTCGTGGCGTTCAGGAAGGAGCTGGATTTCCGCAAGGAGTTCATTTTTCAGGTGTCCCGCAAGGTCATTGGTTTCTGCGTAACCATTCCGCTGGCGATTATCCTGCAATCGTATTGGGCACTGGTCTTTGGGTCGCTCGCATCCAAGATTGGCGGGATGATGCTGAGCTACTGGGTTCACCCCTTTAGACCAAAGATATCGTTCAAGGAAATCGGATCATTGCTGCGATTCTCACGCTGGATGCTGCTGAACAATGTGGTGAATTTCCTGAAAGAGCGTTCGACGGATTTTTTCATCGGCCGAATTCGAGGGCCAGGACAACTCGGGATATACAACATATCGTACGAATTTGCGAATCTGCCGACATTCGAAATCGGCGCCCCCATAAACAGGGCCCTGCTTCCTGGTTTTGCCAAGTTGAAAGACGATGTCGATGGGTTGCGGCGATCGTTTCAGTCGGCAGTTGGCCTGGTCGCCTTGATAGCGATTCCTGTCGGAGCGGGATTGTTCTCCATCGCACCCGTCATGGTTCCGGTGGTCCTGGGCGAAGCCTGGATGGCCGGCATACCCGTTATGGAAGTGCTCAGCATCAGCAGCTCAATATTGGTGTTTCATGGAACGATCGTCACCTTGTTTATTGCCGTGGGCAGACCCCGAGAAGCGACCCTGGTCAATTTCATTTTCGTTGTCATTTTGGTCCTTGGGTTGTCGCTCCTCACGCGGGATTACGGCGCCACAGGCGCCGCGATATCCATGTTGAGCGCCTGTGTGCTGACCACCCCGATTTATCTGTTGCAATTGCGTCGTTTCATAGGCGAAAGGTTTCGACAATTCATCGCGGTGATCATACGGCCCACGTTGGCGGCGGCTGCCATGGCCTACGCAGTCCGGGCGGCCATGCCCAGGTATGAGCCGGGCACGCCTGCAGCTGACGGCGTCGCGATCCTGCTGCTGCTGATTGGGGCTGGCGTGCTGACCTACGGGGTGACCTTGGCTTTATTGTGGGTGGTCTTCGGCAACAGACGCGGTGCGGAAGCCGTGGTCATTGAGAAAATCATGCTGCGCGTGCATGCGCTCATGGAGAAACGCGCTTCGCGCAAGGCGTAGGCAATGTTGAATCCACATTTTTCCCTGCGGCAGTCCGATGCGCCATTCAAGCCCGCTGCCCGAATCATTTTTGGCCCGCCGCATGCGAATATCGTAAGTCTTTGTTGTTAAACAATATTTTGACGCACAATGAATTTGTCTCCCGCTATCGCAGCGGCCATGTCACGGTGCAGTTCGACGCACGCGCGGCGGCTCGTCTGCTGTCTGCCCGCCTGTTGCTGCCGTTGCTGACCTTGCCAGTACTCGGACTTGGCGTTGGCCTTGCGCTGATCGGCTGGCTGTGGACGGGCTTGTCGATCATCGCGCTGGGCATCGTGGTGCCGCGTTTGATCAAGCGCTCGGCGCCTCATTTCCTGCTGACGCAGGTGTTGGAGAATGCGCAGCTGTACGACGAGGTGTGCGGTCAGGGCGTCATGCAAATCGTAGAACAGAGCGGAAGCTAAAACCCCGGGGTCGTCATGCGGCTTGCAGCGCCCCGTCGATCAGGCGCACCGTGCGGTTGGCGCGCGCGGCAATTTCCATGTCGTGGGTGACGATCACAAAACTCGTTCCCAATGACTGGTTCAGTTCCAGCATCAGATCGAACACGGCCTGCGCATTCTGGCGGTCGAGATTGCCGGTGGGTTCGTCCGCCAGCACACACGCCGGTTGGGTCACCAGCGCGCGCGCCAGCGCCGCGCGCTGGCGTTCGCCGCCGGACAATTCCCCCGGCGTGTGTTCAAAGCGATGCGCCAAACCGACCGCCTTCAGCACCTCGCGCGCCTCGCCATAAGCTGCCTCCTTCGGCGTGCGGCGGATCAGCAGCGGCATCGCCACATTCTCCACCGCGGTAAATTCCGGCAGCAGGTGGTGAAACTGATACACGAAACCCAGCGAGCGGTTGCGGGTAATACCGCGCTCGGCCTCACTTTGTTCGCGAATATTCTGGCCCATGATGAAGATATCGCCGCCGCTGGCCTCATCCAGTCCGCCGAGCAAATGCAGCAGGGTACTCTTGCCGGAGCCCGACGCGCCGACGATGGCCACGCGCTCGCCGCGCATGACTTCGAGATCAACGCCGAGCAACACCGGCACCGCGTCCAGCCCGGGCTGCTGAAACACCTTGCGCAGGCCGCGGCATGCGAGAACGGCGCCATTCTTGCCTTCACTCATAGCGAAGCGCCTCCGCCGGATTGACGCGCGACGCGCGCCAGCTCGGATAGAGTGTCGCCACCGCCGACATCGCAAAGGAGAACAGTGCGGTCGCCACCACGTCCATGGGCCGCAGTTCCGACGGCAGTTCGGTGATCTGGTAGATCGACGGATCGAGGAAGCGCAGCCCGAACATGCGTTCCACAAAACCCACGATGTCGGCCACATACAGCGCGCCGAGAACGCCAAACACGATACCGAAAAATACCCCGGTGAGGCCGATCACGATACCCTGCGTCATGAAAATTTTCATCACGCCACCGGGCGAGGCCCCCAGCGTGCGTAGAATCGCGATGTCGGGCTGCTTTTCCTTGACCACCATGAACAGACTGGACACCAGGTTGAAGGCGGCGATGGCGATGATGAAAAACAGCAGCAACGACATCATGCGCTTTTCGATATCGACCGCGCGAAAGTAATTGGCGTTGACGCTGGTCCAGTCCGACAGCACCACGTTGCCCGGCACCTTCTGCGCCAGCTCGAACGTCACCGCCCTCGCGCGGAACAGGTCATCCAGTTTCAGGCGCACGCCCGTCACGTCGTCGCCCATGCGGTAGAGTTTTTGCGCGTCTTCGAGGTGCGCCAGTGCAAGCCCGGCATCGATTTCATGGTGTCCCACGCTGAAGGTGCCCACCACCGTGAACTGGCGCAGCCGCGGCAGCACGCCCGCGGGGGTTACCTGCCCCTGCGGCGCCACCAGTACCACGCGGTCGCCCACATTTACCCCCAACGCGCGCGCGAGGGCGTCGCCCAGCACGATGTTGAATTCGCCCGGCTTCAGCGCATCCACCGTGCCGCGCCGCATATTGCGCGCTATATCGTCGACCTTGTCTTCCATCGCCGGCAGCACCCCGCGCAGATAGGCGCCGCGTACCTGGTTACCGCTGGTGAGCAGACCCTGCGCGTTAATATAGGGCGCGGCTGCCAGCACATGCGGGTTGGTGCGCGCGATGTCCGCAACGCTTTTCCAGTCGGCCAGCCGCTCTCCTGCGCCGGCCAGTTGCACATGCGCCACCGCCGACAACATGCGCGTGCGCACCTCGCGCTGAAAGCCGTTCATCACCGACAACACCGTCACCAGCACGGTCATGCCCAGCGCGATGCCCACCACGCTGATCAGCGAAATGACTGAAATAAACCGCGTGCGTTGGCGCGAGCGCGTATAGCGCAGGCCGATAAACAGTTCGTAGGAATTCAAAGGACGGGCCGGCAGCGGGGGCTTTTTGCGAAACGCGGAGTGTAGCGTAATTCATGCGCGCACGGGTGCTACACTCGCCCGCCAGTAACATGCAATGCATCCTTCACATCCCCTGCCTGCTGCCGCCGCGCGAAGCGCTCGCCGCCAGCGGCATCGTGATACATGCGCCGCATCTCAGCAGGCTGCTGGCGCGGGCACACGAAACGCGCGTGCCGGACAGCGGCAATGGCGCAACACTGTGCCAGGCCTTCGGCATCGCGCGCCAGCAAGACTGGCCGCTCGCCCCGCTGCTGGCCCAAAGCGCGGGACTGTCCGCCGGCGCCGGCTACTGGCTGTGTGCAACGCCGGTGCATCTGGAGACTCGCCGCAACGCGCTGGTGTTGTCGGGCGCGCCAGCGCTCAGCCTTTCTCGCGCTGAATCCGACGCACTCGCCGCCACGCTCGCGGCACATTTGCGCGCGGAGGGTGTCACCCTGCATCACGCCAACGCCGGGCAGTGGTTTTTGCAGACCGATGCAACGCCGGGACTGACCACCACCAGCCTCGATCAGGCGCAGGGCCGCGATGTGCGGGAGTTCCTGCCGCAGGGCGTGGACAGCCGCCGTTGGCATCGCCTGCTCACCGAAATGCAGATGCTGCTGCACGCGCATCCATTGAACGACGCACGCGACGCGGCCGCACAACTGCCGTTGAACAGCGTCTGGCTGTGGGGCGGCGGCACCCTGCCTGCCGCGCCCACGGCAACTGTCACGGCGGTATGGAGTGACGACGAAGCGGTGCGCGCCGTGGCGCATCATGCGGGCAGGCAAATCGCGCCGGCGCCGGCGCGCATCACGCCCGATATGCTGGATGCGGGCACGCATTTTTTTTCCAGCCACGTGTTGGCCGCGCCACTGCGTCAGAATGACCTGCCGGCGTGGAGCGCCGCCCTGGCCGCGCTTGACCGCGACTGGTTCCAACCGCTGCTGGCGGCGTTACGATCGCGCCAGCTGAAGCATCTGCGTTTACACACCGGTGACGGCGACAGTGCCTGTCAATTCGATATCGCCCCCAGGTATCTTTATAAATTCTGGCGCAAAAACAAATACTTATAATAAGCATGGCCACCATCACTACACGTACCGCGGCTGAAGAATCCGTTGCCTCGCTGACAGGCAGCGGCGTTCATCCGCTGCTCGCACGCGCCTATGCCGCGCGCGGCATTGCAGGCCCTGAGCAACTCGACACCGCACTGGAACGGCTGCTCCCGCCGGACAGCATGCTCAACCTCGCGCGCATGGCCACGCTGCTCGCCGATGCCATCGCCGGGACAATGCGGCTGCTGATCGTCGCTGACTATGACGCCGATGGCGCCACGGCATGCGCGGTAGGGCTGCGCGCGCTGCGCGCGATGAAGGCAAACGTGGATTACCTGGTGCCCAATCGGTTCGAATACGGCTACGGCCTCACGCCGGAGATCGTGCAACTGGCCGCGCGCGAAAAGGCGCCGGCGGTGATCATCACTGTCGACAACGGCATCGCCAGCGTGGACGGCGTGGCAGAGGCCAACCGGTTGGGCATCAAGGTACTGGTGACCGATCACCACCTGCCCGGCGACACCCTCCCCGATGCCTGGTGCATCATCAATCCCAATCAGCAGGGCTGCAACTTTCCGAGCAAGCATCTGGCCGGTGTAGGCGTGATGTTTTATCTGATGCTTGCCTTGCGTGCCGAATTGCGCCGCCGCGGCGCGGCGGACCTGCCGAATCTCGCGCAGCTGCTCGATCTGGTCGCGCTGGGCACCGTCGCCGATGTGGTGCGTCTGGATGACAACAACCGCATCCTCGTGCACCAGGGCCTGCAGCGCATCCGCGCCGGACGCGCGCAACCGGGCGTGGCCGCGTTGCTGCGCATGGCCGGGCGCGACCCGGCACGCGCCGGCACCCATGATCTGGGCTTTGCCGCGGGGCCGCGCCTGAATGCCGCCGGCCGTCTCGATGACATGTCACTGGGCATCGAATGCCTTGCCACCGACGATGCCGCGCGCGCACAAGCCATCGCGCGCGAACTCGATACCCTGAACCGCGAGCGCCGCACGATTGAGGCGCAGATGCAGGAGTCCGCCCTTGCCTCGCTGGAACAGTCTGCCGACGCCGGCGGCTACACGCTGAGCCTCTACGACACCGCCTGGCACCCGGGCGTGATCGGCATCGTTGCCTCGCGCATCAAGGATCGCTTTCACCGGCCTGCGGTGGCATTCGCGCCGGGCGGCATTGGCGAGATCAAGGGTTCCGGACGATCGATCCGCAGCCTGCATCTGCGCGATGCGCTGGATCTCGTGGCCAAGCGCGCGCCGGGCATGATTCTGGGCTTCGGCGGCCACGCGGCGGCGGCGGGACTCACCCTGCGCGAGGGCGATTTCGGGCGTTTCCGCAGCCTGTTCGAGGACGTGGTACGCAGCCTGCTTTCACCCGCCGATCTGGATAACGAAATCGCAACCGATGGTTCGCTGCCGGTCGAGCACGCGACGCTGGACGCCGCACATGCGTTGCGTGACGGCATCTGGGGCCAGGGCTTTCCGGAACCGTGCTTTGTCGATCCCTTCACCATTGTGCAGCAGCGGGTGGTGGGCGAACGCCATCTGAAATTGCGTCTGGAGCGCCAAGGCAAAAGGTTCGACGGCATGCTGTTCGGTCACAGTGAGCCACTGCCGGGTGCGATTCGCGCGGTGTACCGCTTCAGTGTCAACGAATACAACGGCACCACTGCCTCGCAACTGCTGCTCGATCACTGGGAGCCCCTGTAAAGTCATCGGGTATAATCGCGCTTTCTGGGGATTACACGCATTATGGAAGCCGAACGCATCAACGCCATCGCCAAGCAGCTCGCCGACATCGACACGCGCGCCGCGGAGCTGCGGAGGTATCTTTGACTACGATACCAAACGCAAGCGTCTGGATGAAGTCGTAAGGCTGGCCGAAGACCCCGCGGGCTGGAGCGACAGCAAGCGCGCCCAGGAACTCGGCAAGGAGCGCAAGCACCTCGAATACACGGTTTACTCGCTCGACACCCTGGCCGCCGGCCTGCGCGACGCGCAGGAACTGTTCGACATGGCGCGCGACGAGGCTGACGATGCGACCCTGCTGTCCGTGGCAAAAGACACCGATGGCCTAGAGGAAACCGTCGCCGAAATGGAGTTTCGCCGCATGTTCTCCGGCGAAATGGATGCCAACAACTGCTTTCTCGATATTCAGGCCGGCTCCGGCGGCACCGAGGCGCAGGACTGGGCGTCGATCCTCGAGCGCATGTATCTGCGCTATTGCGAAACCAAGAAGTTCAAGGTGGAACTGCTGGAAGAATCGCCTGGCGAGGTGGCCGGCATCAAGAGCGCTTCGCTCAAGGTGAGCGGCGATTACGCCTACGGCCGTTTGCGCACCGAAAGCGGCGTGCACCGCCTGGTGCGCAAGTCGCCGTTTGACGCCAACAGCCGGCGCCACACCTCTTTCGCCAGTGTCGTGGTGTATCCCGAGGTGGACGATTCGATTGAAATCGACATCAATCCCGCCGACCTGCGCACCGACACCTTCCGCGCCTCGGGCGCCGGCGGCCAGCATATCAACAAGACCGACTCCGCGGTGCGCATCACCCACGTGCCCACCGGCATTGTGGTGCAGTGCCAGAACGACCGTTCGCAGCACCGCAATCGCGCCGAGGCCATGGCCATGCTGAAGTCGCGTTTGTTCGAACTGGAAATGCGCAAGCGCAACGAGGAAAAGCAGGCAGCGGAAGACGCCAAGACCGACATCGGCTGGGGCCATCAGATCCGCTCGTATGTGCTCGACCAATCACGCATCAAGGATCTGCGCACCAATGTCGAGATCGGCAACACGCAGTCAGTGCTCGACGGCGCACTGGATACCTTTATCGAAGCCAGTCTCAAGCAAGGGCTTTAAAGTCAAAACCCTGGCCATAGATTAACGCAGATTATCCTATGAAATGATCTGCGTAAATCTGCGTTAATCTGTGTCAAAAAGAATTTGAATTGTGAAAGCTCCAATATGGACGATACCAACAAGATCATCGAAGAACGCCGCGCCAAGCTCAAGGCTTTGCGCGAAAAGGGTGTCGCCTTCCCCAATGACTTTGTACGCGAGCACTACGCCGCCGACATCACGGCGAAACACGCCGCCACCGAACGCGAGGCTCTGGACAAGGAAGCGATCACGGTGACCGTCGCCGGGCGCATCATGCTCAAGCGTGTGATGGGCAAGATCAGCTTTGCGACGATTCAGGACAGCAGCGGGCGCATCCAGATTTTTGTGTCCGCGGGTGACACCGGCGCCGAAGCGCTGGAGGCGTTCAAACATTACGACATTGGCGACATCGTCGGTGTCAGCGGTGTGCTGTTCATCACCAAGACTGGCGAACTCACCATCCGCGTCAGGAGGCTGCGGCTGCTGACCAAGTCGCTGCGTCCGCTGCCGGAAAAATTTCATGGCCTCAGTGATCAGGAGGTGAAATACCGCCAGCGTTACGTTGATCTGATCGTCAATGAGGATACCCGCGCGACCTTCCACAAGCGTTCACAAATCATTCAGGAAATTCGTAAGTATCTGATTATAAACAATTATTTAGAAGTTGAAACCCCGATGATGCAGCCGATTCCGGGCGGCGCGGCGGCACGGCCGTTTGTCACGCATCACAACGCACTCGACATGCAACTGTTCCTGCGCATCGCGCCGGAGTTGTATCTGAAGCGGCTGGTGGTGGGTGGTTTCGAAAAGGTGTTCGAGATCAACCGCAATTTCCGCAATGAAGGCATGTCCACGCGCCACAATCCCGAA
>CADECM010000144.1 GCA_902825845.1 uncultured beta proteobacterium
GCGGGCGCCGTCCGCCGGGTGAGAGCGCGACCCACGGCCCGTGGTCGCCGAGGATGTCGTAGTTGATGTGGGCGCCGCGAATCTGTATCTGAGGCATCGCATTCTCCTTGCGGGTAAGTGTATGTAAGTATCTGTTTTTAAACAATTTTCTTTGTGACCGATCGGGTGTGCCCGAAGGTGGGCACATGCACCGAGTGGGTGCCCGGGCCGCCGGCGACAACGATGCTGATTTCTTCCGGTTGGGTCGAGATCGGAATGCGCGTATTGGCGTCGAACTGCCCGAGCTCGGCGCCGCGCGTGTGCTGCAGGCGCATGCGGTCCTTGGCGGCGAGCCGGTCAACATGCAGTTTGGACATTTCCCATAGTTTGAGCTTGACGTCGCGCTTGCTCAGGCCCTCGCGCGCAAGTATCTCCGCGTGCTCCGGGCCCAGCAACAGCCACGGTTCGCCGCCGAAGTAGTAATCGTTGTTGGTGGGAAAGCAGATGCTGTCGGCAATCACTTTCAGCAAATCCGTTGCATCCTTGGCATGCGAGTTGAAATTCACCGTGCCGGCCGCGCCGACGAGGGTGACGGTGCTGTCGTTCCTGTCGAAGCCGCGCTCGACATGCAGGGGTTCCCACGGGCTGTCGGCTTCGTTCTCGGCGCAGCAGAAGGTGTACTTGCCGGGTTGCCCTTGCGTTGCGCGGTCCATTTCGCCCGGCAGCGTGCCGCCGATGTTTTGCATGATCAGACGCAGCGCGCGTCCCAGCGTGGCATTGGCCCACGCGCCCTGACCCAGGCAGTTGAGATGGCCATTGACGCCGATGTCGCGCGCGACCGGCCCATTGACGATGATCATCGCGGTGGCCGGATTGGTGGTGGCCTGTATGCCCTGCAAATTGAAGCGCCGGTCGGTGAAGGCCTGCACGGCGGCGATCAGCGTCGGCATGTATTCGGGGCGGCAGCCCGCCATCGCCGCGTTGATGGCGATGCCTTCCACGGTGGCGGTGCCGAATCCGGGCTGCACGACCGCGATGACCTCGCCGGCGGCGCGGCCGCTGGCTGCGATCATACGCTCGACTTTGTCGAGGGTGGGCGGGCGCAGCGGCAGGCCGTCGCTCCATTTGCGCTCGATGCAAAAGCGGTCGAAGTCATCAGCGTCATCCGGCACTTCAATGCGCGCCGCGCGCGCGGGTGCCTCTGATGTCTTGCCGGCGGGCAACGCGCCGGCCTTGGGGTCGACGGCGATGCGCGCGATATCGGCGACGCAGGTTTCGGCGATCGCGCGCACTTCATCGCGCGTGCGCAGCCCGAACGGATGCGGAATTACCGCGATCGGATGTCCCTCGCTGCCCAGCGCCTTGAGCTGCTTGCGGCCCAGAACGATGAACTGGTCCGAACAAATGGTGATTGCCGGCACGCCGCGCTTCACCGTTTCTGCCGTGTCGTGGACACTCCACGACGTGCAGGACCCTCAGTCGCCGGAACCGGTGATTACCAGATCGACATTGGCCTCGATGTCGGCGTAGACCGACTCCAGCGCCGGCACCGATGCTGCGCGTTTGCGGTGATGGATCACTTTGCCGACGCCGTGGTGTTTCACCAGCAGTTCGCCGAGGTCCGCGGCCAGATGATTGAAATTGGGCTTGGAATTGTCGATGAACGCGACAACCTTGCCCTGCAGGGTGTCGAGCGCCTTCCACGGACGCTGCGCTCCGGCGCCCGATGCGGCCGTCGGGTCGAGAATGATATTGTTGCTCATGAAAGGCTCCTTGCCAAACGCGATGCCAAGCGTGAATTGTCCTGCAAATCAATGTGCGCCACTACTGCCGGTGAGGCGCGGGTCGGTACAAACTTGCACGAAGCGCGCCGCCACGGATTTCCAGCGCCACATCCCTGTGCAACGTTGACGAGCAGACGCGAGGACGGCGGTGTGTTCATTGTGCGCTGATGCCGCTATCCCGCACGATTCTTGCCCACTTGGCGATTTCGCTTCTGATGTAGGCGGAAAATTGTTCGGGTGTATTGAACAGTGGTTGCGCGCCCTGGCGCAGCAGCCGATCCCGCATATCCGGCATGCGCATGATGGTGACGATTTCTGAATTGAGGTGCGTGACAATGGGACGCGGAACCCCTGCGGGTGCCGCCGCGCCGATCCAGGTCACTGCTTCAAAGCCGGGAAAGCCGCTTTCCGCGAGCGTCGGTATTTCAGGTACCGCATCCGGGCGCGCGAGACTGGTAACGCCCAGTGCGCGCAAGCGTTTTGAGCGCACATGCGACATGGCACCGGGCACGCTGCTGAAGTACATCGACACCTGGCCCGCGAGCAGATCGATCAGCGCCTGTCCGCCGCCCTTGTAGGGAATGTGCGTCAGATCGATTTTCGCCTGTGCCTTGAGAAACTCGGCCGACAGATGCGTGGTGCTGCCGGCACCCGACGAGGCAAAGGTGAGTTGTCCGGGCCGCGCCCGCGCCAGCCTGATGAGTTCCCGGATCGAGCGCGCCGGCAGCGAGGGATGCACCACCAGCATATTGGGAAACGACGCCACCAGTGAAATCGGCGTGAAATCGGTGAGCGGGTTGTACGGCAGGTGTTTATAGATGCTGACGTTGATCGCCATCGGCGACACATTGGCCATTACCAGCGTGTAGCCGTCGGGCGCTGCGCGCGCCACCAGCTCAGTGCCCACATTGCCGCCTGCGCCCGAGCGGTTGTCGACCACGACCGCCTGACCCAGCCGCTCGCCCAGCTTCTGCGACAGCGCGCGAATGATGATGTCGCCGCCGCCGCTGGCGGGGAAAGGCACCACAAAGCGGATCGGGCGCGCAGGATAGCCCTGTGCAACGCCGCTGGCGGCATGGCAGGCGAAACACAGGAATGCCAGTAAAAACTGATGCTTGGCATGCTTGGCGGCGGATGGCATTACGCGAATGGGTTTTGCGAAAAACCATTTATACCCCAAAATGACTGTGTGCTTCCCCGACAATCCAGCATCTGATACAGGACGATTCATCATGGAAAAACTGTTCCCGCTCGCCGAGAAAGCCGCAGCCCTGCTGAAGGCGCGCAACCAAACCATTGCCGTGGCTGAGTCCTCGGCCGGCGGATTGATCAACGCCGCGCTGCTGGCGTTGCCCGGCGCCTCCGCCTATTGCAAGGGCGGCATCGTGGCGTACACGCGCGACGCCTTGCTGGGCTTGCGGGATGTGACCCCGGACATGCTGAAAGACCTGCCCGGCGGCAGCGAGGTGAATGCCCAGTTCAGGGCGCGCACCATACGGCAGCGCTTCAATGCCGATTGGGGTCTCAGCGAATCCGGCGCCGCAGGCCCGACCGGCAGCCGCTACGGCCACGCCGCCGGACACTGCGTGCTGGCGGTGGCGGGCGGCATGGAAAAATCGATGACGCTGGAAACCGCGAGCCCTGACCGGCAGGCCAATATGTACCGCTTTTCGGAGGCAGCGCTCAATTTGCTGATCGAGTGTCTGGAGCGCACGCGGTAGTATTGATCGCGGCACGCCGCGCGCGCGTCCTGAACTTCCGCAGTCACGCCATGTCGTAACTCCGCATATGAGCGGCGTCATCGCCAGCACCGGTAAAACGGCCCGCCATGATGGCGCCGCGCGCCTGATTCCCAAACTGGAGATTTTTATGTTGGCATCCCGTGAAATGCGGCGCGTGTGCGCCGTCGTCGGCTTTTTGTTGTGTGCGAGTGGCGCGTGGGCGCAACCCGCGTCCAAGGGCAAGGATTATGTGCCGGAGGTCGGGCAGGCGGGCAAGGACGTGGTGTGGGTGCCGACGGCGCAAACACTGGTGAACAAGATGCTCGACATGGCGAAGCTCACGCCGAAGGACGTGCTCTACGATCTGGGTTCGGGCGACGGTCGCACGGTGATCACCGCGGCGCGCCGCGGGGCTCGCGCCTACGGCGTCGAATACAACCCCGCCATGGTCGAGCTGTCCCGCCGCAATGCGGAAAAAGCGGGTGTGGCGGGAAAAGCGACGTTTGAAAACGCCGATATATTCCAGACGGATTTCTCAAAGGCGACAGTGGTTACCCTGTTCCTGCTGCCGGAACTCAACGTGAAACTGCGTCCGACGCTGCTGGCGATGAAGCCCGGCACGCGCATCGTCGCCAACTCGTTCGACATGGGCGACTGGTCGCCCGATCAGACCGCGCAGGTTGAAGGCGATTGCGATTCCTGGTGCACGGCCTACCTGTGGATCGTGCCCGCCAGGGCCGAGGGCGTGTGGAAACTGCCCAATGGCGAGCTTACCCTCCGGCAGCAGTATCAGAAGTTGAGCGGCACCTTGCGTCTTGGTGACAGAAGCATGGTCATTGCCGATGGCAAAGTGGACGGCGAGCGTATCAGCTTCAATGCGGGCAATCTGCGCTACGGCGGCCGCCTGATCGGCGATGTGATCGACGGCAGCGGGGGCGCCGCCAAGGTGTGGCGTGCCGAGCGCGGCGGCGATACGCGCTAAGCAACGGCTATTCGGTGACCGGTTCCGTCGGCAACGCCTGTTCCTGGCCAAGGCCGTAAGCTGAGCGTCAACCGGCCGGGTTAATCTGCAGCCCGCACAAACTTTTCAGGGAATTCTTGATGAATGCGTATGGCGTGTGTTTGGTGTTCGCGTTGACCATGCTCGCGGGCGCCGCCGTGCAGGCGCAGCCTGCAAGGCAGGTTCAGGAATTCCAGCCTGAGGTGGGGCAGGACGGCAAGGATGTCATCTGGGTGCCTACCTCGCTCGCGCTGGTGAACAAGATGCTCGACATGGCGAAGGTTGCACCGGGTGACTACCTGATCGATTTGGGTTCCGGAGACGGCCGCACGGTGATTACCGCAGCGCAGCGCGGCATCAAGGCGCTGGGTATCGAATACAACCCGGACATGGTCGAGCTGTCGCGCAAAGCCGCCGCGAAAGCAGGCGTGGCCGAAAAGGCTGCGTTTGTGAAAGCGGATTTGTTCGAAACCGATTTCTCGCAGGCCACCGTAATCACCATGTTCCTGCTGCCGGAAATCAATCTGCAGCTGCGTCCAAAAATTATGAACCTCAAACCCGGCACGCGCATTGTTTCCAATACCTTCACCATGGGCGAGTGGGATGCTGATGACACCGCCACCGCGCCGGGCGAAGAGTCCTCTTACTACTACCGCAAGGCCTTGCTGTGGATTGTGCCGGCAAAGGTGGAAGGCGCATGGAAATCGGCGGACGGCGACTTCAAACTCAAGCAGGCGTTTCAGAAAGTGTCGGGATCGATGAACGCCAACGGCGTGGCCACGCTGCTTGCCGGCGGTAGATTGCGCGGCGATCTGATCAGCTTCAGTGCGGGCGGCACACGCTACAACGGCAAGGTCGAGGGCGACTCGATCCGCGGCACCGCGACTGCCGGTGGCGCCAGCCGCGAGTGGCAGGCGGTACGACACAAGTAAAATAAGTGTTTGATTATAAACAATTATTTGTGATTTTTGCCACGCTGGCCGGGATGCTGGCGGTAACCTCCGCCAGCGCGCAGGATGGCGAGCCGGCGCCGCTGCAATGGCAGCGCATCGAACTGGGCGTGGCGCCGCAACGCTATCCCTTCGCCATCTACGGCAACCGTCCGTGGGCTGCCGACATGCGCGGCGTGACGTCGGCGGTGGTGATTTTTCACGGCCTCGGGCGCAACGCGCGGGGCTATTACTCGGCGGCGGAAAAACTGCTGCAAGCCGCAGGATCGGGTGCGGGTGAGACGCTGCTGATCGCGCCACGCTATTTCGCAACGGCCGATGCGCCGGCGCAGCCCATCGACAGCCTGCCGCAATGGCGCGGCAGCCGCTGGAACCGCGGTGAAGATGCGGTGAACTGGCCGTGGCCGTTGAGTTCGTTCCAGCCGATCGACGATTTACTGGCGGCTTTTTTGGACGCGTCGCGCTTTCCGCGGCTGCAGCGCATCGTGGTGGCGGGACACTCCGCCGGCGGGCAGCTCGTGCATCGCTATGCCGTGCTGAACCGCGTTGACGAAAAGCTGCGCGCAGCGGGCAAGCGGCTCGGTTATGTGATCGCGAATCCGTCCTCGTATCTGTACTTCAGCGCCGAGCGTCCGTCTGCCGCCGACGCCAACCGCTGGGCGCCGTACGACACGGCCATTTGTCCCGCGTATAACCGCTACCGCTATGGCATGGAAAGCCTTGTGCGCTACGCGGGACAGCTGGACGGCGCGGCACTGTTCAAACGCTACGCCGCGCGCGACGTGACGTATCTGCTGGGCACCGCGGACAACGACCCCGCGCACCCCCAGCTCGACCAGTCATGCGGTGCGCGCGCGCAAGGCAGTGATCGACTCGAGCGCGGCCGCAATTACATCCGTTACGAACGCCACCTTGCCGGCGCCGACACCACGCTGAACCGCCGCCGGTTCGAGGTCATCGGCGTCGGTCACACGCAAGCGCGCATGTTCGGCTCGCAATGCGGCGCGGCGTCGCTGTTTGGCGCGGCGGCGCAGACGAATGCCTCAGCCGCGGCGTGCCGCGCGCCGCAGTAGTGATATTGCTGTCTGCGGTGAGGCGCGTTGCCGCGGCCCGCGAACCACGCCGTGGCGCTGCGAACCACCCCGCGATCATCATTTGACGTCGCACAAAAGAACCATGCGCGCCTTGCTGCCCGCCAGCAGGAACGAAAAATCGCCGCCGCCTGAAATGGTTCGCCTGCCGCATGCAATGTATTTTTCCATCAGCAGTTGATCGTGGACGCAGCGCTTGCCGGGGCGTTTGTAGTGCCCGTTGCAGGCGGCGTTGGCGATGCGGCAGGCGTCCTTCACACGCGGGTCCGCCAGCTGGCCGGGTAGCCGGGTTCGGCGCACAGATCATTGGTGCCGAACGGTTTTGGACTGCGGCGAGATGCCCTTGCCTGTTATGCAGTCTCTCGCGGCCCGACGTTCCAGCGGCGTCGCTGTCGGACGCCATTGCCTGACCGTGTGACAAATGGAGTTCGTCATGCAATTGAGGCAATCAAGAACGCGTTCCGTTGTGCTCACCACGAGCTTGTTGGCAGCATCGCTGGGGCTCGCCGTGTTACCCGCACAGCACGCGCGGGCCGATAATGACAAACACTTGAGCACCGGCGCGATTTTCGGCCGCGGACTTAACACGGCACAGCCGGGCAACGCGGTGAACCATGTCTCACTGCCCAAGCTCATCAAAATCAAAGCCGGCGGCGTGGTGAACTTCACCGTGGCTGGGTTTCACGGCATCATCATTTTCAAGCCGGGGTTCAAGCGCGAGGACCTGGACCCGTTTATCCCCGCGGCCGGCACCTTCGTCTTTCCGCGTGACTTGACCGCGCCGCTATCCGGTGATCAGGCAAGCCTTGCCGATCAAATCTACTACCGCGGGATCAATCCCGCCGGGGGGGCGCCGCCCAACAATGCAGCGACGGTCGAGCCGTCTAACGCGTCCAATCGAAGCGCAGCCGTGGCGTTTCTCGCCCCCGGGCACGTTCATGAAATGGTGGTTCGAAAATCCACCCGCAAACTCATTTCATTACCTTGATCTGCATCTTCATTTCAGGATGAATGGCACATTCGATATCGACGGTGCCCTCCTTTGCCATTTGCACCCTTCTTGCCTGGCCCTGACCGTGCGAGCCGAGGTCGAATGACTGTGCATCGGATAAACTGAACACGTTGTGGAAAAAGGCGTCATCGTTCTTGAAGCTTACCCAGTCGCCCACTTTCACCGTGAGAATCTTGACGCTGAAATGCTTGTCTTTCTGGATCACAATATGCTCGTTGGCCGCTATCGCATAGCCGGTAACCGCGATGATTGCCATCGCAAGTATCCGGGACAGTCGTAATTTGCGCATGCTGATACGCCTTTCAGTGCATGGGAAGTAGTGGAATGGTGACTGAAACCGGTCTTCCAGTCAGGGATTTCATAAACGCCACGAGGTCCGCCTTTTCCTGAGGATCCAGATTTAGCGGTTTAATATTCGCGCTGAGGTTTTCTTTGAGGTCCCCCCCCCGATCATAGTGATCCACGACCTCTTCGAGTGTCTTGTAAAGACCGTTACGCATGTACGGCGCGGTGAGCGCAACGTCGCGAAGCGTCGGCGTTTTAAATGCACCCTTCAGCGACGGCAGCTTGCGTTGCGTATAGCGGCCTTCGTCCGGTTTGTCGCCGACGTCTTTAACGCCGATGTTATGGAACCCATAGTCCGTGAAATTGAACCCCTGATGGCACGCCGTGCAGTTACCTTTTCCTTCGAACACCGCAAAACCGCGCTTAACGTCGGCAGTGACAGCCTTTTGATCGCCACGGGCCCACCGGTCGAACGGCGAATCGGTGGAGACGATGGTGCGTTCGAAACTGGCTATCGCCTTCGCTACCGTGGCGGGTGAAATGCCTTCGCCGGGATATGCCTTTTTAAACAGGTCACGATAACCTTCAAGGGCATCCAGTTTCTTGAGCAATCCAGGAATGTCCTGATTCATTTCAACATCAGCCTCAATCGGACCAAGTGCCTGATCTTCAAGGGATTTTTTCCTTCCATCCCACATCAGGATCGCGTTATATGCGGTATTCAAAATGGTCGGCGTGGCTCGGGTCAAGGGCTTCATCCCGTGGCCAACCCCGGTGGGCAAACCATCCGACCAGCCAAACGCGGGGTTGTGGCAGGTCGCACAACTGATTGTGTTCGATCCAGACAAGCGTGGGTCAAAAAAGAGCGCCTTGCCAAGTTCAACACGCACCGCGGTAGGCTTGTTGTCTTCGGGAGCTGGCACCGCATGGGGCCGCAAATAAGACGCCAATGGCGCCTTGCCCGTCGCGGGCAGCGATTCCCCGGCAACAAGCGGCAAGGTCGTTACAGAAAAAGCAAATACCGTCGCCATTAGTATTTTATTTTTCATATTAAATATCCTGTCATTTGATTGATGACATCAGGCGCAATGTGAGGCGCAACCGTACCCAACCGCCTTATCGGCGAAGCACGCCAAGTCTTTAGGGTTCGCAAGAAGTTTACGGAATTCAGGCCAGAAGTCAGCTTGGGGAAATAGCTCTTTTAGGGGCGCTATTCCGAGCTTCGAATAGACAGGCAGGCAGGCAGAATTGAACACAACGATCCGGGTGGCGAATCAGTCTGGCGCCTTGCCGTTTTCCGGCTGAGCCGGTTGGCGCCGGCCGAAAATTGACCAAGGCGGTTCAAGTCTCGCGCACACGTGCCGTAATCAAGGTAATTGCGTTGGGTGTTGCTCATCGGTTCAGCAGGCATGAACAAGCGAATCCCGAGAGATCGGTAATCCCGACAATTCACCCTATCGACAAAAGGTGCATCCACATGAAATTCTCATACGCAGCAGTTGGGGCGGCCGCTTTCGCCTTCGGCACGTATTGCGCGGTCGCATGGGCAGCCGACCATACGGTCGACCAGAAAGACAAGCAGTTCTCGGCCAAGCAGCTCAAGATCAAGGTTGGCCAGTCCATAAACTTCAGGAATCTGGACCCGTACTTCCACAACGTCTTCTCATTGTCGGATGCGAAGACGTTTGATCTCGGCTCGTTCCCGCTGGGGCAAGCGAAGAGCGTCGTGTTCGACAAACCAGGCATCGTCGACATCGAATGTGCGATACATCCTGCGATGAAACTGGTGGTCGAGGTATCGAAGTGAGGCGCCCCCTGGCACTTGCGCTGTTGCTGCTCGTCCCCGTGGCCGCAACCGGCCAGGTGAAAACCGCGACAGAACTGAAGGCGGAGGCGGAGGCGATGCTTGAAACCTTCCCCCACAAGAATTCGGCCGCGGCATCAGTATATCGGGGGACGATCGTGTTCTTGAACTACTGCACCACCTGCCACGGCACGAACGCAGACGGGCTGGGGCGCGCGGCGAAGATCTACAACCCGAAACCAGCCAACCTGCGCATGAGCCTGAAAAATGATGCATACAAGCAGCAGATCGTCCGACGTGGCGGCCAGATGATGGGGCGATCCGAATTCATGCCGGCATGGGGCGAAGAGCTGACCGACGAGCAGATCAGCGACGTCGTGAAGTACCTGCGATCAATCGCGCCAGCGGATGCGCCGAACTAGACACGTTCTTGCAGTACGCGGAAGGCTTGCGGCTCTCCGCGTGTAGACGTGGTAACTTGATCTGACAGGCAATGTCTCAGATCGTCCCAAAGCGGAAGTAGCGTGATTGAGTAAGCATACGCTCAACGTGTTGCCATTGAGTGGCAGTCAATTCCAATTGAGGTATGAGCCTGAAGGCGAGGGTTGCGAAAGCTCAAG
>CADECM010000145.1 GCA_902825845.1 uncultured beta proteobacterium
GGTGGTGATGCCCTTCAGGCCGGACTGCCACGCCTCCAGGTACAGATTTTCGAATTGATCATAGGGATAGTCCACCGGCACATTGACCGTCTTGCTGATCGCCGAATCGACGAACGGCGCCACCGCCGCGACCATGCGCATATGGTCGCGCGCCGAAATCTCCAGCGCCGTCACAAATGCCGGCGGCAGATGCGCGACATCGCCGCCCAGGCGGCGGTACAGCCGCCACGCGTGGTCTTCCACGTCATAGGTCTTGTGGCTGTCGTCGGGCATGCGCTTCTTGCGCTGATAGGTCCACGCGTACGGCGGTTCCACGCCGTTGGAGGCGTTGTCGGCAAACGCCAGTGAAATGGTGCCGGTGGGCGCGATCGACAGCAGATGGCTGTTGCGCAGCCCGTGCTGCGCAATCTCCTGTTTCAGCGCGTCGGACAGACGCGAGGCAAAACGCGGCGCGGCGAGATATTGTTTGGCGTCGAACAGCGGAAAGGCGCCTTTTTCCCGCGCGATGGTCACCGAAGCGGCATACGCTTCATCCCGCATGCACTGCGCGATTTGCGCCGCCATGTCGCGCGCCTCGTCGGTGTCATATTTCAGGCCGAGCAGCACCAGTGCGTCCCCGAGTCCGGTAAATCCCAGCCCGATGCGCCGCTTGGCGCGCGCTTCTTCCTGCTGCTGCGGCAGCGGCCACACGGTGATGTCGAGCACGTTATCCAGCATTCGCACCGCGGGCCGTACCAGGCGCCCGAAGGCGTCGAAGTCGAAGCGCGCCTGCGGCGTGAACGGATCGGTGACACAGCGCGTGAGGTTGATGCTGCCGAGACAGCAGCAGCCGTAGGGCGGCAGTGGCTGTTCGCCACAGGGATTGGTCGCCTCAACCTGTTCGCAATACGACAGATTGTCGTCTTCGGCGATGCGGTCGATGAATACCACGCCCGGTTCGGCATGGTCGTACGTCGAGCGCATGATCTGCTGCCATACAGCCCGCGCGGGCAAGGTGCGATACACCCATTCGCCGTCCGCACGCTGGCGCGCGTCTGCTGCAAAGGCTGCACCGGGCGCTGCCTGGTGCACCAGATCCCATGGCGCATCGTTTTCCACGGCGCGCATGAAGGCGTCGGTCACCGCGACACTGACGTTGAAGTTGCGCAGGTCGCCGTCATCCTTGGCGTGAATGAAGCCTTCAATGTCCGGATGATCGCAGCGCAGGATGCCCATTTGCGCGCCGCGGCGGGAACCGGCGGATTCGACCGTTTCGCAACTGCGGTCGAATACGCGCATGTAGGACACCGGCCCGCTGGCACTGGAATGCGTGCCCTTGACGTAGGCGCCCTTGGGGCGGATCGACGAGAAGTCATAACCGACACCGCCGCCGCGACGCATGGTTTCCGCGGCTTCCATCAGCGCCACATAAATGCCCGGCTTGCCGCCGGTGAACTGCGACACCGAGTCGCCCACCGGCTGCACAAAACAATTGATCAGCGTCGCCTGCAGATCGGTGCCAGCCGCGGAGTTGATGCGTCCGCCGGGAATGAAACCGCCGCTGAGGGCTTCAAAGAATGCGCGTTCCCAGTGCGCGCTGTCCTTTTCCACGGATGCCAGCGCGCGCGCAACGCGCCGCCGAACGGCATCGACCGTGCGCTCCTCGCCCTTGGCGTATTTTTCCAGCAGAACATCGATGCTGACTTGCTGTTCTGATTGCAGAATTTCAGGATCGTCCAATTTCATACGCGGGTCACAATCAGGCAGCGGGTGTTATCAGGGAGGGTACGCGCAGGGCTTACTCGGCGGGCCGCTCGTACCACACGCGGCCGTCCTTCACCGTCAACTGGGCCAGCAGGCGGCGTTTGGCGGTGACGCTGTTGCCATCGCTGTCGCGCAATTCGTGATGGCCATCGCGCAGTTCGAACACTGATATGTCGGCGTTGGCGCCGGGCTTCAGTGTGCCCACCGTGCCTTCGTAGCCCATGAGTTTTGCCGGGTTGGCGGTGGCGCGACGCACGATGTCTTCGAGCGGCATGCCGAAGTGCAGCAGCTTGGTCATGGTTGTCGGCAGATCCCAAACCGGGCCGGTGCTGGCGCTGGTGGTGGTGAGATCGGTCGATATGGTGTCCGGCAGAAAGCCCTGATCGAGCGCTTTTTCGATCATGCGGAAATTGAAGTGATTGCGGCCATGCGCGCAATCGAAAATGATGCCGGCGCGCTGGGCTTCCACCACTTCCTTGAGCACGAACTGCTTTTCCTGGCCCATGATGCCGTGGTTGCGGCCGTGATAGCAGTGAGTGACGATGTCGCCGGGCTTCATGTGCGCAATCAGGTCGGGCAGGGGTACCGGGGAGTCGGTGATGTGCATCATCATCGGCACGCCGCCCGCCATGTCCGCCGTCTTGCGCGCAAGCTTCACCGGCTCCGCGGAATACTCCCACACCAGGTTCGGCCCAAAACGCAGCTTCACGCCGATTGCGAGATCGGGATTTTCGGTGATGGTGCGCGCGCAGCCTTCCGGATCGGCGTAGGGGAAATGCGACAGCTCGCCGCCGCGCGAGGTGCCGGTGATGCCGATGGCCGACAGATTGACGAAGGCCCGCACGCGGGTGCGCACATGATGATCGAGCATGCCGCGCAGCGCTGAAAAATTGGAGGAACCGGTGCTGCCGGCATCGCACAGCGTGGTCACGCCGCTGCCGCGGCAGTAGTGATCGGTCTGGCCGCCCATGTCGTGGCCGTTGACCATCACATGCGCGTGCATGTCGACCAGCCCGGGCATCACCAGCCGGCCCTTGACGCTGATGGTGCGCAGCGCCTGCTTCGACGGCAGCGAAGGCGCCACCGCCGCGATCTTGCCGCCGGCAATGGCGACATCCATCACGCCGCGCAGGCCCGCGCCCGGATCCATCACCTCACCGCCGCTCAACAGCAGATCGTATTGCATGGTTTTATCCTTTGTACATGATGGAAAATCAATCGGCGGGCAGTTGTTCGAGCAGACGGCCATAACCTGACAGGGGTTCCCCGCCGAGCTGCCGCGCCATCGCCCATATCGACGCCTGGGTCGAGGTGACCACGGGCTTTTTGAACTCGCGCTCCCAGGCGGCAATCGATGCCATCGTCGGGAAATTGGCGCCCGGCACCACGAACGCTTCGATCTCGGGGCGGTCGATGCGCGCGAACGCGTCACGCGCATTCTCGGGCC
Organism: uncultured beta proteobacterium; assembly: GCA_902825845.1. GTDB lineage: Bacteria > Pseudomonadota > Gammaproteobacteria > Burkholderiales > SG8-41 > UBA5216. Next base: position 3,191 of record CADECM010000145.1, read on the forward strand.
CCAGATTGCCGATCTCGTACGAATCGGTGGCGGCGAAGCCTTCCACCACCACCGTCTCGAGCTGGTGCTGGCTGGAAAAATAGTGGCGTGCGCGTTCGTTCACCGGTTGTGAATACGGCGACACCAGCCCGATGCGGCGCGCACCCAGCGCCCGACAGGCACGTCCCACGGCACGCGCGGACGTGGTCGCCGGCACGCCGCGTGCCGCGGCACTCATGCGCCGCGACACGTTGTCATCGTAGTCATCCGCGAACAGGCTGGCCGAGGTCTGCATCAGTATCACCATTTCAACCCGTGCCGTTCCCAGCAGTTTCGACTGGTAATCGACATCTTCGTCACGGCTGGGCGAGAACGGCGATCCGGGCGTGCTGCTCAGCAGCCGCGCGAAGTGCGCCTGATAGCCCGAAGGCAGGCGCGCCAGTTCGATTTCAACCGTGGTGTTGGTGGACGGAATGAGAACGCCAAAATGGTGGGTCATGTTGTGCCTTTTTTTGTCCGGAATTCCGCGGCTGCAAGCAGCGCGGTAAACGGTCATTTTATACGCATCTTCGGCACACCGGACCGCGTGGTAACGGCGGGGCGCAGCTTACTGGCGGCAGGTTACAGGCTGAGTGTGCGCTCAGCCGATGCGCTCCCACAAATGCGTTTCCGCTTCGAGGTGATCGAGCTCCATCCCCTTGAAGTCGCCGCGCGAGACAATGCCGACGATTTTTCCATCCGCAATCACCGGCAAATGGCGGAAACCGCCATCGCTCATCGCGCGCAGGGCGTCTATCGCCGTTTGCTGCGGCGACAGGGTGCAGGGATTCTTCGTCATGGCTTGAGCCAGCGTGGTCGCGGCGGCATCCTTGCCTGCAGCGAGCGCGCGCACAGCATCGCGGCCGGTGAAAATGCCGGTAAGGTTGTGCTTTCTGTCGGTGACCAGCACAGCGCCCACGCCACGCTCTGCCATGCGCCGGCAGGCAAGCTGCACCGTTTGACTTGCCGTCAGCGTCAATGGATTCTGGTCTTTGACGATGAACGCAAGTTCACGGTTGGTCATGATGGCTCCTGTGTGTGGGTCGCCGCTGTGTCAGCGCCGCCTTTGGCACGATTTTAGTGTTGCGTTCGCAGCGCCTGTGTTGACCTGCATCAAGCCTTGAACACTCAGTTGCCGCTTCCCGTGTGTGCCCCGCCGGGCGTGAAGCGATCCTGGATCACTCGCCATTCAATTATCGTAAGTATATGTTTTTAAAGAATTTTTATTTCATGTGCCATTGCGCCATCGCATGCGATGCGCGGATGTTCAGGGCCTTGCGCTATATCAAGCCGCTGCCTGCGTGATGGGTAAAAATGAAACGCGCAATTTCGCTTCGGTCCAAGGGACTTGTCCGATTGAATCCATTTGCCGCGCCAACTGGTGATGCCGAAATCGAAGCGGGCGAAGCCGGCGCCATTCGCTGCAGCGGCGCGTGGACGCTGGCCACCGCGGCGCGGCTGGAATCGCGGCTGAATACATGGGCATGGCCGCGCGCGGGTGAACTGGTGATCGACACTGCGGACATCACTGCCATGGATACCACCGGTGCATGGCTGTTGCACAGAACGGCACACCAGCTCGAGCAGGCCGGATGCACGGTACATCTGCGCGGACTGCGTCCGCCGCACGACACGTTAATGCAACTGATCGCCGGGCGCGTGACGGCGCTGAACCCGGTGGCGGCGCCCGCCGGGGGATGGCTGGCCGCAATGGGCCGGCAATCCTGGCACGCGCTGCGCGGACTGTTGGGCATGCTCACGTTTGTCGGCGAGTGCGCAAATGGCTTGCGGCTTTTGCTTGCCCATCCGCGGCGCATTCGCTGGCGGCACATTTTGTACAATCTGCAGACTGCGGGGTTCGAGGCATTGCCGATCACCGGGCTGTTGTCGTTTCTGATGGGGATTGTGATTGCCTATCAGGGCGCCGAGCAGTTGCAGCGCTTCGGCGCCAATATCTACGTCGCGGATCTGGTGGGACTCACCATGGTGCGCGAGCTGTCGCCGCTGCTGACGGCGATCATCGTCGCCGGCCGCTCGGGTTCCGCATATACGGCGCAGATCGGCACCATGACCGTGACCGAAGAGGTGGACGCCCTGCGCACCATCGGCGTGGGCCCCTTTGAACTGCTGGTGCTGCCGAAAATGCTGGCGCTCATGATCGCGCTGCCGCTGCTCACCGTGTATACCGACGTCACCGGCGTGCTTGGCGGCATGGTCATGGCACGCGCCCAGCTTGACGTGGGCTTCACCACCTTTATCGATCGGCTGGATGATGCGGTCAGCCTGCGCTCCTATCTGATCGGCGTGGGCAAGGCGCCCGTGTTTGCGGTGATTATCGCGCTGGTGGGTTGCTACCAGGGCTTCCGGGTGACCGGCAGCGCAGACAGCGTCGGCCGCCAAACCACGGTCAGCGTGGTGCAGTCCATTTTTCTGGTGATCGTCATCGATGCGCTGTTTTCCATCATCTTCAGTTGGCTTGATCTATGAGCGAAACCGTCATGCCCGCGGATGACGGGGATGCCGTCATCGCCGTGCGCAATCTGAATACCCGCTTCGGCGGCACGGTGGTGCACGAGAACGTCAGCCTCACCGTGCAGCGTGGCGAGATCTTTGCCCTGGTGGGCGCGAGCGGGTGCGGCAAGTCCACCCTGCTGCGTGAAACCATTCTGCTGCAGCAGCCGGTGTCGGGCTCGATCCGGGTATTCGGGCAGGAAATCATCGGCTTGAACGATGAACAGGCGCTGCCGCTGCGGCGCCGCTGGGGTGTGATGTTCGAGCGTGGCGCGCTGTTCAGTTCGCTGACCGTGGCCGAGAACGTCGGCATGGTGCTGCAGGAACACACGCATCTCAGCGCAACATTGGCCGCAGAGGTTGCCGCGCTGAAGATCGCGCTCACCGGGCTGCCGGCGGATGCCGGTCCCAAGTATCCGCGAGAGCTGTCGGGCGGCATGCGCAAACGCGCGGCGCTGGCGCGCGCACTGGCACTGGATCCCGAGTTGCTGTTTCTGGACGAGCCCACCGCCGGACTGGATCCGCTGAGCGCCAGCGGCATCGACGATCTGGTGCGCAGCCTGCGCGATGCGCTGGGTCTGACCATCATGATGGTGACACATGATCTTGACCTGCTGTGGCGTGCCGCCAATCGCGTGGCGGTGCTCGGCGACGGGCGCATTCTTGGCAGCGGCACGATGACCGAACTCGCACAATCCGATGTGCCGCAAATTCGCGAATACTTCTACGGGCCGCGCGGTCGGGCCGCGCGGGAACAGGCATGGAAGCAAAGGTAAATTACACCATTGTCGGCGCTTTCGTGCTGGTCCTCGGGCTGGCGCTGATCGCGGGTGTGCTGTGGCTGTCCAGCGGCGGCGCTTATCGCCGCGTCTACGATCCCTATCTCGCCTACATGAACGAATCAGTCTCCGGCCTGAGCCTCGATGCACCGGTCAGATACCGCGGCGTCGAGGTCGGACGCGTGCGCCGGATTGCACTCGCGCCAAAGGACATCGAGCGCGTGCAACTGACGCTGGAAATCGAGCGCGGCACGCCGGTGAAAGTGGACACCGTTGCCGTGTTGCGGGTGCAGGGACTGACCGGCATCGGCTATATCGAATTGTCAGGCGGACACCGCGATTCGGCGACGTTACAGGCGCAGCGTGACGAACCTCACCCGGTGATCAAAACAGGGCCTTCGCTCATGGTGCGGCTCGATGCCACGCTGAGCGCGCTTGTGGACAATCTCAGCCGTACCAGCGAAAGCCTGAATGCCCTGATGGACGACGACAACCGGCTGGCCTTCAAAAGGGCGCTGGCGGACGTCGAGACATTGACGCGTACCGTGGCCGCGCGCGGCGCGACCATCGACGCCGGCGTGGTCAACGCGGCACGTGCGCTTGAAAATGCGGCGCGTGTCACGGCCCGGTTGAACACGGATGTGCCGCGCATCATGGAGCGCCTGCAACGCAGTGCCGAGACCTTCGACAATATGTCCAGTGCGGTCGAGCTTGCAGGCAGCAATGTCACCCGCTTTACCGAGGCCGCCCGCGATGACGTACATCGCTTTACAGCCGGGTTGCTGCCGGAAGTTCAGTCATTGCTGGGAGAAGCGCACAGGCTCACCGGTTCGCTCCAGCGCATTGCGGAGGACGTGGAGCGCAACCCCGGTGTGCTGTTGTACGGCAAAGCGCCACCGAAAAAAGGACCGGGGGAATGACCGACTGCCCGCAGGCACGACCGTTCCGCTACGTGTATAATTATAACTATATGTTTTTAAACAATTATTTTTTATCCAGCAAGTATCGAGACCATGGCTGACTCGCCTGCGCGGGCTGCGCTGCCGCCACTGCGGCGCCCGCGCGTCGGGCTCGCACTGGGCGGCGGCTCGGCGCGCGGCTGGTCGCACATCGGCGTGATTCGGGCTCTGGCGCAGGAAGGCATTGTCCCTGACCTGGTGTGCGGCACTTCGATCGGCGCGCTGGTCGGCGCCGCTTGCGCCAGCGGCACGCTCGACAAACTTGAAGCCTGGGTCAGTTCGCTGCATTGGACCGATGTGGTGGGCTATCTCGACGTGGGCTTCGCGGGCGGTCTGATCAAGGGCTCGCGCGTCATGGATTTTTTCCAGGAACATGTGGTCGATTGCGATTTTGCGAACCTGAGCATTCCGTTTGCCTGCCTTGCCACGGCCCTCGCCACCGGACACGAGGTGTGGCTGCGCGAGGGCAGCGTCTCGGCCGCGGTGCGCGCGTCGATTTCGCAGCCCGGCTTGTTTGAACCGGTTGAGCGCAATGGCCGCTTTCTGGTCGACGGTTCCCTTGTCAATCCGGTGCCGGTTTCGCTGGCGCGCGCACTGGGCGCCGACCTCGTGATTGCGGTCGATCTGGGATCGGATCTGATCCGTCCGGATTCGCGGCCGCCCCCGCTGAGCACAGGGGCATCGGGCAACGGTTCGAGCCGGCTCGGCGATTTCCTGCACGCCATATGGGGAAGCGGTTCGCGCAACAACGTGCCCTCCATCCTCAAGGTTATCGCGCAGAGTCTATCGATCATGCAGGTACGTATCGCGCGCAGCCGCCTTGCCGGAGAGCCGCCCGATGTGCTGATCGCACCGCAACTCGGCGACCTCGGTCTGCTCGATTATCACCGGGCCGCAGAGGCCATTGAGGAAGGCCGCCAGGCGACCCTGTTGGCGCTGCCGGTTATCCGGCGGCAGTTGCGCAACTATTCCTGAGCGTTGGCGTTGGCGCCGGCAGGCGACGCATGTCGCGTTCACTTGCGAAAGCGCATCCGCAAGCTTTGCCGCGGTGACAATTCGGCCTGCGATTGATTTGCATCAAGTGCCGGGCGAGGCGTTCGGCTGTACTGAGACGATCCGCAACAGCAAACGGCCGCTGCGCGGTGACATCGCGGGACCGCGGACGGCTGACAAACTAGGTGACGCATGAAGATTCAACGCATCCTCGCGGCAACGGACTTCTCCGAGTGTGGCGGCCATGCGGTGCGCCGCGCCGCGCTGCTTGCGGCTCAAACCGGCGCCGCGTTGCGGTTGCTGCACGCGCTGCCGGGTGCTGCGCTGACCTGGGCGCTGCTGCGCTACGCCGGGACTGAAGCCGAGTCCTCCCTGCGCGAGGCCGCGCAAATGCTGCTGGCCGAGATTGCGGATGACCTGCGCTCGCGTCTGCAGCTCGACGTTGAGTGCATCGTGGGCACCGGCGCCGCGCACCGGGTGATCGGCGATACCCTGGAGTCGATTCAACCCGATCTGCTGGTCATTGGCGCACATGGCAAGGGCATGACGCAGCAACTCTGGCTGGGCGGCACGGCCGGAAAACTGCTTTCGCTCTGTTCATGTCCACTGCTGGTGGTACGGCAGCCCGCGCAGGCGGCATACCAGTCGGCCATTGCAGCCGTCGACCTGGGACCGCGCACATCGCTTGTGCTGGCGGGCACGCGCGCGCTCGCGCCCATGGCGACGGCGCGCGCGGTGCACGCCTTTTGCGCGCCGTATGAAGACGCGTTGCGTGCCAGCGGCGCTGACGCGGATGGTCTGCAGCGCTATCGCGAGGAGGCGCGGCTCGAAACGGAGCAACGGTTTGCCGAATGCGTGCCCGATGAGGCGCGCATGACGCGCAAGCTGGTGGATGGACACGCCACCGATGTGCTGCTTGCATTGGCGCAGGGACATACGGAATTGCTGGCGGCGGCACGGCACAACGGCACGCGTATTGGCGAACTGATTCTCGGCAGTGTGCCGCGTTTGCTGGCTTACCATGCCGGGTGCGACGTGATGGTGGTGTGACCCGGGCGGGGCATCACGCAGACCCGCGGTGCCGACGCCATGATCGGTTGGCACGGGTATTGCCGTGGCACCGCCGGTTGACTGTTTCTGCTTTCTGATCCGGAGTCGCTGTGCGCTACGTTCTATGCTTGCTGCTGATCCTGCTGTACCCGGGTCAGACGGCGGCTGCCATTCCCGCCGAGGTGGCGCAGATCGAGGCCGCGTATCAGCGCACTGTCGACATGCGCCTGGATGTACCGGTGCACGAACAACGCGACTATGCCGGCCATTTGCGCGACGCGCTGATGGCGGCGGGGCTGCACGATCTGCAGCCGCAATATTATCTGCTCGTCGATCGCAGTCCCATGGTGCAGGCGGTATTTGTGTATTGGCTGGGCAGGGGCGGCGCATGGCGCTTGATCGGCGCTTCGCCCGTTTCGACGGGGTTTGCCGGCGGTTTCGAATATTTCCTCACGCCGCTGGGTGTATTCGAACACACCCTGGCCAACCTCGATTTTCGTGCGGAAGGCACGCGCAACAAGTTCGGCGTGCGTGGTTATGGTTTGCGCGGCATGCGCGTGTTCGACTTTGGCTGGGTGGAAGGCGAGCGCACGTGGGATGCGGGGCGACGCTCTCCGATGCGCGTGCAGGG
>CADECM010000146.1 GCA_902825845.1 uncultured beta proteobacterium
TGCCGAACAAAAGCCGCCGTATTCCGCCTCGAACACGTTCGGCGCGTTGGTAAAGCCGTTTTGCGCGAGCAGCGCGGCGAAGGTGCCGGCGCGCGCGGCCTGGCCCGCGAGCAGCCGTTTGCCCATCCCGCCGTGGTGCGTGAACATCAGGCTCGCCGCCTGCTGGCCGGCGTGTCCGAGCGCGTGCACCAGCTGCTCGGCACTCAGGCCCAGCGCGTTCGATGCGCTCGCCATCGAGGCGAAGGTGCCCATGATGCCGGGTCCGTGAAAGCCCAGGCCCTCGTGCGGCACGCGGCCCACGCAATTGCCCACCCGCGCGGCGGTTTCCACGCCGACCACCAGTGCGTTGATCAGCCCGGCGCCGCTCAGCTTGACGCCATGCTGCGCCATCGCCAGTGCCGAACTCAGAGTAACCGATCCGTTGTGCCCGCCGGGCCCGACGTCGTCGAGTTCAAACGCGTGCACCGCGGTGGCATTGATCATGGCCGCGGTGGGCGCCGAGAATTTCAGTGGTGAGCCCCACGCGGACACGCGGCCCGGCGCCTCCATCGCCTGCGCGGTGGCGCGCAAGCGCTCGGACCACGGCAAGGTGGTGCCGTAGATGCCTACACCCAGGGTGTCGAGCACCAGCAGCTTCGCGTACGCCACGACGGATGCGGGCAGATCGGCAAACTTGCTGTTGGCGATGTGTTCGGCGAGCGCTCTGGTTTGCGGACCGTCCAGGATGTCTCCCCGGATGTGTTGTTAAGGAATTGATTGGGCGCATTCCGACACGACAGCGGCACCGGGTAGCACGTCAAGTCCAAATGCGATTATATTCAGCCATGTTCAAGTATCTGCAATCGCGCATACGCGGCACCGCCAGCACCGGCCCGGGCGCGCCGCCGAGCGGCTTGCTGCAGTTCTACTGGCACTACGTGAGCCAGACCCGGCGCTGGTATGCCGCAATGTTTGCCACCAGTCTCGCGGTGGCGCTGATCGACACCGCGATCCCGGTGTTCATCGGCAAGCTGGTGTCGCTGATGGAGGCCACCGATCGCCAGGCGGCGCTGGCACAGCAAATGCCGATGCTGGCGGGCATGGTGGCGCTGATACTGATTGTGCGCCCGATGGTGATGCTGGCCGATATCGCGATACGCCAGAACGCGCTGATCCCGGGCGCGACCAGCCTGATCCGCTGGCAGAGCCATTGGCATGTGGTGCGGCAGAACTGGTCGTTTTTCCAGAACGATTTCGCCGGGCGCATCGCCAACCGGGTAATGCAGACGGCCAACGCCCTGCGCGAAAGCGTAATGTCGTCGATACGCGCGGTATGGTACATCGTGGTTTATGGCGTCAGCGCCTTCGCGCTGATGGCGATGGTGGACTGGCGGTTGGGCGTGCCGACGCTGCTGTGGTTCGTCGGCTACTGCTTTTTTTTGCGCCACTTCGTGCCGCGGCTGCGCGATCTGGCCAAGGCCAGTTCCGAAGTGCGTTCGATGGTGATGGCGCGGGTGGTGGACAGCTATACCAACATCCTGACCGTCAAGCTGTTCGCGCGGCTGGCCGACGAAGACGCCTATGTGCGCGAGGTGGTCGACGAGCATCAGGCCGCGATCGGCGCCCACATGCAGATGATCACGCAATTCATGTTCTGGCTGGCGGCGATGAACGCGCTGCTATTGACCAGCACCGCCAGCATCGGCATCGCACTTTGGGCGCAGGGCACGGTGAGCGCGGGCGTGGTGGCCACTGCGCTGCCGCTGGCGTGGCAGATCGCCAACGTTGCGGGCTGGGTGAGCTGGGAGGTCACCGGCATTTTTGAAAACATCGGCGTGGTGCAGGAGGGCATGCAGACCATCGCCGTGCCGCATAGCGGCGTCGACCGGCCCGGCGCACGGGAACTGCACGTAACGCGCGGCGAGATTCGCTTTGAAGACGTGACCTTCACCTATGGCCGGCAGGATGCGAGCGCCGTGCTCGATCACCTGAATTTCACCATAGCGCCCGGTGAACGCGTGGGTCTGGTGGGCCGCTCTGGCGCGGGCAAGTCCACGCTGGTCAATTTGCTGCTGCGCTTTTATGACCTGGAACAGGGCACGATCCGCATCGACGGGCGGGACATTGGCGCGGTGACGCAGGAAAGCCTGCGCGCCGCCATCGGCATGGTGACGCAAGACACCTCGCTGCTGCACCGTTCGATCGCCGCCAACATCCGCTATGGCCGCCCGCGCGCCAGCGATGAAGAGGTGCGTTCCGCGGCGCACAAGGCGCAGGCCCACGACTTCATCGTCGGCCTGCAGGATTGGTATGGGCGCACCGGCTACGATGCGCATGTGGGCGAGCGCGGCGTGAAACTCTCGGGCGGGCAGCGCCAGCGCATCGCCATTGCGCGTGTGATATTGAAAGATGCGCCGATCCTGGTGCTCGACGAAGCCACTTCCGCGCTGGACAGCGAAGTGGAACTGGCAATCCAGGAGCAACTGCTGGGCCTGATGGAAGGCAAGACGGTGATTGCGATCGCGCATCGCCTGTCGACCATCGCGCGCATGGACCGCCTGATTGTGCTGGAGGCCGGGCGCATCATCGAGCAGGGTTCGCACGAGGCACTGCTGCGCCTCAATGGCCATTACGCCAAACTGTGGCGGCACCAGTCGGGCGGCTTTCTGGCGCCGGATGTGGTAGCCACCGAAACGGCGGATACGACCGCGGATATGGCCGTGCCGGAGGAAACGCATGTCGCCGCAATTCCCGAACCCGGTACGGATGACGCGGCGGTGGCTACGCACCTTTGACGTGCCGTTTGTTTGCTGACGGCTTGACGCAAGCGTCAATAAGCTGCAAAAAGTCAGATCGCAAATTGCGCTATCGGTCGCAACACAGATTTGAAGGACAGCATTTCAGCGACGTGAGCGGCTGCTGTCCGGAAACTTGAGCGCGAAGAGTCGACCCCAAGCGGACATGACCCGATTAAGGAAGCGGACGTTTAACGTGCATCATCAGTCGGCAAGCGAGCGCAACTTGCAAAGGTTAACGGGAGCAAGAAATTAGATCGGACTTTGGCTCCTGGTTACAACTACGTAGTGTTTTCCAACTGGAATTCCAAGAAACCTCTTTATGCTTAGTCGCTTGATGATCCGCGATTCGATCAATTCAAGTTGCGTGATCGACAAACGAATTTGGCTTCCCGAAGAAGACGTGCACTTATCATTCAAAATGACTTGATACGATGAGCTATCCGGATTGAAAAAACAATCCATCTCACATTGAACGTCTTGGTCTTGATAAGACAAGAGTTCTCGGCCTGTCATCCAGACTTTGTAGTGGCGCGGCATTCTGTAATTTTACGAACGAAAAGGGAGCTAAGCCTTTGGTTACCGTATGCAAATCATAAGTGGCGGAATCGTTTCAATTCGCCAGCCTGAATGTCGTCTATTCGGCAACAAATTCCGAAGGCTGCTCTTGGCCGATAAGAGACCGCCGCGCCATACTTGCAGCCCCGCTTGTGCCGACGTCCGCAATTGCTGCATTTGACCACAAAAAACAGGAATTCTCGACTTAGAGGCCCCAGTCTGTCAGATCAAGTCCACCGCTTTATGCATAAGCAGTGAGCGTCTCCGGCGTGACAGCGAACGCGCTATCCAGCGATGTTCTCGCGATGGCGTTGCGATGAAGTTTGGACTTGTAGCGGCGCTGGTCATGCGTGGTTGCGCGGTGCAGCGTGCAGCGGTTGTCCCTCAGCAGCACCTGATGGTCATTGAAGGCTTCCCAGATCGTCCGGAAGTCTTCGCGCGAGACTGGCGTTCGCAGATCAATGCCGGTGGCCTCGGCGGCGAACAGCGGATGCAGGTGGCTAGCTCATCTCAAGCGCGGCCGGTCTGCGATAATGCGGGTTCTCAACAAGGGCCGGTGCGGCGCAACGTCGAACAACAGCAGTTTCCATTTCAGAAAGGCTATCCATGAAGGTTTGTATAGTGGGTGCAGGTGGCGTGGGCGGGCTGCTGGCCGCGGTGTTGCGGCGGGCTGGCGCGGATGTCAGCTTGTTGGTGACAGAGCGGCACGTCGTGCCGATTCGGCAAAAGGGGCTGACGTTGATTGGCCCGGACGGGCAATTCAACGTGCAGGTTCAGGTGGAAACCGAACCGCGCGCCATTGGCGCGTGCGATGTTGTCGTGGTAACCGTGAAGATGTGGGCGGTTGAGGCGCTGGCGCCCACGCTGCGGCCCCTGCTGGCAAAAGACACGGCCGTCATTCCGTTGCAAAACGGCATCGATGCGCCAGAGGTGCTTGCCAGCGCACTCGGCTGGGAGTACGTCGTCTATGGTTCCGCATCGATGAACGCCGCGATAGAAGAGCCCGGCGTCATTCGGCAACGAAATCCCAATTACAGCATCACCGTGGCGGAAAGACACAGTCGTGATTCCAGCCGATTGGCCCAGGTGAAGGCGGTCTTCGGCGCCGCGGGCATTGCGGTCGAAATCGGCGACGATGGGCCCGCGCTGCTGTGGGACAAATTTATCGGGCTGGTGTCGAACAGCTCGCTGTGCGCGCTGCTGCGTTCGCCCATGGGCGTGGTGCAGAAGGACGAGGATTGCTGGGCGCTCTATAGCGCCGTTTTCAACGAAGTGGTTGCTACAGGGCGTGCGTCCGGCATTTCGCTGCCTGAAGAGAAGGCGGCGGCGCGGCTCGCCCGTGCGCGTACGGGGCCGCCGATGGTGATGCCCTCAATGGCGGTCGATCTGGTGGCGGGCAATCGGCTGGAGTTGCCGTGGTTGTGCGGCCGTGTCAGGGCGTTGGGCAAAGAACATGGTGTTCCCACACCGGCGTGTGATTTTATCTGGACCGCATTGAAGCCGTTCTTGAATGGCCGTGCACCGGCGGGCTAAAGGAGCATGTGCAACGCCGGGCCACGCGACCCGGCGCAATCGCTGCCCGGAACACTGCTGTAACGTGCGCTGCGTTCCCTAAGTAAATATCGTTTAAAAACCAATAGTTACGTAGTTTCTGTGGCATGAGCGCGCAGGGCGGCAAGCGCATGTGATAAGGACGACGCCTATGGCTGCACGACGTGCGCGTCGAGCGCCTTGACGGTTTCCTGATGCAGCATGCGCACGATGGCGGCCGGCGTGCCGTTGGAGGGCACGTGCACGATGCGTATGCCGGCCATGATGTTGAACAACTCGCCGGCCATATGCCGCGGCGTGCCGCCGCCGGCCGAACCGAACGTGAGCTCGCCGGGCTGCGACTGGGCCAGCGCCAGTCCCGTCCTGCGAATCATGGACATTTCCCGGTTAGAGCAAGCAATCAGTGCGGTTCTAATTTTCTGCACCCACACACCTGATGGCGACTCAAGTGTCTCTGAGCCGGATACCTTCCACTTCTTCGGCTTCGGCGATGGCCTTGATCAAGGCGGCCGACAGATCGCGCGCCGACTGCAATGAAATTTCCACCGCCACCCGGGCACTGGGCCCGAGTGTGGAATTGACAAAATCAAGGGTGATGGCTTCATCGTACAGCGCGTGGTGCGGGTGGTCGTACGACACCACCGAATGGGTGAGATCGAACCAGCCGTGCTCACCCTTGCCCGCACCTTCCGCCTTGACGATTTCAACAATGGACGTGCACATGCCGCGCTTTATTTTTTCAGGTGCTTTTCGAGGAAGGCGAACGTTTTTTTCCAGCCGTCCAGTGCCTGTTCGATGCGGTACATCGGGCGATCGTAGTAGAAGAAACCGTGGCCGGCGCCGTCATAACGGTGAAACTCATAGTCCTTGCCGCACTTCTTGAGTTCTTCCTCGTGCTGATTGACCTGTTCCGGCGTGGGCGCGCGGTCTTCGTTGCCGAAAAGGCCAAGCAGCGGGCACGACAGGTTCTTGGTGAAGTCGATCGGCGCCACCGGTTGCTTGGGATTGAGTTCCTCCTTGCTCATCACCACGCGGCCGCCCCACAATTCCACGGCGCAGTCGACGCTCTTGGTGTGGCAGGCGTAGAGAAAGGTTTGCCGTCCGCCGGAGCAGGTGCCGAGCACGCCGACCTTGCCGTTAAGCCAGGGTTGTGCGCGCAGCCATTGCACCGCGCCTTCGGTGTCGCCGATCACCTGCGCGTCGGGAACACCGCCTTCGGCACGCACCTTTGCCGCGACGTCATCGGACTTGCCTTCGCCGGCGCGGTGAAACAGGTTGTGGCTGATCGCGGCATAGCCGTGATGCGCGAACTTGCGGGTGGTCTCGCGATACCACTCGTCCCAGCCCGGCGCGTGGTGTATCAGCACTATCCCCGGAAACGGTCCGGCGCCCAGGGGACGCGCGACATAGGCGGATATCGGTTGGCCTTTGTCGCCGTTGATCGAAATCGTTTCTGCAATCATGCCTTCGTAGGCCATAGCTGTCTCCTGTCGATGAAAAATAGAAGTCGAGTAGGGTGGTGCGGGTTATACGATGAAACGTGCCATGAACGATCAAGAAACGATCATGAATTCCGTTCAGACCGCGACGGGCGGCACGCTGCTCCGCCATTCTAAACCAGCCGCGCGCAATAAGGCACGGGACAGATCGGGTCGATTGTTGCGCCGTTGCGGTCCGCCAGTCCAGACTGCGGTTTGTTATGATAGCCGTGCTGCAGGTAGTGATTTTCAGGGAGCAATCGATGGCAAACCAGCGCAAGGCAATGCACGCAGGCGAGGCAGTAGCCGAGGCGCTGCGGGAAGAGGGCGTGGAGCGTATCTATAGCGTGCCCGGTTCCCATATTCACCCCATTTACGACGGCCTCAGTCGTGTCCCGTCCGTGCGCTTCATCACCTGCAAGCAGGAGCCCAATGTTTCGCTGATGGCCGACGCCTACGGGCGCCTCACCGGCAAGCCTGGCGTCTGTCTGGTGACCGCCGGTCCCGGCGGTCTCAATTCGATGGCAGGCGTTGCGCAAGCCTACGGGGCGGCATCCCCCATGGTTCACTTGGGCGGCGCGGTGCCGCTCAAGGCTGATCTGGAAGCCTTTCATGGCGTGGACGACCCCGCGTTCGTACACGACATGTTCAAGAAAATCACCAAGTGGAGCGCGCGCGTGGAGCGCATCGAGGATATACCCGAAGTCATGGCCAAGGCATTCCACATCGCGCGCAGCGGGCGGCCGGGACCGGTGCATGTCGAACTGCCGCGGGTGTCCGACTACAGCGAGTACATTCTGCAGGAAGCGCCCGCGATATTGCCGCCGTACCAACGGCTGGCGACCGTGGTGGCACAACCCGATCCGCGACAGGTCGATCACTGCGCGCAGCGTCTGATGGCGGCGCGCGCGCCGGTGCTGGCGGCGGGCAAGGGCATCATTCGCCAGGGCGCGATGGCGCAATTGTCGCAACTGGCGATGAAACTGCAGGCGCCCGTGATCTGCGCGCAGGATGCGATCGGCGTCATTGCCGAAGACCATCCTTTTTATGCCGGACACTTCCAGAAGGCGCGCTGCTACCCGCTGTGCGTCGAGGTGCTGGCGCGCACCGACCTGGTGTTGGGCGTGGGGCTGCGCGCGGGCGCGGCCGAAATGAGCGAATTGAGCGAACGTGCAGGCGAGAAGAACCTGATGCTGGTGGGCTTTGACGATGCGCCGAATGCGCGTTACCAGGGCGAGGATCAGTGCGTGGCCGATCCCGCGCTGTTCCTCACCGCATTGCTCGAACGCCTGGGTGACTATCAACGGCCGCGCGACGAGGCTTTGATCCGGCAGATGGCCGATGGCAAGGCTGCTGTCCGGCGCAGTCTCGCCGAAAACCTCGCGCCGCATGCCAACGACAATCCCATCTATCCCGGATTGTTGATGGATGCCATGAACGCCGTATTGGGCGACGACGCGGTGGTGGCCAGCGACGTGGGCAATTGCCAGATGTGGGCGCGCACCTTTCGCCGCATCGCCACACCGGAGTCGTTCATGCAATCGGGCGTGTGGAATGCGATGAGTTTCGGCCTGCCGTCGGCCATCGTCGCAAAAATGGAATTCCCCGAGCGCGATGTTGTGGCGCTGGCGGGCGACGGCGCATTCCTGATGACCAGCGGCGATCTGCCCACGGCCGCGGAATACGGCGCCAACGTGCTGATCGTGGTGCTCAACGACGGTGCGTTCGGCCAGACCTATATGCAACAGACCAGCATCTACGGCCATACCTACGGCACCGCATTCAAGAGTCCCAACTTTGCGCAATTGGGCGAAGCCTGTGGCGCGAAGGGCATCCGCGTCAGCGATCCGCGCGATATCGAAGCCGCTTTGCGGCAGGGACTCGCCGCCACCAAAACCCAGCCCGCACTGGTGGAGGTGATGGTGTCGCGTCACCCTTACCCGAAGCTGTAACCCCGGCGCATCATTTCGTTCAGGAGAATGCTCATGTCACCCGACGCCAACGGCCTCCAGTACCTGCTGGACCGCGCCGCGATACACGATGTTCTCGCGCGTTACTATCAGGGTCTCGATCAGGGTAATCAGGAGCAGGTGCGCAACTGCTTCACCGAAGACATCCGCGCGAAGTTCGATGACCGGCCGCTGGCGGTCGGCCGCGACGCGCTGATGGACAACTTCTTTGTCTTCAAGAATCATCAGTCGGGCGCGTGGAAGATCACCACCCATTTCATGGGTAACCTGAATTTCAACCGGCTGGACGGCGATATCGCAGAAACCGAAACCAACGCCATCGCATTTCTGGTGCTGCCTGAAACGCCCAAGGAACTGGTGACCATGCGCAGCCTGCGTTATCTCGACCGCCTGCGCCGCACGCCGCAGGGCTGGCGCATTTGCGAGCGGCAGCACACGCTTGATTGGAGCTGTCACGTGCCGACGTCGTACTCGCTTTCGATCGGGCAGCGCCTGATGACGCGGCCGGCGTTGTAAGCCGGACTAATCGGACGCTGCGCGCACGCCCTGCCGGCCCGATTGCGCCAGCGCCTTTTCCACGATGCCGGCGGACCTGGCGTCGTTGACCAGTTGTGTAAGCCTCGCTCTGGCGGTCGGCGACATGCCCTTCGCCGTCGAGATCGCGAACGCCACGGTTTCGAAGGTGCCGATGATTTTTGACCCCGGCACGCGATTCGCGATGTGTTGCAGGCTGTCGCCGCCCGATGCATATAGATCGATCCCGCCTTCGCGCAGCATGTCGGCTGCGGTAGCCATGTCGCCGGGAAGGCGCACCAGTTCGGCGGCCTTCAGCCGCTCGCTCAGGAACGCATCGGCAGATGCATTGCGCGGTACGCCAATCTTGACGCCCGCGCGGTCCACGTCGTCGGGACCGGCAAAACTGCGGCCAGGCGCGGCCAGATATACATAGTCGATCAGAATCACGTCACCGATGAAATCGACGCGCTGCGCCGCCAGCGGATTGCGGCCAGTGACAATGATGTCCCATTCACCCGTGCCGAAGCTCGCGGTGTAGGCAGCCGCACCCGGGTACACCAGCGCTTCGAACGGCACGCCGAGCTCGCCGGCGATGAATGTGCCGAGGTCGACGGCGATGCCACTGGCGCTGCCATCGGCGGCGCGCGCGTACAGTGTCGCGTTCGAGCCGTTGATGCCGAGCCGTAACTTGCCGGCGGGAACAATTTCCTGTTCTGTGGTGGTGGGTGTCATGGTTGCCAAAGGTAAGGGTGAAAAGGACGTCTCTACGCAGGCTTTATGAAAAGTCAAAAACCTCCCTCACCCGGCGCAGCGCGGCGGAGATGTGTAGATACCCATGCCTGCGAGGGCAAAGGGGGAGGGAGGAGGTCGACT
>CADECM010000147.1 GCA_902825845.1 uncultured beta proteobacterium
CTGCGGCTCGCGCGCGTCGATCTCGTCGGGCGCGAGCAGGTTGCCAAGCGGCCGATCGACGCGATCCTCCGTCGTGAGGGGCTGGTCGTCGGAGCGGAAATTCTCTGGCCCGCTGATCCACGAGTAAGTCGCGCGCGTGCGCGGTTGCGCGCCACCGGGTACTTCAAGTCAGTCACGATCCGCCTCGAGCCGACGGGCGTCGGCGACGACATCGCGCTGGTGATCGACCTGCAGGAGCGGAGCTCGGTCGCTGTGCAGGATCTGTGGCTCGGCTCATCGCGGATGACCCCGTTCCACGGTGGCCTTTCTGTGGTCGAGCGCAATCTCCTCGGACGTTCGGTCCACCTCGGGGGGCAGTTGGTTTGGGTTACGCTGCCGCTGGACGGCACGACGTATCCCGACATTTCGGATTGCTTTCCTGCCGCGATACGCATGCAACGCGCGGTGCATGATTTGCTGGGGCTGCGCGCCGCGGGCGCCGTGGACGAGCGCCAATGGCTGCGTCACACGGCGTGGTCATCCGGGGTCTTTCCGCTGCGCAAGTCGACCGTCGCTGAATCATTGCAAGCTATTGATTTTAAAGAAGAAAAAATAGAAGCGTATCCCTTTATCCCGGTCGCGGGCGATGGCGTGCACGAGATTCCGGTGGGGCCGGTGCACGCGGGCACGATCGAGCCGGGGCATTTTCGCTTTTCCATTGTCGGCGAACGCGTGCTGCGGCTGGAGCAGCGGCTCGGCTACAAGCACAAAGGCATCGAAAAGCGCTTTGAGCAGATGGATGTGATGCAGGGCGCCGCGCTGGCCGCGCGCGTGTCGGGCGATTCCGCCGCCGCGTATGGCTGGGCGTATGCGATGGCCGTCGAAAGCGCTGCCGCCGTGACGCCACCGCCGCGCGCGCTGTGGCTGCGCGGGCTGCTGCTCGAGCGCGAGCGCATCGCCAATCACCTGGGTGATCTGGGTTTTCTGGGAAACGATGCCGGCCTTGCGTTCGGGCTGTCGCAGTTTCTGATTCTCAAGGAAGACGTGCTGCGCCTGAACCAGGGGCTGTTCGGGCATCGCTATCTGATGGATGTGATCGTGCCGGGCGGCGTGGCGCGCGATTTTCCGGACGAGGGTGTGATGCGCGTGCGCGAGGAGTGCAACCAGCTGGAAGTCACGGTGCGGCGGTTGAAGCAGATCTACGATGAACACGCCGGGTTGCAGGACCGTTTTAATCAATGCGGCTGTGTGACACCCGAACTCGCCGCGCGCCTGGGATTGATCGGACAGTCGGCGCGCGCCAGCGGCCAGCGCTGGGACTTGCGCGTGTTGCATCCGTGTCAGCCGTACCGCGAGCTTGAGGTGCGCATGGCGGGGCACGAGGCAGGCGACGTGGCCGCGCGCGTGGCGGTTCGGTTTGCCGAGATCGCGGAGTCGATCCGCCTGCTGCGCGTAATCGTCGACCGCCTGCCGCTGGGCGACATCGCCGTGCGCGTCCCGGTGCCGAACGCGGGCCGGATGGGCATTGGCTGGGTCGAGGGCTGGCGCGGCGACGTGTTCGTGGCGCTGGAAACAGCTGCGGACGGGCGCATCGCGCGCCTGCATCCACGCGATCCGTCGTGGCACAACTGGCCGCTGCTGGAACACGCGATCCTCGGCAACATCGTGCCGGATTTTCCGTTGATCAACAAATCGTTCAATCTCAGCTACGCGGGAGCGGATCTGTAATCATGTTTCAGCTGCTCAAACAGGTGGTGAAGACCGGCATCAAGACCGAGGCCTGGCCGCGGCCCGACGAGGCGCTGCGCGTGAGCGCCGATCGCCTGCAGGCGGCGGTGCTCGAACGGTTTCACGGCGCCCTCGCGATACGCCACGTCGACGCCGGGTCGTGCAATGGCTGCGAACTGGAAATTAACCAGTTGAATTGTCCGTACTACAATCTCGAAGGGCTGGGCATCAAGTTTGTCGCCAGCCCGCGCCATGCGGACATGCTGTTGGTCACCGGGCCGGTGTCGCGCAACATGGCCGTGGCGCTGCGCCGCACCTACGATGCGACGCCGGAGCCGAAACTGGTGGTGGCGGTGGGCGACTGCGGCTGCAGCGGCGGCATCTTCGGCGAGAACTATGCCAGTTGCGGGCGCGTGTCGAACGTGATTCCGGTGGACGTCGCAGTGCCCGGCTGCCCGCCAACGCCGGTGGCGCTGATGCAGGGCATATTGACTGCGATCAGCACGAAAAAGTAAACGCGATCAGCGTCGGCCGCGAACGCGCCACGCAGACCGGATTACTGGCCGATATTTGCGTCCTTGATGACCTTTGTCCACCTGGTGATTTCGCTGCTTACTTCCGCCTGCAGCGCCTGCGGCGTGCTGCCGGCGACCTCGATGCCGATGCCGCTGAGCCTGGCGCGCACGTCGGAAAGTTGCAGCACCGGCATCATTTCCTGGTTCAGCTTCGAGACGATCGCAGGTGGCGTGCGTGCGGGCGCGTAGAGCGCGTAGTCCGTGTAGGACTCGAAGCCCGGCAATCCGGCTTCGCTCATCGTGGGCACCTCGGGCAACTGCGCCGATCGGTTGCGGCGCGCGACACCAAGCGCCAGCAGACGGCCGGCCTTGATGTGCGGCAGATGTGCCGGCAGACTGTCGATCGCCAGTGAAACCCTGCCGTTCAGCAGGTCGGGCAGCAATTGCGACGTGCCCTTGTAAGGTACATGCAGAATGTTGACGCCGGCCATTTGCCTGAACAATTCGCCGGTAAGATGAATCAGTCCACCGGTGCCGGAGGATGCGAAACTCAATTCGCCAGGCTTCGATTTGGCGAGGGCGATGGCCTCCTTGACCGAACGCGCGCCGAGGCTGGGCGGCACCACCATGACCACCGTGCCAAAGCCGATTTTGCTGACCGGCGCGAAATCGCGGCGCAGATCGTAGTCGAGCTTGCGATAGTACGCATGCGCGATGGCAAGGCCGATCACCGGAGCGACCAGCAGCGTGTAACCGTCAGGCGTGCTTTTTGCCGCCAGCGAGGTGCCGAGCGTGGCGCCGGCGCCGGGACGGTTGTCAATGACGATGGTTTGCCCGAGCCGGGCGCCGAGCTTTTCGCCGACCGTCCGTCCCACGATATCAACGCCGCCACCGGGCGGAAACGGCACGATCAGGCGAATGGGCCGGGCGGGATAGGGCTGCGCAAGCACGGGCAGTGCAGCGAACGCAATTACACCCAACACGATCATGCGACAAACGATGTTTCTCATACCACTGCTTCTCCAAAAGGGTTCATTCCCGCGGTCCGACGTCCGGCGTTCAGTTTATGCGGTAGCGCTTTACCATCTTTTCATCCAATTCGATGCCGAACCCCGGCTCATTCAAAACTTTAATCATGCCGTTTCGTGCCTGCGGGCGATTGACCCACATGCGCTGCCAGATCGGGTCGCGGTCGGGGTGCGCGAAGCACTCGGCGTAGGTGCCATGTGGCACGGCGGACAGCAACTGTGAGGCAATCTGCGCTTCCTCGTGATGCGCCATGCGTATGCCCGATGCGACGCACAGTGCGGCAACGCGGCGCCAGTCGGTGACGCCGCCGCCCTCGGAGACGTCGTAGTTCACGTAATCCACGGCGCCCGCGTCGATCAGCCGCCGCACGCCCTGACATGAGATCTCGCTCTGGCCGGCGGTGACCGGCATGCGAATCGAATGGCGTACCCGTGCCATCATTGCCGCCTCGTCATACCAGTGGCACGGCTCTTCGAACCACGCGATGTTCAGATGCTCGATCAGGCGCGCGAATTCAATCGCATCCTGCGCGTTCCAGCCGCGATTGGCATCGACGCAGAGCATGAAATCATTGCCGACCGCCTTGCGCGCCACGGCGACGCGTTTGGCGTCCTCCGCGGGGGACAGGCCGCCCACCTTGAACTTGCAGCCGGCCATGCCGGCCTTGCGATAGGACTCGACTTCCTTGCCGAAATCGGCGAGTTTTTTGCCCGGCATGTAGTAGCCACCGATGGAAATGATCGGCAGCGTGTCGCGATAGCCGCCGAGCAGCTCGCGCACCGATTTGCCAAGCGACTTGCCGATCAGATCCCAGATCGCGCAGTCCACGCAGGCTATGGCTTCCATCAGCGTCTTGCGGTCGCCCTGCATGGTGGTGAGCGCGAACAGCTTCTCCCAGATGCGCTCGTACTCGAAAATGCCCATGCCCTTGATCAGCGGAAACAGTTCGTCGCGGATCAGCCGCGCGATCTCGCCTGCATGCGCGCGGTTGTCGCCGTTGTAGACGTTGCTGGTGAGGCCCTCTGTCGTGCGCAGTCGCGTAATCACTGTGCTGCGTTTCAGCACGTTGTAAGTCGCGCCGCCAAAGTTGAGCGGCAGCGGAATATCGATGGCGATCGCTTCAACACTGTTCAGTTTCATTGCGGCAACTTAAAAAATATTGTTTAAAAACAATGACTTAATGTATTATTATTTGACCTTCATGCCGGGCTGGGCGCCGCTGTCGGGCGAGAGCAGAAAAATGCCGGGCGTTTCTCCGCTGGCGGCGAGCACCATGCCTTCCGACAGGCCGAACTTCATCTTGCGTGGCGCGAGATTGGCTACGACCACCGTGACCTTGCCGATGAGTGTCGCCGGATCGTAGGCCGACTTGATGCCTGCGAACACCTGGCGTGTGCCCAGCGTGCCGACGTCGAGCGTGAGCTTCAGCAGCTTGTCGGCGCCTTCCACGTGTTCGGCATTGGTGATTTTTGCAATGCGCAGATCGACCTTGGCGAAGTCGTCAATGTTGATGGTTGGCGTTGCGGCAACGTTCGTCGCTTCCTCGGTTTTTGCGGGCGAAGTGGGGTGGGGTGTGGATGCGGTCACAGTCGGAGTTTCCTTGGGAAGTTCGAACAGGGCGTCGAGTTGTTTTTCGTCGACACGCGACATCAAATATTTGTATTCGTTAATGGCATGCTGCTCCGGCAACCAAGTCTGCGCATCCGACCAGACCAGCGGTTTGACATTTAGCAGTGCTTCGACTTGTGAAGCTAATTTAGGCAATACGGGTTTGAGATAAATAGTCAGTAATCTAAAGATGTTAATTGCGTCAGTGCAACACTGATGTAACGCAGCGTCTTGCCCTGTTTGTTTCGCGAGCTCCCACGGTTTCACTTGAGCAATGAAACCGTTTGCGTTATCCGTATGAAACATGATTTCCCGCAATGCTTTTCCGTACTCGCGAGCCTCGTATAGCTTGGCAATTTCGGTTGCTGCGGCTTGAATATCCGAGAGTAGCGGATTCTTTACAACACTCGAAAGCCTCCCATCAAAACGCTTGCCGATGAATCCCGCGCACCGACTAGCAATATTCACATACTTGCCAATCAAATCACTATTCACCCGCGCCATAAAGTCATCAGGATTGAAATCAACATCCTCAACGTTCGCATTCAGCTTGGCAGCGATGTAATACCGCAGCCATTCCGGATTCATCCCGACATCCAGATAGCGCAGCGGGCTAATGCCGGTGCCGCGTGACTTGGACATTTTTTCGCCGGACACGGTGATGAAGCCGTGCACGTAGACGTGATCGGGAACTTTGTAGGGTTTATCCGCGAATCGGAGCATCGCCGGCCAGAACAGGGTGTGGAAGTAGATGATGTCCTTGCCGATGAAGTGAATTTGCTCGGTGTCCGGATCGGTGAGGAATTTTTCGAAGTCGATGCCCTTTTTGGCGCAATAGTTCTTGAAGCTGGCGAGATAGCCGATCGGCGCATCCAGCCACACATAAAAGTATTTGCCGGGCACGTCGGGGATCGGAATGCCGAAGTACGGCGCATCGCGTGAAATGTCCCAGTCGCCGAGTGCCTGATCCCCTTTGCCTTCGAGCCACTCGCGCGCCTTGTTGGCGACCTGCGGCTGCAGGCGGCCGGGGGCGTCGAGCCATTCTTTCAGGAACGTCACGCACCTGGCGTCCGACAGTTTGAAAAAATAATGGTCCGAGGTGCGCAGTTCCGGCGTGGCGCCGGAGAGTGTTGAATACGGGTTCTTCAGTTCCGTGGGCGCATAGACCGAGCTACAGACTTCGCAGGCGTCGCCGTACTGGTCCTTGGCGCCGCACTTCGGGCATTCGCCTTTGATGTAGCGGTCGGCGAGGAACATGCCTTTCACCGGGTCGTAGAACTGCTCGACCGGTTTGGCATAGGTCAGCCCTGCCGCTTTCAGGCGCTTGTAAATGTCCTGCGACAGCTCGGTGTTTTCCGGCGAATCGGTGGAATGCCAGTTGTCGAACTCGATGTGAAAGCCGTCGAGGTAGCGCTTGCGGCCTGCAGCGATTTCGCTGACAAACTGCTGCGGGGTCTTGCCGGCTTTTTCGGCGGCGATCATGATCGGCGCGCCGTGGGCATCGTCCGCACCAACAAAATGCACTTCGTGCCCCTGCATGCGCTGAAAGCGCACCCAGATGTCGGCCTGGATGTACTCCATGATGTGCCCGATGTGAAACGCACCATTCGCATACGGTAGAGCGGTGGTAACGAAAATGCGGCGGGAGGTCATGGAAAGCCCTGTTCAGAGTGCGGCTAAAGAATGTGATTGTAACAAATGGCGCTGCCCAAACGCGTCTACAATCCCACAAGTGCGGCGATTGAAATTACAATGCGCCCCTCTTCACCAAGGATGTTTTATGGCCATTACCGAACAGCAGGTCAAGGACGCGCTGCAGACGCTCGTCGATCCCAACACGCACAAGGATTACCTCACCAGCAAGTCGGCGCGCAACATCAAGGTGGACGGCAATAACGTGTCGCTGGACGTGCAGCTGGGCTATCCGGCGAAGAGCCAGCTAACGCCGATTCATGACGAGATCACGGCGAAGCTGAAATCATTGCCGGGCGTGGGCAGTGTCGCGGTCAACGTCAGCATGAACATCGTCAAGCACGCCGTGCAGCGCGGCGTAAAGCTGGTGCCCGGAGTGAAGAACATCATCGCGGTGGCCTCGGGCAAGGGCGGCGTGGGCAAGAGCACCACGGCGGTGAACCTCGCGCTGGC
The DNA here is from genome assembly GCA_902825845.1 of uncultured beta proteobacterium. Lineage (GTDB taxonomy): Bacteria > Pseudomonadota > Gammaproteobacteria > Burkholderiales > SG8-41 > UBA5216. The sequence goes on from CADECM010000147.1 coordinate 7,005, forward strand.
GCTGGCCGCCGAAGGCGCCAATGTGGGCGTGCTGGATGCGGATATTTACGGCCCGTCGCAGCCCATGATGCTGGGCATCACCGGCAAGCCCGTCAGCAAGGACGAAAAAAACTTGGAGCCGATGGAAGGTCACGGCCTGCAGGTGATGTCGATCGGTTTCCTGATCGATATGGACACGCCGATGGTATGGCGCGGCCCGATGGCCACACAGGCGCTGGAGCAGCTCACCAACCAGACCAACTGGCGCGACATTGATTACCTGATCCTCGATATGCCGCCGGGCACCGGCGACATCCAGCTGACCGCCGGCCAGCGGCTGCCGCTGACCGGTGCCGTGATCGTCACCACGCCGCAGGATATCGCCCTGATCGATGCCCGCAAGGGCCTGAAAATGTTCGAGAAGGTCAATGTGCCGATCCTCGGCATCATCGAGAACATGTCGATCCATATCTGTTCGAATTGCGGCCATGAGGAGCACATTTTCGGTGAAGGCGGTGGCGCCAGGATGGGCAAAGACTACGACGTGGAATTGCTGGGCGCGCTGCCGCTCGATATTCACATTCGTGAACAGGCTGACTCAGGCATGCCCACCGTGGTGTCCGACCCGGACTGCCGCGCCAGCCAGATCTACAAGCAGATCGCGCGCCGCGTGGCGGTGAAAATCGCGGACAAGCAGCAGGACCACTCGTCCGCGTTCCCGAAGATCGTGGTTCAAAATACGTGAGGCGTGAGGCGTAGCCTGAAGCGCCGGCCCTTACGGTCCCCCGTCAGGTTTTGCGCATCACCCCTCGCGTCTCACGCTGTTCAGGGTGGCGCCAGCGCAACACCATGCAAAAAATCCTGACCCTGTAAGCTCGCTGCAGGTTTCAGCGTCTTATAATCCGCCGCATTGGCCGCCTGCCGCCGCGGCCGGGAGAGTCGCATGAAATTTCGCTTCCCCGTCATCATCATCGATGAGGACTTTCGCTCGGAAAACGCGAGCGGCCTCGGCATCCGCGCGCTGGCGAAGGCGATCGAAGAGGAAGGTCTGGAGGTGCTCGGTGTTACCAGCTACGGCGACCTGTCGTCGTTTGCGCAGCAGCAAAGCCGCGGTTCGGCGTTCATTCTGTCGGTGGACGACGAAGAGTTCTCGACCGACGAGGCGGCCAGCACCATCGAGGAGCTGCGTGCCTTCGTGCGGGGTATCCGCTTTCGCAATGCGGACATTCCGATTTTTCTGTATGGCGAAACCCAGACGTCCCGCCATATCCCGAACGACGTGCTGCGCGAGCTGCACGGCTTCATTCACATGTTCGAGGACACGCCGGAGTTCGTGGCCCGCTACATCGTGCGCGAGACCAAGGCGTATCTGGACGGGCTGGCGCCGCCGTTTTTCCGCGCGCTGACGCATTACGCGCAGGATGGTTCCTACTCGTGGCATTGTCCGGGGCATTCCGGCGGCGTGGCATTTCTGAAAAGCCCGGTCGGCCACATGTTCCACCAGTTCTTCGGCGAGAACATGCTGCGCGCCGACGTCTGCAACGCGGTCGACGAACTTGGGCAGCTGCTCGATCATTCCGGGCCGGTGGCGGCTTCCGAACGCAACGCGGCGCGTATTTTCAACTGCGACCATCTGTTTTTTGTCACCAACGGCACGTCGACCTCGAACAAGATCGTGTGGCATTCCACGGTGGCGCCCGGCGATGTGGTCATCGTGGACAGGAACTGTCATGTGTCGATACTGCACGCAATCACCATGACCGGCGCGATACCGGTGTTCCTGATGCCCACGCGCAATCACTTCGGCATCATCGGGCCCATCCCGCTCGAGGAGTTCAAGTGGGAGAACATCGAGAAAAAGATCGCGGCGCATCCGTTTGCCAGCAAGGTCAAGACCAAGCCGCGGGTGCTGACGCTCACACAAAGTACCTATGACGGCATTGTCTACAACGTCGATACGCTGAAGGAGATGCTCGACGGCAAGGTCGATGCGCTGCATTTTGACGAAGCGTGGCTGCCGCACGCCACGTTCCACGAGTTCTACAAGGGCATGCACGCCATCGGGCGCAACCGGCCGCTGTGCCGCGAGTCGATGGTGTTTGCCACGCAATCGACGCACAAGCTGCTGGCCGGGCTGTCGCAGGCGTCGCAAATCCTGGTGCAGGACAGCCAGAAGCGCAAGCTGAACCAGCACACCTTCAACGAAGCGTATCTGATGCACACCTCGACCTCGCCGCAGTACGCGATCATCGCCTCGTGCGACGTGGCGGCGGCGATGATGGAGCCGCCCGGCGGCCGCGCGCTGGTGGAAGAATCCATACGCGAGGCGCTGGATTTTCGCCGCGCCATGCGCAAGGTCGATGCCGAGTTCGGCAAGGATTGGTGGTTCAAGGTATGGGGACCGGAGCGCCTGGCGGAAGAAGGCATCGGCAATCGCGACGACTGGATGCTGCGCGCGAGCGAACGCTGGCACGGCTTCGGCAATCTCGCGACGGGCTTCAATATGCTCGACCCGATCAAGTCCACGGTGATCACGCCGGGGCTGGACGTCACCGGCAAATTTGCGAAAACCGGAATACCCGCGGCGGTGTTGACCAAGTATCTGGCGGAAAACGGCATTATCGTCGAGAAGACAGGGTTATATTCGTTCTTCATCATGTTCACCATCGGCATCACCAAGGGCCGCTGGAACACGCTGGTCACCGAACTGCAGCAGTTCA
>CADECM010000148.1 GCA_902825845.1 uncultured beta proteobacterium
ACTGTTCGCGATTGCCGCCCGGGTGACCGGCTGTGCTACGGCTTCGGCACAGGTGTTGAAGGCGGGCTTGCCGCAGACGGCTTGGGTACGGGCTTGGCCGTGCCCGCCTGCTGCGGCGGGGTGAACAGGAACTTCCAGTCGGCATATTTTCCGCCGCCTTCGAAGCTCTTGTCTTCTACACGAAAATTTGCGGTCTTCAATGGCATCTGTTCGGAAGGGCTGTAGATGCCCATGACACCGCCATCGGGCGCCTTGACGATACCCCACTCCGTCGTGCCGGTGATCGGATCGGCGTAACGCTTGCGCAAATGGCGCACGGTGCCAGCTTCACGCGGGTCCTTGAGGAGGTCGTCGAGGCTGCGCGGGTAGCGGCGCTGGCCACGGTTGAGGTAATAGCGTCCGATGGCCTTGCGATATTCCCCGCCGATATACAACAGTTCCGCTTCCTTGTCGCGCTGTGCGGCGGTGGACCATACCTCGCCCGTGAGCGCCAGGCCCGCGCCCAGCATGGCCAGAATGAAGAGTATCGCAAGATAGGTAAATCCACGTTGCATCCGGTGCCGCGAACGCCACGCCCTGGCTAGGTCGGCAGGCGAACGCATGCGCGGGTTGCTACCACTCGCTGAAGGCGGTGCCGTCCGCCGCCTTGCCTTGCGCGCCGCTCTTGAGGTCATAGACCCCGCTTTTTTCCGTGTCCGGCGGCGGCACGATCACCCAGGTGGTGGCGCTTTCGGTCAAGGGATCCACCGGAAGTTTTCGCAGATATCTCTCGGCGGTGAGCGCTTCGAGCGATTCCGGATATTTTCCCTTGTCCCCGTAGTATTTGCCGATAGCGTCGCGCACCTGATAAAGGTTTTCCTTGAGAACCGCTTCCTTGGATCGGTCAATGCTGGAAAAGTAGCGCGGCATGGCCAACGTCAGCAGTATCGCAATGATCAGGAATACGACGATCAGCTCGATCAGCGTGAATCCCCGGCTGCGCCGCGCGAAAAGCGGCATCACCATTCCTTGTACGGCCGGCCATTGATGCCTTTGCCGGGCGCGCGCGTGTAAATGTCGAAAACGTCGTCGCCATCCTTGGGGTCGTCCGGTGGACTGGCATAGCTGCGCAGGCCCCAGGTTTGTGCCGCGGTGCGGGCGGGATCGGTGTCAAACGGATCGCGTGGTATGCGCCGTAGAAAATAGATTTTCGCCTTTTTCGGACTGGTCTGGTCATCTACGCCTTCCAGCAGATCTTCGAGGCGTTTGGGATAACCGGAGTCGCCGGCCTTTTTCTGGATGCGCGGGGGCGTGCCTTCTGTTGCCAGCTTGTAGGCATCGATGGCCTCGCGCACTTCACGCAAGGCACGGCGCAAATCCTGCTCCTTGCCACGCTGCACGACGAGTTCATTCAGCGGCAGCGCCACGGACGCCAGGATGGCGATAATGGCCACCGTGATCACCAGTTCGATCAGCGTAAAACCGCGCTTGTGCAAAGACTTCAAAGCCGGCGCCTGCTAGCGGTTGGCGGGTTGTTGCACGCCGCCAAACGGCACCATCGGTTGCGGTCCGGGCTGGTTCTGCGGCCCAACGCCCGGCACCTGGGGCGCTCTCGGCGTGGGTACGGGCGGCGGTGTCGTGACCGGGCGCGGCCGGGCTTCGGGCGGCGAAAACGGTGCTTGAATGGTGCCCGGCGACGAGCCCGTAGACGCTTCCGTACCCGCCCGGAACTCGATCACGTTGTTATCGGGTCGGTCCAGCGTGCGCACCAGCCGCGGCGTAATCAGCAGTACGATTTCGGTCTTGACCCGGGAATCCCGGTGTGACGAGAACAATCGCCCGGCGACCGGCAGGTCACCCAGCCCCGGTACGCGATTGGCGGTGCGGCGGTCTTCATCGTTGATCAGTCCCGCAAGTATCTGGGTTTCGCCATCCCTCAGCCGCAACACGGTGGCGGCGTTGCGCGTGCCGATCTGATAATTGCGGCTGCTCGAGGTGGTGCCGACGATCTCGCGCACGATATTGCTGACTTCAAGGCCCACTTTCATGCTGACTTCGTCGCCGATGTGGATCAGTGGCTCGACCTCCAGTTTGAGTCCGACGTCGAGATACGTCACGGACTCGCCGACGAAGCCGCCGGTGGCGGCAGCGGTAGTGGTAATCACCGGCACGCGGTCGCCGATGTGCACTTTCGCCTTCTCCTTGTTCTTGACGCGTATGCGCGGATTGGCCAGCACGTTTGTGGTGCCGTCGTCCTGGTGAAGATTCAGCGTGAAGAGCGGATTGGGCACCGTGAATCGTACCAGGCCGCTGCGCGGATTGGCCAGCCACTCCGACAGCGAAAACACGCCCGGCGTTCCCGAAGTATCACTTGTCTGGGTTGTTCCCGTGGTGGTCGTGACCGCGGTATTGATCGTTCGGTTGCCAAAAATCCCCATGCCAATCGAATCCGGAAATTTGATGCCCAGCTCCTGCAGTTTGCTGGTTGCGACCTCCATGACTTCCACGTCCAGCATCACTTCGGGGTCGGCGAGGTCCTGCGCGATCACCAGCTTTTCGGCCATGCGAATGGCGTCAGGGGTATCCTTGATGACCAGCATGTTGAGTTTTTCGTCGATGAATATATCGCGTGTCTTCACCAGTGTGCGGATCATGTTCGCCGTTTGCTTGACGTCGGCATTGGCGAGATAGAAGGCGCGGATAACCAGCTCTTCATATTCGCGCCGCTTTTGCGGCGTGTTCGGATAGATCAGGACAGTGGTTTCGTTGATCAGTTTTTTGGCGAGCTGGTTGGAGGTGAGCGCGATGCGTATGAGTTCTTCCGGGCTGGCATTGCGCACCGCGATGGTGGTACGGGTATCGGCACGAATATCCTTGTCGAACACGAAGCTCAGGCCCGTGCCTTGCGCAATGACATCGAACACCGACCGCAGCGTCACGTCACGCAGTTCCAGCGAGATTGGTTTTGCCGAGGTGGGCGCGATCCTCGGCGTGGTCACGGCGGGTTTGAGTGTCTTGTCGTCTATTTCGCGCTGCAGGCGGCGCGCCTCGCGGTGCCGCGGATTCTCATTGAGCAGCGGCCGCAGCACGTCGCGGGCTTCGCCATAGCGATTGGCGCGCACCAGGGTTTCGGCCGATCCAATCACATCGCGGTGGCGCTTTTCCTGTTCGAGTTCCGCCAGCGCGGTCTGTGCGCGCGCATTCTTGGCATCGTAAGTCTGGATGCGGCGGTAGAGCGCCGCGGCCGCTTCCAGTTGTCCGCTGAGCCGCAAGGTCTCGGCTTGCGTCAGCCATTGTGTGATCGCAAGTTCGCGCTGGCGAAAATATTCCGAACGGTAGGCGAGATTTTCCGGACTGTCCTTGGTCGCTTTTTGCAGAACCTGCAATCCGGACTCGCTGCGGCCCGCCTCGATATGGCTACGCGCCTCCTGGATTGCCGGATTGTTGGCGCAACCGGCAAGCAGTGCCAGCGCCGCCAGCAGGCGCCGCGGGCCGGCACGAAATATTCGCGTGTGGTTCGGATTCATGTCGATGTACCGGGAGAGGGATGTGAGCCAGGGCACAAGTGGCGGCCGCTTCATGGCGAAGTCGGCGCGGCGGCTACCGCGACGCCGGCAGGTTGCAGATAAAGTGTCAGTTTGATTTGTGCGTCGAGCTGCGTATCGGTAATTTTCTTGCGTTCAAAGCGCAGGCCGTCAATCGACATTGCGGGGATTTCCTTGAGGATGTAACCGACAAACTGCCGAATCTGGGCATAGCTGGCACGCACCGGCAGGGTAATGCGGTAGCGCGCCAACCCCGGGCCGGTGGATTCGAGGCGATATTCGCCCTGTTGCAGGTCGATCTTGTATTCGCCCGCGATCGCCCACAGCTTTTGCATCTCGGGCGCGATCTTTCCGGTGGTCGGAAACAGCGTATAGAAACGCCGCAGGTCGTCACTGCGGTTGTCGATGGAAACCGGTTGCACCGCCTTGCGCGATTTCATGCGTCGTGATGCTTCCTGCTGGGCCGACAGCTCCCTTTCGGCAGGTTTCACCACGCCGACGTACAGGCCCGCGCACAGCAGGGAAAGCACGACGCCTGCCATTCCATAAATCCCCAGAATGCCGGCCAGCCTGCGCAGTAGTTTCATGGCGCGGCCTTGATCCTTGCCTGCAATGAAAATTGCAGCGGTTTCTGCGGGTCTTCCTGCAGTACCTGATGATTCAGCAGATGCACCTCCTCCAGACTGCGGGTGGCCGCGAGGCTGTTGACGTACTGCCACAAGGCGTTCTGATTGCGTGCTTCGCCGGTCATGCGCAACAGACGCTGTTGCGCGTCCGGCTGGACCTGCAGTACGGCCACGTCCTGATTGCCCGTTTCCTCCAGTGTTTCGATCAGGCTTGCCCAGGGCAGGGTCAGATTGCGAACCACGGTTTCAGCGGCCTTGACATGATCATCCAGATATTCGGCCGGCACCGGCTTCCCGCGCGGCCGATCAGTGTTTAACAGACTGTCCGAAGCTTGCATGCGTTGCAGCGCCTCGCGCGTGTCCTGCCAGCGCTTTCCCAGATCGGCGGCCACGCCAAGCGCCAGTGCCAGCAGCAACAGTCCGAGCCACAGCGGGCGCCGTACCGGCTGGACAAAGTCCAGTTGTAGCGGAGCAGGTCTCATGCGGCACTGAGCGCGCGGATGAATGCGCCATCACGCGACGGCAACAGGCCAACGGGCCAGCGTGCTTCGATGGCGCGCACCTTCCATGCGCCGTGGGTGCGTTGGGGCAGGGCGCTGCCCTGCGCCGCATGCACCAGCAACGTGTCGGGCACGGCGTCCAGCGTGACGCGCCAGCGTTCGCGTTCGACCAGCGCTATCCACGCATCGGCATCGGCGTAGCGGCCTTTTACGTTTTGCACGGCATGCCATTGACCGCCTTTGAGCAGGGCGACACAGGCGCGCTCGGGCTCCGCCATGACAATCCACGCGCCGGTGCCCGGCATGGCGCTGCCGCCGCTGTTGTATACCGACATCAGCAGGGGCTGCACCGACGCCAGTTGCGGGCGCCCGCCGGCCGGAAAACTCTGCCGCAAGGCGTCGAGCAGCGCGCTGTCGGTGGCGCACGCCAGCCGCGGCGCGCCGGCACGCCCGGGACTCAGGCGCACATCCCAATGACGGCTGCTCTCCCCGTGAATCTTGTTGAAGTGAAAACGCGCCAGCGCCAGTTCCTCGTCGTGGCCGCTGACGTCGTTGCTCGGCGGCACCAGAGCGTAGCGGACAAAATGGTTGGACAGCACGATGCGCACGGACAGCCTGTCGCGGCTCCAGCGCGCGGTTTCCGCACGCAGTGCCGCGATCGCGCCATCCCACGGACGCGTGCCGTAACCGGATTCGACCGCAACGATGCCCTTGCCGATCAGTTTGGGTCTGAACGGACCCGCCAGCCGCAACCAGCTGACGTCGCCGGGCGCCAGCGAGACCAGCAGCCGCTCACGCCACGAAAGTGACACGATTGATCTCCTCCAGCGTGGTTTTTCCCTGGCGCACGGCATCCAGCGCGGCCTCGCGCAGCAGGCGGGTGCCGGCACGATGCGCGGCCTCTTTCAGGTGGCGAATGGAGGCGCGCGTTGTGATCAACTCGCGCAGTTCATCATTCAGGATCATCAGTTCGGCGATTGCCTTGCGGCCTTTGTAGCCCGAACCGCGGCACTCACGGCAGCCGCGCCCGATGCGAAACCGGTACAGGGACGATTCGGCGTCGCTGATGCCGGATTCATGCAGCAGTTCGGGGCTGGGCGTGTGTGCCTCCGCGCAGTGCGGGCAGATCAGGCGCACCAGGCGTTGCGCGAGTATGGCATTGAGCGCCGACACAAAGCCGTAGAGGTCGACGTTCATGTGCATGAAGCGGCCGATCACGTCAAATACGTTATTCGCGTGCACCGTGGTGAACACCAGGTGGCCGGTGAGGGCGGATTGCACGGCGATATTCGCGGTTTCGGGATCGCGGATCTCGCCGACCATGATCTTGTCGGGATCGTGGCGCAGGATGGACCGCAGCCCCAACGCAAAGGTCAGTCCCTTTTTGTCGTTGACCGGAATCTGCAATACCCCGGGCAACTGGTATTCCACGGGATCCTCGATGGTGACAATCTTGTCCTGCCCGGTATTGATTTCGCTGATCGCGGCATACAGCGTGGTGGTCTTGCCGCTGCCGGTGGGGCCGGTGACCAGCAGCATGCCGTACGGTTCATGTGACAGGCGGCGCAGGATGCGGATGTCGTCGTCCTCAAATCCCAGCGAACCGAGGGAAAGCTGCTGCTGCGTGCTTTCGTACAGTGACTGCTTGTCGAGCACGCGCAGCACTGCATCTTCGCCGTAAATGCTGGGCATGATGGACACGCGGAAATCCACCGCTCTGCCGCGGTCGATGGCCTTGAAGCGGCCGTCCTGCGGCACCCGCCGTTCGGTGACGTCGAGTTCAGCCAGCACCTTGACGCGCGACAGCGCCTGCTCCGCCTGCTGCAGATCGGTCAGCGTTTTGACCTGCGACAGAATGCCGTCGATGCGGAATTTGATGACCAGACCGCTGGCGAGCGTTTCGAGATGAATGTCGCTGGCGCCGTTTTTCAGGGCATCGCGCAGGGTGGAACGCACCAGCCGCACCACGTCGCTGGATTCGTCACTGATCGCCCGCAGCGAGAGATCCTCATAGTGTTCGCGGTCATCGGTGACCTGCTGATCGCCGGCGTGCACCGCATCCAGCGCGCGCAGCATTTCCTCATGGCTGGCGAGAAACGCCACCAGGTCGCCGCGATGCGCGAGCGCCCACGAAAATTCCACCGTGATGCGTTCGTCGGCCCAGGTTTGCAGCTCGCCGTCGAAAGGATCGTCGATGACCAGAATTACCTGTTCTTCGCCCGCGCGCACCAGCACGCAATTGCGCTGCGAGCATTCGCTGAACGGCACCACGTCAAACAGCGGCGTGGCGCGGCGCAGCACGTCCATGGTGATCGCCGGCAGGCGCACATTGGCGCTCAGCGTGGCGACGAATGTGTCGGGCTGCAGGCCGAGTTGTTCTTCAAGCACCTCCACCAGGCGCCGGCGCGCGCCGGCCGCCGCGCTGCGCGCGGCGGCGAGCTGGGCGGGCGTGATGCCGGGCGCGCCATCAGAGACCACGGCACTCATTTGAGGCTCCCGGCGAGTTCAAAAATAGGCATGTACATCAGGATGACGATACCACCGATCACAATGCCGATGAACGCCATCAGCAGGGGTTCGAACAGCCGTGTAAACCAGTCCACCCAGCGGCTGATCTCCTCGTCGTGGAACAGCGCGATGCGGTCCATCATTTCGCCCATATTACCGCTTTGCTCGCCCACGGCGAGCAGGCGCAGCGCGACCGGCGTGGTGAGATCGTTTTCTTCCATCGACTGCGATACCGGGCGTCCTTCGCTGACCGCCGTGCTGGCGCGCGCGAGGCGTGCCCTGAGCACGGGGTGCAGAAGATTTGCCCCCATCTCCAGCGCAGAAACCAGCGGCAGTCCGCCGCGCAGGAGCATGCCGATGGTGCGATAAAACCGTGCCAGTTGATACACCTTCATGTGCTCGCCGATGGCGGGCGCCCGCCACAACATCTGTTCCACGGCGGCGCGCACACCGGGCAGCCTGACGACATAGGCTATTCCCACCAGCAAGGCCGCGAGCAGCCCGCTCACCACCAGCGCATGGCCTTCAACCGCCTTGGCCCAATACAGCATGAGTTGCGACATCAGTGGCAAGTCAGTGCCGCGATCTTCGTAGATCTTGCCGAAACGCGGCACCACGTACAGCAGCAGGAACAAACTGACCAGCGTACCGGCGGCGATCAGCAGGGCAGGGTAGATCGAGGCGTTAATCAGGCGCTTGCGGATGGCATCCACCTGGTTCTGGTAGGCGATGTAGCGCGCCAGCGTCGGACCCAGATCGCTGGTGCGTTCGCTTGCCTGCACGGTGGCGACATACAGCGAACTGAACGCGCCGGGATGTTGCTGCAGTGCCGCCGACAGCGTGCGGCCCTGGCGCATGGTTTCCGCGATCCGCTCAAGCGTGCCGCGCACGCCGGGACTGCGTTCTTTTTCCGCGAGGGTCTCGATGGCAACGACCAGCGGAAGGCCGGCGTTGAGCAACACCAGCAGTTCCTGGCTGAACAGCAATACCGGAAAGCGTTCGCCGCGGCGTTTCCACAATGACGAAAAATCCGCGCGGCGGCTGACCGAAAGGACCGCATAGCCCAGGCCCGCGGCCTCGGTACGTGCGCCCGACTCATCCAGCGCTGTCAAGCCAAAGGTATCGACGTGACCGTCGGGTTTGATACCCTTGATTTCAAAACGCATGATGCCCGCGCGGAACGAAAGATTCAGTAATTCGTGATGTCGGCATTTTCGCCGGTGCCGCCGGGCTGGCCATCCTTGCCGTAGGAGAGCAGGTCATAATCACTGTGTTCTCCCGGAATCTTGTACACATAATCCTTGCCCCAGGGATCCTTGGGCACGGCTTTCTTCAGGTAAGGGCCGTTCCACTTGGGCTCGTTTGGCGGCCGGGTATACAGGCCGCCCAGTGCCACTTCGGCGCCTGGATAATGGCCGGTGTCGAGGCGGTATTGGTCGAGCGCCTTTTCAAGGGCATCGATCTGCGCTTTGGCCGTGCCTATTTCCGATTTACCCACCTGACTGAAATAGCGCGGCCCGACGTAGCTCACCAGCAAGCCGATGATGACCACCACCACCAGCAGTTCCAGCAGGGTGAAGCCGAACGTACGTCGATGCGCAAGGGGAATTCGTGCGGGGCTACAAATGGTTTTCATGTAAGCAATTTTACTCTGAGCGCGCCTACCGTGCCGCGAGCCTTCCAATGACGGCGGGAATTTTCGTTGCGAAGCACGATTTATCACGATTGGGCGCAAGGTAGACCCGGACGAAAACAGCGAGTTCAGTCATTATTCGGCAATAAAAACCTGTCAGGCGCGCAGGTTTGCCTGAACGCCTGCCCGCCAGCGGCCACTGGAGCGTAATGATAAGATGGCGCGGTCGCCCGGGTGGTGAAATTGGTAGACACAAGGGACTTAAAATCCCTCGCTTGGGTAAAACCAGCGTACCGGTTCGATTCCGGTCCCGGGCACCACATTGCCGATGGTCGAATGCGTTCGTGGACCGATGGATTGGCAGGCGTTATCGGGCCACATTGCTGATGGTTTGACAGCATGTTCCGGCAACTGCGCACGTGATACTGATCGATGGCGATGCGTTCATGCAAGACGAGCATCGATGCCTCGCATCACTGCGCGTATCGCAAATCCCAACAACGTGCTTAAACGCGCCACGTGGCGGCGACACGGCGTACCTGACGCAAACGCCGGGCTTGTGCAGGTGTGCGGGCGTAGCCGCAATACCCGGCCAGTCAGGAGATGCGGCATGACATCTGATACCGTTGTTGTTATATGTCAAGTATTTGATTATAAACAGTTTTTGTCTTTATTCGATCCCTATGAAACGTCAACGCCCTCCCTCACCCCTAGCCCCTCTTCCGAAGGGAGAGGGGAACAAGCCCTCGCCCTCCGGGACAAGGGCACACTTGAAGCGGAGCAGAGGGCGGCGCGGAGCGCCGGGTGA
>CADECM010000149.1:0-2771 GCA_902825845.1 uncultured beta proteobacterium
GCTCACGCGATCTGGGACCGCGCTTATATCGGCCATGAAGGAAGTTAAGCCGCAGCGAAGTGTGGTGTCTAGATTCTTCAAGGCACGAAAATGTGTGGGGCAGCCGTCGTGGGGGAGAAATCTGGCCGGAACCGCGGCTTGCACGGGATCAAGCAGCCCCCGCAAACGCCTGCGATAATCCGACGAGGAGGTCGCCAAATGAAATTCCGTGTCGCCACGCTCAACCTAGAGCAGGACCACAGGCGCTGGAGCCTACGGCGCGAGCTCGTCATTGAACAACTTGGCGAACTGCGCCCTGACTTGCTCGCGTTAAACGAGGTCTGCCTGCCGCTACGTACCGCGCACTGGATTCGCGATGAGGCGAAGGCACGGTTTGGCCTTGACTACGCGTTGGTGCAGCAGACACGGGTGAACGGGCTGGCCGCCGTCGAGGCTGAAGCGTTGCTGACGCGCCATCCAATCATCGAGACCGGCAATCTGGATTTTCGCACGCTCGACATTATTGCGCTCGTGGCCCGCGTGCTCGTCGGCGGCAAGTCGCTTGATGTCTACGTCACGCACCTTTACCGCTCGGCTGGCGACGATTCGATGCGTCTTTACCAAGTTCAGCAGCTTCTCGCCTGGATCGACAGCCGTGCCGACGTCACTGCCCGCATCGTGTGCGGGGACTTCAATGCCCCGCTCGCGTCGCCCTCTGCCGCGCTGATGGCGACGCGGTTTCGGCCTACTCAGTTCGCGCCCACCGCACCTACTCCGCTGGCGGATGCCCAAGGCAACGTCACGCACCCTGGCCGCCCGCGTTTCTTGCATTGTATCGACTATGTCTGGACCGTCGACCAAGTACGCTCTCTTGAGAGCGGTCTATGTTTTGACCGGCCGAGCCCCAACGATCCGACCCTGTGGCCCTCGGATCACGTCGGCGTCTGGGCGGATTTGGAGATTGTCACAGCTTGAGGCGCGAGAAACGCCTATTGGTTGATCGGTGGAGCGAATGTCATTGAATGGTCTTCAATTCAGTCTACCAGCTTGATGCCAGCAATTTGATGATCTTGGCCTGTTAGTCGGTCTCGTGTTTAAGGGGCGCAATAATCGGAGAATAATGACTGGGCCTTTTGCGCAATGCTGGTTGTTGTCACGTAAGGGCTGAACCTTGCATCGCGGTCGGCCTTATGAACTCGGGAATCATGATCCTGTCGTCGAATGGCAATTATTCCGGTGCGACTGGTGTACTTTGATATCTGCCCGCGTAGGGTCTCCGGCAGGTATCGGAATTGAGCAGTGATGCCGACTGCCATTCCATAGCGCCGACGTGCTTCGGGGATTGGCGCGGGTCCAGAAGTACAGAAGCAACCATTGCCTCCGAATAGCTGTCAGCGATAGAAACACGTGATCTTTTCACTCGCGCTATCGACTCAGCGACACCTTTGGCGTTCGAACATACCGGCGCCCCGGATGGGTGGCGCGCTGTCAACCTCGTTTCATGGCGCTTGCCGATTCAAACATGGCGCGCACCGATCCCACGAGTGTTGCCTGGATATCGGCCTCGGTCGCGCCGTGCGCAAGCAACCAGGGTATCTCCATCTGCGATACGCGCACATAGCAGTTCGCATCCTCGGGGCGAGGGCCGCCTTCGGGCGGGCCGCCGTTGATGGAAAACGCGGCACGATCGTGGCTCAACGTCATGTGACTGGCGTAGCCCGCCTTGATGACGTCCAGAGCCAGTTGCGCGCGCCGTTCGAGCTCCGCCTGCGAGCGGTTCGGATTAAAGCGGTCCAGGCCTACGGTCGCGCCGCGCCGGGCAAGACCGATGACGTAGTCCGGGTCCAATGAATCGTTGCAATGGCCGACGGTCACCGCGCGCAGATCAACGCCTTCTTCCTCGAAGATGTCGAGCACGCGATGGCCCGTGCGGTCTTCGCAGCGATGGTGCACGAGAATCGGCACACCTGCCGTTTTGGCAGCGAGCGCCGCGGCGCGTGCGCATTTCTCAAGCTGGGCGCGCGGCGCCGATGGGCCATCGTCGACACGGTATTCATAGTCCCAGGCGATCTTGAGCACGCCCGCGCGGATGTTGGTGCCCTCCATGCCGCTACGCAGGTCGCGCAGCCAATACTCGGCGAGGGTATCGACGTTCCAGCCGGCATAGGACGATGGCACATATCGATACACGCCGGTGCAGGCAATGATATTCGACGACGATTCCCGTGCCAGCCGCTCAAACAGAGTAGCCTGGCGCCCGAGGTCGAGCGGGGAGCAATCGATCACGGTTTGGATACCGACATCTTTCGCGTTGGCGAGCGCGGCGACGGCGCGCCGCGTCACGTCGTCCACGTCAAACATGCCGACCCGCTCCATGCCGGCCATGCCGCTACAGATATGCTCGTGCGCAAGCGTGCGCCCCAGCGCGGCGCTATCGACGGGGCCGGCGATGGTTTGAACGGTAGCCATGATATTTCTCCCTGTATGGTTTCACTGCGCGCGGAATGATTGCACCCGGATATTCGCGGTACCGGAATTTCATCCGCATCGCTGCCATGCCAATCTAGCGCCCGTTTGTCGCAGCGTCAAATCCGCCACTCAGGTGCCAGGCGATCAGGCGTGCGCCAGTGTTGCGTACTCTGCGTATTGAGGCGTTGGCGAATTTGGTTTTTTCATGCTTCACCGGTTGGGTAAGCTCGCTGCGGGGCAGATCGCACGGTTCCGGCGGCCTCACTTGGCAACGGGGGCAGTATTGAAATGCCTCGCCCTGCACTAACATGACCGCACGCTCC
>CADECM010000149.1:2871-9069 GCA_902825845.1 uncultured beta proteobacterium
CGACCTTCCCGCCACATGCTCCGCCGCCGCCAGGCCGGTAATCCCGCCCTTCGCCAACCCGCCGACATAGCCCGTCTGCGGGCCGCCTTCCAGTCCGCCGGTCGCAGCACCGACGACATATAGCCCGTCAATCACGCTGCCGTCGTCGCGCAGCGCCTGCGCGTGGGTGTTGATGACAACGCCGCCCATGGTGTAGGTGATGCCGCTCACCATGGGCACCGCGTAATACGGCGGCTTGGCGATCGGCAGCGCCTTGTATTTCTGGTTGCGCCTGGGAATGCCGTCGGCGGGCGTGATTTCCGACGCGTCCGTCCCGGCTGCGAGTGCGGCGTTGTAGCCGGCGATGGTTTGTTTGAGTGTCGCGGCATCGATGCCGGCCTTCGCCGCCAGCGCGTCGAGATCGCCCGCCTGGAAAATCGTCGCGCCTTCATTCACCAGATGGGGATTGGCCGCGATCAGGCCGTTGCGGCCCGGCCCTTCCCAGATCGCGTGATCGAACACGCAGGTGGATGACAGCGGATCGTCCAGCGTCGCCACCGCGTTGGCGACGCTGACGCCGCCGCGGCCTTCGTCGGTGTAACGCTTGCCGTCCTGCCCGACGACGATGCCGGCGGTCACCAGCGCATCCAGATAGGGATAGGGCCACAGGTTGTCGTTGGTCAGCGCATCGCGCGACAGCACATGGCCGTAAAAGCGGTTGGTGCCGGTGATGGCCGCGCCCAGCGCCTGCGCCATGCGCAGGCCGTCGCCAAAGGCGGTGCCGCCGTTACGCTGTTTCATGCGTGCGGGCTGTTTGGTGACGTATTGTTCCATCAGTTGCGGATTGCACTGAAAGCCGCCGTCGGCGATCACCACCGCGCGTGCGCGCCAAGCGCGATCCTGTGTGGTAACGCCGACACATCGGCCGTCTTCAACCATCAGCGACTGCGCCTTTGCGCCACGCACCAGCATGCCGCCGCGTTTGAGCAGATTGGCTTCCAGTGTGCGCAGCAGCACGTCGCCGCCGCGGCCTTCCCAGTCCAGACCCGGCCGGCTGCGGCCCGGCGGCGCCAGCACCCATTTGTGATATTCGGAGGCACTGGCACGCATGAATTTGATGCCCTCGCCCTGCAGCCAGCGGATGATCTTTGCGCCACCATCGGCCATCAGCCTGGCGAGGTCATCCTTCACAAAACCATCGGTGGTGTCGAGGATCAGCTTGTGCAAAAAATCCGGATCGAGCGTGATCTCGCGCAGGCACAGATGAAACGTGCCGCCGGTGTAGCGCGTATTGCACAGGTATTTTTCGGCGCTGCCCTGTTCCAGTACGGTGGCTTTAAGGCCCAGTTGCGCGGCACGGTTGGCGGTGACCAGGCCGGAGATGCCGCCGCCGACGACCACCAGATCGATATTCGGGGTTTCCATATAACTATTTGTTTTTAAACGATTTTTTAATCCAGCCGCATGCCAGACAAGTTGACAATACGGCGCGCCTTTTCGATCTCGGCACGCACCTGCGCGTCGAATGCCGCGGGTTCGCTTGCCACCACGGCAGAGCCGTCGCGAGCCAGACGCGCAACCAAGTCAGGCGTTCTGAGCGCATGCGCCACATCGGCGTGCAGTTTGGTGATGATATTGGGCGGCGTGGCGGCCGCGCAGAACAACCCGTACCAGGTCGTCATGGCGTAGCCGGGCAACGCGGCTTCTGCCACCGTTGGCAAATTGGGCAGCGCCGCCGAGCGCTGCGCGGAAGTCACTGCCAGTGCACGCAATCTGCCCGCCGCATGTTGCGGGAACACGGTGAAGGTGCTGCCGAACATCAATTGCGTATGCCCGGCGAGCAAATCGGCGATCGCGGGCGCGCCGCCGCGGTACGGCACATGAATCATCTTGACGCCGGCCGTGAACTTGAACAGTTCGCCGGCCAGATGCTGCGGCCCGCCATTACCCGAAGTGCCATAGCTCAGCTGCCCGGGCTGCCGTCTGGCCAGCGCGATCAGTTCGCGCACGCTGCGCACCGGCAGGGAGGGATGCACCGTCAGCACCAACGGCGAAGAGGCGATCTGCGTGATGCCCGCGAAGTCGCGCAGGGTGTCATAGGGCAACTTCGCGTGCAGCGCGGGGTTCGTCGTGTGTGGATTGGCGGTGAGCAGCAGCGTGTGGCCGTCCGGTGCGCTTTTCGCCACCATCTCCGAGCCGATCAGCGTGCCGCCGCCCGCGCGATTGTCGACCAGCACCTGCTGGCCCCAGGCTTCGGCGAGTTTTTGCGCCAGCGCACGCGCAATCAGATCGGTGCCGCCGCCGGGGGCGAACGGCACGATGACGCGCACCGGGCGCGCTGGATAGGTTTGCGCCTGAGCGGTTGCGCCGCCTGCCATCACGCACATGGCGGCCACTTTCAACCGCAATCGCAGCCTGTACTCAGGCATGCAGTGCCGCCGAAAACGCCGCCACCGATCCCGCGCCGCGCAGCCCGCGCAGCGCCGTGATCACCTGATCGATTTGCTGCTGCGGTTTGACCGGCCTGGCCAGCAGCCGGAATTTGGCCTCGATTTCGGCCGCATCGCAGGCATCGTGCGCGGTGCCGTGCGGATCGATCACGGTGCGCTCAAACTGGTGCCCGCCGTCGAGCGTCACCTGCACGCGCGCGGCGAAGTGCGCGGGATACAGCGCATCCATTTTTTCGTCGATGCGCAGTTGCGTGAGCGCGGCGACGCGGCGGATTTCCGGATCGCGCAGGCCCTGCGCGGCGAACGCCGCGGGATCGCGCGGGTCTTTCACCACCGCCGCCCCCGCGCAATAGGGAATGCTGTATTGCGCCGCCATGGTCTCCTGCGGATCGGGATCGCCGTTGTGCTCCACCGCGCGGCGGCTGGTGTGCACCACGATGTTCTTGACGTTCGCGGCACTCAACGCAGATTCGCGCCGCAGCGCCTCGATCGCGTGCGACACCGAGTGAATCAGTCCGCAGCAGGGATACGCCTTGACCCACACCCTGGAGATCGCGTAGTCGTGGCCCAGATCGCGCGTCAGCGCTTCCGCGTCGGTGTCGCTGCCGCCGATCACCTCGATCAGGCCGAAATGCCCGTCCACGCCCGCCATCGGGCCGGTAAACCCGCGCTGCGCCAGTTCGCATGCCAGCACGCCGGTCTCGGCCGAACGTCCGGCGTGCATGCGCTTGACCATGCCGCCAGTGCCCTGTGTGAAGGCCTTGATGCCGCCGGCGCTGGAGCACGCGATGCCGATCGCCGACAGAATGGTGTCAACCGGCTGTCCCCAAACGATACCCGCCGCAACCGTTGCCGCAATCGGGCCCGCGACGCCGGTGGTGTGATAACCGCGGGTGTTGTGTTCCGCGCCCAGCGCCAGGCCCAGCCGCGCCATCACCTCATAGCCCGCCACGATGCCGAGCAACAGACGCTCGCCCGACGCGGCGGTGTGCTCGGCCACCGCCAGTGCCGCCGGAATCACCACCGCGCCCGGATGCACCAGCGCGCCCTGAATGATGTCGTCGAGCTCGAAGCCATGCGACGCAGTACCGTTGGCGAGCGCCGCGCGCGACGGCGCGACGGTGACGCTCTCGCCGAATAGCGTGGCCTTGCCTTGCGAGCCTTCCGCAAGCACCTGCTCGCGCAGGATGCGGCCCCACTGCTGATCGGCGCCATACAGCCCACAGCCCACGGTGTCGAGCAGCGCCATCGTCGCGTTGGTACCGATCGGGCCATCGAGCAAAGCGGGCTCAAGGCCGGCAAGATGCCCGACCAGTCGCTTACTGTGATTGGACATGCCTTAATCCTTGTAGAGCTGGCCGAGTTGCGGCGTGAGCGGGCGATAACAGACGGCATTGTCGGGCAGCGTGGCGGGTGGCGCCGCGACCACGCTCAGGTCGCGAAACGCAGTTGTCTTGTGCATGCCGGTGCAGGGCAGGCGCTGTGCACCGGGGCGCGACGGCACGCCGGCGTCAGCCACATCCTCCACCAGCAGAAACTGGCTGATGTCGACATTGATGGCGGCACCCTCGTGGTCGAACAAATTGCGCTTCCACATCTGGTACGCCGGGCGAAAGCGCACGCTGTTGGCACCGTTGCCGCCGGCATTGATATACGTCTGCGTCTCAAACACCGCCGGGCTGTCGAGGGTATAGATGGCGAGATAGCGCGGCGACTCGCCTGCATTGCGAAAGCGCTGCGCAGTGCGAAACCCCGGCACCGACAACAACACGTTCAGATTGCCGTTGTACCAATCGCTCCACTCCTGCTCCCAGTCCGCGCGCGCGAACAATTGTTCCACCATGTAAATGGTCATGCCTTGCCTTGCGTCGAGATGTGATTAACGGTTAAATTGTGCCACACGCAAGGTCACGCGACTTACAATAGATCATAACGCGGACATGCGCCGCCCCTGTTTCTTTGCCATGCCGCAATTCAGCACCACGCTCACACCCGAACAAATTCAGCGTTACACCGCCAGTGGCGCCTGGCCAAACCGTCTGCTCACCGATTTCCTCGATGACGCAGTGGCAATATCGCACGACAAAGTCGCCATCATCGACAGCCGCGGCAGCATCACATACGGCGAACTGAGCAGACAAGTTACGCGCTGCGCAAACGCCCTGCTGGCGCTGGGCTTGCGCGCGGGCGATGTGATGGCACTGCAGCTGCCGAACTGGAAAGAATTCCTGGTCGCGCATCTCGCCGCCACACGCATCGGCGTGGTTAGCAGCCTGATCACACCCATGAGCCGCGACCGTGAAGTCACGCATATGCTGCGGCTCTCCGACGCGAAGGTGCTGGTGATTCCGGACACCTTCCGCGGCCACGACTATCGCGCAATGGCGGCGCGGCTGCGTGGCGAGCTGCCGGACCTGCGGCAGGTGCTGGTGGTGGGCGAACCGTCCTCGAATGCGGAAGTGTCGTGGCAGTCCTTCATTGCGGGCGCGCTCGACGACGCCCCGCCCGCGCAGCTGCGCCCCGACGCCAATGCGGTCACCGAAATCGTGTTCACCTCCGGTGCCACCGGCGAACCCAAGGGCGTGATGCATACCAGCAACACCATTGTGGCGCCGCAACTGGCGCTGGCAGCCTCGCTGCAGCTGACGCGTGACGATGTGATCCACATCGCATCGACCATTGCGCACCAGACCGGTTTTCTCAACGGCGTGCGGCTGCCGATCCAGTTGGGTGCAACGGTGGTGCTGCAGGACGTGTGGAATCCGCAACAGATGGTGGAGTGGATTGCGCAACACCGCATCACGGTGTCCAGCGGCAGCGCCACCTTCCTGCTCGACCTGCTGCGCGCGAAGAATCTGGCCGATTGTGATCTGTCGTCGTTTCGCATTTTTCGTTGTGGCGGCGGGCCGATTCCGCGCGCGCTGCTACGCGAGGCACGCGAGAAGCTGCCGCACGTGGGCATCCACTGCGGCTGGGGCCAGACCGAAAACGCGGTGGTCACGCTGACCCGCATCGGCGCGCCCGACGACAAGCTGCTGAATACCGATGGCTGCGCGCAACCGGGCATGGCAGTGCGCGTGGTGGATGACACAAACCGGCTGCTGCCCGCCGGCACCGAAGGCCGCCTGCAGTGCCGCGGGCCATTCATGTTTGTCGGCTACGTCAAGCAGGAAGCCCTGACGCGCGAGAACTTCGACGGTGAATGGTTTGACACTGGCGATCTCGCCACGCTGGACGCGGAGGGCTTCATTCGCATCACCGGGCGCTTGAAAGACATCATCATCCGCGGCGGCGAAAACATTCCGGTCAAGTACGTCGAAGACACCCTGTACGAAGACCCGCGGGTGCAGGATGCCGCCATCGTCGGCATGCCCGACCCGCGGCTGGGCGAGCGCGCCTGCGCATTCGTGATCTGCCGTGACGGAAAATCGCTGGACATGCAGGCGATGCAGGATTTTCTAACTGAGCGCGGCGTGGCCAAGGTGTACTGGCCGGAGCGGCTGGAGATTGTCGATACCCTGCCGCGCACGGCCAACGGCAAGATACGCAAGGCGGATTTGCGGGCGCAATTGGCACGTGAGGCGGGCACGTGAAGCACAGTCACCGCCTGCGTTTGCGAGAACCAGCGGCGTGACATGCGCCAAGCCGTTGCCCCGGCTATTGCCCCGGATACCGTGCCGGGACAGATCAATTGACGCGACTGATGTCGAATTTCCACTTGTTGAGGTGACGGGAACCAACCCGAAGCCGCCCTCCGGCCCGCCTGACC
>CADECM010000150.1 GCA_902825845.1 uncultured beta proteobacterium
CCGACATGCCGGTGGTGGTGTCGATGCTCAACAGCTACTCGGGCTGGGCCGCGGCCGGCATCGGCTTCAGCCTGAACAACAGCATGCTGATCATCGCGGGTTCGCTGGTCGGCAGCTCGGGCGCCATCCTCTCGTACATCATGTGCAAGGCGATGAACCGCTCGTTCTTCAACGTGATCCTCGGCGGGTTCGGTGGCGACGCCACCACGGCTGCAGCCGGCTCCGGCGCCCAGCGAAACGTGAAGAGCGGCAGTGCCGACGACGCGGCCTTCGTGCTGGGCAACGCCGAGACGGTGGTCATCGTGCCCGGCTACGGCCTGGCCGTGGCGCGGGCCCAGCACGCGGTGAAGGAACTGGCGGCCAAGCTCACGGAAAAGGGCATCACCGTGAAGTACGCCATCCATCCGGTGGCCGGCCGCATGCCGGGCCACATGAACGTGCTGCTGGCCGAGGCCGAGGTGCCTTATGACCAGGTGTTCGAGATGGAAGACATCAACGGCGAGTTCGGCCAGGCCGACGTCGCCATCATCCTGGGTGCCAACGACGTGGTGAACCCTGCTGCGCACGTCAAGGGCAGCGCCATCTACGGCATGCCGATCCTGGAGGCCTACAAGGCCAAGACCGTGATCGTCAACAAGCGCTCCATGGCCGCCGGCTATGCCGGCCTGGACAACGAGCTGTTCTACATGGACAAGACCATGATGGTGTTTGGCGACGCCAAGAAAGTGGTCGAGGACATGGTGAAAGGGCTGGGCTGACGCGGCGGCGATGCATGCCGTGCGAGACGGCATGCGGCTACAATGTGGTTCCTGACTTTGCCTGGAGGACCATCGCATGCGTCAAAAGACCGCCACAAGATCCGCCGGTGCGAATCGGCGCGGCGCCAGTCGCAGTGTTTCGGCCAGGGCGCCTGCCAGGAAACTCGCCTCGCTCAAGCAGAAGTATGGCGCCAGGGCCATTGACGGCCTCGCGCGCGTGCATCCGGATCACGTCGCGGAGCATGTCGACTGGTGCGATGGCATCGATCAGCACTTCACCAAATTGTGGCTTGATTTCACCTATGGCGGCATGGCCGGGCGCGGCATCCTCGACGAGCGCAAGCGCTGCCTGATTCTGGTGGGCCAGTTTCTGGTGATGGAAGATATGGCGCAGCTGGAAATCCAGATGCACGACGCGCTGCGCCATGCGACGGCGCGCGAGGTGCTGGAGGTGTTGCTGCAGGCGACTGTCTACCTCGGCTATCCGAAGATCGTCCGCGCCACGCGCGTGTACACGAAGCTGCTCCGGAAGCTGGGCCGGTTGAAGGAAATTACCGGCACGCAGTTGCCGATCGGCGGGCATGGCGAAAAGCGTTCGCTGGCGGCCGAACGCAAAACCTGGGGCGTGACGTCGGCGGACTGTCCGCGGCAGGAGGAACTGCTGGCGCGTTTCGGCTGGCAGGGCCTGAGCACCGGCTTTCGGCTTCAACCCAGCCATCATCACAAGACTGTCGAGACGTTGGAGAAGGTCGACGCGCACTTCCTCAAGCTATGGCTCGATTACATTTATGCCGGTATGTACGTGCGCGGCATTCTCGATGACCCGACACGCATACTGTGCGTGATCGGCGAGTTGATTGTGATGGGCGAATTCATCCAGGCCGAGAATCATATCCGCAACGCGCTGACGCATGGCGCGACGCCGCGCGAGATACTGGAGGTGATGCTGCAATCGACCATCTACGTGGGCATGCCGCGTTTTGTGCGCGTGGTGGCGTTGCTGCAGCGCATCCTCGAAGAACTCGGACGCCTCGACGAAATCACGCAAACGCAACTGCCATTGCCGGCAGCGGATTGATCGGCCACGGCGCAAGCGCCGAGCGGGCGTGGTCAGTCTGCTTGAGATCTGACGGATGGCGGCGCGCCGCGGCGAAACAGGATGTCGCCGTACCAGGCCTGCGCCTGTTCGCCGGTGTTGTCGGTATCGGTCATCACCGCGATGGCGGTAATGCGGCCTGGCGCCTCGCCGAACGCGCGCTGGAAATCCGCCACCACGTTGCGCGTGATGTGCTGCCAGGCGCCGACCTTGCCATGACCTGATTCGGCGACGATCATCTTGATGCGCGAGGTGTGCAAATTGGGCAGCACGCTGTCGCGCGGCGCGCGGTTTTCCCAGATGTACATCAGTGTCGCGTATGGCAGCTGCTCGCGTGTCAGCAGCCGCACGTTGTCAAAAAACATGCGCTCGTTCAACGGCAGCGTGTCGCGGTCGCCGTCGAAGCTTACCACCACGCGCACTGGCGAGTCTTCGCGCTGCTTGGTGGTGTTGTCGGCGGATGCAATCAGGTTGTCGACTTTCCATTGCCAGTGCAGCAGCGGATAGCGGTGTGGATCGAGGTGCAGGGTATGCACCAGACCAGAGGCCGAGCCGTCGGCCCTTGCTCTGACCGCGACACGGCCCTGCGTATTCACCAACTGGTATTCAGTGGCTTTCTTGAAGCGTGACAGTGTCCACGGGCGCCAGCCGTCGGGGAGGCCGGCGCCGGGTGGATTGCGGGAAAACAGTTTAATGTGCGGCAGTGCAACCTGAGCAGGCGGCTCGCCGACGGTTGCGCACCCGGCCACCATCGCGATCAAGCCCGGCACGCTCGTTGTCGCAAGCCAACGCACTATCGAACGTCTGCACGGCACAGTGATCACTCGGCGCATTGAAGGGGTGCCGCATTCTAGCAACTTCGCCGCGGCGTGACGCCGTGGCGGGTGTTCCATACGTAACTATTTGTTTTTATTAATTAATTTCTGACTATCATTTCGCGCGCCAAAGGCGGATTGGCGGCGAAATAGCGCTTGATGCCGGCGAAAATCGCCTCGGCCATGCGGGTCTGGTAGGCCTGATCGTTGAGCCGGCGTTCTTCGTCGGGATTGGTGATGAACGCCGTTTCTACCAGGATTGAGGGAATGTCCGGTGACTTGAGCACGGCGAAGCCCGCCTGTTCGACATGATTCTTGTGCAGTTTGTTGATGCCGCCGACCTCGCCCAACACGGCCTTGGCGAGCTTGATACTGTCGATGATGGTGGCGGTTTGCGACAGGTCGAGCAGTGTTTGCTTCAGATACGGGTCCGGCACGTCGAGATTGACGCCGCCGATGAGGTCGGCTTCGTTCTCCTTGCGCGCCAGCCAGTTGGCCGCGGCGGACGTGGCGCCGCGTTCGGACAGCGCGAACACCGATGAGCCGCGTGCGTCGGGCCGCGTAAACGCATCCGCGTGCACTGAGACAAACAAGTCTGCCCGCGCACGCCGCGCCTTGACCACGCGCGCACCCAGTGACATGAAGTAATCGCCGTCTCGCAGCTGGATCGCGCGCATGTTCGGCTCGCGGTCGATGCGCGCCTTGAGCTTGCGCGCAATGGCGAGCGTCACGTGTTTTTCCCAAGTGCCGTTGCTGCCGCGCGCGCCCGGGTCTTCGCCGCCGTGCCCGGCGTCGATGGCGATGGTGATCATGCGCGGGCGGCCCGGCGCGCGTGCAATCTGTTCCGGTACGCGCGGCGGTTTTTCCGGAGTGGCGCGGGTGTCGGCTGCAGCAGGCGCGTTGGCGGCTGCCGCGGACTGGCGTTCGCGATTTTCCAGCATGGCCATCAGCGGGTCGGGCGGCTCGAGCGGATAAAGATCGAGCGCCAGACGGTGGCCGTAGTTTGCGATCGGCAGCAACGCCAGCGCCTGCGGTTTGATTTCTGTTTTGAGATCGAACACCAGGCGTACCACGCCCGGTTTGAATTGACCGACGCGCAAGGACTTCACGTAAAGATCGTTGGCGCTGATTTTGTCGGCAAGGCTGCTCAAGGTGGCGCTGAGCGCAACGTTCTCAAGATCGACCACCAAGCGCTCGGGATTCTTCAGCGTCATCAGTTGATGGCGTATCGGCTGCGGTGCTTCGAGCGTGATGCGGGTGTAGTCGGGCGCGGGCCACACGCGTGCCGCGGCTATCGGTATTTCGCTCTGCGCCATGGCAGGTGCAACGACGCACGCAAGGGCAAGCAGGCAACCGGCGAAGCCGATGACAATTGCCTTGCGCCACCGCCATGCCGGCAACCGGACGCCGCCGGGCGCTACTGCGCTGATAATCGTTTCAAGCACGATACACCCGCCTCCGAGTCAGCGAAGATCGAAACGTTTCTCCCCGAACCCGCCACTTCCAGCACCACGCGCACATCGGCTGCCGGCAAACCCGCTGCCTTGTCCGGCCATTCCACGAGACACACCGACTGCGGGTTGAAATGCTCCCTGAAGCCGGCTTCCCCGAGCTCTCGTGGATTGTTGGAGCCTGTGAACCTATAAAAATCAAAGTGATACAAGTATAACCTAGAAATTTCATAAACTTCAACCAGGGTGAAGGTCGGACTTTTCACTTTGCCCGCGTAACCCAGTCCCCGCAACAGGCCGCGCGCCAGCGTAGTTTTGCCGGCGCCCAGCTCGCCGATCAGAAATATCACCATGCCCGGCGCAATACCCGAGGCGAGGGCGCGTCCCAGCGCCAGGGTGTCGGCTTCGGTGACAAGCGTGCGGGTAAACTCGGTCATATGGAAACGTCAGGTCAGGTGAATTTCGCCGCGCTCGCCCGCGACATCAAGCAATGGTCGCGCGAACTGGGTTTTCAGCAGGCAGGCATCGCCGATTGCGATTTGTCGGCAGCGGAACCGCGGCTGCTGGCGTGGCTGGAGAAGGGCTGGCACGGCGATATGGATTATATGGCACGCCACGGTACCGCCAGGACCCGTCCGTCCGTTTTGCAGCCGGGCACGCTGACGGTAATCTCGGCGCGCATGGATTACCTGCCTGCCGGCGCGCGCGCCATGCGCGATGTGCTACAGGCGCCGGAGCGTGCCGCCGTCGCGCGCTATGCGCTGGGCCGCGATTACCACAAAGTGCTGCGTGCGCGCCTGCAGCGGCTGGCCGATCGCATCAGCGAAGCCGTCGGCGAATTCCATTACCGCGTTTTCACCGACAGCGCCCCGGTGATGGAAGTCGAACTCGCGATGAAAGCCGGCATCGGCTGGCGCGGCAAGCACACGCTGCTGCTCAACCGCGATGCAGGCTCGTATTTCTTCCTTGGGGACATATACACCGACCTGCCGTTGCCCACAGACCAGACGCAGGGCGAACACTGCGGTTCATGCCGCAAATGTCTCGACGTCTGCCCTACACAGGCGATTGTTGCGCCATATCAACTGGATGCGCGGCGCTGCATTTCCTATCTCACCATCGAGCACAAAGGCAGCATACCGGTCGAGCTGCGGCCGTTGATCGGCAACCGCGTTTACGGCTGCGACGACTGCCAGATGGTGTGTCCGTGGAATCGCTTCGCGCGCGCGAGTGACGAACCTGACTTCGACGTGCGCAACGGCCTGGATAACGCGTCATTGATCGAGTTGTTCGCGTGGAGCGAAGCCGACTTCAACGACAGACTCGCCGGCAGCGCGATACGCCGCATTGGTTACGAACGCTGGTTGCGCAATCTTGCGGTGGGCCTGGGCAATGCCTTGCGGGCCACGGGTGATGCGCCGGGCGCGCAACGCATCGTCGAAGCGCTCATGGCGCGCGCGGATCACCGGTCGGCGCTGGTGCGCGAGCATGTGGCTTGGGCATTAAAAAATATCAATTAAATCAGATGGATATGAATTTGCATCGGTGGCGTCGCTACACGCGATGATGCACTGCGACCGACTGGGCCCGCAGTTTTAAGGCGCCACCTGAACGGGCCATGCGAATGCCAATCGCCTGGTCAAGCCCAATCCCTTTGGCGTGAACACTCAGTGGCCGCGGATGTCCGGCAGCTGTCCGGGAAAGTGCGTGTCCAACATCACTGCATAACAATCGTCGTCACGAAAGTCGGCGACTCGGTGGCGTGAAAACGGCGGCGGCACCACCGGTCCGCTGCGCCATACAGCCTGCCAGCGAAGCCGGCCAGCCAGACGCAGGCGCAGGGCAAGCTGCCATTCGTCGAAGACCCAACCATCGTTTGCATTCGCACGCAGTGACCACGAGAGATGCTCGCTTCCCGCGGCTGGATCGCCGGTGCGCCGCGGCTCCACACAACGCCGGTATCCTTCCGTGAGGATCGGGAGGAATACGCTGGCGTGACCCAGGTCTTCGACCAGACTTGGAATCTCGCCCTGCATGCGATCCGTCCGCAGCGCCGGCCCGATCCGGTCACGAATATCGAGTCCCTCGAACTGGTCGAAGATGACCTTGTAGCCCCGGCGCTCCAGTTGGCTGGCGAATTTGAACACCCATTGTCGATGCGCTTCGCTTTCCCAGCGATACGAGATGAAGTAAACGTCATCATCGCGCCGTGCGGACCCTGACAGGGCGTTCGGACTGAGCGACTTGCGGGCAACCGCCTCGATGGTGTCGTCGTCCGTCGCGGACTCAGCAATGGCAAGGTTGGCAGGAGACAGCAGCGCGTAGGCGCGAGTTCGCGCCTGGCCGCCCTTGCCCGCCATCCGATGCAGCCTCCGGGACTCATAGGGCTGCGGAACCCGTCCGGCGACATCGTTGCGTGACTTGCCGATGGGGGCGCTGTCGGAGTTCAGTGTGTGCAGCAGGCGCTGGACGTCGAGTAACCCGATTCGGGGCCGCTCGTAGGCGGGGTTCAACGTGAGCGCTTGCCGATAGCTTGCGACCGCGTCGCCATACCGCTCCCACAACTGCAGCAGCCAGCCCCGGTTATACCACCACTGCGAGTCGATTTCGGCCGGGAAGCGCCCTACCGCCTGATCGTAGGCGGCGAGGGCGCCGTGAAAGCAACCATGCTTTCGTAGCAGGATCGCCACGTCGAACCAGCGATCGACGTCCACGGGATCGGCGAACAGGCGTTCGACCTCGCCGCGGAGGTCGTCGTCGCAATCGATCCGGCGTAGAACTTGCACCACTCGCGCGGCGGCTTGCAAGAGACTGCCCGAATCCGTGACCGGGAGCGGTTCCTCCTGATCGAGGGCAAGTAGCGCGCGCTGCAACTCCCGGCCCCGCAGTCCCGCGGCTTCTAGCTCCCAGGGTGCTTTCGGAGTAATCCTCACGGCATCCAGGGCGTCGGCGGCACGCTTGAGCATCCGCTCGCCAAACGGCGTGACTGGCGCTTCCGTTTGATCCCCGCGAATCGCTGCAATGGCCCGTTTCGCCGCATCGGCGACCAGCTCGCCTCCCATGAAGTGTGGCACGGCGACGTGCTTCTCCAGTGTGGGCAGCACCGACGCGTCACCCTGCCTGCCAAGCATGTCTATCAATGCGACGCGGACTTGTCGGTCGGTGAAGCCCGTCTGCAGAGGCGACGAGAGGAAGCCGTCCCGCTCCAGTAGTTCGACGATGTGCCTTGCGCTGTGATCGTCGCCTAGCAGGTGTTGGACGAATTCGGCCAGGCTGGTGTACATGGCGAAGTCAAGGGGTCAAAGGGTCGCAGGTTCTCAAAGGATGGGAATTTCAGCCGGCTGGTTTGCTGAATCACCAATGTATCCTCGCCCCCTTGCCTGGTCAAATGAAACGCTGGGCGTCGCAGCCGCCTTCGCCCACAGCATCCAGTTTTGAAAATATCTTTTGAGTTATTGATTTAATGTAATAATTTTTACGTCGCTCACGCGCAGGCTGAGCCTATGCTCTGGCCTCGGTCGTTCCCATGCGATGCCTTACGCATCGCCGCATACGCAATGCTCAACGTCAAGGTCGAATCCGCAGGTTTTGGGGACTGAACTTTCCTGCCGCAAACCGCCGACTGCCTTGGCGGTTGAATCGGGGTCGTGGGCAGTCCCCGCCGCTCGCACCTTGCCAGGCCATCCGGCAGACTGGATCCCAAGTCTTACAGATAAGCGATCAGCTTGTCCGGAAAATTCACCGTCATGCCGTCCACGCCGGCATCGACCATGCGGCGCATCTGTTCCTCGTTGCTGACGCCCCATGCGCGCACGTTGAAGCCGGCGTCGCGCAAGCGCGCGACGAGTTCCAGCGTGACACTGTCGGCCCTGGGGCACAGTTGCGTGATGCCGAGGCGGCGGGCTTCGCTGATGGTCCCGTCATCGATGTCGCGCAGCAGCCAGCCTGCGGGCAATTCCGGCGCGTGTGCGCGCAATGCTTCGAGCTTGTCTTTCTGGAACGAGGTCATGGTGACGTTGCCCGACCAGTCCCGTGCGCGGATCAAATCCGCGGTGCGTTCGGACAGGCCGGTGGTCTTGCCCTTGATTTCCACATGCAGATGCGCGCGGCCGCGGTAACGGTCGAGCAGCGCCGTGAACGCGGGGATGCGTTCGCCGGCGAACTTCGCGTCGAACCACGCGCCGGCGTCCAATGACTGCAGCTGCGCCAGCGTGTGCCCGGCCACCGCGCCGCTGCCATTGCTGGTACGGTCGACAAGGTCGTCGTGAATCACCACCAGGTGCCCGTCGCGGCTCATCTGCACGTCGAGTTCGAGATGCCGCGCGCCCATGTTCAGCGCAAGATCGAACGCCGCAAAAGTATTCTCCGGCGCGTAGCTGGAGGCGCCACGGTGTGCGATGACAAGACAGTCGCGTGCAGTCATGATGATGTTTCCAATCGCTTCGATTTGCAGATCGCGGTGGCGCCGACGAACAGCGCGCAGGCGCCGAGCGCAATCAGGTTTTCGCGCAGGCTGGGCGAGAACACCACCACAAAGCCCTGATCCTTGATCAGCGCGGCAAAGCTCGATACGCAAAACGGAATCATGAACAGGCGCGCTACCGCCCATTTTTCCATGGCAGCGATGCCCGCCGGCGGCAGCACGCTCAGTACCAAACCGGTGCCGATGACCAGACTGATGCCCAGTGAATTGATCCACAGCACAGGCCGCGCGTCGAAGTGAAAGCCGGCCATCACGCAGTACCAGATCAGATAACACCAGAGCGCGGATTTGCCGATACGAAGATTCCCGAGGTAGGCGCGTAGTTTTCTCACGCCTGCAAGTTTAACCCGAGCGCGATGATAAAATTGCGGGCTTAAT
>CADECM010000151.1 GCA_902825845.1 uncultured beta proteobacterium
CGCGCAGCATGGTGGCACCGGCCATGCCGGCCATACCCTGCTTGTAGCCGCAGATGTTGGGGATGGTGGCGAGACGCTTGGCCAGATTGGGCGACAGCGGGTGGCCCTGATTGGTGTTGAACAGGCAAATGCCGATGTCGACGCGGTCGGCAACAAATTTATAGTAGTCATACACCGCATCGTCGCCCCTGGCGGCCATGTAGGGTGTGAGGATGATGACGAAGTCGATGCCGATGTCCTGCGCGTGTTGCGCGAGCTTGGCGGCCTCGAGCGGATTCTGGTGATGGCAGCCGGCAATCAGGGGCACGCGGCCCTTGTTCACGTCGACGTTGATTTCGGCGACGCGCTTGCGTTCTTCGTTCGTCATCGCCCAGAATTCGCCGACGTTGCCGATGCAATAGTGGCCGTCGATCTTCAGATGGGTGATGCTGTGTTCGAGATTGGATGCGATGCCTTTTTCGTCGAGGCGCTCGGCATCGATAAAGCTGGTGGGCAGCGCGGTCCACACGCCGCGCAGTTGTTCCTTGGCGGCTTCCTTGGCTTCGTTCTTTTTGTATTTCATTAGGGTCTCCTGACTGAGCGTTGTAAAGGTTGTGAATCGAGAATAGCAGAAGCGCGCGATGCGGGCCAGCCACAGCCGGAAATGCAGTTATCGTGTTAAGTATCTGTTTTTAAACAATTATTTTTGTTGACGCTGGCTGTCACCCAGGCGCTTGTGTGGGCTGCGCTGCTATACTCGTCGCACGTTATGGCGAGGGAGGTCCCGGGTGTTAAAAATCGGAAGTCTGTTGGGCGACGATATCGGTCTTGAAGTGGTGCCGGAAGCGGTCAAGGTGATGAAAGCGGCTGCCGCCAAAACCGGTCTGCACATCGAGTGGAGCGATCACGCCATCGGCAAGCGTGGGCACGAACTCCACGGCCACACCTTTCCGCTGCAGACGCAGGCGGAACTGGAAAAAATCGATGGCTGGCTGTGCGGCCCCATCGGCCACAACGCTTATCCGCGCAACGATCCGACGTGGATCATGCCGCCGGTGCGCAAGCGCTTTGAGCTGTACGCCAACATCAAGCCGGTGAAGTCGTATCCGAATATTCCATCGCTGCACAAGGACGTGGACATCGTGTTTCTGCGCGAGGTGACCGAGGGTTTCCAGTCAAGCGACACCGTGGTGGCGGGGGCGGGGGAGTTCAGGCCCAACGACGACATCGCGGTGGGTTCGCGCGTGGTGACGCGCAAGGGCGCCAACCGCGTTGCGCGTGCCGCGTTCGAGATCGCGCGCACGCGGACGATGAAGCTGGTGACGGCGGTGCACAAGGAGCCGGTCTATCGCCTGGTGTGCGGCATGTTCGCGGAGGAGTGCCGCAAGGTGGCAAAGGATTTTCCCGAGGTGAAATTCAACGAAGTGCTGGTCGACGGCTTTGCGATGAAGGTCACCATGAATCCGCGGCAGTTTGATGTGGTGGTCACCACCAATCAGTTCGGCGACATTCTCACCGATCTGGGCGCGGGTATCGTCGGCGGACTGGGGCTCGCGCCGGGGCTGGTGTGCGGCGAAACGCAGGCGATGGCGCAGGCCACGCACGGCTCCGCGCCCGACATCGCGGGGCGCGGCATCGCCAATCCGTATGCGCTGATCATGTCCGGTCAAATGCTGCTGGAGTGGCTGGGACGCAAGCGCGGCGAGCCGAAGGCGGTAGAAGCCGCTGCGCTGATCGATCGCGCCATGGAAAAAGTCATTGCCGAAGCGAGGCAACTGACACCCGATCTCGGCGGCAGCGCGAGCAGCGCGCAGATGGGCGCTGCCGTGGTGGCCGCGCTATAGAGTAACTATATGATTTTAAAGTATAATTATTTTGTTAACGCGATGATATACAGCGCGTTAGTGATAACGTGGTTTCCGTTGTTCAATCTCATCAGGAGTTCATTCATGAAGCGTTCGATCGTCGCAGTTGCAGCCCTGTTGTTCGGCACAGCCGCCTATGCGTATCAGGTTACCGGCCCGGTGCTTGATGTCACCGATACCAAGATCGTGGTGGAAAAAGGCAAGGAGAAATGGGAGCTTGCGCGCGACAAGAATACCAAAGGTGCCAAGGACATCAAGAAGGGCGACCGCGTGACGATTCAGTACACCATGACCGCGACCGACATCGAGAACAAAACGCCGGCGAAGAAGGACGACAAAGCCAAAGCCGCAAAGGCGGACGACAAAGCCAAGAAGTAAGTTACCGCTGTCCCGCACCCAAGGAAGACTCCGGTCTTCCTTTTTTTTCACGTTGCTTTGCTTTGTGTAATCTGACGTGACGTAACGTGAATCGATGCGCACACTGTTACCGCTGACCGCGCAGCATCGCATAGGCACCGCACCGGCACACGCGGCGTTGATTGACCGATATCAGCGCCTCCGCAGCGTGCCGTGATAACATTCTGATTTTATTGAATATTTGGATTGCCGATGGTGACGCTGAAACGCGCGCTGCTGATGGCGCTGTTGCTGGCTGCGGTGGCAGGGGCCGCCTTCCTCGCCACGCGGCCCAAGCCCGTGATGGTGGACGTTCTGATTGCCCAGCGCGAAGACGTGCAGACCAGCGTGGTGGCAAGCGGGCGCGTGTTGGCGCCAGCGCGCGTGGACGTGGGCGCGACCATCACCGGCCGCGTGCAACGGGTGGCCGTGCGCGAAGGCGCTCGCGTTCAAGAGGGCGAACTGCTCGTGCAACTGGAGCCGCAGGAACTGCGTGCCGCACTGGTGCAGGCGCGCGCGGCGCGTGACCGCACGCGGGCGCGGGTGGAATCCGTGGCCAGGCTTGCGTTGCCCACGGCACGCGAATCGCAGACACAGGCACAGTGGAATGTCAGCGTGGCCGAGCGCGAATACCGGCGCTCGCAGGAACTGCTGGCCAAGGGCTTCATCAGCCAATCGCGGGTCGATGACGCGGAGCGCCAGTTGCAGGTGACGCGCAGCCAGCTGGCGGCCGCCAAATCACAGGTGACCGCGCAAAGCGCGACTGGCGCCGAAGCACAGCAGGCGCGCCAGCAACTGGCAGAGGCTCAGGGCGCGCTGGAACTGGCACAGGCAAAACTCGCGCAGACCGAAATCCGCGCGCCCGCCGCTGGCGTGGTGCTGGAGCGCCTGACCGAGCCCGGCGACATTGCCCAGCCTGCCAAGCGCATGATGACGCTGGCGCTGGACGGACCTTCGCGGCTGATCGTGCAGGTGGATGAAAAAAACCTGCCGCTGCTGCAAACAGGGCGCGGCGCGCTGGCGGCAGCCGATGCGTTCCCCACTGAGCGCTTCGAGGCCACCATCGCCTACATCTCGCCCGGCATCGACGCCGCGCGCGGCACGGTGGAACTTCGCCTCGACATCCCCAAGCCGCCCGCGTACCTGAAATCAGACATGACGGTGTCGGTGGACATCACCGGCCCGGTGTTGAAACAGGCGCTGCTGGCGCCCGCGGAAATCGTGCGGCAACTGCAATCGGACGCGCCCTATGTGGTGGTGGCGCGTGATGGCGTTGCCGTGCGCGCGCCCGTGCGCGTTGGCGCGCAGATGCAGGGCAAGGTGCAACTGGTGTCCGGTGTGGCGCCGGGTGAGCGGCTGGTGCTGACGCGTGACGTGGAGCCGGGCGCTCGGGTGCGGGAACGGAAGTAGGAATCCGGTGAATCAAACCCGCGCACGGTCTAATACCAATGCCGTCGTTCCAGCGAAGGCTGGAACCCAGGTTGTTCCATCCTGCGCGGGAACGACAGGGATGATTTTGTGTGCACTGTCGCACCACGTCTCGGCACATCACGCGGTTCAAGCGATAGCCACCCCATGATCCCCCTCGGCTTCGAACTCACCGTAGCCCTGCGCTTTCTACGCGAGGGCCGCATGCAATCCGCGCTGATCGTCGGCGGCGTGGCGGTGGGCGTGGCGGTGATCTATTTCATCACTGCAGTGCTGGTGGGCGTGCAGGGCGATCTGATCAAGCGCGTCACGGGCGCGCAGCCGCATATTGTGCTTAAGCCGCCCGAGGAAATCGTGGCACCGCTGATTGCATCCAAAGCCAACGCGCCGCGCCTGCCCAGCGTGCAGGCGAAGCCGCAGCGACTGATTACCCTCGACGGCTGGCCGGTGATTGCGCGGCAGATGGAAACCACGCCCGGCGTTACCGCCGTGGCGGCGGTGGCGAGCGGGGCGGCGCTGGCGCTGAAGGGCGACGCCACGCGCTCCATCGTGCTGCTGGGCACCGATCTTGACCGCTATCAACGTGTGGTGCGGCTCGACGACAAACTGAAGTCTGGCGTGCTGCGGCTGGAAGCAGCGGACGCGCTGGTGGGCATTGATCTTGCCAAAGATCTGGGCGCAGTTCTGGGCGACCGCTTTCGCGTGCAATCGGGCGACGGGCAGAGCGATGTGTTCCAGATCCGCGGGCTGCTCGATCTGGGCTCGCGCGAGCTGAACCGGCGTTACGTGTACGTCAACCTGCGCCCGGCGCAAAGCCTGCTCAACATCACGGGTCGCGTGACCAACATCGACGCGGGGGTGGATGACATCATGCGCGCCGACCGCGTGGCGGCACGCCTGCGCGCGGTGACCGGGCAGCAGATCGAAAGCTGGATACAGACCAACCCGCAGGTGTTCAACGCCATCGGCAATCAGGACATCATGACCATCCTGATCCGCTCGTTCATCACGCTGGTGGTGGCGCTGGGCATCTCGAGCGTGCTGGTGGTGAGCGTGGTGCAAAAGCGCAAGGAAATCGGCATCCTGCGCGCGGTGGGCGCGACACGCGGGCAGATGATGCGGGTGTTTTTGTGGCAGGGCGCAATTGTGGGCGCCAGCGGCGCGTTGATCGGCACCGCGTTCGGCATGCTGCTGATATCGGTGTTCAGCCGCATTCTGCGCAATACCAGCGGCGAAGCGTTGTTCACGCTGGCGTTTGATACGCGCCTGAGCGTGATCGCGTTCATTGCGGCCACCCTGCTGGGCTTGATCGCCGCCGTGCTGCCCGCGCGCAATGCGGCACGGCTGGACCCGGCGCAGGCGATACGGGGATGAAACTATTGATCGACGCGCGAGATTGCGGGAAGGCAACCTTCATTTCCCTCACCCCAACCCCTCTCCCGGCGGGAGAGGGGCGTTGCACCCTTCTCCCCCCGGGAGAAGGGCCGGGGATGAGGGAAGGGAAGCCCCGTGTCGCCCCATGAACACATTGGCGACTCCCTTGGTCGAACTTGCAGATCTGCGAAAAACCTACAACGCCGGCCTGCCCAACGAGCAGGAGGTCCTGCACGGCCTCGACCTCATCATCAATGCCAGCGAATTCTCTGCGCTGATCGGCCCCTCAGGCTCGGGCAAGAGCACGCTGCTCAACATCCTCGGCCTGCTCGAAGGCGCCAGCGGCGGCAGCTACAAGCTCAACGGCAGCGACGTCACCACCTTCGACGACGACGCCCGCACCCGCGCGCGCCACGCCACGCTGGGCTTCATTTTCCAGTTTCATCACCTGCTGCCGGCGTTCAGCGCGCTGGAAAACGTGATGCTGCCGGCGATGAT
The DNA here is from genome assembly GCA_902825845.1 of uncultured beta proteobacterium. Classification (GTDB taxonomy): domain Bacteria; phylum Pseudomonadota; class Gammaproteobacteria; order Burkholderiales; family SG8-41; genus UBA5216. The sequence continues at coordinate 5,541 of CADECM010000151.1, forward strand.
CAACGGCGAAGGCACCGGCAAGGCCACGCGCGAGCGCGCGGCGTGGCTGCTCGATGCCGTGGGCCTGAAAGATGCCTACGACAAAAAGCCCAACTCGCTGTCCGGCGGCATGCAGCAACGCGTGGCTATCGCGCGCTCGCTGGTGCGAGCGCCGCGCGTGGTGCTCGCCGACGAACCCACCGGCAACCTCGACACGCATACCAGCGACAGCATTTTCGAATTGATGCGCCAATTCAATCGCGAGCAAGGCACGGCGTTCCTGGTGGTCACCCATGATCCGCGGCTGGCCGCGCGCTGTGACCGGATTGTTGAGCTGGTGGATGGGCGGATAGCGAGTGACCGGGCGAATGTCGCGCAGGCCTGAATGACGCAACCGCGTTCGTTCAGTTAGTTCGCCACTCTCCACACCTGTCGTTCCCGCGGAGCACGACCCGGACTTGATCCGGGGGCGGGAACCCATAACACACGCGCCGAACGCGACGCGACGTCGCACTGGAACAAAGTTCTTAGCGCAGCCAGTATAAAAAAGTATTTAAAAACAGATATTTATAAATAAATCCGCACAAGACACCATCACCCCGGCGCCCATTCCGCGCAAAGCAATTCCGCCTGCGCCAGCACCGTCTTGACCACGTTTTCATGCAGATCCGGCGGATAGCCGTACTTGTTCAGAATGCGCCGCACCATCACGCGTATCTTGGCCCGCGCCCGTTCGCGCAGCTTCCAGTCGATGGTGACGCTCTTGCGCACTTGCGTGATCAGTTCGGCGGCGATGAGTTTGAGTTTATCATCGCCCATCGCCTGTACCGCGCTGGCATTGGCCGCGAGCGCGTCGTAGAACGCGATCTCGTCATCCGTCAGGCCGAGGTCTTCGCCGCGCTTGGTGGCGGCGTCCATTTCCTTCGCCAGCTTGATCAGTTCCTCGATCACTTCCATCGTGGAGATGGCGCGGTTGTGATACGCGTTGAGGGTTTTCTTGAGCTTCTCGGCGAAGGACTGGCTCTGCACAAGGTTCTTCTTCGAGCGCACCTTCAGCTCGTCCTTGAGCAGCTTTTCCAGCAACTCGGCGGCGACGTTCTTGTGCTTGAGGCCGCGCACTTCGGCGAGGAACTAGCTTGCCCTTGTTTTGCGTCGCATAGGCGATGAACTCCTTGAGATTGCCCACCGGAAGGCCTCCGCGCACGCCCAGTGCGCCGGGTACATCCACCACCAGTGTGAGGCCCACGAAATCCCGCGTTGCCCGAATCGGGAAGTTGGGAAACATGCTCGGATTGATGCCCATTGAGTTGACATTGCCCAGCAACAGGGTATAGCCGTCGGGCGTGGATTCTGCCGCGGCTCTGACGCCAATGTTTCCCGAGGCGCCCGCGCGATTGTAGATCACGACCTGTTGGCCCAAAACTTCGCTCAGCTTGGGCTGCAGAATACGACCGATGAAATCCGAAGCACCGCGGGCGCAAACGGGATGATCATGCGCGGGGGCCGGCTCGGGTATGCGCTCGCGGGCTCGGCCGGCTGTGCAAAAGCCGCCCCGCCTGCCGCGGCGCTCGTGACTGCAACGGCCGCAAGGCGGCCCCATCGGGCAAAATGTCTCCTGTTGTTTTCTCCTCGGAGGGACCGTCGCGGACTATTTTGAGATAACGATGTTTGTGCGTCTGGCAACACCGCTTCATTTTCGGCGGTCATCGCTGATCAGCTTGCTAAATTCGGACGGCTTCATTGACAACGGCGCCGGCCCACACCGCGGCTGTACGCAAGCAGGCTATCGTTGTCGTTCCCATCCCATCCTCGCAATACCCACACTGCACAGTGCTGTGATACCAACAGCACAAAGTATCGCCCAGGCCCGTAACCACGGCATCCGTGTGTTTACCTAGCCGTGCCCGACACAGCAGCGTGCCGCTGAGGTCGAACGGAACAACGGGCGAAGCCCTGTGTCAGAAACTGTTATGCAACGAATAGCGTGGTGGTCGATTGCAATTGCAGGGGTGGTGCTCGGCGGCTGGATTGCGTACAACGGGTTTAAGCAGCCGGCGTCCGCGCCCCCGGCTGGTTCGCCGGAGGCGGCCAAGTCTGCGGAACCGGCGGTGCAGTTACCTTCCACTGCGGTCCAGGTGGTACCTGAAGTTCAATACCCGGTGCCGGACGTTCCCGCGGAAAAGTCGCTGCCGACGCTCGACGGCAGCGATGCGACAATGGCTGCCGCGATCGCCGGGTTGCTTGTCGATAATGCCTTGGTCACCTTATTCAATTTCAGCAATTTCGTGCGGCGTGTGGTGGTGACGGTGGACAATTTGCCGCGCGAAACACTGCCGGCGCGATTCATGCCGGTGAAGCCGGTGGGCGGGAAATTTATTGTTGATGGCAACGACACTCGCGGGTCGATCGCTGCCGATAACGCTGCGCGCTACACCGGATACGTGAATCTGGCGCAAGGCTTGGACAGCGCCAGACTGGTGGCCGCCTATTTTCAAGCCTACCCGTTGTTCCAGCAGGCGTACCGTCAGTTGGGTTACCCGCAGGGCCATTTCAATGATCGGCTGGTAATCGTTATTGACCATCTGTTGGCCGCGCCTGATCCCACGCCGCCGGTCGCACTGGTACGGCCGAAGGTGTTTTACCGCTATGCCGATCCGGCGCTTGAATACCGCTCCGCCGGACAAAAGCTGCTGATGCGAATGGGCCCGGATAACGCCAGACGCCTCAAGGCCAAGTTGCACGAAATTCGCGATCGCATTACCGGCGCGCCCTCGCCACTGGCCGATGGCAAGTAGATCCTGCGTTTGCAGGCGGACGCAGCGCGCGCATTCAAGTGGCAGACTTTCTGAATGCCACCAGTCGGCTGGCGCAGACCACCTTGCGCGCGGTACTCGGCAAACACGATCCCGATGAAATACCGGCCGGGCGGGAATGGCGTACGTGATGGCGGATTGCGCGCACGGCGCGACTCACGTGTTGCTGCGGTACCCTACTCGGCGAGAACCACTTCACGCTTCTTGCGGAAGGCCGGCACGATAAACAACAGCAACAAGACGCCGGTGGCCACCA
>CADECM010000152.1 GCA_902825845.1 uncultured beta proteobacterium
AAATTATGTAGCGCTCAGAACCATCTCACTCGCCCGAAAAGCCCGTGGATACGGGGTGCCTTTCTGAAAACTCTACATAATTGAGGCATCTACATAATCGGCCATTGCGGTAGTTGAGAGCCTGAGATACCACCGGCAGCAATGTGCACGGAAGCGGTCCGTCGAACGTACCTGCGCTGAAATTCAGAATTTCTGCTGCAGGCGGCTGGTTTGAAAAAGTTGAACGCGAACTTGCGGTAGAGTCGAGATGTGGCGCGGTAGCAGTAGGTTTGGTTTGTCTGTTGCCCCCCTTTCGTCTGGCGGTGCCCGAGTAACCTCACCATAACCCCGTTTCCACATCCCGCTCATCGAACCGGACATGCAGATCGCCCGCATCCGGCTCTCGGACAAAACCTCACGCCTTCGCCCACGACTGCTCACGCCCACGCGCACTCAGCCGTACGAGCCCGATGTGCCCGTACAGATGCGAGAGTGGATAGCTCCCGCCCCGTTTACACCTGACTTTGTGCTTGTTGTGCAACCACCGGCGTAACCGCGTCGCGGTGTAGCTATCGAGCGCCCGATACGCCTTGCTGTCGCTGCCCACTTGAAAGTAGTTCGCCCAGCCGCGTAGCGTGCGGTTCAATTTGCCCACCATGTCCGTGGTCTCCTGCCACACGGTTTTCAGTTCGGTCAGCGCATGTATCTTTTCAACCATACGCCGAATGCTTTTCTTCGACGGCCACAGGGCAATGCGAGCCTTCCCTGTCGCAGCCGAATACCGCCGTCCAAACGTGTAACCCAGAAAGTCGAATTCACCCTCCGGCACCTTACAGATTCGTGTTTTCTCCTCGTTGACCGTCAGCTTCAGCTTTCCCATGATCTCGCGCAGTTGGACCAAGGCTTGCTCCGTCTTGCCCTTCCTGCACCGGATCACCAGATCGTCCGCATAGGTCACGATCTTGCTGCCAAGACTTCGCTCCAATCCCCGTTGCTTACATGCCAACACGAACCGGCGCATGTACAGATTCGCCAGCAGTGGTGAAATGGGTGAGCCCTGCGGGATGCCGCGCCGCCGATCCTTGGCCTCGGTTGTTCGTGTCTTCCGCCCTCGGTCGTCGGTTTCTTCCACGGCGCATTCCAGCCATTGCTTGATCAGGTGCAGTACGCGTCGATCTACGACGCGCCGTGCAACCGATTTCAGCAATTCGGCATGTGGAATACTTCCGAAGTAGTCCGCAAGGTCGGCGTCCACGACTTCCGGGTGGCCGTAAAACAGCGTGTCCTTCACCTCAATCGCCGCTTGCTGGGCATTGCGCCCAGGACGGTAAGCGTATTGCTCTGGTGGAAGGTCGGCTTCAAAGATCGGTTCTAGCACGAGCATTGCTGCTGTCATGCAAACCCGATCCCGCACGGTCGAGATGCCCAAGGGCCGCAGCTTGCCGTTGGCCTTCGGTATCCACACTCGTCTGATCGATTCCGGTCGGTAGGTCTCCTCTCTGAGCGCAAGCGCCAGTTCGCCGAGCCACCGCTGCACCCCATACGATTCGACATCCGCAAAGTCCTGACCGTCCACACCCGGTGCGCCCTTGTTCGAACGGCACTGGGCATAAGCATGCGCCAGAATATCTTCCCGGTAAATCTTGTCATACAGGGCGTAGAAGCGGAAGCCGGCTTCCGCCTTCGCTTTCGCGTGTAACGCCATCTGCAGTTTCTGAACGTTCCTCGGAGTTGATAGGTTACCCAATCTCCACGCCCTCACTACGTGTTGCGTTTGTTTTGAACTAAGGCCCCTTCCCTCCACCGGCATTACCCGATTTCAGCAGTACTACGGGCCTCTCCGTCACCCCGCAGCGCCTGGTCGCTCCTCGCGGATTTCCAGTTGGCCATCGCTGACCACGCCAAAGGGCTTCCCGTGTTGCGTGCGCTTTCCTGGTGTACATGCTGCCACCACTACCCCGGCACAGCGTACTGGGCGTCCTGCTTTGCTCTTTCGTCCAGCCGTGTCAGCCTTCCCCGATAGGGTGGTCGGGTCAGCCTGTGCATCGACCTTTTCGAGGTTTGCTCAGTGTTCACTCACGTTGCGGCCTGCACACTCGCGCTGTCACCAATTCGTGACACGCTTTACCCGAAGGCTTCAACCATTTCGTTTCCTCCATGATTGCTCCGGTTGCTTCCGGCTGGAGCATTTCGCCGGGCGGGGCTTGCACCCGCTGGAAAGCGCCACCTTTTCACGGCGCACACCCGTCGCGGTCGTCGCGCGCGACTTTTTGAACGCGCGAAAGCCGCCGCTCAGCACTCGCATCACACCCGTGGCCACGAAGCGTAGCCGGTACCCAGGACTGTAGCGCGTTGATCGTGTTACTTGATCATGGTCGCGAATCTCGGTGGTGATGCGTGTCGTGGTAGTCACGCATCTCGATGTACTCACGGGAACCTCCATCGGGGAGCTTGGTCACCGCTCCGTCCATAGTGTCTCTTTTCTGTGAAGAAGAGCGCCCCATAACCGAATCGCCTACCCACACGCATGAACACGAATCCTGATTCGCACCCACCGCCATATTTACGAATTGGGCTTCCGCCTGCTCACAGGAAGCACATCACCATGGCACGCGCAGGCCTCGCCGTGCGCCGCAGCAACCAGCTCATGCAATATGCCGCACTCGCCTGCTGCGTGATGTGCGTCACAGCGCTTGCGTAGTTCTGCAAGCTGCCGCTCCAATGCGCGCATGGACTTTAGCCGCGCCCTCACTTTCAGCAATTGTTCGTCAATTAAACGGTCAATGTCCCCACACTCCGCTGTGGGCTGAGCGGCAAACTCCAGCAAACGGCGAATGTCCGCCAGCGGAATTTCCAGGGCGCGGCAGTGCCGTATGAACGACAGCCGTTCCAATTGACTCTTGCCGTAGGCGCGATAACCGTTCGTCTGCCGTGCTGGCGGCGCCAATAACCCTTCGCGCTCGTAATAGCGGATGGTCTCGACTTCTACACCGGTTGCCGCCGAAAGTTCTCCAATGCGCATAATTCTCTCCAATCATGAGGCCCATTTTAACGCTTGACCCTGAACCGGCTACAAGGTTTTAAATGGGCGTCAAAGGTTACGAAATCAAGGCATTCAAATGAAAAAACTCGACCCCAGTTGTTGCTCGGAAAGCGGTCCGCCGCCTGCTGCACCACTAGATCAAGTGCGGCAGGTAAAGGCGACGATTTTCCGCATCGATCAAATGGATTGCCCGACGGAAGAAGCCCTGTTGCGAAAGACGCTCGGAAATATCGCGGGCGTGCGCACGCTTGAGTTCAACCTGATAGATCGCATGCTCAAAGTCGAGCACAGCCTCGATAAAGTAGATCCGATCACGTCCGCGATCACGGCGCTGGGCATGACCCCTGTGCTGCAGACGCCGGATGGTGCGGTAACAGCCAGTCCCTTGGCGGCGGCTCCGGCTGTGTCCCGCAAGCAATGGCTGCTAATGGCCGTGGCAGGTGTGGCGGCAATCGGTGCGGAAGTGGCGGCCTATACAACCGGCAATGAAACGTCGATCACCGTGGGCGTGCTGGCAATCATTGCGGTGCTGGCAGGCGGTCTGCACACGCTGAAAAAGGGCTGGATCGCGCTGAGGTCCTTCAACCTCAACATCAATCTGCTGATGACAGTTGCCGTGATCGGCGCCCTGCTGATCGGGAAGTGGCCGGAAGCGGCGGTGGTGATCTGGCTCTTTGGCCTCGCGGAAATGATCGAAGCGATCAGCCTTGACCGCGCGCGCAACGCCATTCGCGGCCTGATGGCGCTCGCGCCCGAAACCGCCACGGTGCGCCAGGCCGATCTATCGTGGTTGGAAATGCGCGCTCAGGACGTGGCGGTGGGGGCGACTGTGCGCGTGAAACCCGGCGAACGATTGGCGCTCGACGGTGTGGTGGAGTCGGGGCAGTCATGGGTCAACCAGGCACCGATTACCGGCGAGAGCATGCCTGTGGAAAAGAACCGCGGCGATCCGGTGTTCGCCGGGACCATCAACGAGCGCGGCGCGCTCGAGTTCCGCGTCAGTGCAACCAAGGGCGCCACCATGCTCGACCGCATTGCGCGCGCGGTGCAGGAAGCGCAGAGCCAGCGCGCACCCACGCAGCGCTTCGTCGACCAGTTCGCGCGCGTATACACGCCGGTCGTGTTCGCGATCGCGCTGCTGGTGGCCATGGTACCGCCGCTCATGTTCGGCGCACTGTGGTTCGATTGGATTTACAAAGCGCTGGTGCTGCTGGTGATCGCATGTCCGTGTGCGCTGGTGATTTCCACGCCGGTGACCGTGGTCAGCGGACTGACCGCTGCCGCGCGACGCGGCATCCTAGTAAAAGGCGGGGTCTATCTCGAACAGGGGCGGCTGCTGAAATCGGTCGCCCTCGACAAGACCGGAACGATCACGCACGGCAAACCAGTGCTGACGGACGTGATTCCGTTTGGCGCCGCGACGCGGGAGGAAGTGCTGCGGATCGCGGCCAGCCTCGATGCGCTCTCTGAACATCCGGTAGCGGCAGCCATCGTCGCCGGATACGAAAATCGCGCGCTTGCTCCTGTAACCGGTTTCGAGGCGCTGCCGGGACGCGGCGTCAAGGGCGACCTCGACGGCCAGACCTACTACATTGGCAATCATCGTCTGATCGAGGAACTTGCGAAATGCACCCCTGAGCTGGAACGTAACCTGGATCGCCTTGAAGCCGAGGCCAAGACCGCAGTGGTGCTTTGCGGCGCAAACGGCCCGCTTGCCGTGCTGGCGGTAGCGGACACGGTGCGCGACAGCAGCCGTGAAGCAGTGGCATCGCTCAAGGCTCTCGGCATTATACCCGTCATGCTGACCGGCGATAACGTGAAGACCGCGCAGGCCATCGCCAAACAGGTAGGTATCGCCGAGGTACGGGGCGAACTGCTGCCGGAAGACAAACTTACCGCCATCAACGCCCTGCTCGAACGCGGGCCGGTGGGCATGGTGGGCGACGGCGTGAACGACGCGCCGGCACTTGCCAAATCTAGCATCGGGTTCGCGATGGGCGCGGCGGGCACCGACACCGCGATCGAAACGGCGGACGTCGCGCTGATGCAGGACGATCTGCGCAAGTTGCCCGAATTCATCGCGCTGTCCCGAAAAACATCCTCGATACTCTGGCAGAACATTGTTTTCGCGATCGGTGTCAAGGTGATCTTTTTCGTGCTCACCTTTACCGGCCAAACCAGCCTCTGGCTCGCGGTATTCGCCGACATGGGTGCGAGCCTGTTAGTGGTATTCAACGGGCTGCGGCTCTTGCGCACCAAGGTCACCTGAAGATGATCCCGCTGTTGGCGTTGGTACTGGCTTAGATACTGGGGACAGGCTATCCAGTGGAGATTTCGCCGTTCCAGCATTGCCCCAAACCTTTACTGGGCATTACTTACGACACTCAGCGCGAAGTGAAGCCAAGTGGAAGTGTTGCGACAGGCCGTTGTTTTTTGATTGGCAACAGAAAGGAGCGTGACGATGAGTTTTCTTAAAAGTCTCTTGGGTATGATGATGAACGGGCACGGTAGCTACCGCGGGGGCGGGCATCACGGAGGAGGATACGGGCCATACTCCGGAAATCCTCCGACCGGTGGCGCACCGTCCGGACCAACCTGTCCCAACTGTGGTGCTACGAACTCGGTCGGGACCCGTTTCTGCGGTCAGTGCGGAACTTCATTGGTACTTGCCAAGTGCGCCACGTGCAAGGCCGAACTTGGCGTCGGCGTGAAGTTCTGCGCGCAGTGCGGCAATCCCCGAGTGTGATTGCAGTGCTGCTCGTTGCATTGAGGTCGCCGCTGGACGCGCTCGCGAACCACGCGTTCACCGTGCATCAGGTTCAGCATCTATTACTGGGCGCGCGTCGCGCTGTGAACACACGTTGAGCGAACCGGGAGCCACCATGCACGATGCGCCCGCACCCCCGTCGAACTATCACTGGTGGATTTACCTCCTCATCGCGGGCCTGATTGGAGCGTTCGATCAGGCCATAAAGTACGCGGTGGTGGCAACGATGCCGTACCGAGCGAGCTACGAGCTCACATCGTTCTTTAATCTGGTGCATGTTTGGAACGCCGGAGCCGCATTCAGCTTTCTTGCTGATGCTGGGGGATGGCAACGGTACTTTTTCATTTCCATCGGAATAGCCGTTCCCGCAGTGCTCGTGTGGTTGCTGCGCAGGGGTGCCGCCAATTGGATGGAAGGGCTGGCATACAGTTTGATTATCGGCGGCGCGCTCGGAAACGTCATCGACCGCATCGTCCTCGGATTCGTTGTGGATTATCTGGATTTTCACTGGCGCGGCTGGCACTGGCCCGCGTTCAATGTCGCAGACATGGCCATCACCGGCGGAGCGATCTTAATGGTGATCGCGAGTTTTTTCACAGCACGCTCACCTTCCGGAGAATCGATGAAGCACCTGGGACATTGAACGTACTCCTGGCCAGTCAGCAAGGCGGATGACGTTGGCAAACTGAGTATAACAATTACGTTTTGAGCAAAAGCTAGCGAGTGGCCCTTTAAGGTTCGCTTAAGGTTGCGATAAGGATGCCTTAAGGCCGCAGCGCCACAATGCACTCGGGGTATCGACGCCTCTCAAACAGGAGATTCATTATGAAACGTTTACTTGCAAAAGCCTTGACATCAACCACTGTCTTGCTGGTTACCTTTACGACTGCGCAGGCAAATAACCATTATCAAAGCCCGATTCCTACAGCGTCCGAGGAGATTCCAGGTGCGCATTCGTACTCACCAGAGCTGCTTCAGTATTGGGAAAAACGCGAAGCGACCATCGCAAAGGAAGCAATGGAAGCAAAGGAGGCATTAAAGGGTCGCCGTCCACCATTAAGGCCGGCGTATCTCCCATCGGCGACCCCGCTCTTCACACCAGCGCAGCTTCAGTATGGGGATAAACGCGAAGCGGAAATAAAAGACGAACTAATGAAGCGCCAGCGCTCAGGTGGGACTACTTCCCAGGAATCTGCTATGGAATGGATGCAGCGTCAGCCCAATATCCCCTGACCATGGACCCCACTGACTACTGCGGAGAGCAACCGAATGGTGGTGGGGTGATTTATGTATGTATTGGAGCACTCAAACGGCCAACTCGCGTGTTCGTGCGCGAGGTGGCGATGTGAAGGTAATCGAGACGCTTTAAATTTGCTCTGGCTTGCAAAGTGCAGGCCGATACCGTGATGAAACTGCTGCTGATAGAAGACGATCCGATGATCGGAAAGAGCATCCGTGATGGATTGCGTCGCGAGGGTTATAGCGTCGACTGGGTGCGCGACGGTTGCTCGGGCGAACTGGCTGTCAATGCAGAAACCTACGACCTGCTGATCCTCGATCTTGGGCTGCCCCGTATGGATGGTCTGACCTTACTTTCGACGATACGCGCCTCGGGCCATCTCATGCCGGTGTTAATCATCACCGCTCGGAACGAGATTGACGACACGGTCAATGGGCTTGATGCCGGTGCCGATGACTACCTAGCAAAGCCTTTCTCCATGCCCGAGCTAAGCGCCCGCGTCCGCGCGCTGCTGCGACGCAGCTTCGGGCGGGCCATCACCACACTTCGCGCCGGCGATCTTGAACTCGATCCCCAAACGCGAATAGTCCACCTTGCTGGAAAAAGCATCCCACTCTCGCAGCGAGAACTCGCCCTTCTCGAGCATCTGATGCGTCGTCCCGGCGCGATAGTATCGAAAGCCAACTTAGAGGGAAGCATTTATGGGTGGGGAGAAGAAGTCGAAAGCAACACGATAGAGGTGCATATTTCGAATCTGCGCAAGAAACTTGGTACCGAAAGGATCATTACCGTCCGCGGTGTTGGCTATCAAGTGGCAGCAAAATGACGTTTTCCATACGAAACCGCCTGATGTGGACATTGCTTCTCGCCTTATTCTTTCTCGCCGTCGTCGCGAGCATCGCGACTTACTTTCGGGCTCGATCGGACGTCAATGAACTATTTGACTATGAGATGCAACAAATGACCTGGGCGTTATCCACTCATATTTCGGCGCATCCTAATCTGGCCGAAGAACCACTGCTTAGGGTCGAACATGATTTCGTCATCCAGGTATGGGGCAAACAGCGAAAACTATTGCTCTCCTCGCGACCGGGCGTGGGACCGGACCGGATGATGTCGACGGGGCTAGCGAATTTCGGGGACGACAAGAACGGCTGGCGCACCTTTACGTCCATGGCAGGTGACTATGCGCTGCAGATAGCACAGCCAAATGTGCTGCGGCGCCGAATGGCCGCCAAAATCGCCTTAAGAGCCATGGTACCCATTCTTTCAATCATACCGATCGGGGGATTAAACATCTGGCT
>CADECM010000153.1 GCA_902825845.1 uncultured beta proteobacterium
AGCGGGGGGCACCGTACAAAGTACAACGGTGACCTTGAGCACGCCAGCCTCCGCACCGACCGACGTGTCGGCGATAGCGGGTTTCGGGTCGATCACTGTGAAGTTTGGGGCGCCGACTAACAACGGGGGATCGAGTATTACCGGGTATACCGCGACATGCACATCCAGCAACGGTGGTATGTCGAATGCAAACACGGGCGGCGCTGGCGTGACTTTGGTTCCCGTCGGCAGGCTGACCAACGGCAAGAGCTACACCTGCTCGGTGACGGCCAGTAATGCCGCGGGGACCGGCACGGTATCGGCAGCGTCGAATGCGGTAATGCCGTTCGATTTGTCCCCGGTATTGCACCTCCTTCTGGACGACTGAATTCTCTCCGCAATTGCTTCAAAGGCCCATGCAAACCTACCCCCGCCCCATCACCTCCAAACTCCCCAATGTCGGCACCACCATTTTCACCATCATGTCGAAGCTCGCCGCCGACTGCAATGCCATCAATCTGTCGCAGGGCTATCCGGATTTCGACTGCGCACCGGAGTTGCGCGCGCTGTTCTGCCACTACATCAACGCGGGTTACAACCAGTATCCGCCGATGGCCGGCATCATGGGTTTACGCGAGGCCATCGCGGAAAAAATGCACGCGCTGTACGGCGCGCAGTACGATCCCGAACACGAAGTCACGGTGACACCGGGCGCGACCTATGCGATCTTCACCGCGGTCAGCGCTTTTGTCAGTCCCGGCGACGAAGTGATTCTGTTCGAACCCGCCTATGATTGCTACGGCCCCGCGGTCGAGGTCAATGGCGGTCGCGCCGTCTATGTGCAAATGCGCTACCCCGACTACAGCATCGACTGGGAGGAAGTCCGGGCCGCAATCACGCCCAAAACGCGCATGATCATTCTGAATTCGCCCAACAACCCGACCGCCAGCGTATTTTCCGGCGAAGACCTGCGCACGCTGGCCACCCTGCTGCGCGACACCGATATCATCATCGCCAGCGACGAAGTCTACGAGCACCTGGTCTACGACGGACACAAGCACCAGAGTGTGGCGTCGATTCCAGGTCTGGCGGAGCGCAGCTTCGTGGTGAATTCATTCGGCAAGACATACGCGGTCACCGGCTGGAAAATGGGCTACGCGCTGGCGCCGAGGAATCTGATGGTGGAGTTTCGCAAGGTTCACCAGTTCAATGCATTCGTTTCCAACAGTCCGGTGCAGTACGCGTTCGCCGATTACATGAAGAACAAGGACGCTTATCTGTCGCTGGCCGCGTTCTATCAGCGCAAACGTGATTTTTTTCTGCGAGGTCTCGACGGTTCCCGCTTCAAGCCCCTGCCCTCGCGCGGCACCTTTTTCCAGAATCTCGCTTACGATGCCATCAGCGACGAGCGCGATACCGATCTTGCGATACGCCTGACGCGCGAAAAAGGCGTGGCGTCCATACCGGTTTCGGTGTTTTACCGCGAACCGCCGGCGCACAAGGTGCTGCGGTTTTGCTTTGCCAAATCGGACGAGACGCTCGCCAGGGGTGCCGAGATTTTACGCAAACTATAAAATATTCAATAAAATCAATTATTTACATATGACGCTCTCGCTCAGTGAACAGGGTTGCTTTTTCGCCGGCGGTCGTTACCTGACCAACCAAGCCGGCCAGCAAATTCGCGTCGGCCAGATGTTTGTGCAGTACCAGATTCCCGCCAGCCGCACGCAACCCTTCCCGGTGGTGATGTGGCACGGCGGCGGCCAGACCGGGACCAATTTTCTCAGCACACCCGACGGACGCGCGGGCTGGGCGGACCATTTTCTGCGCCAGGGGTACGCGGTGTACGTGGTCGATCAACCGGCGCGCGCGCGTTCCGGCTACTTCGCCGAGGTTTATGGCCCCGCGCGCCAGCCCAATACGCAGGCGATAGCGGAACGCTTCACCGCGCCGGAACGCTACAACCAGTACCCGCAGGCAAAGCTGCACACGCAGTGGCCCGGCACCGGAGTCGCGGGCGATCCGGTATTCGACCAGTTCTTTTCGTCGCAAGTGGAAGACATCGCTGATGTCAGCGTGATCGAACAGCTGAATCGCGATGCGGGCAAGGCGCTGCTCGACAGAATCGGCCCGGCGATTCTGCTGACGCATTCGCAAAGCGGACCCTTCGGCTGGGTGCTGGCCAATGACCATCCCGCGCGCGTGAAAGGCATACTGGCGATCGAGCCCAATGGCCCGCCGCTGCACGAAAACGCATTCGCGCCGCCGCCGGAACATTTCGCGGACGGCATCCTCGGCCGCGTGTGGGGCATCACCCGAGGTCCGCTTGCGTTCCAGCCCGCGGCGGCAACGCCCGCCGCTCTTGATCTCGTGCGGCAAGCCGCGGCCGATGCGCCCGGACTGGTGCGCTGCTGGGTACAGCCGGCGCCCGCACGCCAACTGCCCCATCTCAAGGGCATCCCGATTCTGATTGTCACCAGCGAAGCGTCCTACCACGCGTCCTACGACCACTGCACCGCCAAATTCCTGGCACAGGCGGGCGTGCCCAACACTTTTGTGCGACTGCAGGATATCGGCATCCGCGGCAACGGGCACATGATGATGCTGGAAAAAAACAATCTCGAAATCGCGGCGTTTCTCACCCGCTGGGCACAGGAACACATTCGTTAACGTCGCAACCGCCGCTCACCACGTCAGGAGAGTCAACCGATGTCCGCAAACGGCCCGTGGATCGACCATATCCCCGGCAACATGGTGTGGTCCAACGCCATTCTCGTCACCAAGGGCATGGCGCCGTATGGCGCGGTGGCGCTGGGTGAAATCGATCAGGTATGCGAAAAGCTGCAGGCGCGCCAGACCGAACCCGCGGCGTGGTGGGAGGAATGGAGCGCGATGGCCAAGCGTCTTCACACACGCGCAGACGCCCTTGAAGCCGCCGGCCATCGCATGAGCGCGGGCAACTACTATCTGCGCGCCGGCATGTACTACTTTACCGCAGAACGATTTATCCATCCCGGCCCGGACAAGCGCGAAATGGGACGCATCGCCATTGACTGCCAGACCAGGGGCATTCTGCGGCGCCATCCCAACGTCGAGCGCGTGGAGGTGCCGTTCGAAGGCAAAAGCCTGCCGGCCTTTTTCATGAAAGCGCTCAATCCCACGGCCGCGTGCGCGCCGACCATTGTCGTATTTAACGGCATGGACAACTGCAAGGAAATGAGCGTTCTGTTCGCGGGACTCGAATTCGCCGCGCGCGGCTGGAACACGCTCGCGATCGACGGTCCCGGCCAGGGGGAATCGCTGCGCTTGCGCGAGCTGTATGCCCGGCACGACTACGAGGTCGCCGGCACAGCGGCTTACGACTACGTGGCCGCGCGCCCGGACGTCGATACCGCGCGCGCCTTCGTCATGGGCTACAGTTTCGGCGGCTACTACGCCGCGCGGGTCGCGGCCTTTGAAAAACGCTACCGCGGCGGCATTGCCATGAGCGCACTGCACTGGGACCTGCACGGCTGGCAGCGCGACATCAAGCGGCGCCAGGATGCCGATCCCAAAGGCACGCCGCAGTCCGCGTTCCATTTCCGCTGGATCATGGGCTGTATAGACGACGGCGAGGCAGCGCTGGAAAAAGCGCGAAAATTTTCGCTGGTTGGCGTCGCGGACAAAATCAGCTGCCCGTTCCTCATTGTGCATGCCGCAGACGACAGCGTCGTGCCGGTTGGCAATGCCCCTAAATTGTTTGAGGCCATTGCATCTGCAGACAAACATCTGAAGGTTCTTACCGCGGAAGACGGTGGCCACTATCACGCCCAGGCCGACAACCGGCAGGTGGGCATGGACTACATAGCCGACTGGATCGAACAGCGGTTGTAAGCTGGAAAGTGCAAAGGCATGCACGCCGGCGCATCGCACTGCTGCTGGATCCGCACCGTGCAGGTGCAGGCAGCACACCGGATTCCCTGATTTCCCCAGTTAAGGAAAAACCTTAACTCACGCGAGGGAAAGTTTGTAAGTAATTGTTTTATATATATTTATTTATAAATGTCGCCGCCCATCCATTACACGGGCACCCTTCTAGACGCGTTATGCCGCCACCTGCCCCTCACCTGCTGGCAGTTTCGTCCCCGCCTTGCCAATGCCGAAAGCCCGGCCGTGAAAGCATCACCAATTTTCGGACGAGCCGTCGAAAAGTCGCCGCACGCGTTCGTGATTTTCTTAAGTGGCGCAATGCCACCCAGTCGTTGCCGTGCCTTGCACTCAGGGCGCGAGAGTGCTGCTGTGTAACATTTGATATAGGCGCTGCGACCTATTTCACGCAGCGAATTGGCGGCGCAACATATAGCTGTGTCGGGCATGTGAAATCTTTACGTCCGAGCGTAAAAATTACTCGGATTGGTAAACCAAAGCGCTATCATCACGTTGTGGGGTACCTTATGCACTCTCACAATAACTTGTATCAGATGGATATGGCAGCACAAATTGTGGTGGAAACGTCCAAACAAGATGCACTATTTGCGTTTCCCGCCATCGAACAACCACAGGCCGGCAACAGTCGGCAGATATTCGGGAACCTGAATCGGGGAATTTGATTCAGCTGGCAGGGGACCTGACGCACTTGTATCAGGCATGAAATTTGCTCGTATTACATTGAGCCTGCGCGAAACTCTAAAAACAGGCACAGGAAACAGGGAGACGGTCACTTAACTTTTGTATCGCGGGAGACTTGCAATGACCAAGCTGCTCGAGGCCTATCGGCAAAGCTATACAGCCACCCAGGACGAGGATTTGAGCCTGGATGAATATCTTGATCTCTGCAAGCGCGACCCGGGCGCCTACAGCACCGCCGCGGAGCGCATGCTGGCCGCAATCGGCGAGCCGGAACTGGTCGATACCCGCGGCGACCAGCGCCTTTCCCGCATCTTTTCCAACCGCGTCATCCGGCGCTACCCCGCGTTCAATGAGTTTTACGGTATGGAGGATGCGATCGAGCAGATCGTCTCCTTCCTCAAGCATGCGGCTCAGGGCCTCGAAGAACGCAAGCAGATCCTCTATCTGCTGGGGCCGGTTGGCGGCGGCAAGTCCTCCATCGCCGAGCGCCTGAAGTCCTTGATGGAAGCCAGACCGATTTATGCGTTGGCCGATTCGCCGGTCAACGAATCGCCGCTGGGCCTGTTCGCGCCGGAACGCTTTGGCGATGCGCTCGAAGCCGACTACGGCATCCCTAAACGCTACCTCACCGGCATCATGTCGCCATGGGCGATCAAGCGCCTGCGCGAGTTTGGGGGCGATATTTCCAAGTTTCGCGTGGTGCGTATCCAACCTTCTGTGCTGCGCCAGGTGGCCATCGCCAAGACCGAGCCGGGCGACGAAAACAATCAGGACATCTCCTCGCTGGTCGGCAAGGTGGATATCCGCAAGCTCGAAAGCCACTCCCAGAACGACCCCGACGCCTACAGCTATTCGGGCGGCCTGTGCCTTGCCAATCAGGGCCTGCTGGAATTCGTCGAAATGTTCAAGGCGCCGATCAAGATGCTGCACCCGCTGCTGACCGCCACGCAGGAAGGCAATTACAAGGGCACCGAGGGTTTCTCCGCGATCCCCTTCAACGGCATCATCCTCGCGCATTCCAACGAATCGGAATGGCAGACCTTCCGCAATAATCGCACCAATGAGGCGTTTCTCGACCGCATCTCAATCGTCAAGGTGCCTTACTGCCTGCGCGTTTCCGACGAAGTGCGCATCTACCGCAAGCTGCTGACGCATTCCTCGCTCTCGGGAACGCCGTGCGCGCCCGGCACGCTGGACATGATGGCGCAGTTCTCGGTACTGACACGCCTGAAGGAGCCGGAAAACTCCAGCATTTACTCCAAGATGCGGGTGTATGACGGCGAAAGCCTCAAGGACGTTGACCCGAAAGCCAAGACGCTTCAGGAATATCGCGACTACGCCGGTCCGGAAGAAGGCATGAACGGCGTGTCCACGCGCTTCGCCTACAAGATCCTGTCTGCGGTGTTCAACTATGACCAGACCGAGATCGCCGCCAATCCGGTGCACCTGATGTATGTGCTGGAGCAGCGCCTCGCGCGCGAGGGCCTGCCCGACGAGACGCATCGACGCTACCTCGAACATATCAAGGGCTGGCTGGCGCCGCGCTACGCCGAGTTCATCGGCAAGGAAATACAGACCGCGTACCTCGAATCGTATTCGGAGTACGGGCAGAACATTTTCGACCGCTACGTGACCTTTGCCGACTGCTGGATTCAGGAAGAAGACTTCCGCGATCCGGAAACCGGCGAGAGCTTCAACCGGGGCGCGCTCAATGCCGAACTGGAAAAGATTGAAAAGCCCGCCGGCATAGCCAATCCCAAGGACTTCCGCAACGAAATCGTCAATTTCGTGCTGCGCGCGCGCGCCAGCAACGGCGGCCGTAACCCAACCTGGAACAGCTACGAAAAACTGCGCGAAGTGATCGAGAAGAAGATGTTCTCGAACACCGAGGACCTGCTGCCGGTGATTTCGTTTAACGCCAAGGCCTCCGCCGAAGACAAGGAAAAACACAGCAACTTTGTCGCGCGCATGGTGGCCAAGGGCTATACCGAGAAGCAGGTGCGCCTGCTCGCCGAGTGGTACCTGCGCGTGGGCAAATCCTCGTGACCGGCCGGACGCACAGGGCAGAGGGAAAGGAAGCCCCGCCATGAATAACCTGATCGACCGGCGTCTGAACGGCCGCGGCAAGAGCACGGTGAACCGCGAACGTTTCATGCGCCGCTACAAGACACAGGTTCGCGATGCCGTAAAGCGCATGGTGGGCGAACGCAAGATCGAAGATATGGACCAGGGCGGCGAAGTACATCTGCCCAAGAAGGACATCGCCGAGCCCAGCTTCGGATTTGGCCGCGGCGGCGAGCGGGAATTCGTGCTGCCCGGGAACAAGGAATACGTTGCAGGTGACCGCATCGAGCGTCCACAGGGCGGCGGCGGTGGTGGCGGCGGATCGGGCGAAGGCTCCGGCGGCGACTCGCAGGACGATTTCGTGTTCTCGCTGTCGCGCGAGGAGTTTCTCAACATTTTCTTTGATGACCTTGAACTGCCGCGGCTTGCCCGCACCCAGCTCGGCACCGCCGACCAGTTTCGCAGCGTGCGTGCCGGGTATACCACGCAGGGCGCGCCGTCCAACCTGTCGGTTCACCGCACGCTCACCAACTCGCTGGGACGGCGCATTGCGCTGGGCGCCGCGCTCAAACGCGAAATCGCCGAACTCGAAACCGCGCTCGCCGAAGGGCACTGCGAGGATCGCGAGGCTGCTGAAGCCGAACTGAAACGGTTGCGGGGGCGCCACGCCGGGCTGCCATTCCTGGAAGAAATCGACCTGCGTTACCGCAACCGCACGCTGCGCCCCGAACCGATCGCGCGCGCGGTGATGTTCTGCCTGATGGATGTCTCGGCCTCGATGGATGAGGACAAGAAAGACCTCGCCAAACGTTTTTTCACCCTGTTGTATTTGTTTCTAACGCGCAAGTACAAGCAGGTGGATCTGGTGTTCATACGCCACACCGAAGACGCCGAGGAAGTCGACGAAAACACCTTCTTCCATGACCGCAAGTCGGGCGGCACCGTGGTGTTATCCGCCCTTGAGTTGATGGAACAAGTGCGGCGCGCGCGTTACGCCGAAGGCTGGAACGTCTATGCCGCGCAAGCGTCTGATGGCGATGCCTTCGGCAGTGACCCGGCAAAGAGCGCGCGCTTTCTGCGCGAGATTCTGCTGCCGGCAACACGCTACTACGCCTATATTGAGCTGGCCCCCGATGAGCCACAGCATCCGTCGAACCTGTGGGCCGAGTACGAAGTGCTCGCCGAGCACGCCGAGAATTTCGCGATGCGCCGCGCCGCGCGCCGGGAACAGATCTATCCGGTGTTCCGAGAACTGTTCAGCACGGAGGCCCAATGAAGCGCGCGCCCCTGTCGACCGGAGCGGACTGGGATTTCGAGCTGATCCAGCGCTACGATGACGCGATTGCGCAATGCGCCGCGGAATTCGGACTCGATACCTACGCCAACCAGATCGAAATCATCACCTCCGAACAGATGCTGGACGCGTACGCCAGCACCGGCCTGCCGGTGGGTTATCCGCACTGGTCCTATGGCAAGGAGTTCATCCGCAACGAACAGGCCTACCGCAGCGGCCAGCAGGGCCTGGCCTATGAGATCGTAATCAACTCCGATCCCTGCATCGCCTACCTGATGGAAGAAAACACCATGGCGATGCAGGGGCTGGTGCTCGCGCATGCGTGTTACGGCCACAATTCGTTTTTCAAGGGCAATCACCTGTTCAAACAATGGACGGTG
>CADECM010000154.1 GCA_902825845.1 uncultured beta proteobacterium
TTCCGGGTTTGGCACGGGATGTGACGTTGCCAGTACAGGTATCGGCAAGCCGCTGGCCGAGCATTAGGGCAGACAGCGCATAACCTGCACAGGAAGTTTTTGCACGGAGGCTATTGCGCAACTCGGGCTGGGCGCATTACTGCCGACGCGGGGCTGGTGCAGCACTGAGGACGCGTTTGCGCCTGACTTCGCGATTTGGGCGTGGACTAATCGTAAGTATTTGTTTTTATTGATATTTTTGTTTAGACTGCAGTGTGCCTGCCGCCCGGTATTTGGCGCCGCGTTCGGAATTTACCGCGCGTTGCCGGTCTGCATCAGATTTGGGGATCATGAATGGCGCGCATCAGGCGGCCGATTTTGCAGGCGACGCCGAGTCGCGTCACATCAGCATCAAACTGGCGGTTGTCCCGGCCTGCCGCGGCTCGCCCCGGGCGTCGACAGTGACGACGGGAATGTTGCGCTGGCGTTCGAGAACCTGACGCACGACATCGGTCGAGAGCAGTTTCGCCCAGCGCGGATGCGGCAATGGCAGCACGATTTCGTCGCAGTCCAGTTGTTCCGCCAGGTCGAGAATTTCGAACGGGATATCGCCTTCGAGGAATTTCAGTTGCACCGGTATGCGCGCCTGCCGCAGCGGTTGCGCGGCGTCGTCGAGAATGTACTGCGCGCGCTCGGCCTGAAAGCGGCGCACGTGTTCCTGGGAATAGAAACGCAGTATCTGCCAGTCCGTAACCGGTTCGGCGACCAGCAACAGCGAAACCTGCACTGATTGCCCCGATTGCCGGTGCCGCAGTGCATACTGGATGGTCCAGCGTGAGCGTTCGGTCGCGTCCACCGGCAGCAGCAGCTTCAGAATTTTCGCGGCCGGCGCGGCATTGCATTGCGCGTGTGCTATCGACAGGTTGTTCATGTCACAGGTCCTCGCGGTTCATGGGTGGGGATGCGTCCCAGGCGCGACGCGTGCCGCGGGCCAGTTCGCGTTCGATGCCGCGGCGCGTTCTGTTCAAAAAGAACGGCCCTACCACCAGCGCCAGCAGCGGCAGCGCGAGGAGGAACTGGAGCAGCAAGGCCAGCAGGCGCGAGTGGGCGGCCCATGCGGTGAAATCCGCATCCAGCAGCCATGCGACGAAACACAGGCCGCCGGCAATGCCGACCCATTCACCGGTGGTGAACTCGGTGTCGCGGGCCTTTTCGAGGACAAGGGGCCTCTCTCCGGGCGGCAACGCCCGCAGCCGCGGATAAAGCCAGAGCATGAGGCGCTGCTCAATGGGGGCAGTCCCGGTGCGCGTGGCGAGGCCTCTGGTCATGGAATCCTCCCGCGTCAACTGCTGTAATAAAGCACGAGGTAGCCCAGCAGCATGATCATCACCCACAGGGTCATGCTGCCGGTGGGGCGCGACCGTACCAGCCAGCCCTGCGGTTTGCGCTCGTGTTGCGCCCGCTCGATGATTCGCCGCGTCAGGCCATCCACCAGACTGCCTCCCGCATGCTGCAGCGCCGCGATTGCGCGGCTGCACAGGCGCGCGGATGCCGGCGCCGCAACCCGGTAGAACCAGTCGCTATCCAGGTTCACGGAACGCAGTTCCGGCGGGTAAATACCGGTACGCATAAGCACCGCAAACGCAAGCGCGGAAAACACCAGCAACTGCAATTGCGTCACGACGTGCCCTGTCGTGTACGGCTCGTAGCTCGTCGCGTAGGGCAGGATCGCGTAGAGCGCGCCGGGGTACACGCCGATGCCGATACACAATGCCGCTGCCACTGCCATGGCGGCGAGCATGTTGCGCGGCGCTTCGTTGCAGCGGATGCCGGCGTCGTGCGAAAAAAACGCGAAGTAGGGAATCTTGATCCCCGCATGATGAAACACGCCGGCCGATGCGAACAACAGCACAAGCCACGTTGTCAACAAGCCGCCGTCCGCGGCAGCGGACATGATCATCGATTTGGTTACGAATCCGCTGAACAGCGGAAACGCTGAAATCGATGCGGCGCCGACGATGCAAAACCCCGTGGTCCAGGGCATGGATTTATAAAGCCCGCCGAGTTCGCTGCCCTTCACCGTGCCGGTGCGCAGCAATACCGCGCCCATCGACATGAACAGCAAGGCCTTGAACAGAATGTCCGCAAACGCGTGGGCCACCGCGCCATTGATCGCGAGTTCGGTGCCTATGCCCACGCCCACCACCATGAATCCGAGCTGATTGTTCATGCTGTAGGCGAGAACCCGCCGCAGGTCGTTTTCGATCACCGCATAGAAGATCGGGAAGGCCGCCATCAGCGTGCCGATCCAGATCAGCATCTCGGTGCCGGGGTAGGCGCGCGCCAGCGCATAAATGCCGAGTTTGGTGGTGAACGCCGACAGCACCACGGTGCCGGTGGGCGTGGCTTCGGGATAGGCATCCTGAAGCCAGTTGTGCAGCAGCGGGAACGCGCATTTGACGCCGATGCCGATGAGCATCAAGGCGCCGCCCAGACTGTCAATGCCGATGGGACCGAACGCGAGACTGCCCGTGGCACGCCAGTGCAGCAAGCCGCCCGCCAGCAGGAACATGCCTGACAGCAGCTGCACGACCAGGTAACGCGTGCCGGCGCGGGATGCGCTGTTGCTGCGGCTTGCCCAGATCAGCAACACCGAGGACACCGCCGTCAATTCCCAGTAGATGAACAGGGTAATCAGATCGCCGGCAAATACGGCGCCGATGGCGCAGCCTGCATAGACCAGGCTTGCGACCTGCTGCATCGTGTCTTTGACGTGCAGGGCGTAGATGACACTGAGCAGCGTGGCAATCAGGAACACATAGCCGAACAGCAGGCTCAGGCGGTCCACCCGCATCAGGACCAGGGTCTGACCGAGCAACTGGACCTGGCCGAACGCCCCGTGCGGCGCGGCGAGCAGCCACGCAAACGCCGCCACCGGGAGCAACAGCAGATAGACGGCGCGGACGCTGCCGCGCAGCAGCGGCACCGCCAAAGCGCCCAGAATCAGGATGAGCGCGACCGGAAAATCAGCGCTCATAATAGTCCTCGGGCCGCATCAGCACCCGCCGCAGCTGCTTGGCGACCAGCACCAGGATGACACAGGCAAAAAAACCGTAGCCGGCGTAGAAGCCGGTCACCGACGCAGCGTCGATCGATTCGTGCCGCGACACAAACAGATCCAGCGCCACCAACGCCACGCCGATCAGCCACAGGCCCCGGTACAGCATGGTGACGTTCTCACTGCGATCCAGCCAGTATGACCTATCGTCTTTCATCGCGTCTCCCCGCGGGCGTCATCACGGATTCACCGCCACGACCTTGCCCGCCAGATGCAGCAGATTTGCGGACAAAAAGAACAGCGCGACCGTCATGCCGGCGGTGAACAGCAGCGCGGCGACCATCGGCCATGGCGCTTCGCCGTGCGGGTGCATCTCGGCGCCGGCTTTCGGCGCGCGGAAGAATGCCGCGTACACGACGGGCAGAAAATAGGCGGCGTTGAGCAGCGTGCTGATGGCGAGGACGGCGAGCACAAACAGATGCCTGCCGTCGGCGGCGCCCGACATGATGAACCACTTGCCGATGAAACCGGCGGCGGGGGGGATGCCGATCAGCGACAGCGCGCCTATGGCAAACGCCCCCATGGTCAGCGGCATGCGCCGGCCGATGCCGTCGAGTTCGCTGACGTCGGTTTTGTGGGCCGCGGTGTAGATGGCGCCGGCGGCGAAGAACAAGGTGATCTTGCCGAAGGCGTGCACCGCCAGATGCAGTATTGCGCCCATGATCGCCAGCGGCGTTGCCAGTGCCGCGGCGATCACCACATAGGACAGTTGGCTCACCGTGGAATAGGCGAGGCGGCGCTTGAGGTTGTCCGCGCGCAGCGCGATCACGGATGCGGCGAGAATGGTGAAGCCGCTGACGGCGACCAGCCAGTCGGCACTGCCGTCCAGCTGATCCAGGCCAAAAATGTAGACGATGATCTTGATCACGCAGAACACGCCCGCCTTGACCACGGCCACCGCGTGCAACAGCGCGGACACGGGGGTGGGCGCCACCATCGCCGCCGGCAGCCAGCGATGAAACGGCATCAGCGCCGCCTTGCCGATGCCGAACATGAACAGCGCCAGCAGCACCGCCGTCGCCGCCGGGGAAAGCTGTGTTTTCAGGATCCCGCCCACCTGAAAATCAGTGGTTCCCGTGACGTGCCAGGTGTAGACGATCGCCGGCAGCAGGAACAGCATCGATGTGCCCAGAAGCAGACCCAGGTAGACACGCCCGCCGCGCCGCGCCGCGTCATCGCCATGATGGGTGACCAGCGGATAGGTCACCAGCGTCAGCACTTCGTAGAACAGGAACAGCGTGATCAGATTGCCCGCGAATGCGATGCCCATGGTCGCGGACAGCGCCAGCGCGAAACATACGTAAAAGCGTGTCTGATGCTTTTCGTCATTCCCACGCATGTAACCGATGGAATATACGGAGTTGACGATCCACAGACCCGATGCAATGAGGGCAAACAGCATGCCGAGCGGTTCCACGCGAAAGGCGATGGGCAGACCCGCCAGCGGTTCCAGCAACTGGATGTGCGGCCGTCCGCCGGCGAGCACCGCCGGCAGCAATGCGGCCACGCACAAAAACAGCGTTGCGCTGGTAACCAGCGTTATGGCCTCCCGCACGTTGGGGCGGCGCGCGCACCCGGAGATAAGCAACCCGCCCAGCAGCGGGATGGCAAGAGCGCCGAGAACGTGGCCGCCGCTCATTTGCCGACCGCCATCAACATCACGGCCGCGCCGGCGGCAGAGCCCAGGCTGACCGAGGTTTCCAGCCCAAAGTAGAGCATCGCGCCGGCCAGCAGCAACGCGGGCGCCAGCAATGCGGGCGGCGCTTCTTTGCGTCCCGCGAGACTCGCATGCGGCTCGCGGAAGTAGGCGGTCTCGACGAAGCGCCACACGTAGGCGACTGCGAGCAGGGAACTGGTGACCACCGCCATGGCCAGCCCCCATTGCCCTTTTTCCAGTGCCGCGAGTATCAGGTACCACTTGCCGATAAATCCGCAGGTGCCGGGAACGCCGATCAGGCTCAGGCCGCCGAGGACAATGCCGAACGAGGTTAGCGGCATGACGCGCGCCAGACCGGAGAGACGCGCCAGACTGGAGCCGCCGGCAACCGCCACCGCACAACCCACGAACAGAAACAGCCCCCCCTTGGTCACTGCGTGATTGAACATGTGCACCAGGGAGGCGGTGAGTCCGTTGACCGTATCGTACGACAGACCCAACGTGATGTAGCCGATCTGCGACACGCTGGAATAGGCCAGCAAGCGCTTCAGGTCATTCTGGAATGCGGCCACCAGCGACGCCACGAACATGGCGGCGATCGACATCACCAGCATGATTTCGGGCAGGGGCAGCTTCTGGAACACGAAGCTCTCGCCAAACACCGAGTAGTAAAAGCGGATCAGCAGGTAGATCGATACCTTGGTGGCGGTGGCCGCCAGAAAGGCGGTAACCACCGAGGGCGCATAAGTGTAGGCGTTGGGCAGCCACTGGTGCAGGGGAAACAGCGCGAGCTTCAGCGAGATTCCCACCGTCAGGAATGCCAGCGCGGCCAGCACGGAGCGCGATTCGCGAATTGCGCCGATGCGCTCGGCCATGTCGGCCAGATTCAGCGTGCCGGTCATCAGATAAAGCAGACCGACACCGATCACGAAAAACGTGGCGCCGATCGAGCCCATGATCAGGTATTGATAGGCCGCGACCAGCGCACGGCGGTCCCGGCCCAGCGCGATCAGCACATAGCCCGACAGCGACGAAATCTCCAGGAACACGAACGCGTTGAACGCGTCTCCGGTGATCGCGATGCCGAGCAGCCCTGTAAGACACAGCGCGAACATGGCGTAGAACAGGTAATGCTGCGCGTGCGGAATCTCGCGCTCGATGCTGGCGCGCGCGTAGGGCAGGACGATGGCAGCCGTGGCCGACACCAGGAGCAGGACGAAACTCGACAGCCGGTCGACGCGGTACTCGATGCCCCACGGCGGCGGCCAGTTTCCCAAGGCATAGGAAATCGTGGCGCCGTCCGCGGTGGCCAGCCACAGCGCGATGGCCGCGGCAAGGGCCGCCCAGCTTGCCGCGGTGACGATCAGGAATGCCCAGCCGCCGCGCCTCACCAGCACGGCCAGCGGCGCCGAGATCAGCGGGATCACCACCTGTAGCGCCGGCAGGTGCAGGGCGAGACTCATCGGCCGCGGTCCTCATGCACCGTCATGCACCGTCATGCACCGTCATGCACCGTCATGCGCCGGCTCGCCGTGATCCCGCGCGAGGATCTCGTCTTCCTCGATGGTGTCGTAGGTTTCGCGGATACGCACCACCAGCGCAAGCCCCAGCGCCAGCGTGGCCACGCCCACCACGATGGCGGTGAGTATCAGCACGTGCGGCAGCGGATTGGAATAGATTTGGAACTGCGCGCTGATGATCGGTGCGGTGCCGCCGATCAACTTGCCGGGCGCGATATACAGCAGGTAGACCGAGGTTTGAAGAATGCCCAACCCCACCAGTTGCTTGATCAGATTGCCGCGGGCGATGACAACGAACAACCCCGCCATCATCAGGAATACGGTCATGGCGTAGCTGAAGTGGCTGCCGAAGTTCATTCGGGATCCCTGCCGCGGCCGGCGAACATGTAGAAGATCTTGAGCATGACGCCCGACACCGTCACCGCCACGCCGGCTTCCACCCAGAAGATGCCGCGATGCTGGCCCTGCACCGGATCGGCGTGGAGCACGAAGTAGTCGAGGAAATTGCCGCCCAGCATCAGGCCCGCCATGCCCACGCCGGCGTACAGGAGCACGCCGCCCGCGAGCATCGTCTCCACCAGCCAGTCGGGCAGCGCCTTGCGCGCCTGATCGAGGCCGTAAATCAGGGCGTAGAGGATGACCATGGCGGCGGCGATGACGCCCGCCTGAAAGCCGCCTCCCGGGCCAAAATCGCCATGGAACTGCACGTACAGCGCGAACAGCAGCGTGAAGGGCATCATCAGCTTGGCGATGACGCGCAGCACCAGGTCGTGTCTCATTGCGGCCCGGCCTGCTTGCGGTTGCGGCGCCGCCGCAGCAACGCAATGACGCCCGCGCCCGCGGTGAATACGACGGTTACTTCGCCCAGGGTGTCAAAGCCGCGGTAACTCGCCAGCACGTCGGTCACCACGTTGGGGACACCGGTCTCGCGCAAGGCATCGTTCAGGTAGCGCGGCGCGACGTGGGTGTGGATCGGCGCAGCCGGATCGGAGAACGCGGGCAGGTCGAGGGTGCCGAACACCAGCATGCCGCCGGTCGTCACCGCCACGGCCAGCGGCAGCCACAGCCCGCGCAACGATTTTGCCTCTTCGCTGCGGCACAGATAAAGTGCGCTCAACAGCAGTACCGTCGACATGCCGGCGCCGACCGAGGCCTCGGTCATTGCCACATCCGGGGCGTCCAGGGCCACCAGCACCGTCGCCATCAGAAAACTGTAAATGCCGCCCATCACGACGACGCTGAACAGATTGCGGCTGCGCACGAGCACGATGACGGTGATTGCCATCAGCACCAGCAGCACATTGATGATCAGCGCTTCGATGACACATCCTCCTGCGCGGCGAGCCGCGGCTTCAGGCCGCGAACCAGCGCAGCCTTGGCCAGGGCGTGGGTTGCCGTGGGGCCGGCGAAAAATATCAGCAGACCGATCATCACCAGTTTGGCGCCGATCAGCGTGAACCCGGCCTGCAGCAGCAGGCCCAGCAGGATCAGCCCGGCGCCGAGGGTCTCGATCAGGCTCGCCGCATGCATGCGGGTATAGAAGTCAGGCATGCGTATCAGGCCCACGCCCGACACCACGCAGAAGAACCCGCCGCCGGCGAGGCAGGCCCAGGTCGCGAGGTCCAATGCCATGTTCATCACGGCGCGCGCTCGACGCCCTCGCCGGGATCGCCCAGATCGCCATGGCGGAAATACTTGAGCACGGCGATGGTGCCGAGGATGTTCAGCAGGCCATACACCAGCGCGAGATCGAGGAATTCCGGCCTGCCGCCGAGAAAGCCGATGACGGACAGCACCAGCATGCAACAGGTGCCGATGCTGTTGGCCGCGAGCAGGCGGTCAAATACCGTGGGGCCGAGCGCGGCGCGCGCCAGTGCCAGCGTCAGGGTGACGAGGAGGGCGCATAGGGCCATGGCGAACATCAGGACGCGCCCTCGAAACGGGTCACGCGGCGATCCATCTCGCTGCCGGCGAGGCCGGCGGCGCCAGCGGCCGTCAGTGCGTGCACCACGATCTCGC
>CADECM010000155.1 GCA_902825845.1 uncultured beta proteobacterium
ATGGCTCCATTCTCTCAAAGATTGGAGCCTCCACGATTTCCGGTGCGATTCAATCTGGGCAAACGTGCCATTCGCATGCCCAAGGTGAAACAAAAATTTCCGGCTCCTTTCGCTCGTTCAAGGGGGCACAGGATTTCTGCCTCATCCGCTCTTACCTCGACACCCTGCATAAGCAGGGACATAATTTGTTCGAGGCACTGTGCACGGCATTCGCCGGGCGTCCTGTCCCGGCTTGCCCGCGCCGAATAGACACAATTTTTTAAAACAAGTTCTCACACTATACTTGCTGGTTGGGGGCTAACCGAATGGGCGCAAAAGGGACGGGGGCGCGGCTTGCCGCAAGCGTATGGCGCGCCCGTCGAATCCTTGAGAAAGTGCCTGCAATCATCGCATTTCACGCATAATTAGAGCGAGTGCCAGGAGGAATGTCATGTCAAACAGCCGATGGATTGCTTTAGCGATGGCCGGATCCGCGCTTGCCGCGGGGCACACTGTAGGGGCGGTTGCCGCTGAGCGTTATCCCAGCAAGCCCATACGCATCATCATCGGCAGCACGGCCGGTTCCTCACCGGACGTGCTCGCGCGGCTGATCGGGAACAAACTCAGCGAAAGCTGGAAGCAGCCGGTAGTGGTGGACAACCGCCCCGGCGCCGGCGGCATGCTCGCCTACAACACGGTGGCGAAATCGGCGCCTGACGGCTACACGCTGTCGTTGGCGGCGCCCGGCCTCGCCATTCACGCCGCGATGACCCGCAATCTGCCGTATGACACGCTGAGGGATTTTGCCGGTGTCACCGAAATAGGTTATTCCAACGTCGTCGTCGTCGTGGGCCCCGGCCTCGGTGTAAAGTCGGTGAAGGAGCTCGTCGAATTCGCCAACGCGCGGCCCGGCAAGGTGTTGAATGCGACGGGTGTCCCCGGCGGGGCCGACTACCTGACGGCAGAGCGGTTCAAGTATTTCGCGGGTATCAAGTCGAAGCCCGTCAGTTTCAAGGGCAGCATTGAAGCATTGCTCGAAGCCTCGGCCGGGCGCACCCATTTCAGCTCGACGGGACTAACGGCAGCGATGCCCCTGATTCAGGACGGCAAGCTGATCCCGCTGGTGCAGCTCGTGCCTGGCCTGCCCAAGGTGCCGGCTGCTGCCGACGTGGTGCCGGGCTGGAAACCCATGGGCGCACAAGCCTTCCTCGTGCGTTCGGGCACGCCGATGGAAATCCGGCAAACGTTGAGCAGGGAAGTCGGCCGCATTCTCGCCATGCGCGACGTCCGCGAGCGGCTCGCTGCCGTGGCGTTTCAAATCACGCCACGCACGCCAGAGGAACACGACAAGAAGCTGCGCGCGGATATCGCGGCGTTCTCCGCGATCGTCAAAGAAATAGGCTTGCAGGTTAACTGAAGTGCGCCGCCTGGAGAGTGCTCATGACCAAGCCTACGAAGATCGAACGTCTTGAAACCCTGCTGTGGGACCGCTGGCTGCTCGTGCGCATCCATTGCGAAGACGGCACCGTCGGTATCGGCGAAGGCGGCGTCCACGGCTGGCAGCGACCGACACAGACGATGCTCGAAGTCATGAGCACTTATCTGCGCGGCCAGGACCCTCATCGCATCGAGCATCACTATCAATTCCTCTATCGTTCGTCGCACTTCATGGGGGCCGTCGTGCAAGGGGCGCTATCCGCGATCGACATTGCCCTGTGGGATATCAAGGGCAAGCGATTGGGCGTACCGATCTACGACCTCATGGGGGGCAAGACCCGTGACAAAGTGCGCTGCTACGTTCACGTGCGCGGCGATACCGTCGAGCAGTTGGCGCACGATGCCGTGCTCAAGGCGCGGCAGGGGTTCACGGCCGTGCGCTTTTCGCCGTGGGGGCGAGAATTCTATCTTCACCAATCCTATTCCGGCTGGGCCGAGGAAGCCGTTCGCCGCGTCGGTGCGGTACGCGAGGCGGTCGGGCCAGACGTGGATCTCTGCGTGGAACTTCATCGACAGATGAACCCCGCGGAAGCGGTTGCGTTGGGACGCCGGCTCGAACAGTTTCATCTCTTCTTCTACGAAGATCCCATGTTGCCCGACTCGCCGGCCCGCATGGGCGACGTCCAGGCGAATTGTGCGCTCCCCATTGCCACGGGCGAGCGCTTCACGACCATCTTCGAGTTCCAGCAATTACTGGAGAACAAGGGTGCAGCCTATGTGCGCCCGGACCTGTGCCTTTGCGGTGGCCTTACAGGTTGCAAGAAGGTCTCGGCCCTGGCAGAAGCGCAACACGTGAAAGTGATCCCGCACAACCCCCTTTCTCCGGTAAGCACAGCGGCCTGCGTGCAACTCGATGCCTGCATCCCCAATTTCGCGCTGCAGGAATACACGGGCGAATCGGAACCGCCCAAGAGCGAGCTCTTACAACAGCCGCTGCGTCTGGAGGACGGCTATCTGATCGTGCCCGAAGGACCCGGCCTTGGCATTGCACTTAACGACATCGCCATTGCCAAGTATCCGCCAGTGGACAAAGTGCTGGACACGCCGCTCGGCTATGACGGCTCCGTGCAGGACCGATAGCCGCGCTGGCGTCCATTGTGCGAAGGCGCGCAGGGCGGTCGCCTGTGCCGCTATAGCACCCGTCCCGCGGTTACCGACGAACGTGTGCCATGGGGAAATTCGGATCTTTCTCGTAAGTCGGCTGCACGCGTAGCGTTTCCGGCAGGTATCGCAGTTGAGCTGTTGGCCAAATGCTTGCTCAGCAGAAATCGTCCCTCGCAGCTTTGGCGCGGGCATGGCAAAGACTCAACCGTTCGTGCCAGTCAATGTTCGATTCCGGGGCAAGGACCCGCCGGCCGTCAGACCCGCGGCATGCCGAGGCCTCGTTCCGCGACGATGTTGCGCTGAATTTCGTTGGTGCCGCCCGCGATGGTGCCGGAGAACGCGCTGAGAAAATCGAACATGGGACTGCCGAACGGTTCTTCCGCCAGCAGGGCGAAATCCTGGCCCTCGACACCGGCGATGCGGGTCATGAACGAACAAATCCGTTGGCGCAGCACGGTGGCCGACAGCTTAACGAGTGACGGCAGCACGCTGGCGGAGGCTTCCGGCGTTTCGCTCTCCGCCAGCACACGCCGCAACATGCGCCGCCCCGCCTGCATTTCCGCCAGGAAGCCCATAAACTCGCGGCGCAGCTGGTCATCGCGCAGCCAGGCCGCGCCGCTCGCCAGCGCCTTGTGATAGAACGCCTCGATCTCGTAACGCTGCCGCTCGGCGCCTTCGAACGCGATGACGCCGCGCTCCGACGCGAGCGTGGCCTGCGCCACGCGCCAGCCGTTGTTTTCGCGGCCGATCATGTTTTCGGCGTGGATGCTGACATTGGTCAGAAAAATTTCGCCGAACTCGGCACGGCCATTGGCCTGGCGAATCGGCCGCACCTCCACCCCCGGCGCGCGCATGTCCATGATGAAATAAGTGATGCCGCGGTGTTTTTGCGCATCCGGATCGGTGCGGGTCAGCAAGATGCAGTGGTCGGCGTACATCGAATACGACGACCAGATTTTCTGTCCATTGACCACGTAGCGATCACCGTCGCGCACCGCGCGGCACCGCAACGAGGCGAGGTCGGAACCGGAATTCGGCTCGGAAAATCCCTGACACCAGACATCGCCTTTGGCCACGCCCGCGAGGTAATGCCGCTTCTGCGCCTCGGTCCCATGCGGGAACAGCGTGCCGGGTAAATGAATGAGCGAAATGGTGAACATCCGCGCCATTGGCGCGTCGGCGCGCGCCATTTCGCCGGCGATGGCAATCAGGTGTTGCAATGTCAGACCCGCGCCGCCGTATTCGACCGGCCAGTGCGGCACGGCGAGCCCCACTTTTCTGCGTTCCGCCATCCACCATCGTTGCCCGGCGATGTATTCCTCGTTGGAGGCACGGGCCATGCGCGCCTTCCAATCGGCAGGCACGACATCCGCCAGCCAAGTGCGAATTTCCGCGCGGAATTTGGTCAGATCGTCTTTCGCGTCGAGGATGCTCATACATCCAGCTCCAGGGCCGATTGTCCGGCACGCGTGGCGGCGGCGAGCGCGGCGGCGGCGCGGTCGCGCAGCGCCGGATTGGCCATCGCCAGGATTTCATTCAGACGCGCGCGCTTGAGAAAAATGTGCGGATCGTAATCCCAGGTGTAGCCAACGCCGCCATGAAGTTGCACGCAATCCGTGGCAATGAAGACGAAGTTTTCGGTCGTCTCGGCCTTGGCGAGCGATGTCCAGATATCCGCGTCCGGTGCGTCCGCCGCTGCGCGATGCAGGGCGTGCGCCACCATCTCTTCCATCACCGCAAGCCGGGTGGCAAGATCGGCGGCGCGATGTTTCAGCGCCTGGAAGCCGGCGATCGGCTGACCGAATTGTTGGCGTGTTTTCATATAGGCGATGGTGCGATCGGTGATGGATCGCGCGGCGCCGGCGCTGTCCGCCGCGATCGCGAGCGTCATGGCTTGCAGTAGCGCTGCCGCGATCCCCGATGCGTCTTCCAGTATAGCCGCAGGTTTCGCTTGCTGCAGCCGGATATCGATGGTTTCGCGCGTGCGGTCCCACATCGGGACCACAGCAGAGGCGGCCTCAGTCAGCTCGACGATAACCCAGACTTCGCCGGCGGGTGTGAGGACGAAAGCCGAATCGGGAGAGCCCAGGCAGCGCAGCGTGCCCGACACGCCCGTACTGGACAACGTCAATCCGGCGCTCCGGCTGGTGCTCAGGGAGGCGGGGATGGCAGCTCGAATCTCCCCGGCGGCGATACGTGGCAGCCAGGTTTTCTTCGCTGCATCCGTGCCACGTGCGGCGATGGCGTGGCCCGCGCAGAGGGTCGCGATATAGGGGCCTGGCGCGGCCTGGCGTCCCAATTCGGTGTGTAGGATGGCGAGCCCGCGTAAGCCCAGTCCGAGACCACCGTGTTCCTCCGGAATGCCGAAGCCGAGCCACCCTAGGGACGCCGCTTGCGTCCACAAATCTTGATCCAATGCAGTCTTGCCATCAACGAAGGCGTGCAGCGCGGTGCTGTCGCATTTCTCTGCCAGCACAGCGTCGACACTCTCGCGCAGGGCGTCGAGCGTTGCCTGGTCGATTTCTATGGGGGTAGCCATTCCAAAAGCCCTTCTCAGTGCATCACTGATCCGCCATCGACGTTCCAGGCCTGACCGGTGATGTGGTCACTCGCCTCCGACGCGAAGAACAGCGCCAGCCGCGCGATGTCGTCGGGACGTGCGACGCGACCGGTGGGAGGAACAGACAGCACTGGGGCGTTGGGGTTGCGCTCGATGAGTTCGCGCTCGCGCCGGGAGGTGGATTCGCGCCGGCTGGTGTCGACGCTGCCGGGGCAGATCGCATTGGCGGTGATGCCTTGGCCCCCCAATTCCTGGGCCATGACCTGGGTCAGGCCGATGATGCCGAACTTCGACGCCGTGTACGCGCCGCGGCGGGCAGTCCCCCGCTTACCCGACACCGAGGCCATGTTGATGATGCGCCCGCTGCCGCGTTCGAGCATGTGCGGGATCACGGCGCGGCTCATTAAGAAAGTGCCCTTTAGATTGACGTTGAGCACCAGATCCCATGCTTCCTCGGGCATTTCCCAGAGTAGCCGCCGGTCGGCCCCGTGGGGCGCAGCGGCGTTGTTGACCAGCACGTCGATACGGCCGAACTGCGCCAGCGCATCTGCCACAAAGCGCTGCGCATCGGCGGCACGGCTCACGTCTCCAACGAGCGCCACAGCGCGGCGCCCAAGGTCCTTGATCTCCGCGGCAAGGCTATCGAGGCCTTGCCAGCCCAGGCATTTTTCTTCGAGGCCTTCCTCGTTTTCGTTGCGTGTCCCGCCTGCCGCCACGTCCGTCACGACCATGTCGGCGCCCGCGCGCGCAAATGCAACCGCGATTGCGCGGCCAATACCGCGCGCCCGCGCACAGCCAGTGACCAGCACAACCTTGCCCGCGAATTCGCTCATCGGAAGCACCTTTTTTTGTATTGGGGCTATGCTACCCCGTCCAGACAGGCAGGCACCCCTTCGGCGGGAAATGACAGCAGCTGCCGGCAGCTACGTCTTCCTGATTTGTTCCAAATGGGCGCCGTCGGGGCCTCGCTTGAACCACGATCTTCCCACCCGCAACTGTAAGGCCGCCCCAACAGGTGGTCAATTGCGCCCTCCGATCTCGGGCTGTCCACACCCGATAGCATGCTGTATGCTGTGCCCACCTGACTCGAGGAGCAGCCATGACCGAGCCGTTAGCCCAAGGCCGCATTCCCGTGCTCGATGTCGGCGCTTATTTGGCCGGCGAAGCGGGGGCGGCCGCGCCGCTGGCGCGTGCCATTGCCCGCACCTGCGAGGACACCGGGTTCCTCGTCGTCGCCAATCACGGTGTATCGCAGCAACTGGTCGACGACACCTTCGCCGTCGCCCAACAATTCTTTGCGTGTCCCGAACCGGACAAACTCGCGCTTAAAGTCGGCGAGTACAACATCGGTTACCTGCCATTCGGCGCGCAGATCGTGCGCCATTCGCCGGTCAACAACAATACCAGGCCCAATTTCAGCGAGAGCTTCTACATTACCCGCGACCGCGCGCCGGACCACCCCGACATCGTCAACCGCAAGCCTCTGGTCGGGATCAACCGCTGGCCAGCGGATTGGCCTGAATTCCGTGCCGCAACGACGGCGTATTACCGCGCAATGGAAGCGATGACGACGCGGCTGGTGCCGTTGTTTGCGCTTGCCCTGGACCTGCCGGCCGATTATTTTGCTCACGCATTCGCCGCGCCAAACTGCACGATACGGCTGATCCACTATCCGGCACATCCAACGCCCGAGGACAACGAGTTCGGCTTCGCACCGCATACTGACAACAATTTCATTACCTTCCTGGCGCAGTCGAAACTCCCGGGGCTCGAAGTGCGCACCGCCGAGGGCGACTGGATCAGACCGCCGGCAGTGCCGGGCACCTTCGTGGTCAATACTGGCGCGATGCTGGCGCGCTACTCGAACGACCGCTTCCGCGCCACGCCTCACCGCGTCATCAATCGCAACGTGCGCTCGCGCTACGCCTGCCCATTCTTTCTCGGGCCGAATCACGATGTCGTGGTCGAACCGGTGCCAAGCTGTGTCGGCCCCGGCAACCCGCCCAAGTACGAGCCGACCACCTACGGCGCTTTTACCCAGCACCTGTTGACCCTCAACTTCGCCCACCGCCAGGGCAGCGGCAGCGACGCGCACGCTTGATGGGCGTGGCAAAGTCTTACTTTTGGCTGACACTGCGGCACGAGTTCGTGATCTGGGAGCGAGGCCGACGACGCTTCAAGATGCTGATCGCTATTCGACTGGCGACTTTACGCCGACACTTGCCGGAGGCCTTGCGTACGCCTTGGCCTCAGCCGGCGTTGGCGATCCGCTCACAGCGAGTCGTTGGTGTTCAATCATGCCAACGGCAAGTGGCGACCCGTTGCAGCCCTTGGCTCTTTGCAAAAGCGGACGTTTAACGTCGTGCATG
>CADECM010000156.1 GCA_902825845.1 uncultured beta proteobacterium
TCAATGCCTGTGCGTAGGACGCAGCGGCGAGCCGCGTGTGGATGTCGCCCAGATTTTCATGTGCTGCGGAAAAGCGGGCATTTGCGCGGACGGCCGATTCCAGCAGGCCGCGCGCCTTGTCCAGATCGCCGCGTTCTGCGTAAAGAACCGCGAGATTATTGTAGGGTTCAGGCAGTTCCGGAAAGTCCTGAGTGAGATCGTTATAGACGTTGATCGCCTCATCGGTCTTTTTCTGTTGCGTCAGAATCATGCCGCGCAGGAAGCGGCCGCGGGCGTCCTTCGGCCGCGATTTCAGCCATGCGTCCACATGCGCCATTGCGCTGTCGTATTCCGCTTTGCGGTACTGACTGGTGGCTTCCTGAAAATCATTCGGCGCATGCACCGGGGGCGACACGGTGGTCTGCCCGTGTGCCGCGGGCACTTGCGCAATTGCAATGGCAATGCCGGCGATACCCGCCGCGAAGGCTAGACAGCATGGCCGTTTCACAGCGGAGGACATGATATACTTTTCACCGAAATTCAGAGACTTAGCAGCAATACGACAACAAGACAAGCGCATATTGACCGGGCAGTCCCGAGGGTTGCGCGGGCAAAACGAGCGAGTCGGCATTCTACCAGAACATCGCGTGTGCTCCGTGCATCGCGCCGTAAGCAGCCAAAGCCATGCTCAAAATCTATAACACGCTCACCCGCAGCAAGCAGCTGTTTGTTCCGCTCGTGCCAGGCAGGGTCAATATGTACGTGTGCGGCATGACGGTCTATGACTACTGCCATCTCGGTCATGCCCGCGTAATGGTGGTGTTCGACTTGGTGAGGCGCTGGCTGCGCGCGTGCGGCTATGCGGTGACCTATGTGCGCAACATCACCGACATTGACGACAAGATCATCCGGCGGGCGCAGGAGAACAAGGAGCCGATGGGCGTGCTCACAGAGCGATTCATCAAGGCAATGGATGAAGACGCGGCTGCGTTGGGCATCGAAAAGCCCGACCACGAACCGCGCGCCACGCAGTATGTGAAGGGCATGCTCGACATGATTGAAGTGCTGCGCGAAAAAGGGCTGGCGTATCAGGCGAGTGACGGCGATGTGAACTACGCCGTGCGCAAATTCGAAGGCTACGGGAAATTATCGGGCAAATCGCTGGACGATCTTCGCGCCGGCGAACGCGTCGAGGTCGACATGGCCAAGCAGGATCCGCTTGATTTCGTGCTGTGGAAACGTGCCAAGGAGGGCGAGCCGTCGTGGGATTCGCCCTGGGGCAAGGGACGGCCCGGTTGGCATATCGAATGCTCGGTGATGTCGAGTGCGCTGCTGGGAAACCACTTCGACATTCACGGCGGCGGACAGGATTTGCAGTTCCCGCATCACGAAAATGAAATCGCCCAGTCCGAGGGAGCGCACCAGTGCACGTTTGTGAACACATGGATGCACAATGGTTTTGTGCGCGTCGACAACGAGAAAATGTCCAAGTCGCTGGGGAATTTTTTCACGGTGCGCGAGATTCTCGCGAAATATGACCCCGAGGTGGTGCGGTTTTTTATCATCCGTGCGCAATACCGCAGTCCGTTGAATTATTCGGATCATCACCTTGATGATGCGAAGCAGGGGCTGACGCGGCTGTATACGGCGTTGAAGGATTTCGACGTGGCCGCGGGCGACGTGGATTGGAACCATCCGCATGCCGCAAAGTTTCGCGCGGCGATGGACGATGATTTCAACACGCCGGAGGCGGTGGCAGTGTTGTTTGAGTTGGCTGGGGATGTCAACAAGACTCGTTCACTTCAGCAGGCGTCCTTGCTAAAGTCCCTTGGCAAAGTGCTTGGGCTCCTATCACGTGATGCTAGTTACTTTTTGCAAGGCCGCCAAGATGTCACGGTCAATCCAGTAAGTGGCCAAATGACTTACACAGGCCATGCGCCAACCGTCAAAATTTCAGTGCCTGACGTTGGAATTACACAGCTCATTGCAGACAGGGCGGCCGCTCGTAAGTCAAGAAACTTTGTCGAAGCCGACCGCATCCGCAAGGAACTGCTCGACGCCGGTATCGTTCTGGAGGATCACCCGAACAGCCCAACGACTTGGCGGCGCAGTTGATTCTGAGAGGCCACAAAACTTTCAGTTGTCATTCCCGCGCAGGCGGGAATCCATAGGGCGTTGCCAGTGGCACCTGTGTTATGGGTTCCCGCCTGCGCGGGAACGGCACGGGAGGCGATGGCAGTTCGCGCATTGTTAGCTTGATGGGAATGCCCCTCGCATTGCAAAGCGTGATCGGCTTTATCACGCTGCTGATCATTGCCTGGGCCATCAGCGAAAACCGCCGCGCCGTGCCGTGGCGCATTTTGATTTCCGGTGTGCTGTTGATGCTGGTGATGGCGTTGCTGCTGCTCAAGGTGCCGCTGGTCAAGCAATTCTTCTTCGCGCTGAATGACGGGCTGAACGGGCTGCAGAAGGCCACCCAAACGGGAACGGCGTTTGTGTTCGGCTATCTCGGCGGGGGCAGGCTTCCGTTTGCCGAGCAACCTCAGACGTCGAGCTTTATTCTGGCGTTTCGGGCGCTGCCGCTGATTCTGGTGGTGAGCGCCCTGTCGTCGTTGCTGTTTTACTGGCGGGTGCTGCCGGTCGTCGTGCGGTCGATATCAAGGGTGCTGGAAAAGACCATGGGCGTGGGCGGGGCCGTGGGCTTGTCCACGGCGGCGAACGTGTTTGTGGGCATGGTGGAAGCGCCACTGATCATCCGCCCCTATCTGGAACGCATGAGCCGCGGCGAGCTGTTCATCGTGATGACCTGCGGCATGGCCGGCATCGCCGGGACCATGATGGTGCTTTACGCCAGCATCCTTGGCCCGGTGGTGCCGGAGGCGATGGGACACATTTTGTCGGCGTCGCTGATTACCGCGCCAGCGGCGATCGTGATCGGTGCGCTGATGGTGCCGCCAGCCGGTGCGCCAACGGCAGGCAGGCTGGACGCGGTGCAGGAATCGAAAAGCGCCATGGACGCCATCACGCGCGGAACGGTGGATGGCCTGGGCCTGTTGCTGAATATCGTCGCCATGCTGATCGTGCTGATCGCGCTGGTAACGCTCGCCAACCTTGCGCTGGGCCTGCTGCCAGAAGTTGCCGGCAAACCGTTGACGCTTCAGCGCGCGCTGGGAGTTTTGATGGCGCCGGTGGTATGGCTGTTGGGGATTCCGTGGCAGGAAGCGGTGCCGGCCGGCGCGCTGATGGGCAGCAAGACCATTCTCAACGAGTTTGTCGCGTATATCGATATGGCGCAACTCGCGCCGGGCACATTGTCCGAGCGCAGCCGTGTGATCATGACCTATGCGTTGTGCGGCTTCGCCAATCTTGGAAGCGTTGGCATCATGATCGGTGGCATGGCGACCATGGCACCGGCGCGCCGGGATGAAATCGTCGCGCTCGGCATGCGCTCGATCGTGTCGGGGACGCTGTCAACATTGAGCGCAGGCGCGTTGGTGGGAATTATTATATAACTTATTGATTTTAAACAATAGTTTGTATTGTGATGATAGTGGCAGCAGCGGCGCCCGGGCGCTGCATGGAGAGCAGGCGCCGACGCATGGCTTGGTGCTCTTGGCTGCCCACTCGCGGGTGCCGTAGAACGCGTTGACTTTTGCGATGCGAATGCTGGCCTGCGCCGCAAGGTGGAAGCACGTCAGGTTCCGAAAAATGCTTTCACTTTGTCCATCCACCCTTTGGCGAGCGGATTGTGCTGTCCGGCACTGCGCTGATCGATGGCTTCGAGTTCCTGCAGCAGCTCCCGTTGCCGCGCCGTCAGATTGACCGGTGTTTCCACCACCACGTGGCACATCAGGTCACCGTGCGCTGTGGCGCGCACGCCCTTGATGCCTTTTCCACGCAGCCGGAATATTTTGCCCGACTGCGTTTCCGCCGGAATCTTGATCTTGGCGGAGCCGTCGAGTGTGGGGATTTCAATATCGCCACCCAGCGCGGCGGTGGTGAAGCTCACCGGCATTTCACAATGCAGATCGTTGTGGTCGCGCTGGAAGACGGCGTGCGGCTTTATCTGAATCACCACATACAGATCGCCTGAGGGCCCGCCATTGACGCCGGCCTCGCCTTCACCCGACAGGCGAATGCGATCGCCCTCATCCACGCCGGCAGGGATTTTTACCGCCAGCGTTTTGTGCTGCTTCACCCGCCCATTGCCGTTGCAGGCGGTGCAGGGATTGGCGATCATCTTGCCGGTGCCGTGGCAGCGCGGGCAGGTCTGCTGGATCGAGAAAAAGCCCTGCTGTACGCGCACCTGCCCCTGGCCTTTGCAGGTGGTGCAGGTGGTGGGTTGGGTGCCGGGCTTGGCACCGCTGCCCTTGCAGGTGCCGCACTCTTCAAGCGCCGGAATGCGAATGCGTGTCTCGGTGCCGCGCGCGGCCTCTTCCAGTGAAACCTCAAGGTTGTAGCGCAGATCGGCACCGCGATAGACGCTGGAACGCTGGCGCCCGCCGCCGAATATATCGCCAAAAATGTCGCCGAAGGCATCTGAAAAGTTGCCGAAGCCCGCGCCGGCGCCCGCTGCGGCCGAAGGATCTACGCCCGCATGTCCATACTGATCGTAGGCCGCGCGTTTGTTGGCGTCCGACAGGATTTCATAGGCTTCTTTGGCTTCCTTGAAGTTGCCCTCGGCCTTGGGGTTATCCGGATTGCGGTCCGGATGCCACTTCATCGCGAGTTTGCGATAGGACTTCTTGATTTCGTCGTCCGATGCGTCGCGATTGATGCCGAGTACTTCGTAGTAGTCTTTTTTTTGGGCCATGTTCTATAGGGCGTCAGGGGTTAGACGCAAAAACGCGAATGGGGTGAGGCGCCTTCGCGCCTCACCCCCACACGCTTCACGCAATACGCTGCTACTTTTTGTCCTTCACCTCAGTGTATTCCGCATCCACAACGTTGCTGTCATCCTTTTTCGCGGAACCGGCCTTGGCAGCGTCGCCATCGCCGCCCGCAGGGCCGCCGTCGGCGCCACCCGCCGCCTGCTGCTTGGCCTGCTCCGCCGCGTACATCTTCTCCGCAAGCTTGTGCGAGGCTTCGGCCAAGGTCTTGGATTTGGCTTCGATGTCATCCTTGTCTTCAGACTTCAGCGACGCCTCGGCTTCTTTCAGCGCGGACTCGATCTTGCCTTTCTCATCCGCGTCCAATTGCTCGCCATGATCCTTGACCATTTTCTTCACCGAGTGCACCAATGCGTCGCACTGATTGCGCGCGGTCACCAACTCCAGCGCTTTTTTGTCTTCCTCGGCGTGGGCTTCGGCATCCTTCACCATGCGCTGGATTTCGTCCTCGGACAAACCCGAACTGGCCTGGATCTTGATCTTGTTTTCCTTGCCGGTGGCCTTGTCCTTGGCCGAGACGTGCAAAATACCGTTGGCGTCGATGTCGAAGGTTACCTCGATCTGCGGCATGCCGCGCGGCGAGGGCGGTATGTCCGTGAGGTTGAATTGCCCCAGCGATTTGTTGGCCTTGGCCACTTCCCGTTCGCCCTGCAGCACATGGATGGTCACCGCGGTCTGATTGTCCTCGGCGGTTGAAAACACCTGATTCGCCTTGGTCGGAATCGTGGTGTTCTTCTGGATCAGCTTGGTCATCACGCTGCCCAGCGTTTCAATGCCGAGCGACAGCGGCGTCACGTCGAGTAGCAGCACATCTTTCACGTCGCCCTTGAGCACGCCGGCCTGAATCGCCGCGCCCACGGCAACCGCCTCGTCGGGATTGACGTCCTTGCGCGGCTCCTTGCCGAACACTTCCTTCACCTTTTCCTGCACCTTCGGCATGCGCGTCTGGCCGCCGACGAGGATGACGTCCTCGATGTCGGAAATCTTCACGCCGGCATCCTTGATCGCAATTTCGCAGGGCTTGATGGTGCGCTCAATCAGTTCTTCGACCAGCGATTCGAATTTGGCGCGGGTGATCTTGATCGCCAGATGTTTGGGACCG
Organism: uncultured beta proteobacterium; assembly: GCA_902825845.1. Classification (GTDB taxonomy): domain Bacteria; phylum Pseudomonadota; class Gammaproteobacteria; order Burkholderiales; family SG8-41; genus UBA5216. The sequence goes on from CADECM010000156.1 coordinate 5,971, forward strand.
CTTTGGTCAGCTGTGATGTACGGCAGGTTCACTTCGGTCTGCTGCGAGCTGGACAATTCGATTTTGGCTTTTTCTGCCGCATCCTTCAGGCGCTGCAGGGCCAGCATGTCCTTGCGCAGATCGACGCCGGATTCCTTCTTGAATTCGTCGCACAGATAATCCATCAGGCGTTGGTCGAAGTCTTCGCCGCCGAGGAAGGTGTCGCCGTTGGTGGAGAGCACTTCGAACTGATGTTCGCCGTCGATTTCCGCGATTTCAATGATGGATACGTCGAAGGTGCCGCCACCCAGGTCATAGACTGCAATCTTGCGGTCGCCCTTTTTCTTGTCCATGCCGAACGCCAGCGCGGCGGCTGTCGGCTCATTGATAATGCGTTTAACATCCAGACCCGCGATACGGCCGGCGTCCTTGGTGGCCTGGCGCTGCGAGTCGTTGAAGTACGCGGGCACCGTGATCACGGCTTCGGTGACCGCTTCGCCCAGGTAATCCTCGGCGGTTTTTTTCATTTTGATCAGCACTTGCGCGGACACTTCCTGTGCGGCGATTTGTTTACCGCGAACCTCCACCCACGCGTCGCCGTTGCCGGCCTTGACGATCTTGTACGGCATCAGGTCGAGGTCTTTCTGCACCTCTTTTTCTTCAAAGCGGCGACCGATCAGGCGCTTGACCGCGTACAGCGTGTTCTTAGGGTTGGTCACCGCCTGGCGCTTGCCGGGCGCGCCGGTGAGAATCTCGCCGTCGTCCATGTATGCCACGATCGAAGGCGTGGTGCGCGCGCCTTCGGAGTTCTCAATCACCTTGGGTGCGCCGTTTTCCATCACCGCCACGCAGGAATTGGTGGTGCCCAGATCTATGCCTATGATCTTGCTCATGTTGTTGCCTCGGGTTGCAAAGTTTCAATGTGTCGTATATTGGGGGCAGGGCGTGCGTTTCAATCGGCTGTTCGCTACGCCTTGGGCTTGGCCACGGTGACCAGCGCGGGACGTATCACGCGGTCGTGGAGCTTGTAGCCCTTTTGCAGCACGGTGACCACGGTGTTGGGCTCGGCATCCGCTTCAACCATGCTGATCGCTTGATGGTGGTGCGGATTGAACTTCTGATTGGCCGGGTTTTCCTCGATCACGTTGAATTTATCGAAAGCCGCCTTGAGCTGCTTGAGCGTCAGCTCCACGCCGCTCTTGAAATTCTCGGCAGTGGCATTTTCAGTGGTAAGGGCAGCTTCCAGACTATCCTTGACCGCGATGAGCTCGGCCGCGAAATTTTCCACGGCGTACTTGTGTGC
>CADECM010000157.1 GCA_902825845.1 uncultured beta proteobacterium
CCAACGCCTCCTTCATAACGTGCTTCAAGCGCCCGCCACGCACCTTTATTTGCTCTGGCATTCGTGCGGCAAGTTCCACCAATTCATGATCAAGCAAGGGGACGCGGCACTCCAGCGACACCGCCATGCTCATCTTGTCTGTCAACATCAGCAGATCATCCGGAAGTTGGGTTTCAGAGTCGACAACCAACATGCGATTGAGGGCATCTTGACCAGTTGCCAACCGAAAGGCCGCTGACATGGCATCGTATCGCTCGTCGCACTGCACACGCAGCAACAGCCTGGTAGCCGCCGGAGAAAAAACCTGCACATATGAACCGTATCGGGCCTCCATGCTCTGACCAGTACTGGCAAGAAACCCTTTCGCCAGCCGTAACACGTTCAGCAGCGACGAGTGGCGGTCGCTCGGCAGTCTTTCCCCCAGCGCCCTAGCGGTGGACTGAAGCCAGCGTGGAAGCCGCTCAAACTGTGCCTGATAGTGATTACCGAGATAACGGCGGTAGCCGCCGAACAACTCGTCCCCCCCCACACCTGAAAGTATAACTGTGACATCGCGCCGTGCGAATTCGGAAACAAGATATGTCGTAATAAATGCGGTATCCGCGACGGGTTCATCCATGTGCCACAAGAGGCGCGGTAACAGCTCCACGACGTCGGGCTTCACGACGATTTCTCGGTGCTCAGTGCGGAAAATTTCCGACACGCGGCGGGCATACGGTAATTCGTTATAGAACGCGTCGGCACTGCCGCCGTCAAATCCTATGGCATAAGTCTTGATTGGATCGCTGGACGCTCTCGCCATAAACGCAACAACCCCACTGGAATCGACTCCGCCGGAGAGAAAGGCACCAAGGGGAACGTCACTGACCATTTGCATGCGAACCGATTGTTCCATGTGCGCACGAACGCGATCAATCCACTGCACCTCGGACAAACTGTGGTCTACATCGTTTGGCACATGCCAGTAACGCCTTTGCTCCACTCGCCCATGTTCCACAATCAGCAACGTTGCGGGCGGTAACTTGCGGATACCACGAAACATCGATTGGGGTGCTGGCACGTACCCAAGCTGCAAGTACGAAGCTATAGCGGTAACATCGAGTGCACGGTCTATCCCCGGCAACTCGAGCAGCGCTTTGGCCTCGGAAGCAAATGCCAGTTGCGTCGCGCACGCTGCCAAATAAATGGGCTTGATTCCGAGCCGATCACGGCCGATCAACAACCGCTGTCGAGCCGCATCCCAAAGCGCAAAACCAAACATGCCGTTCAGGCGCGCAACAAACTCATCACCATACTCCAGATATGCGTATAGCACGACCTCGCTGTCGGAATGCGTCCTAAAAACATGCCCGCACGCTTCCAATTCACGACGCAGCTCACGAAAATTATAGATTTCCCCATTGCACACGAGCCACACGCGGCCATCCTGGCTCGATATCGGCTGGTGGCCCCCGGATAGATCGATAATCGATAGCCGGCGCATGCCTATAGCGCATGGCCCATCTATATGCATTCCCTCGTCATCCGGCCCGCGGTGCGCGGTAACATTGCCCATACGCGGCAACAACGCTGGATCGGCGGCGGCCCCATTAAGTTGGATAAATCCGTGTATGCCACACATCGGCTTAACCTGCGCGTCCAAGAATACGATCGAAAAGCTCCAATTGCCCGCGCGTCGTATAGTCCCAACCGAATCGTTCGGCGTAGCTTCGCGTTAGTTTGCGGTCTGGGTAGTTTTGGAACAATCGATGCAAAGCCTGCACCACCCCCTGAACCGACCGGTCGGTCATTACCACGCCCGCTTCGGGCGCTGCAACAATTTCCGGGATACCTCCCACGCAGGCTGCTACCACGGGTGTACCACATGCCATCGATTCCAACAGTACATTGGGCCAACCCTCGCGACTGGACGCAAGCACCAGTGCATCGGCGGCAACATAGTGCGCCGACAACTGCTGTTGCGACATCGCGCCTAGAAAAGACACGCGATCCTGCACTTGCAAATGCGTGGCAAGCATTTTCAGTCTCTTTTCTTCACTACCCTCGCCGATTACTACCAAACTCGCATCTGCGCAGTACGCTAACGCCCTTAGAACCAGTTCGTGCCCTTTTAGCGGCACGAGGTTACCGACCATCAGCAGTACCCGCCCTGTAAGCCCAAGGCGTGCGCGATGTAATGCTCGATCCGCGGGCGCAAATAGATCCGTATCGACACCATTTCGCAGAACCGTAATCTTGCTACCATCGACTCCCAGCGCTATTAGAGTCTCTTTCAGTGCGCTACTGACAGTTATCAGTGCCGCCGCACGCCTCGCCGCCCACAGTATCATCCTACGCGGCAAGGCAAATTGCGGCAGGAGGTTGACGTCCGATCCGCGCGCAGTGATTACCACAGGTTTGCGTAGACGTTTGCCGATTATCGCCGCCGCAACTCCATCAGGATAAAAATAATGCGCATCGATGATATCCGGATCGTACCCACCTTGGATCATACCATTCATTGCCGAGTACGCACCGGCAGCCAGCAGAAACGGGGCGATGCTCATTCCCACTTTGGGCACGGCCAGGTAGCGCGGATGGTCAATATCAACGCCGTAGCGCACCTCCAGACGCGGCGCGCGTGCCGTTGCCGCATAATGACCGAAAAGCGCGCTCTTGGATGGGAACCAAGGCGTCGGGGCTACTACACGTGCTTGTATACGTCCACTTTGCAACAGGTGCCGCAGACGTGTTTCGACGAATACGCCGTGGTTGGGGCGGGCAGCGTTGGGATAGAGAGTTGTCAACGTCAGCAGCCTCATGGTCGCCACGCTCGCCCTGGCCGAACCTTTCCACCGACGATCGCCGCTATCGTGGCGCACCGTGAAATTCCCGCACCGGCCCCAATCTCGCCTAACTGGCAGCACGATGATAGCCGACGAGGATGCGCGCCCAACCAACCGGTAGGTGCGCCTACGGCAAGGGCAGCTTCACCGCGATCACCGGCGTGAGCCGCCTTGCACCGTCCGACATCATGCCGCGCACCAGCCCAAGCTCGGTGCGATTCATTACCCATACGTTGCGCCGATCGATACCAGCGGGTCGGCGACACCCGTCGCCACCGCACGCGTCGAGGAGCGCAGCCCTTCGAGCACCATCGCCATTAGCTTCACCGTCGTGGAGAACAACATTTCCAGGGCGCATTGCCACTCACTATGGAACTCAATCAGCGCATCGATCGACTGCGCATCCAGTGCCAGACACATCGTAACCGCGATCGGACCGTGCTCCACGAACCGCGCAACGGTCGCATGCGGTGTCATAGTAATCGCCCCATGTCATATACAAGGCCAAAGGCACACCTCGCCCTTGCCCAAGAGCACATCAGTATTTGCGACAGGCCTTTCATTCTGTTTATTCCGTTATCGCAAACAAACCTGTTCCGCCACATCTAATCACCAGATTGAAAAGGCTGGGTTATACACCATTTCCGACGCACCAACAGCGCGTTTAGCGTGCGCCGGGCTGTCGATATGGATATAGTTTAGTTCATCGATGCAACAGCCGACCGATCAAGCTGAACCACCAACCACTCGCAACACCAAGATTGACAGTTCACCCAACTTGATATAAGTTTCAGCTTAGAGTTCGCGTTGAGAATTCTCACGCCACAATTGCCCTACAATTGATAGGCGGACGCGTGGAAGCTTTTCTTGCGTAGTAACCGCCAGTGTGCCTGCAGAAGCGACTTGGTGAATTCGACACATGGCTACACGCGCAAATAACCTGTAGCGGTACAATTATGCTGACGTCAAGGCGGCCCTTCCAGTGGAGTTCAGGAGCATATGGATGCAAATCGCTTTGGAAATGACAGCAAGGCATTGAAACAGCGCGTGGTCAATGTTGCCGTTGTAATCCCGTTCTTTCAACGCGAGTCCGGAATCCTTAGAAAGGCGTTAATGTCGGTCGCGCGACAAACGCTGGACGATAATGTGCTTCTGGTTGTTGTAGTGGTCGATGACAGCTCGCCCAGTCCGGCGAGCGTCGAAGTGTCCGGCCTCGACCTACCCGATCACATGCAGGTGACTATTCTGCATCAGGAGAATAGAGGCCCAGGCGGGGCACGGAATCGAGCCCTCGACAGCCTCGACGCAGACATCGATTTTGTTGCGTTCCTCGACTCGGATGATGAATGGATGCCCGACCATATTCGCAATGCGCTCCGGGCACTCGGCAACGATTTCGACTTTTATTTTTCGGATTTCTTCCAAATCGAACAGTCTGTCAGTGCATTTTCGCGCGCCAACCGAATTCAAGCTTCGAAATACCCACTGCTACCCGGAAGCGATTCGTTACATATTTACGATCGAGACATGACCGATCAAATAATTACCGGCAACGTAATTGGAACGCCGACCGTTGTGATGCGGCGTTCTACGGCGCCCAGTCTCAGATTTCGGGAGGAATTTGTCAGCGCTGGAGAGGACTACCTGTTTTGGCTAGACTTCGTCGCGCGCGCCAGAGGCATCGTATTTTCTTCACAAAGTGAATGCCGCTGCGGGCGAGGGGTGAACGTTTTTTCCGGGGCGGTGTGGGGAACTGACGAAGCGATTGATCGGAACCGTTTTGAAATTGCATATAAGAAGGTAATTTTGCGCGAGTTCAACTTGACATCAGGACAGCGAGAGCACGTGCGCAAGTCGCTATCCGCCCTCAGATCGGATTTTGTCGGCCAGACTATCTATCGGGCGAGGCGGCTGCGGCCCGTCTCGTTGCGACGAATCAAGAGCCTCTGGGCTGTCGATCGTCGGTGTCTTCTACTATTTCCCTTCTTGGCGTGGCGTGTTTTGCTCGCTCGGGCGCGCAAGAAAAAATAGCATTCTTTCCCGTGCAAAGCGTTCTGGTGGCTGGGTCAGACAACGTGCCCGTCGGAAATACGCCCCCCCCCTTAGACCAAACCGGACCCTTTCAACGTCCGCGCAGCTCGAAGGCTAAGACCAAGAAAGTATTCGCGTCTCTTAGGACCACCCAACGGTGCGTCCCAACTGAGCAGATGATTGGGAGCTTGCACTTGTGCTGCGTTATTAATGTTTAAGGTTCCGTGCGTACGGCCTTGCGCAGCACGGACATAGTGATAGACTTCGCGCGATGGCTCGCCCCAGTCGGTAACGCGCCGTCGTGATCGACCTCGGAAGGTGGCGCTGCATCGGCGACAGACCCGCGCGGGCGGAAGCCTTCGGGTAGGGCCGGCGTTTTAAGTCGAGCGGTGTTTTTTTAATGCCCGAGAGCCGTTCCAGCACAAGAAAGCCATAGGCTGCGATGCACAAGCTCGCATGATGATGAAAGCCCCGCCAATTACGCCCTTCGTAATGCCCCAGCCCGACTTCCTGTTTCAGTTCACGGTAATCACGCTCGATGCGCCAGCGCATTTTGACCGTAGCCACCAGCGCCTTGAACGAGGTGTCCGCGGACAGGGTGGACAGAAAGTAGCGGGTGGGTTCGGGTTCACCCTTGGGCCACTCGATGAGCAGCCATTGCGCCGGGCGGGGCTGGTTGGCGTGTGCCGCACGCACCCGCACCCGCGCAAAGCGCGATCGGAGTGGTGTCTTGGTGCCCTCGCGCCAGGTGAGCGTGCGATAGCTACTGCGCGGCAGCGCTTCGGCCAGCGCCTTGACGCTGATTGGGGTGTGGGTTTCATCGCGCATGACCCAGCTGCGGGGCCGGCCACGGCCCGGCGTAACCGGCGCAGGGGCGGGTTGGCGTGCGTCATACCACACGGCCGTTGCTGGGCGTATCCCCACCGCGTAGACCAGTTCTTGCGCACTCAGCCAATCCCGCAGGGCCGCTTGATCGCCGTAAGCGGCATCCATGAGCACCGGGCCGCGCGGGATGCCGGCGGCCAGCGCGCCCTCAATCTTTGCCCGCGCCAGCTCGCCCTTGGTGGCAAAGACGACTTCCTTGGGCACCCCCGCCCCCTTGCGGCGCGCTTTGTCTTCAGCCCATTCCTCGGGCAGATACAGCCAGTAGGAACGCGGCAAGCTGCCGTCTTCGGTGGCCAGCGACAAGCTCACCGCCACCTGGCAGTTGTCCACCTTGCCCAGTTGCCCGCAGTATTGTCGCGCCACCCCCACCGAGTGCTGGCCATATTTGCAATGGCCCGTGTCATCGATAATCCAGTAACAGGGTTCTTGTCCCGCCGCGCTGAGCACGGGCGCCACTTCGTGGGCCACTGCCGCCAGCAACGCGCCATCGCTCCAGTCGGAGTCGGCCACCAGGTGATGCATCGACTGGTGTGCCGAGCGCACATCCTGCGCATGCACGCGCGCGGCCATGGGTTCCACGCTCTTGCGGCTACCGGGCAGCATCAGGCCGCGCAGATACCAGCGTGCCAGAACCGCCCGATCCGCGTGCCCTAGAGCCTGTTATGAACTTTAGTGGTGACAACTTGTACTTTTGAGGCAGCTATGGCAGATAGTAGGGATGAATACCTCACCGAAATCTGCCAAACCCTACCCCAGTGACGTAAGCGACGAAGAATGGTCATTTGTAGCGCCTTATCTGACCCTGTGCCGGGAAGACAGCCCGCAACGGGACTATGCGCTGCGCAGCGTATTCAATGCCCTGCGTTGGCTGGTGCGTTCGGGCGCGCATTGGCGAATGATGCCGCACGACTTCCCGCCTTGGTCTGCGGTGTATCAGAAGACCCAGCGCTGGTTGAAGGCGCGTTGCTTCGAGGCCCTGTGCTGCGATCTGCGCATGCTCGTGCGTGTCTATTCGGGACGCGAACCCGAACTGAGCGCGGGCATCATCGACAGCCGTACGATCCAGTCCACGCCCGAATCGGGAGCGCGTGCAGGCTACGATGGGGCCAAGAAAAGAAAGGGCTCCAAGGTGCACGCCGCGGTCGATACCCTGGGCAATCTGCTGAGCCTGCATGCCACACCGGCCAACGAACAAGACCGAGCGCAGGTGCGCCAGTTGGCAGCGGCAGTGCAAGAGGCGACCGGCGATACCGTGGAACTGATCTTCGCGGATCAGGGATACACGGGAAAAGAAGCCGAACAGGCGGCGCTCGCGCATGGCATCAGCTTGCAGGTCGTCAAACATACCGAGGCCAAACGTGGATTTGTATTGCTGCCGCGCCGCTGGGTGGTGGAACGAAGCTTTGG
>CADECM010000158.1 GCA_902825845.1 uncultured beta proteobacterium
TATCGATTCGACCAGGTCCATAAAATATCGCACGTGAAACGCCCTAATTTCCTTATTTTAAGACACGCTGTACATTGCTACTGACCGAGCAAGGGTCGGGCCTGTCTGTTGCCTAATTGCGCTGCAACTATCTATTCTTGTTGAGTTATTTTTAGAGACAAGTTCAGCTAGCGTCCCCAGTCGCGGGCGTGGTCATTTCCACCGCCGCACTTGAAGTCCGCTGTTACTTCTCCTTCGGATGCACGATGCCGATAGGCCCTCTTAGCCTGAGTGTTCTTGGCCAGTGCGATTGCAGCTTGCCGGGGTCCAGCGCGCGCGAGCTAACGCTCACGTCAACGAGCAACGAGTACTGACCGTCTCTAGGCAGTCGTTGGTGGCTTGCCTCCACAATGCCGGCTCCGGCCGATAATTAGAAAAACCGAGCGACCGCTCCACTCCGATACTTATCATCAAGTCTCTGGATTCCCAAAGGCCGGCAATGGCTCGATTTGCCCCCTCCCCACCCGCCGAAATCCCGACACGCCCCGCATCACATCAACTCAGCCTTTCAAACCCTCGCAGGGTGCACTCACCAGATCTTCACCGGTTCGCTGACTTATGCATTTCGGGTTGTGCTGATTTTCTAGTTGGGGTAACGTGGTGGCAGGTACACTGCCAGACGGCGCGTGGCGCTTTTCTCAAGGCCGTGCCTTCGGCGTATCCGGGTTGCGTCTCTATGAAAGGCGGCGGATATGGATATGACCATCAAGTTCTCGTTTGCCCTTCTTCTTGTGGCGGGCAACATGGCGAGTAGCGGTTTGGCCGGTGCCCAGACCTACCCGAACCGCCCGGTCCGCTGCATCGTCCCCTATGTGGCTGGTTCTTCCCCCGATGTGGTGGCGCGCATTGTCGGGCCGAAGCTCTCCGAACGGCTGGGCCAGCAGGTGGTTTTCGACAATCGCGGCGGTGCCAACAGCATCATCGGCACCGAGCTTGCCACCCGGTCGCCGCCCGACGGATATACGATCATGCTCGGCGCAACCGCGCTGGCGATCAATCCGGGCTTGTATAAGCTTCCTTACAATGCCCAGAAGAGCTTCTCGCCGATCACGCAGACGGTGGCGGTGCACTTCCTGCTCGTGGTACATCCGTCCCTGCCCGTGAGGACGGTGGCCGACTTCGTCAAGCTCGCCAAAGCGCGGCCGGCCCAGCTGACGTTTGCCTCGGCCGGCCATGGTTCGCCCGGTCACCTTGCGGGTGAACTGCTCAATAGCCTGACCGGCATCAAAGTCTTGCACGTGCCGTACAAGGGCGGTCCGCAGGCGCAGGCCGATCTGATCGGTGGTCAGGTTCAGGCACAGTTCGACGTCATTGCGACGGCCCTGCCCCATATCAAGTCGGGCAAGACCCGCGCGCTTGGCGTTTCGAGTGTGAAGCGCTCCACGATCCTGCCCGAAATGCCGACCATTGCCGAGACCGTGCCGGGATTCAATATGGTGGGTTGGCAGGGCTTCCTGGTGCCAGCGGGCACACCGGGCGACATCGTGCAACGGCTGCATCGCGACATTGTCGCGGTATTTGCGTTGCCGGAAGTACGTCAGCGCATGGTGGAACTGGCCTACGAAACGGTGGCGGGTTCGCCCCGCGAGTTTGCGGAGTTCATCCGCACGGAAACGGCGCAATTCGGGAAAATCATGTCCGGCGCCGGGCTCCGTCCGGGATGAGTCAGCATCAATGGCCTGCCGCACGCTGCTCAAGCGCACCGTCGACAAGGACGATGTGGCGGAACAACTCATCACCTTCTGCCGCAACGACAGCGTCACCGGGCAGACGATCTTGATGGACAGCGGGCGGGTGTAGGCAGTGCGGCGAAGCGGCCGGCCTTTACCTACCAGTACTTTCCCGCCTTGTCGTCCCATTCGCGCCAGCGGCGTATCGGGTTCATCATGTCGTGAAAGACCTTTAGAAACGCCGCTGGCGCGAGCGCCGCCAGCTCGCTACGCAGCTTGCCAATCACCGGTGGCGTATCGCGCGGGGCCTGCATGTGCGCGATATTGTGTTGGATGATGCGCGTGGCCGGCGGATAGGGGTAAAGGTCGAGCGCCCCCATCACGATTTCCAGCACCACGGCCTTTTCCGCCCGCGTGCCATCGGCAAGTTGCCGGGTTTGCAGTTCACGCAGCAACCGCGAGCGCACTACAAACGGCGACAGCGCTCGCGCCAGCTTGTAGTTAACGCGCAGAAATCCGATCGCGCGCACGAAGTAGTCGCGGATCTCCGGGTTCGGGTGCAGCTGCGCGTACTCGCGGCAGATGGCACGAAATTCGGCAAGATGCGCTTCCGTCAGCACCTGCTCGTCGTCCCAGTGCTCGAAGTCCCCGGGTAGCCGGTGCAGGCTGTAGTCGCTTTCGGTCATGGCATCCGATGGCCCATCGTCGGGCATGCTGCGGATAACCGCGCGCAATTCATCGAAAACGCTGGTGTTTGCCATGGTCGCTACGGTTTGCTTGCGCCGCCCGGGGTGTTCGGTCTCACCGTTGGACAAACGCGCTGGTTGGGAATTCGCAGGCCGCCTGTTCTCGGATCGGGTTCTCGCGAAATATCAAAGCAGCCATTGGCTTTCGGCGAGACGGTCAGGGCGCTTTCCGGCATCGCCTCTGTCTGCGGCGTCGCCGTGGGCGCCGTGGCACAGGCAGTCAGCAGCAACGGCAGAATCATGCAAGCCGATCGCCTGATCATGTTCGTGCCTGGTGATGGCTGTTGCGCCTGCCGCATCCGGTCAAGTCTGGATTTCAACGCTCACGGCGTCAACACCGACGAGCCCTGCGTGCGACCGGCCTCAAGGTCTTCATGCGCGCGCACGGCATCGGCGAGCGCGTAGCGCTGGCCGATGTGCGCCTTGATCACGCCTTTTTTCATCATCGCGAATACGGCGCTGGATGACATCACCAGGTCTTCGCGTTTGGCGGCATAGTTGGCGAGCGTGGGCCGGGTGAAGTACAGCGATCCCAGCTTTTGCAGTGTCGCCGCTTCCATCGGCGGCGGCGCGCCGGTGGTGGTGCCGAAGCTGACGAAGTAGCCGCGCGGCGCGAGGCACTTCAAGGTGATGTCGAAGGTCGCCTTGCCGACGGAATCGTAGACCACCGGCACGCCCGCGCCGCCGGTGATTTCCTTGACGCGCGCGGGGATGTCTTCCTTGGTGCGGTCGATCACGAACTCGTAGCCGTTGTCTTTGGCAAGTTTGCATTTGTCGGCACCGCCCGCCACGCCGATCATGCGCGCGCCGAGTTCGCGGCCCCATTGTCCGGCCACCAACCCGACGCCGCCGGCCGCCGCCATGAACAGCACGAACTCGCCCTTCTTCACCGGGTAGCAGCGATTCAGCAGGTACTCGGCGGTCATGCCTTTCATCAGTACCGCGGCGGCCTCGTCGTCGCCGATGCCATCGGGAATCTTGATCAATCGATCAGCCGGCATCAGCCGCAGATTGGCGTAGGAGCCGGGCGCGCTGCCGCCGTACACCACGTGATCACCTTTTTTCACATCGGTGACGCCGGCGCCCACCGCCTCCACCACGCCGGCGGCTTCCACGCCGAGCCCGCTGGGCAACGGCAGCGGGTATTGGCCGCCGCGATGATAAACGTCCATGAAGTTGAGCCCGATCGCCGTCTGGCGCAGCAGCACTTCGCCGGCGCCGGGCGCGGGCACCTCGGCGCTCTCCAGTTTCATCACGGCGGGCGCGCCTTGTGCGGCGATGCGTATCACGCTGGCTTGCATGTCTGTTCCTTGGTCAGTTGCCGAAATGGGCCGCGATTATAGCAATCCGCATGCGGCGTTTCGCGGCGGCTGAATTCGGGCCCGCGTTGCCGGGCCATTCGAATACCGATACCCTTGGGCGCAAAGGCCGCGACGATAGCAGGCCATTGCACGAGGAGATGATGATGCACATCAAGGGAACGCTGAGCCGATTCATTGCAGCCATGGCGTTGATGGCGCTGGCCGCCGGCGCGGGGGCACAGACGAACTATCCCGCGAAGGCCGTGCGCTTCGTGGTGCCGTACGCCGCGGGCGGCAGTGTGGAGCCGCTGGTGCGGCTGTTCACCGTCAAGCTCGGCGAGCGCTTCGGCCAGGCGATGACGGTGGACCCGCGGCCCGGCGGCAACACCATCATCGGCACGGAAATCGTGGCGAAGTCCGCGCCCGACGGCTACACCTTTCTGGTGATGACGATACAGAATCACGTGATCAACGCGCTGCTGATTCGCAAGCTGCCGTATGACTCGGTGAAGGATTTCGCGCCGGTGGCGACGGTGTCCACCAGCGACTACATGCTGGTGCTGCATCCCTCGGTGCCGGCCGACACGCTGAAGGCGTTCATCGCATTCGCCCGCGCGCGGCCCGGGCAGCTCAACTACGGTTCGGTGGGCAGCCTCGGCATCAGCCAGCTGGGCACGGAATCGTTCAGCCAGATGGCCGGCATAAAAATGCAGCGCGTGCCGTACAAGGGCTCGGCGCCGGCGCTGATCGATCTGGCCAGCGGCGAGCTGCAGGTGGGCTTCAACACGCCGATCTCCGCCATGCCGCACGTGCGCAGCAAGCGGCTGAAGCCGATCGCGATTTCCGGCGAGCAACGGCTGGCGGCGCTGGGCGAGGTGCCGACGTTCCGCGAGGCCGGTCTGCCCGGCTTTGAAATGCGCGTGACGTACGCGGTGCTCGCCCCCTCCGGCACGCCCAAAGCCGCAATCGACAAGTTGTCAGCCGAATTCGGCCGGATCGTCGCGCTGCCGGAAACCCGCGAACGGCTGGCGCAGCGCGGCATGCTGCCGCTGTATTCCACGCCGGAACAAACGGCGTCGCAGTTACAGGCGAATCTGGCCAAGTACGCCAAGGTGATTCAGTCGGGCAATTTGCAGCTTGAAAAATAATACAATAAAAACAGATACTTAGATAACGGTCGGATCTGCAGGACTGTGCGACCGCGCACCTTGCCCCGCCTCCGCTATTGAGCGCCTGCGGCGCTGCTTACGATCTGGATTGCGGCCTGCGCCAGAATGACGGTGTTGGTATTGGGACCGTCGCTTGCCCGGTCCTGGTATTGCTGGCACCCGACACTAACGATCCACACGCAGGGTCGCGATCAATTCCGTCATGTCGGCCAGCGTCTCGAAGCGCTGGCACAACGCCACCAGCCTGTCCGTCTTTGCCTGCCCCAGCACCGGCGCCACCAGCAGCCGGAACTTGCCTTCGATGTCGGCATCGGTGGGCGTGAGGTAACGCCCGCGCTCGCTGCGGTCGACTTCCGCCGAAACGGTCCTGCCGTCGGCGAGTGTCAGCGTCACACGCGCGAGGCTGCGCGCGGGATACTGGCGTTCGTAGTCGTCGTTCTCGACGATTTTCACCTTGCCCGCGGTGGCGCGGATTGCCGGATCGCGCAGCACCTCGGGGCGAAACGCGGGCCCGAGCAGCGTTGCCGGATCCTGCTGGTGCAAAGCCGCCGCGAGGCAGAACGGCAGGCTGCCGCGCGCGGCCACGTCGTTGTCGGGATGCACGGTGTTGAACACCGCGGTGCGCTTCATCGCGTCGACGGTGATCGCCGTCACGTCATGCGCCTTGAGCTTGTGCGCGGCGATCAGATCGAACATCGCATCGAGCGAGGCAAACAGCGGCCCCACCGTGGCGTAGTGCTTGGTGACGATGCCCTCGGCCACTTCCCAGAAGGTGAATTTCGCATCGTCGCCGATGCCCTCGGTCAGCCGTTCGGGCAGCGTCTTGTCGGCGATCACCGGCAGAAAGCCGCCGATCACGTTGCGCATGCCCTTCACCCCGCGCGCCGCCATTTCCGCCGCCAGCACGCCGGCCGCGCAGGACTGCCCGCCGAGCAGCCATTTGATGGTTTCGCCTTCCTCGTTGGCCTGCATCATCGCCGTCGGCAACAAATTCACCGCGATGCCCAGCGTGTTGTCCGTCTGCTCCGGCGTGAGCTTCATCAGGTTCGCCGCGGTGGCGGCGGCGCCCATGCCGCCCCACAAGCCCGGCGTCCACCAGCCGCGGTAAAACGCGCTCGGGAACACCGCGCGGCCAAAGCGGATTTCGATCTCATACCCCGCCACCACCGACGCAAGCACCTCCGCGCCGCTGCGGTTCAACTTCTCGCCCAGCGCCAGCGCGGGCGGCACCACTTCGTTGCCGGGATGGCAGGTGCCGCGCGGCGCGGCGTCGGTGAGTTCGAGGCCGTGCATGTAGGTGGCGTAGGCCAGGCACACATGCGACACCGTGGTTTTTTGCCCGCCGGGCAGCAGCGTGGCTTCCGGTGTGCCGCCCTGCGCCTGCACGTAATCGCGAACCTCGCGCGCAATGCCCGCGTCGTAGCCCGCGACCAGGCAACCGATGGTGTCGAACACGCGCTGCCGCGCGCGCATCACCGTGTTGGCAGGCAAATCCTCAAAGCGCAGGCCGGCAGCGGCGCGGCCGAGCAAGGGCAATACATCGTTGAATGGGGCGTGGGTCACTGGCTGTCCTTGAAATTAAATGTTCATGTCACGTGACGGTGCAGGCAATCGATGACCCGCTTTCCCTCACCCTGCCCTCTCCCGGAGGGAGAGGGTTCCAAGCCCTTCTCCCTCCGGGAGAAGGGTGGGGATGAGGGTAGGGGTCGATCTCACAACAAACGAAAAACTGAATATTATGAATTTATTGAACTTCTCCGATCACTGGCGTGGGTGTGGGCAGATCGCACCCCGCTGCCCCCGCCACCCGGCGCAACACATCCGGATAATCGCTGATGATGCCATCGACGTCGAGCGCCAGCATGCGCCGCATCTCGTCTTCGGTGTTGACGGTCCACACCACCACCGTGAGGCCCAGCGCGTGCGCTTCCCGCACCTGGGCGACGTCGATGTCACTGGAACACGGCGACCAGATTGCGCCGCCGGCTGCACGCACCATGCGCGGCACCGAGCCGCTGAACTGGCTGACGTGCAGTCCGGCATTCCAAGGTGAAGACGTTTCGTGCGCGAGAATGTTGTCCATGAAGGGCTGCTGCGCGCTGAGATACGACGTGTGGATCGCAGGGGCCTCGCGCTGCACCACCGCCAGCGTGCGCCAGTCGAACGACTGGATCATCGTGCGCGTTTCGACCTGGTAGGCTTGAACGACG
>CADECM010000159.1 GCA_902825845.1 uncultured beta proteobacterium
CGGCTGCCTTCAAGACATCGGTGATGCCGGGTGCGTGATTCTCTACAGGCTGTGTAGTGCCCGCATCGATTATTTCAGGTGGCCTGCCAGAGGCACCGATGGGACCTGCGAAGCGAAAACCCATCTCCCGTTCACCTTACCTGATCGAACAGCGCCACATTCGGCCAAGCCTGAGCCCATCGTTTCAGAAGGTAAGCCCGATGGCAACGTTTAGCAAATAGGGAACCCATAATAAGCATTTGATTTTAAACAATTATTTTAGCATCGCGTTGGCCGAGGCTCTTATCCGAAATCATAACTAAAATCCCCATCCGCCACACCCAGCCGAATCCTGTTCAGCGGCTGATTCTCTGACAGCCGTGTCAGATATTCACGGCTGATCTTCGGCAACACGGTATTGGTGAGTATGGCGTCGATCATGCGCCCGCCGCTTTCCAGCTCGGTGCAGCGTTTGATAACCAGATCCACCGCGGCATCGTCGTATTCGAACGGTATCTTGTGGTTTTCCAGCACGCGCTTGGCGATGCGGCCCATTTGCAGGCGTACGATGCTGCCCAACATGTCGTCGGACAGCGGAAAGTACGGGATCACCACCAGCCGCCCCAGCAGCGCCGGCGGGAATATCTTCAACAGCGGCTCGCGCATCGCCTTGGCGAGTGATTCCGGATCGGGCATCAGTTCCGGATCGCGGCACATGCTCATGATCAGATCGGAACCGGCATTGGTGGTCAGCAGAATGATGGTGTTCTTGAAGTCGATATAGCGCCCTTCGCCGTCTTCCATCCAGCCTTTGTCGAATACCTGGAAGAAGATTTCGTGCACATCCGAGTGCGCCTTCTCGACTTCGTCCAGCAACACCACGCTGTACGGGCGGCGGCGCACCGCCTCGGTCAGGATTCCGCCTTCGCCGTAGCCGACATAGCCCGGTGGCGCGCCCTTCAGGGTGGATACGGTATGCGCTTCCTGAAACTCGCTCATGTTGATGGTGATGGTGTTCTGCTCGCCACCGTAGAGCGATTCGGCCAGTGCCAGCGCGGTTTCGGTCTTGCCTACACCCGAAGGGCCCGCCAGCATGAATACGCCGATGGGTTTGTTGGGATTATCGAGCTTGGCGCGCGAGGTCTGAATGCGCTTGGCCACCATCTCAAGGCCGTGGCGCTGTCCGATCACGCGCTGATTGAGCGTGTCGGCGAGGCGCAACACGGCCTGCACTTCGTTCTTGACCATGCGTCCCACGGGTATACCGGTCCAGTCGGCCACCACCGACGACACCGCTTGCGCATCGACCGAGGGCATGATCAGCGGCGTCTCGCCCTGCAGTGTTGTAAGTTTATCCTGCAGCCCGCGCAGTTCGGTCAACAGCTTCGCGCGATCGCCATCCGATAACACGTGGCCTGCTGCCGCTGCTTCCTGCCCTGCCGCGAGTGCTGCATCCGCGGACGGCGTTGCCACGGGTGCCGCGTCTGCCGCTTTCACATCCACCGGCTTGCCACCCGCCCGCAATTTGCGCCGCAGTTCGAGTATGGGCTCTACCAGCGCCTTTTCCTCGTTCCAGCGCGCTTCGAGGCCCACCAGCCGACTGCGCGCGTTATCCAGCAATTGCTGTGCGCCGTCCTGACGTGCCGTGACATCGATGCCAATGGCCCCTTCACGGCCGATGATTTCCAGCTCGGTTTGCAGTGCCTCGATGCCACGCTGGCAGTCTTCGACTTCCGGCGGCGTGGCATGCTGGCTGATTGCCACGCGCGCGCAGGTGGTATCGAGCAGGCTCACCGCCTTGTCCGGCAACTGGCGCGCGGGGATGTAGCGGTGCGAGAGTTTTACCGCCGCTTCCAGCGCTTCATCCAGCAATTGCACGCGGTGGTGTTTTTCCAGCACAGAAGCCACGCCGCGCACCATCAGCAGCGCCTTGTCTTCGGTGGGCTCGCTCACCTGCACCACCTGGAAGCGGCGTGTCAGTGCCGGGTCTTTCTCGAAATACTTCTTGTATTCGGCCCAGGTGGTGGCGCCGATGGTGCGCAACGTGCCGCGCGCCAGCGCCGGTTTCAGCAGGTTCGCCGCATCGCCCGTGCCCGCGGCACCTCCGGCACCGATCAGCGTATGCGCTTCGTCGATGAACAGAATGATGGGTTTGGGCGAGGCTTGCACCTCGTCGATCACTTGCCGCAGGCGATTTTCAAATTCACCTTTCATGCTGGCGCCGGCCTGCAGCAGGCCGATGTCCAGCGTCAATAGCGATACCTCTTTCAGCGGCGGCGGTACATCGCCTTTGGCAATGCGCAGCGCAAAGCCTTCCACCACAGCTGTCTTGCCCACGCCCGCTTCGCCGGTGAGTATCGGGTTGTTCTGCCGCCGGCGCATCAGGATGTCGACGATCTGGCGAATTTCTTCGTCGCGCGCGGCCACCGGATCGATCTCGCCCTTGCGCGCTTTTTCGGTGAGGTCTACGGCAAATTTCTTGAGCGCTTCCTGCTTTCCCATGGCCGCGGGCGCCATCGCGCTGCTGGCTTCGCCGGGTTGCGCGCCGCTGCCCGCGGAAGCCGCCATCTGCGCTTCGGGCGATCCCGCGACGATGCCTGCAAATTCGTCTGTCAGCGAGTCCGCTTTGATGCGCTCAAACTGGCGCGATATCTGAAACAGCGCGTTGCGCAGCGACGGGGTCTTGAGGATGCCGATCAACAGGTAACCGGTACGCACCTGCGCGTCGCCGAACATCAGCGTGCCGTACACCCAGCCGCGCTCGACGGCATTTTCAATATGATCCGACAAATCGGAAATCGAGGTCGCGCCGCGCGGCAGACGATCCAGCGACTCGGTCAGGTCCTTGGCCAGCAACGAGGCATCGAGCGCAAAGTGCTGGACGATGCGATGCAGATCGGAATCCTGACTGTTCAGAATCTGCTGCAGCCAATGTTGAAGCTCGACATAGGGATTGCCGCGCAACTTGCAGAATACCGTTGCCCCTTCAATGGCTTTGTAGGCGGCCGGATTGAGTTTCCCGAACAGCGCGACGCGGCTAATTTCTCCCATTATTTTCCCCTGCTTTCAGCGTTGCGTTACCGTGTTGAGTATGCGCGGATTTTGATGATGGTTTCACCTGGCCAAACGATATAACCGGAATGTTCAAACGTTACTGCGCATGCGACATAGTCGATGAAATTTCATAACCATTTGTTTTTATTGAATAATTTACAGTCGCGTATGCATTAATGTCCGGCCGTATCGGCAAGCAGGCGGTCGCTGCGCAACAACAGTTTTTCCGCATGCGCCACGTGCGCTTTGCTGCCCAGCCACGTGGTCCACCCCAGCCGGCCATACGTTCCGGGCCGTGCTTGCGGCACCGCGTTACGCTCCAGCACCAACCGCGCATCCCAATCCAGATCCAACCCCAGATATTGCCTCACCCAATGCACCAGACGCGCTGCCGCTTTGCCTCCGGGCAGAAAGCGTTCGTACTCCGCCAGCGTCATCGGTCCGATCCTGACGCGAATCTTGTGCTGTCGATCCCACACCCGCGCGCCAATCACCGCGCCGCGGCCCAGCTGTGAACCTTCGGCAAACGTGCCGAGACGTGTACGCTCGCCTTCGGGCAGGCGCATCCAATGGCCCACGAATTCCTCGATCTGCGTCGGCACTTTGAAGTAGGCCGTCAGCAGAGCCGCAAGGCCATCGCGATTCCGGCTATGCCGGGCCAGCCAGCCGGAAAAATACAACTTGGAAAAATCTTCGATCCGGTCACGCTGCCGCACCTTTTCCCCGGCCAGACCGACCAGCGAACCGATATACGTCGCGAAGCGGTCCTGCGCCGGGCGATCCAGGCTGACGGTGGGCTGCGCCTGCGCCCAAGCGCGATAGAACAACAGCAGGAACCGATGATGCATGACATCCAGAAATCGCACGAACGTGGGATCGCCCGCATGGAACATGCGCTCGCGCGCGTGTTCGGTCAGATGCAGCGGCAGCGGCCCATTCGGGCCCAGCAGCCCGAAAAAACGCACGTCCAGCCGGCCGGCCGGTGCCGCGCCGGCCGGCGTGAACGCCGACAGGGTGGCCGGCGCAAACGACATGGACGGTTCCTGCCCCAATCGAATCGGTTCATCGATCGGGCGCATGCCGGCACCCAGGCGGGGCCGGTCCGGATAGAAACACTCGATACGGCGCATCACCTGATAAAAATCAAGCTTGAAGGGTTCCTCCGCCATGCGGCGGAAAAACGCTACACGATCGGCCGATTCCCGCATCGCGCCCTCCAGCGCATGATTTCGCCGCGCTCACTCGATACCAGCACCGTTTCGGCAAACGCATTGATCGACACATGGCGCGCAAAAAACTGCTCCATCACGCCGGCGAACAGGAACGCGCTGCCGCCCTGAAACGCAAGCTCGTCCACTTCCAGTGTGACTTCCAGCCCGCGTCCGAAAGCGATGGGGCCCGGCATCGGCAAGCGCCGCACCACGGGCTTTACGCGCACCGAGCGCACGCCTTCTATTTGCTTGCGCATGCCGGCGTCGGCGTTAACCGCGTAAAGCTCGAGTATTTCGCGCAGCGCCGCGGCGCCTTCCTGTGCCGAGCTGTCGAGCAGGCTCAGATAGTTGAACGACAGATGACTGATGAACTGCCACGCGATCGCGCCCTGCGCCAGCGGCGAGTACGGGCGTGAAGGGCCTTTGACGCTGCGTATGCTCGCCACCGGCGCGGCGCGGTCGAGCATAAAATCAGTCTTGCCCAAACCGAGCGGCATCGACAACGGCAGGTCACGGTTAGTGCACAAGGTGGTAACGGCCAACTGCCGCAGATCGCTGTGATACGGCGCTTCGCTTGGATCGACCAGCGAAATGTAAACCTCGCTGCCGATATAACTCGACCGCGCGCCGCCCGCCTTCTGCGCCGTCGACAACAGACGCGGCTCGCGATTCACGCTGAAATACGCGTCGTGCGACGCATCCTCCTCGTGGTAGGAGGCATACAGGGGCAAAAATGCCTGTTCACTGTCCTGTCCCACGCCGTAGCCGGTAACGCTGGTGATCTGGTAAACCTCGTAATCCATGGGCCGCGTACGGTCGGCAACGACGTGATACTCATGGTTGCCGTCTTCAAGGTGGATGCGGTCGGTACGCTTTGGAAACAAATTCACGGCGGGCGAACAATACAGCAGCACATTGCCCGCATCGACGATCCGCTCCAGTGCCGCGTCGCCGCGCTGAAACAGAATGACCAATTCGAGTTCGCCCGCCTCATGCTTTGCGATTGCGGGTGCCAGACCGTCGATATCGAAAAACCGGAAGCGCTGCGGCAACGCAAAATATTCCTGAATCAATCGATAACCCTGGACATTGCGCAACCCCACGGGCAACAACGCTTCGTCATCACCATGGCCGCTACACCGCACCTGTTGTGGCGGCAGGTACAAACGCCACGGACCGGGCCGTACTACCGGCGCCACCGCGGCCCCCAGACACGCAGAACCTATAAGCTCGTGCAATCGGCACGCGGTTTCCTCGTCGCCCCCCAGAAAAATCCGAAGCCTGTTTAGCGCAAGCTGGTTGAATTTCATGCCCGCAGGCGTCTTCAGCTTAATACGCAGACCACCCCTGACTCGGGTCCCCACCGGCAGGGTCGCGACCGGCAAATCCGGCGCGGAAGTAAAATACTCCGCCTGAATGATTTCAATCGGCCACAGCGTGACGTCGTGCGCGGTGCGAAACTCACATGCGGTCATGTCACCTTTGCCAAGCAGGCTGCGCATGCTGCTGCCGCGCGGGATGGTGACGCCTCCCGCCAAATTGGCATCGGTCAGATCCGGGCGAAACTGCGCCACCAGCATCGACGGCGTGGGCGCCAGATAGTTGGGATAGACGATGTCCAGCAGGCGCTGGGTAAAGCGCGGAAATTCCGCATCCAGTTTCAGCTGCACGCGTGCCGCCAAAAAGCCTACGCCCTCCAGCAGGCGCTCAACATAGGGATCTGTGACGGCGATCCCGTCCATACCCAAGCGCGCCGCTATCTTGGGGAACTGCGCGGCAAATTCACCGCCCATTTCGCGCAAATGCGCCAGTTCCTGATTGTAGTAACGCAGTAAACGTGGATCCATGTCAGCTATCGGCTAGGCGCAGGAGGAACTGACCTGGCGCGTGCCCACGGTGAGTGCCACATGCACCTCAGCCAAGGTCACGGATTTCGACCGCGCCCGTCTCCAGGTCGAGTTCGGTACGCAACAGAAGTTCGATCGGTACCGGCTGAGCCCACAGATGGCCGCGAATCTGTATGCTGATGACACTGTGATGGTCCAACTGCATTTCCGTCACCAGTGCCTCCACCTGCAGTGATGCGGGAATTATGCGCGGCTCGAACGCGAGAATCGCCTCGCGCACGGCGTTCTCCAGCGCTATGGCATCTAGTGTGGACGCCGTCTCGCCGGACAAGGCCGGCAGCCCGAAGTTGACCACGGACCGATCCGCGTACGGGTAGGCCTGCAGATCACCCAGCCGCGTTGAATTGAACAACCACGCCAGATCACGCAACGCCGCCTGACGCAGCTGCGCGCGGCTGATCGACTGGTGTTCGCGACTTTCCACCTTCTTGTCCGGCTCCTCATCGATCAGGCGGTCAAGCAGCGCCGGCTGCAACCTGTCCTGCAGCCTGATCTCAGCCATCGCCGCCTTTCGCGGCCGCCGGCGCAGTCAATTCAATGGATCGCACCTCCATCAACGGCCATTCGCCCGCATCAGTGGCAAAAATGCGCTGCCCGATCCCACGATAGGCGTCGTCGCCCATGGGTTCCCAAGTCGTCTTGCGGGCAAGCGCAATCACGCCTTCCGCCGATTTCTCCGAGCCGGGATAACGTGTGGGCACCAGCGCCACCGACTCGCCGCCATTTTCGAACAACAGATTTGCCGGCATCCAAACCATGTCGCGCAGGTCCGCCGGCGGCTCGATCACGATTTTGCTCAAGCGCGAAAACGGCACCCAGTAATAGCGGCCGTTGATCACTGCTTCGAGCACCGGTCCGATGCGCGAATCGGCATCGGC
>CADECM010000160.1:0-1147 GCA_902825845.1 uncultured beta proteobacterium
CCGCCTGAACAACAGTGTTGTCTTTTGTCGTTATTGTGATTTTTCGCCCGCGGCGACTGTTTATGTACGCAACTACGACAGTGGCCAGCCCCCCCCACATTGCCGCGTTGCCAACGGCCTGAAGTATTTCGACGACGCCAGAGGAGGCCATTGGAATGCCCGAGCGCACCTCGCGCAATTGGTAACGAACTTTGTGTTCATTTAGCAAAGCGATAAATGGACCAAAGCTCTCCTTGAAGACGTGGGCAGGTAATGTGGTCATTACATTCCGGGGATGTGTATTAGTGACAGTATGCGCGAGAAGCGCCTACTCAAAGTCGGCGTCGTAAACGACGGGTTGTTTTGCGTCATATCGCTGCTATTTGACATTGCTTACAAATAAAACCTCATCAAATCAACGACGAGGTTCAATTTAGTACGTCCCAACGGAAATTTGTTAACACGTCATCGGCGTCCCAAGGCACAGCATTGGATCAGGCGCGCACGCAATATAAAAATCATTTAAAAACAATGGCTTATATCAATTTCGCCCGTGGTCCATATTTTTCATGGCCTGTTCACCATGCTCGTCCGTTTCCCCCGCTTCTGGCGCTCGTGCCGCAATGCAGTTGCCATTCCCGCAAAGCCAGGTCAGAGCGCCACATACTCAACGCTCAACCCGCCGCCCGTACATCCCCCGAAATAATCTCAAACTCCGCCGTGGGCAGTTTCTCCAGCATCCACAACTGTTCCAGCAGCCGCTTCGAGCCGCGCTCACCCAGCACCGGCTCGGCCAGTTCCATGAACTTGCCGTTCAGCTCGCTATCGGTGAGCGGCTGTTCGGGATCGCCTTTGCGATGCGGCTGGAAGTGCGACAGCTTGCGGCCATCCACGGTTTCGATGTCGACCTGCGCGGCGCGCTGGTTGGGGTAGCCGGCGGAGAGTTTGGACTCGGCCACGCACACGACTTTTTTCATCAGTTCGCGCACGGCGCGGTCTTTCATGCGGTCTTCGGTGAACGCATTCAGGCGCACGCTGCCGTAGACCACGGCGTGCGCCACGGTGTATTGCAGGCTGAACTTCGCCTGATACTCGCCTTCGGGCGTGGCGTTGTCGATGATGTCGAGGCCGGCCTTGTAGGTGGCGAGCGTGATCTGCTTGATGTCGG
>CADECM010000160.1:1247-6982 GCA_902825845.1 uncultured beta proteobacterium
TGCCAGAAGTTGTAGTGCGAAGGCATCACCGCCTCGCCGATGCGGGTGGAGGTTTCGTAGCCCACCACCACTGCGCGCAGGAACTGGTCGCCGGTGGCGCCGCTGCCCTGTGCTGCGGCGAGCGCGGCGGAGATGGTCGGGCTGCCGGGGTGATAGCCAGAATCGCGATGAATGTCGTCGAATTCCACCGAGTGCGAGGCCGCGCCGTTGATCAGTGCCGCGGTACGCATGGTGGCGCGGCGTCCGCGCGCGAGCCGCGACTTGCCGCGATCCAGGTCGTCGGCAAACGCCTGCTCCAGCAGCGTGGCCGGTGCCACCAGGCTGCCCGGCAGCATCGCCGCGTACCAGTCGATTACCGCGCGCTTGGCGTGGTGGATGACGTCGGCGGGCAGCTTCGCGGTTTGTTCACGGATGGCGTAGTCGGCGAGTTGTTGCATCAGCATGGCGGGTCTCCTGTGTTCGGCCTGCAATGATAGCAGGCACATCAGGCACCGCCGCGCTTACGCCGGAACGGGGTCTTCCTGCGTCGCCGGCGTGTCGGCCGTGCGTGCCTCGCGCAGCAGCCACTCGCGAAACGCAGCGACGTGGGGCAATTCGGCGCGCGCGACCGGCGACACCACGTAGTAGGCGCCGGGCAACGGCAGCTTGAGGTCGAAGGGCGCGGCCAGCCGCCCCGCCGCGATGTCGTCCGCGGCCAGCACGTCCATCACCAGCGCCACGCCCAGCCCGTCCGCCGCCGCCTGCAACACCAGCGCGCCATGCGTGAAGCGCGCGCCACGGCCGGCGTTGACGCCGGTGACGCCCGCTTCGCGCAGCCAGGCGTTCCAGTCGGGGGTGCCGTCCAGCGCGTCGAGCGTGTCATCGTGCAGCAGCGTGTGGTGCTGCAGGTCGAACGGGCTGCGCAGCGGATGCTCGCCGGCAAGCAGTTTCGGATGGCACACGGGCAGCAGGTTGACCGTCAGCAGCTTGTCGACGCGATAGCCGGGATACGCGCCGGTGCCGAAGCGCACTTCGACGTCGGTATCGCTGCGATTGTCGTCAATCCCTTCCGCCTCTGATTGCGCCTGCGCATTGCGCCCGTCCACCGCGTGCATGCTGGCGGCGATGCGCACGTCAATCGCGGGATGGGCGCGGGTGAAGCGCTGCAGGCGCGGCAGCAGCCACTTTGCCGCGAACGCCGGGCCGGCACTGACCATCAGTGACAGCCCGCTGCCTTTGCTGCGCATGCGCTCGACGCCGGCACGCAGCGACTGAAATGCAGCGCCGATCTCGGGCAAGCCCGCGCGCGCGATGTCGGTGAGATTGAGTCCGCGATTGTGGCGGTCGAACAGACGTACGCCGAGGTAGTCTTCAAGCGCGTGAATCTGGTGACTGACGGCCGCCGGCGATACATGCAGTTCGGCCGCTGCCTCTTTGAAGCTCAGAAGACGTGCCGCGGCTTCGAACGCTCGCAATGCGCTCAAGGGCGGCAGGCGGGTGGACACGTTTAGCCTCGGGTGACTTTGGTTAAGGCCAGACATGATAAGGTCTCTGGTGACGCAATGCAATATATTGGCTATCATGTCCTATAAATGGTTTAAATATATATGGTTACAAATTATTATGATTGTTAATATTTTGCCAATATACTGCGTCGCAATACACGAGCACGGGCGAGCGCCGGGGAAAGGACATAAAGCATGTTCACGGTAAGACTTGAAGCATCGGATCGCCCCGCATTGCTCGCGCATTTGCTGGCGCTGGGCAATGAAGACCGCCGCCTGCGATTCGGCTTTGTCGCGCGCGACAGCTCGATCAAGCGCTATGTGCAGGACATGGACTTCGATCGCGACGCGGTGTTCGGCGTGCACAGCACCGGTGGCGAAGGACGACAGTTCGACGGCATAACGCATCTGGCGCTGACGAAACAGCAGGCTGAAATCGGCGTGTCCGTGCTGGAGCATGCGCGCGGACAAGGCATCGGCACCGCGCTGGTTTCACGCGCCGCGGTGCACGCGCGCAATCTCGGCATTGACATGCTCTACATGCAATGCCTGAGCGAGAACGGCGCCATCATGCGTATAGCGCGGGCGCTCGGGATGACGGTGGTCACGACCGGCAGAGACAGTCAGGCCACGCTGGCCTTCCCCGGAGAGCGGGCGCTGCGCGTGCCGCAGATGCGCGTCGCGGATCCGATCGCGCTGTGCGATGCCGCGTTGTGCGATACGCCATCAGCGTCGGCGCAGACTCAGTCGCCCCAGCCGCTCGCGGGACATGCTGGCGCCACACAAAATACCGTTTAAAAACAAATAGTTATAGAACATCTGCAGCAGGCCTTCGGCAGCGGCCCCGCCGCGCAATACCGCAGCACAGGCGCGCTCTTGTGCGGTTGCCCGCAGACGCGTACGGCTGGCGCGCGCCACGGCACACCTCGCGCCAAGGGAGCGCGAGAAAAGGCGCGTGCGTGAGGGCGCGTGAGAAGTTGACCGCCCACCGGGCGCGGAATACATTGCCGTCAGCCTGACGGCGTGGCTTGCCTATTCATTGCGCGGCCGTTATTCACCGTTACCCGTTTGAGCGGTCCGGACTGTATCCAGGGAGAACACCATGGCGTTGAACGCATACCTGAAGCTCAAGGGACAGAAGCAGGGCGAGATCAAGGGTTCAGTGACGCAGAAGGGGCGCGAAGGCAAGATCATGGTGATCGCGGCGCGTCACGAAATCGTCAGCCCGCGCGATCCTGCCTCGGGCCTGGCAACAGCCAAGCACACGCACCATCCGTTTGTGATCACCAAGGAGGTGGACAAGAGTTCGCCCTTGCTTTATTCGGCGCTGATCAATAGCGAAAACATCATCGAATGGGAGCTGCAGTTCTGGCGGCCCGCAAACTCGGGCGCCACGGGCGCCGGGGTGGAGAAGCAGTACTACACGGTCAAACTCACCAATGCCCGTGTCGCGGACATCAGCTTCACCATGCCCAACAACAAGCATCCCGATCTCGCCCGACTGGCGGAGTACGAGGACGTCACCTTCGTGTATCAAAAAATCGAATGGACCTGGGTGGACGGCGGCATTGTTGCAGCCGACGACTGGATCGCGGTGGCCGAGCGGCGCCGCGGCTTGCGGCACCGGTAATTACCCTGTTGCAGGGCGCGCGCCTCCTGCGCGCTGGGCAGCCGCCCGTTTTACAGAACCGGCGCGCGCACGCGAAAGGCCCGCTGTACGATCGCGCCAAGGCCGGCGGGATCAAACGGCTTCTGACAAAAATCGTACGCGCCCGATTCCAGCGCCTTCACGGCGTTGGCCCGATCCTGATTGCCACTGACCACGATGACCCTCGTTTGAGGCGCCAGCGCGAGAATTTGCCCGAGGGTAGCCAGTCCTTCCGATGCGCCATCCGCGTCGGGCGGCAATCCCAGATCCAGCGTGACGACCGCTGGCTTATGCCGTTGCAATAGCGCGAGCGCAGTGTCGCGGTCGCCGGCAACCACCGTTTCGTAGTCCGCAAAGCACCAGCGCAACTGCTTTTGCAGGCCGGTGTCGTCCTCGACGATCAGCAGCAATTCCCGGTTCTTGTTCAATGCAGACCCTCCTTCAGGACGATCCGCACGCAATGAGGCGTTTCGCAAGCGCGACGGCATCCCCGCACACAATTCACAACCATGCTTCACCAAATCAGTTTTTAGCTTTATACAATTTGTCGCAATCGCCGAAACAGTTGCGTACCAACTAAATGCACGAACCGTACCCGAAATAAGATGCTATTTAAAAACAACATGTTATGTAAACCACCCGGTTGATTTAAGGCCTTTTGTGTAAAAAGTTTCGACATTTGCCGTAGAGAATCGCGTTGCCGGGGAAAAAGGTGCGTTTGGATATGCTGGTGTTGCCGCCAGAACATGCTCTAAAAGCTTTTGGCCACTAGCTGCATCGAGAAATGTGTGGTCCCAGTGTCACGCGACTCCGGTTTAGATGTGCCGGACGAGGTGCAATTGCTTCCCAGCAATCCGCTGATTTGGCGGCTAGACACGTAGACCGAGCCGCTCAAGAGGAGCGTCTTTGCAATTAAATTTCGCATAAACAACGCATTAAGAACAATTTGAATTCATATTTTTAATACATATTTGTATTAATACAAAATTGTTTTGATACAATTCCAAAAATTTCGAGGGATCAAATGCGACTCGGCTCCATTGCCACTGGCTCTGACTTCTTTGACCGCCGCACAGAATGCGATGATATCTGGCGCTATCTCGCCAATGACCATGTGGTTGTCAGCGGCCCACGGCGCCTTGGCAAGTCATCAATTGTCACGCGTGTGCGCGAAGAAGCCGACGCTAAGGATCTGCTTGTCCAGTACATCGACGTAGAAGGCATCGCGACGAGTCAGCAGTTCGTCGACCTGCTGACCAGTCACTTTCCTGAAAATTACGTCGCGCGCCATCTCAACGCGCTTGGCGCTCACGCGAAACGGTGGTTAAGCCTGGTCAAGAAGGTCGATATCAAAGTGCCCGGTGGCGGCGGTGCTATCGAGTTCCAGGTCGGTGCAACGACGCCTTGGCAGACAGCGGCTAGGGATTTGCAGAAGCGGCTGACGGATGTGCCAGCCCTGATATTCATTGATGAGTTTTCCGTATTTCTCGAAAAACTGCTGAAACAGGACGCAAGCGAGGCGGAATCATTGCTCGCATGGTTGCGCGCCTGGCGCATTCGCCCCGGCATTGCATGCCGCTTCTTGTTCACAGGCTCCATAGGACTAAACGCGCTCCTCGAATCGTATGGCTTGTCGGCATATTTCAACGACTGCGTTGACTATCGAGTAGGACCCTTCAAACCCCACGCCGCTCGCGACATGATCATGACCTTTGCGGGCGAATCTGATTGGGCAATAAACGATGTGTCAACCAACCACCTTTGCAATCGCGTCGGCTGGTTGTCACCCTACTACCTCTGTCTACTGCTGGATCAGACGATGCAGGCGGCGCGCGACCGAATAGACGAAACCGCTCCGGCAGACACCGCGAAACGTGAAATCATTCAGGACGATATCGATGTCGCCTATGAACGATTGATCTCCGCACGATCACGATTCGTCCATTGGGAAGAACGGCTGGCACGAACTTTGTCCCAAACCGAACTGATGTTCGCCCATCGTATTCTGACCCTCCTCGCAAAAAAGGCTGAAGGACTGACGAACCGTCAACTCCACGCGCGCCTCGCGAAAATTGAACCCGATGCTGAAAAACGCGCTTCGCGAACGGCGGACGCGTTGCGTAAGCTAACCGAGGAAGGTTATATCAGCCCGCCTGACACAGGGGCACAAGTACGGTTTCTGTCATTCCTGCTGCGTGACTACTGGGCGCGCAATCATGTCTGAAAATCCCACTTTGACAGACGACGCCCGTCCGGGTAGCTACAGCGGTATTTCCGCCGCCGCCAAATACAACCCACATTTGTGGAGTCCGGACGAACTGCGAAAAATTTTCGTTGCACGGCACCGCGAACTCGAAACGATACTTCAGGTCTTGCGCTCCGCTTCGCCCAAAACAGCGCCGCAGCACATGCTTATCACCGGACAACGTGGCATGGGCAAATCCACCCTGTTACAGCGCACAGCACTCGCTGTTGAAGACGACCCAGCACTGGGCAAAATCTGGTTGCCTCTGCGTTTTCCGGAGGAGCAGTACACCGTCAGCACACCCGCAGAACTGTGGACCAACGTCATTGGCGCACTCGCCGACAACCTGGATCGGCAC
>CADECM010000161.1 GCA_902825845.1 uncultured beta proteobacterium
TGACCCTGCACGGTACCGGCCTCTCAATTGCCGACGTCGACGCAGGCGCAGCAGCTGTACGCGCCACCGTCTCAGTGGTGAGCGGCATCATCAACGCGACTGCAGGCACCAGCGGCGTCACCATCAGCGGCACCGGCACCAACACCGTCACCTTGGACGGCACCCTGTCGCAGATCAACAACCTGCTCGCAGGCAACATCGGCGCCACACTGACCTACACCGCCACCAGCGACGCGCCGCCGTTGAGCGACACCCTGACCCTGACCGCCAGCGACCTGGGTAACACCGGCACGGGCGGCACCCTGACGGGCAACGACACGGCGACCATCAACATCACCGCCGTGAACGACGCGCCGGTCGTCACCGTGCCGGGCACGGCCTACAACGCCACCGAACAAGTGCTGCTCAACCTGAAGAACAGCGGACTGTCCGTGTCGGACGCCGACAGCGGCGGCGGTGCTGAAACGCTGATTCTCACCGTGGGAGAGGGTACCCTGAACGTCACGGCGGGCGGCAGCGGAGTCATCATCTTCGGCAGCGGCACCAACAGCGTGAGCATTACGGGAACATTGAATCAAATCAATGACTTGCTTAATACCGACGCCACCAGCAGCGTGAGCTATGTCGACCCCTTGGACAACCCGGCAGCCAGCACCACACTGAACGTGCAGATTCACGATGGCGGCAATACCGGCAGTGGCGGGCCGCTGTCCGGTGCGGCCAACGTCACCATCAACATCACCGCTGTGAACGACGCGCCGACGGCCACCAACCTCAATGCGGCAGAGACCTACACCGAAGACACCGCGCTGAACCTTATCAACATCGTGGCCGGCGACGCGGACAGCACCAGCATCACGGCAACGTTGACCCTGTCCAACATAGCCGCCGGCAGCCTGAGCACCGGCACATCGGGTGCTGTGACCTCGACCTACAACGCCGGCACGGGGGTGTGGAGCGCCAGCGGCGCGACCGCCAACGTCAACGCCCTGCTGGCCGGGGTGACCTTCAACCCCGCCGGAGACTTCAACGGCAGCTTCAGCATTGCCACCAGCATCAGTGACGGCATTGCGCCGGCGATCACGGGCGGCAAGAGCATGACCGGCATAGAAGTGAACGACGCCCCGGTAGCCAACGCTGACACCCTGAGCAGCATCGCCGAAGACAGCGCCACGCGCATCATCAGCTTCGCCAGCCTGCTGGGTAACGACAGCAAGGGCCCGGGCAACGAATCCGGCCAGACCCTCACCATCACTGCCCTTGGTAACGTTGTGGGCGGCAGCGCCGTGATCAACGGCAGCAACATCGAATTCACCCCCGGCGCCGACTTTAACGGCACGGCGGGCTTTGACTACACCGTGCAGGACGACGGCACCAGTAATGGCGCCGCCGATCCGCGCACCGCTGTGGGCAGCGTGACCTTCACGGTGAGCGCCGTCAACGACGCGCCGACGGCGACCATCACACCGCTGACCTACGCCGCCACCGAACAAGTGGCGTTGACTCTGCACGGCACGGGCCTGTCGATAGCGGACGTGGATGCGGGAACAGCCGCAGTGCGCGCCACCGTCTCAGTGGTGAGTGGCGTGATCAATGCCACAGCGGGCACCACCGGCGTCACCATCGGTGGCACCGGCACCAACACCGTCACCCTGGACGGCACACTGGCGCAGATCAACGACCTGCTGGCGGGCAATCTCGGCGCCACACTGAGCTACACCGCCAATAGCGACACGCCGGCGGCGAGTGACACCCTGACCCTGACCGCGAGCGACCTCGGCAACACCGGCACGGGCAGCACTCTGACGGGCAATGACACGGCGACCATCAACATCAGCGCAGTGAACGACGCACCGCTAACCACCCCGGTGACGCTGGGCGCCATCGCCGAAGACAGCGGCACACGGCTGATTACCCAGGCTGAACTGCTGGCCAACGCCAGCGACGTCGACGGCCCGGCATTGACCGCCACCGGTCTGGCGATCAGCGCCGGCGCCGGCACCCTGATCGACAACGGCGACGGCACCTGGAGCTACACCCCGGCGTTGAACGACGATTCTGCGGTGAGCTTCAGCTACACGGTCACCGACGGCAGCCTTACCGCGGCGGGCACGGCGAATCTGGACATCAGCGCAGTGAACGACGCACCCACCATCGTGCCGGTGACACTCGCGGCGATCCCCGTGGACGGCGGCCCCCGCCTGATTACGTCAGCCGAATTGCTGGCCAATGCCGCGGACGTGGAAGGCCATACCCTGAGTGTCTCCGGTCTCGCGATCACCAGTGGGAATGGTGTTCTGCAGGACAATGGCAACGGTACCTGGACCTTAATACCGGTACCGAACATTACCACTGTGATCCAGCTTACGTTCGTCGTCAGCGACGGCACGCTTGGCACGCCGGGCAGCGCGACAATTGAGTTTACTTCGAAGCAAGCTATTGAAGGCGGAACCGGGAGCGGTGGTCCGCGACTGGGCGAGACGATCAGTCCGTCCGGTATGGGATCACTTGGCGGGCCGCAGGATGAGGTGCGGGAATTCGAGACCCCTGCCGCGCAGCAAGCCAACGCCGATGGTAGCAGATCGGCCGCCGGCATCGCCGCCGGCCGGCTGATCGACACCGCCGGCTTATTCGGCACCCTGAATGGGGATGATCCGGAACGCCGCGGACTTGTCGTTTCACCGCAGACGGCAGTTCTGCTGGAGGGGGGAATGGGATTTGTCTCCCGCCTTGCACTGATCGCCAGACAAGAGGATTTTTCGTTGACGCTGGCTGGCTATGATTTTGGCGACTATACGTTCCAACTGGGCCGGCTGGCATTGCTGAACCAGGGCACGGGCAGGGTTGCGTCTGCCGGAGAAGCGGAATTCACATTGCAGGATCCCGGTGCCGATGACGACCGTCAGGAGAATGTATTCGATACCGGCGCCATACTGCGTGTGTCGACAATGTCGCTGACGCTCGGGATTGCCGCCTGGGCGCTGCGCTCCGGGGGCCTGCTGGCCGCGATGCTGTCATCTTTGCCCGCGTGGCGGCAGGTGGATCTGCTGCCGATTCTTGGCGACACCGACAAACGCAAGGGGCAATGGGGTACCGCGGATACGGAGGCCGAGCGGGAGGAGCGGGCGGTTGACCGTATCTTCGATGGCAGTGTGCCGTCGCGCGGGGCTTGATGCGGCTGCGACTACCCTTTGCGCTGGGGCCGGTAGCACGCGTCAGCCTTGGCGTGCTTGCCCTGTTTGTCAGCCTGGTGCTGATTGCGGACATGGTGCTGGGAATTATTCCTCCCCGCACCGAGACCGAATTGCTGGCGCGGCATCGTGTCGCGGAAAATGTCGCGGCGCAGACATCGGTCCTGCTGACATCGGCCGATCAAGCCTTGCTGGTCAGATCGCTGCAGCAGGTCATGTCGCGCAATCGCGACCTGTTGTCGGTGGCCGTGCGCAGAGCCGGCGGCGGCATACTGGTGCAACGCGGTGATCATGACCGCCATTGGGAGGTTCGCGACAGCGCGCGCTCGCGGCTGAATCACCTGCAAGTGCAGCTGTATTCCGGCGGCAAACCTTGGGGTTGGGTGGAAATGGCTTTCGCGCCCGCGGGGGCGGGTGGCGTGCTGAACTGGCTGCGCGAACCGGCAGTGCAGTTCTATTCGCTGCTGATTATTGGCGGATTCCTGTTGTGCTTCTTCTACCTGCGGCGCGTGATGCAATATCTGGATCCGTCCGCGGCGGTACCGGAACGCGTGCGTGCGGCATTTGACACCCTATCAGACGGCGTGGTCGTTCTCGACGCCGAGGCCCGTATCATGCTGGCCAACCGCGCGTTCCGCGCGTTGCATCCGGACGGGGGCGGCGAGATGCAGGGACGCGCGGTGCGCGATTTACAATGGTTGCCGCGGCACGTGGGCGGCGAGCAGCCGGACCTGCCCTGGACCAGCGTGCTGAGCGGGCAGGCCGATGTGCCCGATGCGCGCATGTCCATCATGCAGCCGGATGGCAAGTCGGTTGAGGCCATTGTCCGCTGCGCACCCGTGCGCGATGGCGGCGGGCGCATGCGCGGTTGCATAGTGACCTTCCATGACGTGACCGAGGTGTACGAGGCCAATGACCGGCTGCGCGAAACACTGGGCGACCTGGAACGCACGCGTGAGCAGATTCATACCCAGAACGAGGAGTTGCGGCGTCTGGCAATGCGCGACCCGATGACGGGTTGTCTGAATCGGCGCGCGTTCTTTGATGCCGCCGCGGATCTGGCGGATATGGCCCTGGGAGGTGATGCCACGCTGTGCTGCATCATGACCGATATTGATCACTTCAAGGGCTTTAATGATCTTTACGGACACAGCGTCGGCGATCAGGTGATTCAGGTGGTGGCGCGTGCGCTGGCCGCGAGCATCCGCAATACCGATTTGCTGTGCCGCTATGGCGGCGAGGAATTTTGCATCCTGTTGCCCAACACTTCACTGGCGGATGCCTGCGTCATAGCGGAGCGCGCGCGCGCCACCATCGAAAGCGGCGCGAGCGCGGGCGTGCGCAGTGTGCAGGTGCGCAAGATCACCTCGAGTTTTGGCGTGGCGACAGTCGCTGCGGGCGCAAGCAGCCTGCAGGTATTGATTGATCAGGCCGATCAGGCGCTCTACGTTTCCAAGGCGGAGGGTCGAAATCGGGTGACGGTGTGGACCCCGGAACACGCCGTCTAGAAGGAACTTGCGGCATATCCAAGATGGTTTCCCCTTCCCTTCCCGACGGGAGATGGTCCGCAGTACGGGAAATTGTCCGGCCGCATGAAATTGATTCCGAAATATTTTCTGAAGTTCATAGCGGGTTCCAGTCACCGCATTCTGAGGTGCAAATCCAAGTAAAATCAGATACTTGACGACGAAGTTCCGAATGAGGCTCGTTACATCGTCTATAATCTGTTGCTGAACAGGGAGATCAGGCTTCATGAAGTTCGGCATTCCCGCGGAAACGCGGCCGCACGAAAAGCGGGTGGCGGCGACACCCGAGACCATCAAGAAACTCACGGCGGCGGGACATCACTCGGTCATCGTGCAGACTGGTGCCGGCGTGGCGGCCAGTATTCCCGACGAACAATTTGCGGCGGCCGGCGCGCGCGTTGTTGCGCGGGCAGCCGACGTTTATGCGCAGGCGGAGATTGTGCTTAAGGTGCGCGCGCCCGACGCTGAAGAATTGGCGCAGCTGCACAGCGGCCAATCCCTGATCGGATTGCTCAATCCGCATGCCAAAGATGGCATCGCGGCGATCGCCGGGCGCGGCGTCAATGCATTTGCGATGGAGACGTTGCCGCGTATTTCGCGCGCCCAATCGATGGATGTGCTGTCCTCGCAAGCGAACATCGCCGGCTACAAGGCGGTGCTGATGGCCGCGAACACCTACGGCAGGATGATGCCCATGCTGATGACCGCGGCCGGCACGGTAAAGGCCGCGCGGGTGGTGATCATGGGCGTGGGCGTGGCCGGATTGCAGGCGATAGCCACCGCAAAACGGCTGGGCGCGGTGGTCGAGGCCACCGACGTGCGTCCCGAAACCAAGGAGCAGGTTGAATCGCTGGGCGCGAAATTCATTGACGTGCCGCTGACCGAGGCCGAAAAGGAACTGGCCAAGGGCCAGGGCGGCTACGCGCGTGACATGGGTGACGACTACCGCAAGCGCCAGGCCGCGCTGGTGGCCGAACGCATCCGGCAGGCCGACATCGTGATTACCACGGCGCTGATCCCGGGTCGCGCGGCACCGGTGCTGGTGACCGAAGACATGGTGAAATCCATGAAGCCCGGGTCGGTGATTGTCGATATGGCGGTGGAACAGGGCGGCAACTGCCCGCTGTCGGAACTCGATCAAAACGTGGTCAAGCACGGTGTGCATCTGATCGGCGTGTCGAATATCCCGTCGCTGGTGGCCGCGGATTCGAGCGCGCTTTATGCGCGCAACCTGCTGAACTTTCTGGGCCTGATGCTCGACGCCAAGAGCGGCGAATTCACAATCAACCGCGAAGATGAAATCATTGCCGGCACGCTGGTATGTGCGGCGGGTGAGGTTTTAAAGCCGTGAAGGAGTGAAGCCGTGAAGGTGTG
The DNA here is from genome assembly GCA_902825845.1 of uncultured beta proteobacterium. Lineage (GTDB taxonomy): Bacteria > Pseudomonadota > Gammaproteobacteria > Burkholderiales > SG8-41 > UBA5216. The sequence goes on from CADECM010000161.1 coordinate 6,092, forward strand.
AAGGCGGCACTCCATTCACGCCTTCACCCTTTTACCCCTTCACGCATTAAAGGATTCAAGCAATGACTGTAGACCCCCTAATCACCAATCTGATGGTATTCGTGCTGGCGATTTTCGTCGGCTATCACGTGGTGTGGAATGTCACGCCGGCGCTGCACACGCCGCTGATGTCGGTGACCAATGCCATTTCAAGCATTATTCTGGTGGGTGCGATGCTGGCCGCCGGACCTGCCGAAGGGGACTGGGGCGTGTGGGTGGGTGCCGTCGCGGTGGTGCTCGCCGCGGTCAACGTATTCGGCGGATTCCTGGTCACGCAGCGCATGCTGGCGATGTTCCGGAAGAAAGAGACCAAGAAAGCGGAGACGAAGTAGATGCTTTCCGGAAATCAAGTGGCGCTGGCGTATCTGGTCGCTTCGGTATTTTTCATCCTTGCGTTAAAGGGCCTGTCGTCGCCGCTCACCTCCCGCCGCGGCAACCTGTTCGGCATGATCGGCATGGCGATCGCGGTTGTCGTGACACTGACGCTGACGCACAACTGGACGGTCATCATTGGCGGCATCGCGCTGGGCGGCGCCATCGGCGCGGTGGTGGCGCGCAAGGTGCAGATGACCGCGATGCCGGAACTGGTCGCCTTCATGCACTCGCTGGTGGGTATGGCGGCCGTGCTGATTGCCATCGCGGCCGTCAACGAACCGCTGGCTTTCGGCATCGTCAAGGCCGCGGGCGATGCGATCCCGGCGGGCAACAAGCTGGAGTTGTTCATCGGCACCT
>CADECM010000162.1 GCA_902825845.1 uncultured beta proteobacterium
CGACTGCTATCAGGTGAATCTCGCGCAACGCTTTTCGGCCGCGGCGAGCGGCGATCCGTGGCTCGCCTATCAGGCGCTGCGGGTGATCAACCCGGCGCCATTTTCGGCTTATCTCGCAACGCCGTACGCGCATATTCTGTCGTCGTCGCCCGAACGCTTTTTGCAGGTGGACCGCGGCAATGTCGAAACCAAGCCGATCAAGGGCACGCGGCCGCGCGCAGGCCATCCGCGGCTCGATGCCGAACTGGCCGATGCGTTGCGCGTCAGCGAAAAGGACCGCGCCGAGAACGTGATGATCGTGGATCTGCTGCGCAACGATTTGTCGAAAAACTGCGAGCTGGGGTCGGTGCGCGTGCCCCACCTGTTCGAAATCGAAAGTTATGCCACGGTGCATCATCTGGTAAGCACGGTCCGCGGCCGACTGCGCGCCGGACGCGATGCCGTCGATCTGCTGCGCGGCGCGTTTCCCGGCGGTTCAATTACCGGCGCGCCCAAGGTGCGGGCGATGGAAATCATTGATGAGGTGGAACGCTTTCGCCGTGGTGTCTACTGCGGCGCCATCGGTTACCTCGGTTTTGACGGCAGCATGGACACCAACATCGCGATTCGCACGCTTACGGTTTCCCATGGCACGGTGCGGTTTTGGGCAGGCGGCGGCATCGTTGCCGATTCCGAGGAGGCCTCCGAATACCAGGAAACCTTTGACAAGGCGCGCGCGTTGCTTCGTTTGCTGGCGCAAAGCGCCACGGCGGGCGCGTCCGGCGTGGCGCTTGAGTCCGATTCAGGATCGGCCTGAAGGCGGGTGTACAAAGCGGGTCCGCCCTGGTGCGGATATATGCGCAAATGTGCATCGCGTCACACAACACGTCCCAATTTTGTTAAATATCCTTTAAAATCAGGCACTATTGCAATTTTGCCCGTGGCGGCAAGGGGCCCGGTATATGGATAAAAGCGCATTGAGCCTGCCGCGCCAAACGCAGAGCGCCGCGCCGTCGTGAACGCTGTCTGCGCGCGCGCGGCCGCGCTGGCCCGCTAATGGGCTTGCGGGAATACTTCCAGCCTGAACGCCTCGCGGCTGCGGAGGAAGCGACTGCGTTGCGCCGCATCACGCTGATCGTCGCGTCAGCCTGCACTGTTTTCGCGCTTGCCGTGCCCGCCGGCTTTTACGTTCTGCAGCACGAACATATCAAGTCCGACCTGCGCGTGGAGGCCGTGGCGCGCGCGCACGCGCTGCAGGCGTTACTGGTCGGCGATAAGCGTTTGTCGCATTTGGGGACCGACGCACTGACGCGCCACATCGAAGAGCGGGTGCTGGAAGCGCATGACGTGGAGTCCCGTGTTCTCGATGCGCAGGGCAGGACGCTGGCGGCATCGGCGTTCCAGGCGCCGCCGCCGGAACTGGCGACACGGGTGCCGATTGTCAAAGACGGGATCACGGCCGGTTATGTGGAGGTCGTGGGCACTCTGTATCCGCTGCTGCTGAAAACCGCGGTGGCCGCGTCGGTAGGCGCGTTGCTCGGCATCGTGCTGTTTGCGCTGATGAAGAACGTGCCGCTGACTGCGCTGCGGCGCTCGATGCGCCGTTTGCGCGACGAGACGGCGCGGGCGGAACAGGCCAATAGCGCGAAGTCTGCCTTTCTCGCCAACATGAGCCATGAAATCCGCACGCCGATGAACGGCGTCATTGGCATGACCGGGCTGTTGCTGGGCACGCCGCTGAACAGCGAACAACAGGCCTATGTCGAAACCATACGCACCAGCGGCAACACCCTGCTCACCGTGATCAACGATGTGCTGGATTTTTCCAAGATCGAATCCGGCCACATGCAACTCGAATCGCAGCCATTCGAGATTTCGCGCTGTATCGAGGACGTGTTCAGCATCATGGCGATGGCCGCTCACAAGAAGAATCTCGAGTTGCTGTATCTGGTGGATAACGATGTGCCGCCGTGGATCGACGGCGATGTGACGCGCGTGCGCCAGGTGCTGGTGAATCTGGTGAGCAACGGTGTCAAATTCACCGATCACGGCGAGATATTCGTGCACGTGTCGCGCCGCGCCGCCGCCGGGACGCGGCAGGTGATCGCATTTTCGGTGCGGGACACGGGGATCGGCATCTCGGCTGATGCGCAAGCGGCCCTGTTCAAGCCGTTTTCGCAGGTTGACGCCAGCACGGCGCGCCGCTACGAAGGCACGGGGCTGGGCCTCGCCATCTGCGTGCGGCTGGTCAAAATGCTGGGCGGGGAAATGACGCTCGACAGCGCGCCCGGCAACGGCTCGACATTTACCTTCACCATCTCTGCCGCCGCGGCGACCGCGCCCGACGCGCGCGCAGACCAGTTCGCGATTAAGGGCAAGCGCGTGCTGCTGGTGGACGACAATGAAACCATACTTCGCATCCTGAGTTCGGTTACGCGGCGCTGGGGTCTGGTTAGCGATCTCGCGCCGTCTCCGCAACAGGCCCTCACCCTGTTGCACAGCGACACCGCCTACGACATGGCCATCGTTGACTACTACATGCCCGGCATGGATGGCCCGGCGCTCGCGCAGGCGGTTCGCGGGATCAGGGGGCGCGAGAAATTGCCCCTGGTGCTGTTTACCTCGGTGGAAGGCGCAAGCCTGATCGACAACGCCGGCGCCCCGCTGTTCGCGGCAAAGCTGATGAAGCCGTTGCGCCAGTCGCAGTTGTTTGAAACGCTGAATGCCCTGTTCGGCGGGCAGGCGATGCCGCTACGCAGCGCGCCGCAGCGTACCGTCAGCCCCGCCGAGCGCGAAGCGCGCAGCCGCCTGAAAGTGCTGGTGGCCGAGGATAATCCGGTGAACATGCGGCTGGTGAACGTGATGCTCGACAAACTGGGCTACCAGGCGGACGTGGTCGGCAGCGGCGTGGAGGCGGTGGCGGCCCTCGCGCAGCGCGCCTACGATGTGGTGTTGATGGACGTGCAGATGCCGGAAATGGACGGTGTCGAGGCGACGCGCAAGATACGGGCCTCGATGCCGGCCCAGGTGCAGCCCTACATCGTCGCGGTCACCGCCAACGTGCTGTATGAGGACCGTCAGAGTTATCAGGAGGCGGGCATGAACGCGTTTCTCGGCAAGCCGTTTACCATGGAAGATCTGGAAACCACGCTCGGCGAGGCGATACGCGTGCGCAGCGGCTCGCGCAGCGACAAAGTGCCGGCGGCGGCGGCCGCAACCGCTGCAGATGCGCCGGCGCTGCTCGACCGCGAGCGTTTCGAGGAAATCAGAATGCTCACGGACGAGGCCGGGCCGGATGTCTTTAGTGGTCTGGTTCGCGGCCTGGAAAAGGACTTGAACGCGTTTGACGCGGGTCTCGACGGGTGGGCCGCGACGCAGGATGCGAATGGAATGTCCCGTGCCGCGCACTCCCTGAAGGGATCCAGCCGCAGCCTGGGCGCGCAGGCGCTGGGCGAATTATTCGCGGAAATTGAAAAAGTGGCGAAAGCGGGCGACATTGCCGAAGCACGCCGCATTTACTCAAACCGCAAGCAGACCGGTGCTGATTCCCTGATTGCATTGACGCACACCGCCGTGCCGGCCTGAACGTCAACCCGGCGCGGTTATAGTGTCGTCAAATCGGGTAAGCTGCCGCCTGTCCAGAACAACAGGGAGAGGCGCATGTCTGCCGGCGGTCACATCGATCCATCCAACAAGAAAGTCGCGTTGTTGATCGCGGTGCTGGCCGCGTTTCTGGCGTTCTCTGAAACGCTCGGCAGCAGCGCGCAAACCGAGGCGTTGTCGCGCAACATTGAAGGGTCGAACCTGTGGTCGTTCTTCCAGGCCAAGACCATTCGCATGACCACGCTGCAAACGGCGGCCGAGGCGCTGGAAGTCGACGCGGCGCAGGCTGCCACTTCCGAAGCCAGGGCTGCCATCGAAAAGCGCGTCGCCGCGTGGCGCAAGACGGCTGCGCGCTACGACAGCGAACCCGACAAGAACGAAGGACGCAAGGAACTTGCGGTGCGCGCCGCCAGTGCCGAGAAAAAACGCGACCGCGCGCTGGCGGCCTATCACCAGTACGAGGTGGCTTCAGGTGCGCTGCAGATTGCCATCGTGCTGGCGTCGGCCAACGTGATTACCGGCGCCGCCTTCCTGATGTGGGGCGCGATGGGGCTGGGTGTATTCGGCGTGGTGTTTACGCTGATCGGCTTTCTTGCGCCGACCGCGGTACATCTTTTTTAGCGCCCCGCCAGATTCGGCGTCGGTTCCTTCGGCAGGCCCGGCTTGCCGGTCTGGGCGATGCCTTCGGCCGACAGTTCCAGCGCGGTCTTCTTGACCTCCTTGAGCACCGCTGCAATTTTGTCCGCGTCCAGATCGGCGGCGATGCCGGGGTAACCCGCGCGTTCGATCATCGCGCCCAGCTTGCGGTTTTCGAATTGCTCGAATACCCAGGCGAGCGGGTCTTCGACCAGCGTTTTGTCCCAGTAGATGCGGTGGTTCTTGTTGCGCGGTCCGTAGTGGTAGTGCGCGCCGTCCCAGAATAGATCGAAGGCAAGGATCTCGGTTTCTTCCACGTAGGAACTTTCGGTCGAACCCAGCAAATCCGCCAGCACGTGAATGGCAAGCCCGCCGTCACCCACCGGCAGGCGGCGCATTTCCAGTCCGAACTTGATGTTGCCCGCGGGGAACACGTGCGTGCCGCGATTGTGTTTGACCGTATTGCGCTTGGCGGCATAAACGTTCCGGGCGTGGGATTCCACCTCCGGCAGCACGCGCTTCACTTCCGCCATGTCGAGGGCTGCGGCTATCTGCGGATAGCCCGCGCGCTCCAGCATCTTCGGCAGCTTCGCGCCCAGCGTGCGGATGGTCCAGCCGATGGGATTGCCGTCGGCAATCGGGTCCATGCGATAGAGCTGGCCGGTGGTCGGGCGGCCGCGGGTGCGCGGGCCCAGCATCATCGGTCCTTCCAGCTTCATGTTGGAATTTTCCGGCCCGTAGATGTAGCTGCGCTCGATATCCATGCAATGAAAGCGCAGCAGCGCGGTGGGCTTGCCGTCGACATCCGCAGTCACGTCGAGGGAGATACCCTGGTCCGCGTGATCCTGCACATTGCCGTCCCACAGTTCGTGCCGCACAACGAACTTGAGCAGGCCGGCGGTGAGATCGGGGGTATGCGTTGCAGTGTCCATGGCGAAGTCTCCTCAGCAGTGGTTGACGCTGGAATCATGGCACGACAGGGCGAAGGGCTGCAATGGGTGGCGTTTGTCCTGGATCAATGGACAGCTCACAATTCTCTGGTAAACGCGCCGCCTCTTTGCCACAAAGCGCTTGCACGGTGTGGGACAATGCGATGCCGTATGGATATGCTGCGCCAATAAGGAGGGGAATTAAATATGAATAAAATCAATAGATTATGTAATGTCGTGGCAGCCGTTGGTGTGTTGGCGGCGGGCACGCTCCACGCGCAGGAGCACTACCCCGTTCGGCCTGTGCGCGTGATCGTGCCGCTGCCGCCTGGCACCGCCACCGACTTCATCGCGCGCACACTCGGCGCGCCGCTGTCCGAACAGTTCAAGCAACAGTTCGTGATCGAGAACCGCCCCGGCGCCGGCGGCCTGATCGGCAGCGGCCTCGCCGCCAAGGCAACGCCCGACGGTTACACCCTGCTGATGGTTGCACCACCGCATACCATGGCGCCGCTGCTGAACGCCAATCCGCCGTACCACCCGGTGAAAGACTTCACGCCGGTGGCCGGCATTGCGCTGGTGCCCAGCGTGGTGGTGGTCTCGCCGAATCTGCCGGTGAAAACCGTGCAGGAATTGGCCGCACTGCTGCGCAACAACCCCGGCAAATACAACTACGCTTCGCTCGGCGTGGGCTCGCTGGCGCATATCGGCGCCGAGATATTCAATCGTGCCGCCGGCGCGAAACAGGTGCATGTGCCGTTCAAACTGCTTGGCGATGCCTTTGCCGAAACGGTGGCTGACCGCGTGCACTACATCCTGCTCACCGTGCCGTCCGCGACACCCATGCTGCGCGACGCCAAGCTGCGCGCGTTGGCGGTGAGCGGCTCCAAGCGTTCCTCGGCCTGGCCCAACCTGCCCACCGTGGCCGAAGCCGGCCTGCCCGAGGCCACCTCGGACGGCTGGTTCGGACTGACAGGCCCCGCGGGCATGCCGAAGGCCGTCGCTGCGCAGCTGGAAGGCACCATCGCCAAACTCCTGCGCGAAGCAAAAATTCGCGACGCGCTGGCGCGCGGCGGCGCCGACGTGGTGAACGACAGCTCAACCGCCGCGTTTGCGAAGCTGATGCAAAGCGAATACCTGCGCTATTCGAAGCTGGTGAAAGAGGCGGGGTTGAAGGCGCCGTAGGACCAAAGGGCAAATTCATTCAATGATTCTGCACACGGTCCGACTGCTTTAGCCGCTTATCGGTCGAAGCGACGATCAGGCTGCGTTGTCATCGGGTACTACGGCGAGCCAATTGAAGCCAAGTTTCTCGGCGATCGCCTGAATAAACACGATCGGAGAATCAGCAGCGACCTTGATCGGCGCTTGCAAGAATTCCTGTAGCTCCCAGCCGACTTCGTCTTCGAATTGCTCGATAGAAATACCGCGCTCCGCAATATGGGATTTAATGCGCGACGGAAGGTCCAGCAAAGAAACATTTTCGTCAGGCGTGGCGTGATCGCCCACAAGATCGAGCAAGCGCACGCCCAACGCAGACGCGAGTTCCATCGCCTGAAACAGCGTGAGCGTGGACGCAAGCTCATCATCACGCTGTT
>CADECM010000163.1 GCA_902825845.1 uncultured beta proteobacterium
TTCCACCCACTGCGATCATGACATCCAGCAGCGTCATATTTTCCCGATAAGACAAAGATTGCGGTTTCGTCGCCTCACCTATAACCCGAATTTGTTGACTATAGGGGCCAACGAAACCTGTAACGATAACCGTCACCACGGGACTTTGAATATACTTCGAAATGCGTTTTTCAATCTCGCGCGCCAAGGCGCTGGTCGTCTGTCCGCTCGCCTGCAAATCCTCCACCAACGGCGTGGTGCTTTTGCCGTCCGGCCGCACCGGAACCTGCATGGATAGCTCAGGATTGCGCCAGACCATGATATTCAAGTTGTCGCCGGGCCCGATCAGATACTCGCGCGGCGCGGCCTCAGTTGCGGAGGTCGACGCCGGGGGATACTTGGTGCCGCATCCCACCAATTGCAATGTCACACCCAGTATGCAAACGGCGATAAACCACAATTTGTTCATTGGTAGTCCCTCATTACAGGTAAAGGCCTAAAGTAGCATTGCAGCTATGATGCGTAATTGATTGATACTCTATCATATTTGCGCCGAAATACCCGCGTTCCCTTTGTACCGCTTGTGACAAATTTCGCGTGCAACGCCCGCCCAAAGCACCAGCTGATCCCGCACCAAAAGTGCATCCAAACATGCTATTTCCGCACTTGTTCCAATAGTTTCTGAGCATCTGCACGGCCTGGAAAACCATCGCCATGGGACAGCGCGCTCTCAAGTTCCCTGCGTGCCTTGACATTGTCGCCCGCTCTAATCCAGCCTTGCGCAAGATGGTAGCGAATTTCCGCGACATCGGGCGCAGCCTTAACGGCTTTTTCAAGCAGCGCAATGCCGCGTTGATACTGGTCTCCCGCAATCAACTGCATTGCCAACGTGTCGGCAACGGACGGGTCCGCCGGCGCAAGTCTGTGAGCGCGCTCGGCCGTCTCCAGTGCCCGGGGATCTTTCGTTTGAAAATACGCCCAGGCGAGATTGTTCAGCAACATGACATTGCTTGGTTGCTTTCTTAATAACCATTCATAATGTTCAATCGCGCTGCTGTAATCAGCGCCACCCAGCGCTGATTCTGCCGCACGTAGGCGCAGCAACCCGTCGTCCGGTGACGCTTTGATCCATTTCGCCATACTCGCATCGGCTTGCTGCATCATGCCAGCGGAGATGTATGCGCTGTGCAACCGTACGCGGATGGACGAGTTTGGCGTAATCCCCTGTGCGGCTTCGTATAACTTGACCGCCTGCGGAAACTTCTTTTCCGCCATCAATACATCCGCCTCGAGTGCATAGCCGATGCCCAACTTTGGATTCTGCTTTTGGACTTGCCGAGCAGTGGCCATGGCATCAGCATAGCGCTTTGAACGCAGCTGCACAGGCACCAATGCAACCTGCGCTTCGGAAAAATCCGGCTTCAGGACCAATGCGCGCTGCAGCGTCTGCGCCGCCGCGTCATACTGTGCCGCGGCGGCCTGCACGCCGGCAAGTCGGACGAGTGCAGCAGGCGAGTTTGGGTGCAAGGTGACCCATTTTTGAAAGGTAACCAACGCTTGATCTTTTTGTCCTGACCCGAGTTGCGCAGCACCCAAAAGTTCGAGAAATTGAGGATTCTCAGGATTGCCCGCCTGCACCTGCTGCGCTAGCGCCAATGCCTTACCGGCGTCGCCCATCTGCGTGTACAAGCGCGCCAACATCAGCGGCGCCTGAACGGCCTGCGGATTCGCCTTTCGCGCGCGCTCCAGCCAGTCCACCTGCTCAGCTTGAGTAGCGCCGAGCGCGGGCCCCAGTTCGGCCAACGCCAACAGCGCCGGCACATTGGCCTGTTCCTTGCGCAGTATAGCCTCCAACCTGCCGCGAGCCGACTGCTGATCTTTGTTCTGCAAATCCAACTGCGCCAGATTTCCGGCCGCCGCCAGGAACGTCGGCTGCAACTCCAGCGCCCGTTCGAACTGCTTGCGCGCATTTGACGGGTCTTTTTTCCCCAAATAGATAACGCCCTTAAGGTTAAACGTCACCGGATTGTTGGGCTGCTTTTTTTCCAGCGACGCCATTGCCTTTAACGCCAAATCGAAATTCCCGCGTCGCACATGGGATACCACCAGCACCACATCCGGCTGATACGCGGTGGCGTCAATGGCAACTGCCGACTCCAGATCGGAAAAGGCGCGTTCCGTCTCGCCGCTGGCCAGACGGGATAGGCCCAGCCTGGAACGCGCGAGGGCATCATGAGGGTTTTGCTTTGCCGCTCGTTCGAAAAAAGACGCTGCCTTGTCGAACGCTCCGCTTTGCAGATATAGCTCACCGGCAAGCGATGACATCCGCGCATCATCGGGCATGCTTTTGAGACCGGCCTGCAATACGTCCAGCGCGCGCTGACTCTGTCCGCTGCGCATCAATGTCAAGATCATCAGCCGCCGCGCATAAATATTGTCCGGCGTGCGTGACAAAACGGTCGATAAATGCGTCTGTGCCTGCCCGTGCAAACCCAATTCCGCCGCGACAGCACCGGCAAGCAACACACTAGGCAAATGATCCGGCGCCACCTTCAGCACCTGCAAGATCGCGTCGTTTGCCGCCTTGAAGTCACGCACCCGAAACTCGATCAGTGCCTGCATATAGCGGGTCATAATGTTCCCGGGCGCCAGCGCTCGTGCCTGCGCCACCAGCTTGCGCGCCTCCTGAATTTCATCGTCCGCGATATGCGACGAGGCCATATTCAGACGCGCGACAACATTGTCGGGATCTATTTCGAGCACCTTCTTGTTCGCGGCTACCAGGCCGGCTTTGTCCTTGCGCAATCGCGCAAGTTCGCCTTTCATCAGCCAGGCTTCCAGTCCCCGTGGTTCCCCGCGCAATGTGCGCTCAACCAATTCCGATGCCTCGTCGAGTTTGTTAGCGCCAGCCGCCAGCCGTGCAGACTCCAGCAACGCCCTTGAATAGTCGGGGCGCAGGACAAGCGCCTGCCTCAGCAATTCTCGCGCCTTATCATCCTGTTTAAGTCCGGAGAACGCGCGCGCGCGCAGCGTCAACATCTCCGCCTGGGCCGCGCTGCCGGTGGCGACGACCTCGGACAAGTCTTCCAGCACTTTTTGGTACTCTCCCAACGCCAGTGTCGACTGCGCCAGGAACGGCATTACCTTGTTGCGGTCATAACCGGATGCCAGGGCGCGGCGCAATTCCTGCTGCGCCGTACGGTAGTCGCGACTGTCGTGATAAGCCACACCCAACAAGTAGCGCGCCTCGGCATGTGCCGAGTTTTTTTGCAGGACATTCTTGAACTCAATAATCGCAGCCTTGTAATCGCCCTTGGCCTGATAATCAAGGGCACGTGCGATGGTTTCCCCAGGATTATCCGACGCGCCGCATCCGGCAAGGAGCACGGCCGCAACCAACAACATCGCCGGGCATTGGGATACTTTGAACATAAAATCAATCTCCATGATGCGGCTGGCATCTTCCAGCGCAAATACTCGAATCATGATGCCGTTTGCGAGCAGCCAAGCGCCGGCATTTTCATGCAGCCTTACGGCCTCATAACCCTGACTGTTTCAAATTGTGTCGATTCAACAGGTCGTATAGCGTTGGGCGACTGACCCCAAGCAGTTCGGAAGCTCGAACCATGTTTCCCTCAACCCGGCTCAAGACCTTGATGATCGCCTTGCGCTCCGCCTCATCCCGCACCTGCCGTAAATTGACGGGTTCTCTGGCCGAAGCGGGCAAACCGAGGTCCGCAACGCCGATTTGCAATCCCTCAGCCAGAATCACTGCCCGTTTGACGCAGTTCTCCATCTCGCGCACGTTGCCCGGCCACGCGTACGATTCGATCGCCTCCAGCGCGTCCGGCTTAAAACCGAGGGTCGGACGACCCTGCTGCTGACCGAATTTGTGCAAGAGCGCTTGTGCCAACAGCACGGCGTCCCCGGAACGCTCGCGCAGCGGTGGAATCGTGATCACAATTTCACTGAGGCGGTAGTACAGATCCTCTCTGAATCGCCCATCTTCGATAAGCTTTTTCAAGTCCTGATGCGTGGCGCAAACGACACGCACATCAACCGGAATCTCCTCTCGGCCGCCGACACGCTCAACCACGCGTTCCTGAAGAAAACGCAACATTTTTGCCTGCAGAGACAACGGCAAATCGCCCACCTCATCGAGGAAAAACGTGCCGCCTTCCGCGAACTCGATCTTGCCGCGCGTCTGCTTGTTGGCCCCGGTGAACGCTCCTCGTTCGTATCCAAACAGTTCAGATTCGAGCAGGTTCTCCGGGATGGCCGCGCAGTTGATCGCCACGAACTTCCGCGACACCCGCGGACTCATCTGATGCACTGCCCGTGCCAGAAGTTCTTTGCCCGTCCCCGATTCGCCCAGCAGTAATACGGTGACATCGGCGGGCGCTACCCGCTCCACATCGCGGCACATCTTGATCATGGACGGATCCGCGGAGATCATGCCCTGAATGGGTGATTCCTGCGCCTGATGCAGCAAGCGATTCTCCTGCTGCAGCGCATGCAAGCGAAATGCCCGTTGCACAATTAAACCAAGAATTTCAGGATCAAACGGCTTCTGACAGAAATCGTAGGCGCCAAGTCCCACGGCCTTGACCGCGTTGGCGCGATCCTGATTACCGGTAACGACGATCACCTTGGATTGCGGAGACAGGGCCAGAATCTGCCCCAGGGTGGCCAGGCCTTCCGAAGCGCCGTCGGCATCCGGCGGCAATCCCAGGTCGAGCGTCACCACCGCGGGCTCGTGGCGCCGCAACTGCGTCAGCGCGGTCTCCCGATCACCGGCCACCACCGTCTCATAACCGTCGAAGCTCCAGCGCATCTGCTTTTGCAGGCCTGGATCATCCTCGACGATCAGCAATGTCTCCTGATTCTTGCTCAAGCGAGAGTCTCCTGCGTCATTGGCTGCACCGCCCCTTCCGTGGGCGCGATCGGAAGCGCAATCCGAAAAGTCGTGCCTGCGCCCTCGCGGCTCTCGACCTCTATCCTTCCACCAATTTCCCGAAGATACTGGCGTGCCTCATACGTACCGATTCCCATGCCGGTTGCCTTGGTCGATTCAAAGGGCTTGAACAACCGGGTATTCAAGAATTGCTCGCTCATGCCGCAACCGGTGTCCGAAATCGCGATCATTGCCGAACCGTTCCGCTCCGAAAGCGCAACACTAACACACCCGGCTGGCGGGGTCGCTTCGATGGCATTCTGGATCAGATGACCAAGCACGCGTTCAAGGCGCGCATCGTCTGCGATCACCCTGATCGTTCCCGCGATCTTGCCTTCCAGCTGTGGCGTGGGCTTGAGGTTCTCTCTGGCCGCCACAGCACGACGCAATAGCGCGTCCAATGCCACCGGCGCAGGGCGCTCCAGGCTGTAGCGGCCGCGTAGCTGAAACAACAAACGCTCCATTTTCTCGATCGAGTTGGCAACGGTGCCAATCATGTCCTCCTGAAATTCGGGCTTATGTTTGTGCTTGGCCGCGTTCGATAGCAGCAACGATAACTGGGCCACCAGATTCTTCAAATCGTGCACCACGAATGCCGACATTCGGTTGAACGACTCAAACTGGCGGGCCACCAGCAGCGCTTGCGCCGCTTCCAGTTGCGCGAGATAACTTGCCGCCTGCCTGCCTGCCGTTTTCAACAGGTCGATGACCTCCCAGTTGAGCACGACCTTTCCCTTGGAACGAGCCATCACCACAAAGCCAAGCAGCTTTTCATGATGGATCAGCGGCGCAATCAGCCATACATTCGGAATCGTTTGCAGCCAATCCGGTATGTCCAGGCTTTCCAGAGGTTCGGGTTGCGCGTCATGATCCTGGAGATCGATGACCCATTGCCGCAACTCCAAAAACCGGCACAAACGGCTATCGGACGCGATCGTCCCATGGCTTTCCGGCATGTTCCAACGCGCCACCTGCTCGAACGTTCCACTGTCTCTGGAAAGCCACAAAGCGCCTGCGGGACTGTGGACCAGTTCGGCGATGGCCTCGATCGAACGTTCCTGCATGCGCGTTCCCGGTTCGCCCTCGGACAGCGTGCGCGTGAACCGCAGCCATTCTTCCCGATAGTCGAAGTAATGGCGATAGAAGTGTTTGCTCAGAAAGACTTTGATGCGGGCGCGCATGGTGCCGGAAAACAGGACCACGGATAGCAACAACAGTGCGCCGAACCAGAATATCAGTTGCAATACGACGCCCCAGTTTCCACCAAAGTACCGAACGTAGTACCCCGCACCGGCCATCACGAACAGGTATGCCGCCGCACCGAGTACCGAGGAGGTATAGAAAACCAATTGTCGCGACAAAGCGATATTGCCCGGCCATCGTTTCGGATTGCGGGCGACGGTAATCGCAAGCAAAGGAACGATTACCGCGTTGGCAATGCCTCTGGCAGCCCAAATATCCGCGTCGATACGCTTGAACAACAGGGCATCGGAGTACAGGTAGAGATCACAAACAAAC
>CADECM010000164.1 GCA_902825845.1 uncultured beta proteobacterium
GTCATCGCGAGCAGCGTCGCCCCCTGGGGGAATTTCACCGCGCCGTGATGCGTATCGCGCAGCCACAGAAAATCCCATTCATCCAGCGCCACGCCATCGATCTCGGCGCCGCCAAACGCGATCAGTGCCGAATGCAGCGTGCCGTACGATTTCGCCGGCATCACGCCGCCCGCGGGGAACTTGATCGCCTGCACCAGCAGTCTTCCGCAACCCCGGTCGACCAGCGTTTTGACTTGTTCGCCATGCGCGCCGGGCTCCCACGGCAGCGGTTCCTGCTGAATCAACCGGTATTGCTTTTCGGTGGCCAGCGTTTCGACCTCGCTGTGGTAGTAGCTGCCCTGGAACGCGGACAGCAGCTGGCAGCTATCCGGATAATGCAGCGGGCCGTGCGGTTCGTTGCTCGGCCCCAGCACCACGTCCAGCGGGCGCAGCGTGATGCCGTCCACCACCGTGTGATGTTTGAGCACTGTCGTTGCGTGCATGCCGCCGTGCACATGACGCGGTTCGGTGGAGCCCTTCGGGTAGTCGATCAGGCGTATGCACAGCTGATTCGGCTTGTCATCGCAATACATGCCGGCGCGGCTCGGCCAGTTGTCGACATTGCGGCGGTCTTCCCACGGAATGTCCCTGACGCGCACGATTTCGAATCCGGCTTGCACCGTCATGGCATACCTCAATCAATACTAAGTATTTGATTTTATTAAATAAAATATACGGCTCGCGACATTGGCCGAACCCGGCGCATGCACCGTGTCACGCACCACGTCGGTGGACCACTTGACCATTTTCTTGTGCGGTTTTTCGTAGTGCACAAAATGGTCTTCGCGCATCTGCAGCGAGGTGAATTCGTAAAAGCACGCGTGCTTGGCCCAGCCCGCCACCGACACCAGCTTGCGCACGCGCACGCAGCCGGGCAACTGGGTGAGCGAGGGCAGCCGCCACTGCGCATACCACGCCGCCAATTCCTCCTCGTCGCTGTTTGCGCCGGCATTGAAGCTGCCCAGCTGTATCGCGGGCGCAGGCGCGAGTTCCGGCGAAATTTCCATGATGCCCGGCCCTTCGATGCGTGCCTCTTCAACCATCAGGTTATGGCGCTCATCCTTGCGCAGCGCGAGCATGCGCTGATCGGCCCTGTTAAAGCTGTCGTGAAACGCATCCGGCTTCGGATCGGCCAGCGCATAGGCATGGGCGGCGCCGAACATCAGGATGTAGCGATCCCCCACCGGCACACCGCGCGGATTCTTTTTGGCACGGATGCGCCCGCCGCCGAGGGGCGTAAAGCTGCCCTGCGCTTCGGAGGCATACAGCGCGCCCCACAGCACATCGTCGCGCGCCAGCACTTTGGGCACGTACACTTCGTACAGCCAGTTGGAAAACTCGTAGCGCTTTTCCTGCGTCAGCTGCGGCAGATTGAACCAGCTGATCCAGTAGGCGCGGTCCCTGCCCTGCGCAAACCACGGCATTTCAGTCCCCCGCCTTCTGATACGAATGAAAATCGTGCCCGCCCGGCGTCCACGGGTGTGGCGCAATCGCGTACATGTCGGTGGCCACATCCACCACCACCGGCTTGTTCATCACCAGCGCGCGCGTTAACGCATCGGCGAGATCGCGTGGGCGCTCCACGCGGATGCCCACGCAGCCGAAGGACTCCGCCACCCTGGCAAAATTCACCTCGGGAAAGCGCCACATTTCCTCGGCACGGCCGCGTTGCTGGCCGCCGTACGCCGCATCGTTGAGGCGGATTTCCTGATTCAGCGCGCTGTTGTTATTGACCACGGTGACCACGTTGATGTTGTGGCGGCGCGCCGTTTCCAGTTCGGCGATGTGATAGTAAAAACCGCCGTCACCGGTGAAGCACACCACCGGCCTGTCCGGATGGGCGCACTTGACGCCCAGCGCCGCCGGGAAGCCCCAGCCCAGCGAACCCGCAGCGCGGTAATAACGCTGGGTGGCATGCGCCAGTTCGATGAACCGCGCGGTCCAGATGCCGGCATGCCCGGTATCAGACACCACGATGCCGTCCGGCGGCAGCAGGCTGGAAATTTCCCTGCAGATGCGTTCCGGACGAATCGGCGCCACATCGGCATCGCGCATTTCCGCATTGGCGCGGCGCCACTCGGCGACACGGATCTGCGCGCGTTCGAGCCATCCCGTTGCGGCCTTGGGCTGGGCGAGCTCAACCATGCGCGCCAGACCGAGCTTGGCGTCGCCGAGGATCGACACCGCATTGGGATAGTTGCGTCCCAGTTCATCAGGGTTGATATCAAGCTGAATCACAGTGGTGCCGGGCGGCGGGAACATCCAGTTGTTGGTCACCTGCCCGCCCGCATGACTGCCGATAAAAAATGCGGCATCGCATTCGGCCAGCGTGCGGTTGGCACAGTCGCGCGAATACGCGCCGGGCACGCCAATATTGAGCGGATGCTTGTCGGGCAGACAGGCCTTGGCGTTGAGCGACGTGGCCACCGGGATATTGAGTTTTTCCGCCAGTGCCTGCAGCTCGGCTGCGGCGCCAGACGTCATCACGCCGCCGCCGGCGATGATCACCGGCCGCATCGCGCGTTCCAGCAGCGCCAGCGCGTCGTTCAGGTGCTGCTCGTCAGGCGCCGGACGAAACGGCGGCACATGCGCGTAGCGCGGCTCGACCATCGGCTCGAGATCGGCCTCGCCCTCGGTCAGTTGGCCAAGATGCCCCTGAATCCGCAGATGCACCGGCCCCGGCGCGCCGGACGTCGCCACGCGAAACGCCTGCCGTGTGAGATCAGGCAGGCGCGTCAAGGCATCGACCTGCGCATTGAATTTGGTCACTACGTCAAACTGCGTGATGTCATCGACTTCCTGATACGCGTGCCGGTAGCGCGATGCCGGCGCCGGCCCGCCGGTCACGGCAATTACCGGCGAACCGGCCATGTGCGCATCGCGCAGGCCCGCGGCAAGGTTGGAGGCGCCGATCATCTGCGCCATGCACACACCGGGTTTGCCGCTGGCGCGCGCGTAGCCGTCCGCCATGTAAGCCGCCGCCTTTTCGCCATGCACCATGATGCGCGCGACCGGCATATCCTCCATTTCGGCAAACGACTTCAGCATGAACGCCGGCACGAAAAAGATGTGCGATACCTCGTAGTCGCGCATCATTTCAGCGAACAGACGTGCGCCGGTCATCTTGGGCATTACAGCTCCTGAATCAACACATGAAAACAACGCTGGCCAAGCGCACGCTACCGCTGCAACTGCTTCAACACATACTCCGCCGAGCTCACTTCAAACTTCCCCGGCTGTTCCAGGTAAAACTGTTTTACCACACCGTTGTCGATCAGCATGGCATAGCGCTGGCCGCGTATGCCCATGCCACGCGCGGTGAGGTCCTGATCGACACCCATCGCTTTGGTGAGCTGCGCGCTGCCGTCGGCCATCATGCGCACCTTGCCCTGGGCCTTGCACTCGCGGCCCCACGCCGACATGGTGGGCGCGTCGTTGACGGAAACACACCATACTTCGTCGATACCCCTGGCCCTGAACTGGTCGATTGCCTGCACGAAACCGGGCAGGTGACGCGTGGTTCAGGTCTTGGTGAAGGCCGCCGGCACGCCGAACATCACAATGCGTTTGCCTGCCACGGCCCTTTCGATATCGATATCGCCAGCACCGAGCGAGCAGGTATTTTCCCACTCGCCGGCGAGTTCCCACAGCGTGCCGCCGGGAAGCTTGTCGCCTGTCTTGATCATGTGCCTCTCCTTGAAAATGCGTTGTTGCAGCCGTGATAGTATAACTCCCGATTTGTGATGCAAGATTTTAGTCCTCCAGCTTTCATCCCCCCTCGCGCACTCGCGGGAGCGGGGCACTACCGCAAGGATCACGCATGGCCATCAACTACGAACAACTGATGCAGGTTGATATTCCGCTGGTCGAGCAGACACTCACCCAGCGCGACACCATGCTCTACGCACTCGGCGTGGGCCTCGGTGCGGACCCGATGGACGAGCGGCAATTGCAATACGTCTACGAAAAGAATTTGCAGGCATTGCCGACGATGGCGATCATTCTCGGCTATCCCGGCCCATGGCACGCCACGCTGAATACGGGCATCACGCGCAGCCATGTGGTGCACGGCGAGCAGGGTTTTGTGATCCACAGACCGCTGCCGGTGGAGGGCACCATCACCGGCAAGACACGGCTCACCGCGGTACTCGACAAAGGCGCTGACAAGGGCGCGCTGTTGCTGACGGAATGCGAGGTGCGCGACAAAGCCAGTGGCGAATTGATCTGCACGCAGACATCCACCACCTTCTGCCGCAAGGACGGCGGCTTTGGCGGACCGTCGGGTCCGCAGAAACCGCTGCAGCCGATCCCCGAACGCGCCGCGGACAATGTGTGCGATATCACGACGTTGCCGCAGGCTGCGCTGATCTATCGCCTGTCCGGCGACTACAACCCGCTGCACGCCGAGCCGGCATACGCGGCAAAGGCGGGCTACCAACAACCGATTCTGCACGGCCGCGCCACCTTCAGCGTCGCCGGGCATGCGCTGCTGAAAACCCTGTGCGGATACGATGCCGCGCGCTTCAAGAGCATGGAGGGGCGCTTTTCATCGCCGGTGTATCCGGGTGAAACAGTGCGCACGGAAATGTGGCTCGACGGCAAGGTGGCGACGTTCCGCGCGACGGTGCCGGCACGCAAAGTGACCGTGCTGAACAACGGGCGGGCGGAGATCGTTTGACGGGTAGGGTCAGGCGCGCCTGCCACGCGGACATCAGCCGGTCACGCCGCGTGCCGCCATGCTCTGAAATTCCGCGTTGATACCCTGCCGACGAGACCGGAAAATCATGGACAAGGCATTCGCGGGGATTCGCGTTCTCGATTTCTCCACCACCATCGCCGGGCCGCACTGCGCGCGGCTGCTCGCCGATCTCGGCGCCGACGTAATCAAAATCGAATCGCCCGAAGGTGACATGATGCGTACCCGTCCGCCGGTGCGCGACGGTGCATCGACCCACTTCGGCCAGCTCAACGCCGGCAAAAAGAGCGTGGTGCTGGATCTGAAATTGCCCGCGGCGGTGGCGGCCATTCGCATCCTCGCCGACAGGGCAGACATCCTGGTCGAAAACTTCCGCCCCGGCGTGATGCAGCGGCTGGGCATCGACTATGCCGCGCTGGCGCCACGCAATCCGCGTCTGATCTATTGCGCGATCTCCGGATTTGGCCAAACCGGGCCATCGTCGCAGCTGCCAGCCTACGCGCCCGTGGTGCACGCGGCCGCCGGCTACGACATGGCCCATCTGCGTTATCAGGATGGCCGCACACGGCCGGACTATTGCGGCATTTTCATCGCCGATGTGGCGGCAGGCACCTACGCCTTCGGCGCCATCGCGGCTGCCCTGCACCAGCGGCATGCCACGGGCCGCGGTCAACTGGTTGATGTGTCGATGCTCGAGACCATGCTGAGTTTCACCCTCAGTGAAATGCAGGGCGCGCAATTCGACGTGCCGCCGCCGGGCCGGCCGATTTTCGGGCCGCTGCAATGCGCGGACGGCTATCTGATGGTCGCCGTGGCGAGCGAAAAGACGTTCCAGGGTTTCGCGCAGGCGGCGGGCCACCCCGAGTGGATCACCGATCCGCGCTTTGCCGCCTATCCGGACCGGCGCGCGCACTGGGGCGAGCTGATGGACCTCGCCGAACAGTGGTCGCGCCAATTGAGCAAGGCCGCATGCCAGACGCGGTTCGACCAATGCGGCGTGCCCTGCTCGCCGTATCGCACCGTGGCCGAGGCCATGGCCGATCCGCAGATCGCGCATCGTGAGGCACTCGCCGAGGTGCGCGACGCGGGCGGCACCTTCAAGGCGCTCAATCCGCCGTTTCGCATGTCGGCGGCGGACACCCGGGCGGGACCGCGAGCCGCTACGCTCGGCGAGCATACGCGCTCGGTATTGCGCGAGGCCGGTCTCGGCGATGCCGACATTGATCACCTGATGCAGCCCGGTACATGACCACGCCACAGCCGCCCGAAGTCGACGTGGTGATCGAGATCCCGCGCGGCAGTTTCCTCAAGCGCGGATCGACCGGCACCATCGACTTCGTGTCGCCGCTGCCGTGCCCCTACAACTACGGTTCGGTGCCGCAATTCATAGGACTCGAAGGCGACCTGCTCGACGCACTGATTCTGGGGCCGCGGTTGGCGCTCGGCACGCGCAAGCGGGTCAGGGCCTGGGGCGCGGTAATACTGACCGACCGCGGCATGACCGACGACAAGCTGATCTGCAGCGACCACCCCCCCACGCTGGAGGAATGCCGGCGTGTGCTGCGGTTTTT
>CADECM010000165.1 GCA_902825845.1 uncultured beta proteobacterium
AGCAGTTGCAGCGGAATCGTGTGCAGGATCGGCGACAGCATGCCTGCGTGGTCGGGCATGCGGATCACGTGCAGGCCTTCGGCGGGGCGGATGCGCGTGTCCTGATCGGCCAGCACATGCAGTTCGCCGCCGCGCGCGCGCACTTCCTGCAGGTTGGATTTGAGTTTTTCCAGCAAGGCATCATTGGGGGCAATCGCCACCACGGGCATGTTCTTGTCCACCAGCGCCAGCGGTCCGTGCTTGAGTTCGCCCGCGGCGTACGCTTCGGCGTGGATGTAGGAAATCTCCTTGAGCTTCAAGGCGCCTTCCATGGCAATTGGCCAGTGGATGCCGCGTCCCAGGAACAGCGCGTGCTGCATGTCGATGAATTTTTCAGCCCACATTTTGACCTGCGGCTCGACGTGCACCACGGTGGAAAGCGCGGACGGCAGATGGCGCAGCTCCTGCAGCAGCACGGCTTCACGCTCAGGGGTGAGCCGGCCGCGCAGCTTGGCCATCACCAGCGCGAACAGCGCCAGCGCGGCC
The DNA here is from genome assembly GCA_902825845.1 of uncultured beta proteobacterium. Classification (GTDB taxonomy): domain Bacteria; phylum Pseudomonadota; class Gammaproteobacteria; order Burkholderiales; family SG8-41; genus UBA5216. Next base: position 526 of record CADECM010000165.1, read on the forward strand.
AACTGCGTGGTGAAGGCCTTGGTGGAAGCAACGCCGATTTCCGGTCCGGCACGCGTGAGAAAGCGCAGTTTCGAGGCACGCACCAGCGCCGACTCCGGCACGTTGCAGATCGACAGGCTGTGCGGCTGGCCCTTTGCATTGGCGTGCTGCAGTGCCGCCAGCGTGTCCGCGGTTTCGCCCGACTGGGAAATGGTGATGATCAGGGTGCGCGGGTCGGGCACCGAATTGCGATAGCGATACTCGCTGGCGATTTCCACATTGCACGGCATCCGTGCAATGCCTTCGAGCCAGTAGCGCGCCACCATGCCGGCATGAAAACTGGTGCCGCAGGCGAGAATCAGGATTTGACTGATGTCGGGCAGGATGTTTTCGGCTGCGGCGCCGAATAAATTGGGCGAGAGCGACTGCGCGCGGGTCACCATTTCAAGGGTATTGGCCACCGCCATCGGCTGCTCGAAAATTTCCTTCTGCATGTAGTGGCGGTAAGTGCCGAGTTCGACCGCGGCCGCCGTCAGCTGCGAAATGTGCGTGGCGCGGTCGATGGGGTTGCCTTGGCCGTCGACGATGCGCACGCCATCAAGGGTGAGTTCGGCGCAGTCGCCGTCCTCGAGGTAAATCATTTTCTGCGTGACCTGCACCAGTGCAGACGCGTCCGAGGCCGCGAACACTTCGCCGTCGCCCATGCCCAGCAGCAGCGGCGCGCCATGACGCGCCACCACCAGATGCGCGCGATCCTGCTCGGACAGCACGGCAATCGCATACGCCCCGACGAGTTCCGCAGCCGCGTGGCGCACCGCGTCGAACAGGCTGCCGCCGCCGGCGAGGTAGGAATGCACCAGATGCGCGATGACTTCGGTGTCGGTTTCCGATACGAATTGGTAGCCCTTGGCGCGCAGCATCTGCCGCATCGCCTCGTGGTTCTCGATGATGCCGTTGTGTACCACCGACACCCCGCCCGATACATGCGGATGCGCGTTGTTTTCGGACGGCACGCCGTGGGTTGCCCAGCGCGTGTGGGCAATGCCAAGATCGCCGTGCACGCCCTGCGCTTGCGCGAGTTTTTCCAGTTCCGCCACGCGGCCGGTGCTGCGCACACGCTGCAGCGATCCGTTCAATACCGCGACGCCGGCAGAGTCGTAGCCGCGGTATTCAAGCCGCTTCAGCCCCTCGATCAGGATGGGCACCACATTGCGTTTGGCAATGGCGCCGACGATGCCGCACATAAGCGTTACCCTTCTTTCTTGGATTTGACCGGCCGTTTCCAGCCTTCGATGACGACCTGCTTCACGCGCGAGATGGCGAGCACGTCCGCCGCGACTTCGCGGGTGACGGTGGTGCCCGCGGCAATGGTGGCGCCGCGGCGCACGGTGACCGGCGCGATAAACTGGGTGTCGGAGCCGATGAACACATCGTCTTCAATCACGGTGCGATGCTTGTTGGCGCCGTCGTAGTTGCAGGTGATGGTGCCCGCGCCGACGTTGACCCGGCTGCCGAGGGTGGTGTCGCCGATGTAAGAGAGGTGGCTCGCCTTGGTGCCGTAACCCACCTGGCTTGCTTTCACTTCAACAAAATTTCCCAGATGCACTTCGTCCGCCAGCGTAGTTCCGGGGCGGATGCGGGTGTAGGGGCCGACGATGCAGTTGCTGCCGATCGCCGCCTGGGTGATATGGTTGAACGGCAGCAGCTCGGTGCCGGCGGCGATGTCCACGTCGCGCAGCACGTTGTAAGCACCAATGCGCACGCCATTGCCGAGTTTCACCTTGCCCTCAAAGATGCAGCCGACGTCGATGATCACGTCTGTGCCGCACTGCAGGTCGCCGCGCACATCGAAACGCGCGGGATCGATGAGCGCGACACCGCCATCCAGCAACCGCTGGGCAATGCGCTGCTGGTGCGCGCGCTCCAGTTGCGCGAGTTGCGCGCGGTTGTTGACGCCCTGCACCTGCGTCACATCCGCGCACGCTACCGCTTCCACGTTGACATGATCCTTGAGCGCCATCGGCAGCACATCGGTGAGGTAGTACTCGCCTTGCGCATTGTTGTTGTCGAGCCGGTCCAGCCAGCCGGCCAGGCGCGCCGTGGGGTAGGCGAAAATACCGGTATTGATTTCGCGGATTTCCAGTTGCGCGCGGCTGGCATCCTTGTGTTCGACCACGCATTGCACCTGCTTGCCCGCGTCGCGCACCACCCGGCCATAGCCGTCGGCATCGTCCACCATGGCCGTCAGCATGCACACACGATCCGCCGCGCCCTCGGCAAGCGGCCGCAGCGTTTCCGCCTGTATCAACGGCACGTCGCCGAGCAACACCAGCGTTCTGCCGCCGGGTAGCAGTTGTTCCTGCGCCTGCTGTACAGCGTGTCCGGTACCGTGTTGGGGTTGCTGATTGACGAACACGATGTCAGGCGCAGCGGCCGCCTTGCGCACCTGCTCGGCGCCATGGCCGGTCACCACGATGATTCTGGCTGGCGACAATGCGCGCGCGGCGTCAAGCACATGCGCCAGAAGGGGACGCCCGGCCAGCGGGTGCAGCACCTTCGGCAGATCGGAAACCATGCGCTTGCCCTGACCCGCGGCCAGGATGACGATGTTCAGGGTCATGGCAAAAGATTATCCTTCACTGGATCCCGTTTCATTGCGCAGATAGTGCGTAAGTAATTGTTTTTGCTGTATATTTATATGCAGCCCACACTTGCTGCGCCGCCACAGCACATCCTCGGCGGTGCGCGCCCATTCGTGCTGGATAAAGTAGTTTACCTCGCGCGCATAAAGCGTGTGGCCAAAATGGTAACCCATCTGTGCGGTGGTTCTCGCATGCGCCAACACGGCGGAGACGCGGTCGCCGTGGCGGGCGACGAGAGCGGCCAATACCTCGGGCGCTATGCCGGGACGCTCGGCGATTTGGTGCTGCAGGTATTGCTCAGTGCCGTGGCCGTCGAGAGTGCCGCCGGGTAGCCTGGCGCCGGCAGTCCACTCCGGTTTCAGCGTCGGAAACCACGCGGCGAGTTGCGACAGCGCGTGTTCCGCAAGCTTGCGGTAGGTCGTGAGCTTGCCGCCGAATACCGACAGCAGCGGCGCTTCGCCGCGGGCGCCATCCACCCGCAAAGTGTAGTCGCGGGTGATTTTGGATATGTTTTTGGAGCCGTCGTCGAACAGCGGGCGCGTGCCGCAGTAATGCCACACCACATCGTCGGGCGTGAGCGCGCGCTCGAAATAGCGGTTGGCGGCGCGGCACAGATAGTCGATCTCGTCGGCACTGGCGCGACAATCGCCAGGTTCGTCGCTGTGCTCGACGTCGGTGGTGCCGATCAGGGTGTAGTTGGACTCATAGGGATAAGCAAATATCACGCGCCGGTCGTCGTTTTGAAGAATGAACGCGTGATCGCCCGCATACAGCCGGGGTACGACAATGTGACTGCCATCCACCAGTTTGAGACGATAGGGCGTATCTAACGCTATGTTTTTATTGATAAATTGTTTTGCCCATGCGCCGGTGACGTTGGCTAGTGCGCGGCAGCGCAGTTGCCGCGGCGGGGCACCTACGGTGTTCAGGGTGACCTGCCAGTGCGCGCCCTCGCGCTGGGCGGAGATGCAGGCGGTGCGTGGCAGTATGGTGGCGCCCAGATCGGCGGCGGCACGCGCGTTGGCGATCACCAGCCGCGCGTCGTCCACCCAGCAGTCGGAGTAGAGAAAGCCCCGGCTCAAGCCCGGTTTCAGCCCGTTGTGAAAAGGGTCGGCGCGCAGGTCGATACGCTGCGAATCGGGCAGGGTGTCACGGCGCGCCAGGTAATCATACAGAAACAGGCCGATGCGGATCATCCACGCCGGACGCAGCTCGGGCACGTGCGGCATCACAAACCGCATGGGGCGTACCAGATGCGGCGCGGCACGCAGCAGCACCTCGCGCTCGGCCAGCGCTTCTCGCACCAGCCGGAATTGAAATTGCTCCAGATAGCGCAGGCCGCCATGTACCAGTTTGCTGCTGGCGGACGAAGTGTGTTGCGCAAGGTCGTGCTGTTCGCATAACACGACGGTCAGACCTCGCCCTGCGGCATCGCGCGCAATGCCGGCGCCGTTGATGCCGCCGCCTACGACCAGCAGGTCGACTTCGGGAGGTAAGTTCGCCATGCACCTAGCCTAGCGGGTTTACGATTCCATCGCATCAAAGCAAACGAGGCAGCTTGCGGCTGCCTCGTTCGTGAAATAACCATTAATAATCAATGCTTTCCGCGCAGCTTGCGGATCGCCGCCAACTGCGCGGCGAGCATGGAGAACTCGGCCTCGAGGGTGGCAATTTCCTCTTTGCTCTGCGCACTCTTGCGGGCTTCTTCAGCCTGTTTGAGCGCTTCGGTCGCCTTGGCTTCGTCCAGATCCTTGCCGCGAATGGCGGTATCGGCCAGCACCGTCACTACCTTGGGCTGTACTTCCAGTACGCCGCCGGCAACGAAGACGAATTCTTCATCGGCTTGTCCCGGCACTTTGATGCGCACCGCGCCGGGCTTGATACGCGTGATCAGCGGCGTGTGGCGCGGGTAGATGCCGAGCTCGCCCGCTTCGCCGGGCAGCACCACGAACTCCGCTTCGCCGGAATAAATTTGCTCCTCGGCGCTGACGACGTCGACGTGCAAGGTGTGAACAGCTTCGGCCATGATTGTCTTTGCGGGTAAGGGTTACGCTCGGTTCATTGCTTAGTTCATGGTCTTGGCTTTTTCGAAAGCCTCTTCGATGCCGCCAACCATGTAGAACGCTTGTTCGGGCAGCGCATCGCACTCGCCGTTGACGATCATCTTGAAGCCTTTGATGGTGTCTTTGAGCGAAACGTATTTGCCCGGCGAACCGGTGAACACTTCCGCCACGCTGAACGGCTGCGAGAGGAAGCGCTGGATTTTCCGCGCGCGCGATACCGCGAGCTTGTCTTCGGGTGACAGTTCGTCCATGCCGAGAATCGCGATGATGTCACGCAGTTCCTTGTAGCGTTGCAGCGTCGCCTGCACCGCGCGCGCGGTGGTGTAGTGTTCTTCGCCCACCACGTGCGGGTCGAGCTGGCGGCTGCTGGAATCCAGCGGGTCCACCGCCGGATAAATACCGAGTGACGCGATATCGCGCGACAACACCACGGTGGAATCCAGGTGACCGAAGGTGGTTGCCGGCGAAGGATCGGTCAAGTCGTCGGCGGGCACATATACCGCCTGAATCGAGGTGATCGAACCGACTTTAGTCGAGGTAATGCGTTCCTGCAGACGGCCCATTTCTTCGGCCAACGTCGGCTGATAACCCACGGCGGAGGGCATGCGGCCCAGCAGCGCGGACACTTCCGTGCCGGCCAGCGTGTAACGATAGATGTTGTCGACGAAGAACAGCACGTCGCGGCCTTCGTCGCGGAACGCTTCGGCCATGGTCAGGCCCGTCAGCGCCACGCGCAGGCGGTTGCCCGGCGGCTCGTTCATCTGGCCGTACACCATCGCCACTTTGGATTTGGAGAGGTCCTTGGCGTCGACCACGCCGGCTTCCATCATTTCGTGATAGAAGTCGTTGCCCTCGCGCGTGCGCTCACC
>CADECM010000166.1:0-1099 GCA_902825845.1 uncultured beta proteobacterium
CGCGCGTGATCAGCCGCAGATATGGCTGTGCGGCGATAATGTCGTAGCGCGACTGGCCGGCATGATGCTGCCCGCTATCGAGGAACACTGCCCACGGACTGTCGGCGACGACCTCGAACAGACTCGCGCTGTCTTCGCGGTAGGGCAACTCGGTGCGCAAGGGTACAGGCATGGTTAAATTTTGCTCGGGCGTCGCCGCCCGCCAATGGTCAACGGCATTGTGACGGATGATGCATCAGGCTGTCATTTAACGCGCGGGGCGAACTCACGATGACCAAAAATAATTGTTTAATAACAATTACTTACAGTGTAACGCCCTCAAAAGCGCGAGCCCGGTTGCCGCAGGAATTCGATTTCCTCCGCCGTGGATTCACGGCCCAGCACCGCATTGCGATGCGGAAAGCGCCCAAAGCGCGCAACGATGTCGTAGTGCTTTTGCGCCCATTGCAGCAAATCGGCGTTCCCCAGCGCGTCAAACAGCTGCAGGCAGGTGCGTTGCGCGTCGATGTCTTCCGCATGTTCAAACGGCAGGTAGCAGAACTGGCGCTCGACAGTGTTCAAACGCAAATGCCAGCCGGATGCCACCATTTGCGTTGCCGCTTCCAGCGCCATGGCGTCGGTGGCAAACGCGCGCGGTGAATCGCGGAACAGATTGCGCGGGAACTGATCCAGCACAATGATCAGCGCCAGCAAGGTCAGCGGACTGTCGCGCCAGCGCGCGAGTTTTCCCGCGGCGGCCTGCTCGTACAGCGGCAAAAAACGGCGCCGGATCAACGCGTCAAAATCATCGGACTTTTTGAACCACTCAGCACGCGTGGTGCCGTAATGCACCGATCCCGGCGCGCCAAACCAGAAATCGAGCACCGCGCGATAGTCAGGCGCATTCACCGTTGGCAACCTAGAATTCCACCACGCTGCGAATCGACTTGCCCGCGTGCATCAAATCAAATCCGGAGTTGATGTCCGCCAGGGCCAGCTTGTGGGTGATCAGATCGTCGATGTTGATCTTGCCGTCCATGTACCAGTCGACGATTTTCGGCACGTCGCGCCGGCCCTTGGCGCCGCCGAATGCGGTGCCCTTCCACACGCGGCCGGTGAC
>CADECM010000166.1:1199-6064 GCA_902825845.1 uncultured beta proteobacterium
TGCCAGCGCCTCGCGCGCCGGATTGAGATCCACACCGACGATCATGTTGGCGCCCGCCAGCCGCGCGCCCTGAATCACATTCAGGCCGATGCCGCCCAGACCGAACACCACCACGTTGGCACCGGGTTCGACCTTCGCCGTGTTGATCACCGCGCCGATGCCGGTGGTGACGCCGCAACCGATGTAGCACACCTTGTCGAAGGGCGCGTCCTCGCGGATCTTCGCAAGGGAAATTTCCGGCACCACGGTGTAATTGGAAAATGTCGAGGTGCCCATGTAGTGAAACAGTTTCTTGCCGTCCAGCGAGAAGCGGCTCGTGCCGTTGGGCATCAGGCCCTGACCTTGCGTGACGCGGATGGACTGGCACAGATTGGTTTTTTCGGAGATGCAGTAATCGCACTGGCGGCATTCCGGCACATAGAGCGGTATCACGTGGTCACCTTTTTTCAGCGTGGTCACGCCCGGCCCCACGTCGACCACGATGCCCGCGCCTTCGTGCCCCAATATGGACGGGAACAGGCCCTCGGGATCAGCGCCTGACAACGTGAACTCGTCCGTATGGCAAATGCCGGTGGCCTTGATTTCCACCAGCACCTCGCCGGCCGCGGGACCATCAAGATCAACCGTTTCAATAACCAGCGGTGCGCCTGCTTTGTGTGCTACGGCTGCCTTGACTTTCATGCGATCTCCAGGGGGAATTTTTGGCTTGCCACGATGTTGGCCGTTTATCGTCCAACAATGGTCGGACGTTGGATTACACCAATGAATGCCGCGACCCGCAACCTGCCGCGCGTTGTCGCGCCAGTTTGCGAGTGCTACGATGAACCCAGTGCACTACGCCGCTGGAGCAGGAGCGATCATGAAACATAAGTATTGGTTTTTATTGAGTTTTTTAGTTTCCGCTTGCGTGCAGCTGCCGCCTGCACCACAGGACATCGAGGCCAAGAAATTCCAGCCGCTGGCGGACAAGGCCGTCATCTACATCGTGCGCCCCGCCGTCGACAGCAATGTTCAGGGGCCGGTCTCAATTCCAGGCGGCATGATTTCCACCTATCAGGGCACCTACCACCGCCTCGAAGTGGCGCCCGGCGCGCAACGCATTGAAGGCGCGGGCACCTCCACTGCGGCCGTCACCATCAACGCCGAGGCGGGCAGAATCTACTTTGTTGAACACACGGTGCTGGGCACCACGCGTGAAGGGCTGCTCTCCATGTGGCTGCGCCAGATCGACGCGGCGCGCGGCCGCAGGATGGTAAGCGAAGCCACGTTGCTGTGATGCGATCCGGGGCTACCGCGTATCCGGCATTCCTGCTTGCCGTGCTGGCGCTGCTTGCGGCGCTGGCGGGCTGCGCATCAACGCCGCAGGCATCGGCGCAACGCGATGCCGATGCCAAACGCTTCGGCAGCGCCCCCGCCACGGCGGCAGTGTATGTCTATCGCGTCGACAACGCGCGTGAAGACAGCGTGCTGTGGATCGATGGCCGTCTGATCGGGGCAACGTTGCCGCGCACCTATTTCCGTGTGCACCTCGAACCGGGCCGTCACTGGTTGACCGGCTATGTCGCTGACAACGGCCGCATGGTGTTGGAGACCCGCCCCGGCAAGGCGTATTTTGTCGAACTGAACGTGGTGACGGGGCAGTCCCATTTTCGGCTGGTTCCTGACGAAACCGGCCAAAAAGTGGTCACTAACTGCTGTAGCCTGATGGAAAACTGGGCGCCGGGCCAGCGGCCCTTGCTACGCTAGGCGAAATCGTACATAATCCGCCCCTTTTTAGCGCCCGGAAACCGGTCAGGATGCCCCGATGAAAGTAGATGCTCACCCCGAATATACCGAGATGAACGTGACCTGCAGTTGCGGCGCAACATGGGCCACCGGCTCGACGCTGGGCAAGGACTTGCATGTTGAAGTGTGCTCGTCGTGCCATCCCTTCTATACCGGCAAGCAAAAGATCGTCGACACCGCCGGCCGCGTCGAGAAGTTCAACCAGAAATACGGCAAGCGCACGCCCGCCACCAAACCGGCAGCCGAAACCGCTGCGTAAGCTCGTCGCCATCAGCGTTCCAAGGGCAGCCGGGGTAACCCGGGCTGCCCTTTGTTTTGATACCTTCACTCCGGAAAGCCAACCATCATGAAAAAATTTCGCATCGCAGTCATCCCCGGCGACGGCATCGGCAAGGAAGTGATGCCCGAAGGCCTGCGCGCGCTCGAAGCCGTCGGCCGCAAGTTCGACATCGAATTCAAGTTCGACGAATTCGACTGGAGCTGCGACTACTTCGCCAAACACGGCAAGATGATGCCCGACGACGGCCTGGAGCAACTCAAACAGCATGACGCGGTGTACTTCGGCGCGGCCGGCTGGCCCGCCACCGTGCCCGATCACATTTCACTGTGGGGCCTGCTGATCCCGTTCCGCCGCGGCTACGACCAATACGTCAATCTGCGCCCGGTGCGCCTGATGCCCGGCATGAAATGCCCGCTCGCTGATCGCAAACCCGGCGACATCGATTTCTGGGTGGTGCGTGAAAACTCCGAAGGCGAATACTCATCGGTAGGCGGGCGCATGTATGCCGGCACCGAGCGCGAATTCGTCACCCAGAACGCGGTGTTCTCGCGCACCGGCACCGATCGCATTCTGAAATACGCGTTCGATCTCGCCGCCACGCGCCCGAAAAAGCACCTCACCTCCGCCACCAAATCCAACGGCATCTCCATCTCCATGCCGTATTGGGACGAGCGCGTCGCCGAGATGGCGAAAAAATATCCCGCGATCAAAGTCGATCAATTCCACATCGACATCCTGTGCGCGCACTTCGTGATGCACCCGGACTGGTTCGACGTGGTGGTCGGCTCCAACCTGTTCGGCGACATCCTGTCGGACCTCGGCCCCGCCGCCACCGGCACCATCGGCATCGCGCCGTCGGCCAACATGAACCCGGAAAAAGTGTTCCCGTCACTGTTCGAGCCGGTGCACGGCTCCGCCCCCGACATCTACGGCAAAAACATCGCCAACCCCGTCGGCATGATCTGGGCCGGCGCGATGATGCTCGACCACCTGGGCTGCCCCGAAGCGGGCGCCGCCATCGTCAAAGCGATTGAAAACGTGCTGCAGGAAGGCCCGAAAACGCCCGACCTGCGCGGCAAGGCCAACACCAGCGATCTGGGCAAGGCGGTGGCGGAGATGTTGAAGTAGGGGGTGGGGGACGGCCAGAGACCCACCATAAGCATCTGTTTTTATTTGTTCTTTACTTTAGTCGCCCTACCCTTGCAGCGCGGGTGGGCGCCGCCTTCAAGCGTGCCGTCGCGGTAGAAGCAGAGTGACTGTGCGGTAGGCGAAAGCCATTGCACCGGTTCGCGGCGGGGAAGTAGTGATCCAAGAAACGTAGGTCGCATGCAAAACTTGCGGCGCAATGCGCATCGCCTATTGCGCCCTACGGGTGATGAGAATTGTTAACTCCGTAGCTTAAAGAAAGTCCTTGCGAGCTCCCTCCAACGGGCGCCGAAAGACTCGTCGTTTGTCATTGTGTTCAGGCCGATATTTAGCTCAGCTGCTTGCCTGGAATGACCGCCACGAAGTGCCGCATCTCCTGGCATTGGGCTGCAAGCGCCGACGTGAGGGCCCCAAACACCAATGTCTCCATGGCAATCTCGAGCAAGCTAACATTTTGGTGAACGACGGGCCACGATGGCGTGTGATGCTGCCACTGCGCTGGCAGCCCGTCCGTTCCACCTAAAGTTAAGCAGCAACCTCGACATAATCGACACGGCTGGACGGCGGCGGAATGGGAGTATCGTCCTCGCGCATGCCGTCCAAGTGAAACTCGATGGCTTCACGAATTGATTTTTCCGCCTCTTCGACTGTTGCGCCTGTGGCAACACAACCGGGCAGATCAGGAACATAGGCCGAGTAGTTGCCTTCTGCTTTCTCGATGACGATCGCGTAACGCATATCAACACCTCACGTTTTCAAACCAGCTTGCTTGAGTATGCTGTTCAGAGTGCCAGGAGCCAGGTCATCACTCGGTTTACCCGGAACGGTAACCCGTCCGGGCTTGGTCAAATGCTTGAATTGACGGTGACTACCGCGCGTAGCGACCAAATACCAGCCGTCGTTATTGAGCATCCGGAGCGCCTCGCTAACCTTCATGAACGAAGAATACTGCCCCTGGGCGGCACAGTCAAAACCTGCCAGAACTGTTGCCGCTTAACGCCCTGTTAACCTGCGCTGCGCAGCTTTATGGCGCAGCGTCCAGTGACCGAAGGGAACGGGGTCGACCGCCGGGTTAGAGCCTTTTGGGAGCATGCTTAAGTGTTTCATCAATGGCGGCGATAAGTTTGCCGAAGCTGTCAGTAACATCGTTTCTTGCCTCTTCAAATTCGGCCTTGGTTTTATGTTTCATGTCTTGTGAAATGTACCAACCCGCAGAGTGAGAAACGTCTCGAAGAGCGGATGCGATTGATGGATAGCGGAGAAACCGGCCGGTAGCTCCCCGCAAGACCTGAAGTTTTTCCACGGCCGCAGAGCGCTCTTGATCTGAACGTATATTGTAGGAAAGCAAGTCTTCGACGAGACGACCCGCAGTATCTTCAAGTTCTGAGAAGCGGTTAAGTTCTCTCTCCCAAAGCACTTTTCGCCGATCGCGCCCTTCGTTGAGGCGGGTACTCCATACGAGGCTGACTATCGATACGGATGCGGCAACGCAAGCGACAACGATTGCTGTGTAATCTCTGAGTGCGGCCAGCAATTGGTCCATGGCTCTAACGTTCAAAGTAACAGGCGCTGCGCGGCTTCATCGCGCAGCGTCCTGTTGACTGATGGGATGGACTCCCCCCGTTTTTGCGCGGCATCATAGTGCCAGTTGGTC
>CADECM010000167.1 GCA_902825845.1 uncultured beta proteobacterium
AGCCGATGATGAGCTTCCAGTCCATGCACGCCGTCGGCACTCTCTGCGGTCTAACTTTGATATAGGGCGACAGTTTTGCGCCCTAACTCGGCGGGCTGTCTCCCTAACTCAAGACCGGGCAACACCAAAAAGTAAAATAAATACAGCATGTTAAAGCCTTTATACTGTATATTTAAACAGTATGAACTAAATCGTGAAATAAGTCACTCGCGCCTACATTACAGCAGCATTAACATCGCAGCAAATTCGCTTAAGGTTTCCGGCACCTGCAAAACTGCCAGTAGTGCTGAAGGTCGGTTTTGAGGCAGTCTGCGCTACTACCGTTGATGGCCGATTGGCGACTAAATCACATCTTGCAATGACTGTCTGATCAAGCCCGGATTTCTACAGATCGGCGGGTTCCCGGCGCTTCAGTTCACCCGCGCGCCCGATGCCTTCACCACCTTGCCCCATTTTGCCACTTCGGCGCGGGTGTACGCGGCCGCATCCTGGGTTGAGCCTGAGAGAATTTCCGCCCCCTGGGCGATGAATTTTTCCCGTACTGCGGACGTTTGCAGCGCGGCGCTTACGGCATCGTGCAGGCGCATTATGACTTCCTGCGGCGTGCCGCTGGGCGCGTACAGCGCATACCAGCTGCCCGAGGTGAATCCCGGGTAGGTTTCCGCCATCGTGGGCACCGCTGGCGAGATCGGGCTGCGCTTGGTACTGGTAATGGCCAACGCGCGCAGGCGACCGCTCAGAACATGTGGCCGCACCGACAGGATATTGGCGAACATGAACGATACGTTGCCCGCGATCAGATCCGCCAGTGCCTGCGGCGAGCCGCGATACGGCACATGCAGGATCTCTATGCCGGTTTGCAGCCGCAGCATTTCGGCGGAAAGATGCGGCGTGCTGCCGCTGCCGGTGGTGGCGTAACTGAGTTCGCCGCGGCGGGCTTTGGCCATTGCCACGAAGTCCTTAACGTTCTTTACCGGTACCGATGGATGCACCACCAGAAATTGCGGCACGCTGGCAATCAGAACGACAGCCTCAAGATCCTTGAGCAGATCGTAGCCGAGCCTGGCATACAGCGTGCGGCTGATCGCCGCCGGCGCGCCGTTGGTGAGCAGGGTGTAGCCATCGGGCGGCGATTTCGCCACCAGTTCGGTCGCAATGTTGCCGCCGGCCCCGGGACGGTTGTCGATGACGACCGGCTGGCCGAGCGCATCGCTCATTTTCGGCGCGATCAGGCGCACGGCGATGTCCATGCCCGCGCCGGCGGTGAATCCCACGAGAATGCGGATGGGCTTGGCGGGATAGCTTTGCGCGCGCGACGTGCCGGGCCACGCCGCGGCCGTCAGCAGCAGCGTCAGTGCGAGCGCAGGGGATGATGTGGTTTTCAAGGCGGCCTCCGCGAAACCGGATCAAAGGGGTGTCTGCTAATATAACGTCAATGGGCCAATTTCTCCTATGGCCACGGGCCACAGCGCAGAAGGAATATCACGATGCTCAAAATCGAACCCGGCACTGCCACTCTGGGCGCTACCGTCACCGGCGTGGATCTCAATCATCCGCTGTCCGATGCCGATCATGCCCGCGTGGTGAAGGCACTGGGACAGCATGGGGTGCTGTGTTTTCCCCGACAGCTGATCGAGGCCACGGCGCTGCGCGCGTTTTCGGCGCGCTTCGGTTCGCTGCAGATGATTTCGCGTCTGGCAGATGCCGCGGAGCCGGAGGTGTCGATCCTCTCCAACGTGGTCGAAAACGGCCGCTACATCGGCACACCGGACGCGGGTCAGGACTGGCATACCGACATGACCTATAACCGCGTGGCCGGCTTCGTCAACGTGCTGGTGGCGAAGCAGGTGCCTATGCGTGATGGACGTCCGCTGGGCGCCACGGATTTTGCCAATACACAGGCAGCCTACGACGATCTGCCGTCCGAGGTGAAAACCGGACTCGCGACGGCGACGGCGATGCACGATCACAACCAGTTTCAGGAACACATGCGCCGCAAGGGCAGCCAGCGCCCGCCGCAAACCGAATCGCAACGCCGCGAGCGCCCGCCGGTGCAGCATCCGGTGTTTCTCACGCATCCGATCACCGGCCGCAAGGTGATTTACGTCAATCCCGGTTTCACCACGCGCATCAACGAACTCGACGAGGCCGAGAGTCAGCAGATGCTCGACTTCCTGTTCGCGCATGTGCTGCTGCCGAAATACCGCTACACCCACCACTGGACGGTGGACGATGTGCTGATCTGGGACCACTTGGGCACCTGGCATTGCGCAGTGGCAGATTACGCACCGCACGAATACCGCTTGATGAAGCGCTGTCAGGTGCTGGCGGACAAGATTTTCGATCCCGCTTACCTGCAGACCACACTGCACGTCGCGACACCTGAGAATGCGATTTAACTATTTGTTTTAAAACAGTTTTTTATGAAATTGGCTGTTGATTGGACCTGTCTTGCGCGGTGGTGGTTTGCCTGAGGCATTGATTGAGCGGGCCGACTGGCGGCGCTCGGCGTGATCGAGAGAATACTCACGCACCATGGCGTCGGCCGTAAATTGCGCTGATGGCGCCAGCGCGCCCGGAGGGGTTGGTCGACGTGGCGTGAGGGCATAAGCGGGCGATTTTGCAGGAGGGCGACATACGCCGTCAGCCTGCACCGCTGCGTGGCGCAAACGATGAGATCACGTCGGTTGGTTTCGGGGCCTCTCGCCGGCGGGCTTGTCTGCAATCGCTCAGGCCAATTTCAAATCTCGCCAACCTTTCGAATCGTCGCGACACTGGCAATGTCAGCGAATCTGCTACCAAGTGCACAGCGGAAAAGTTAAACTGCCCAAAATTCTGCTAACACCGAGGAACTGGGATGAACTGGACTATTCGACGCCCAAACGCGTTGCTGTCGGGCGCTCTGCTCGCGGCGCTGGTTTGCAGTACGGGGGCAACTGCAGCGGATCGACCGAACGGATTTCCGGCAAAGCCGATCAGGCTGATTATCCCCGTGCAGCCGGGCGCGGGCTCCGACGCCATCGCGCGTGCCGCCGCACAGGCGATGATCGACGCCTGGAGCCAGAACGCCATCGTGGATAACCGGCCCGGCGGCAGTGGCTTGATCGCCTCGGAGCTGGTCGCCAACGCGTCACCTGACGGTTACACGCTGCTGAGTACCGGGGATATCATCCTGCTCCTCGATGCGGCGAAACGATTGCCGTTCCAGGCACTCAAGGCATTCGATCCCGTAGTCGCCACGACCACCCAGCCGTACATCCTCATCGCAAACCTCGACGCCCCCTTCAAATCGGTCAAGGAAATGATCGCTTATGCGAAGAACAAGCAGGTGACGTATTCGGGCAGTTCGGGTGTCGGCAGTACTGTGCACGTGGGTATGTCGTACTTCGCGCGGATATCAAAGGCCAAACTGCTTTACGTCCCGTACAAGGGCAGCGCGCCTTCCATCATCGCTACCATGGGCGGAGAGATAATGATGACGGCAGCGAGCTCGATCGCATCGAGCGCGGCCATCCGAACCGGCAAGGTGCGGGCGATCGCCACGCTGGGGCTGACACGCCTGAAGGCGATGCCGGACCTGCCGACATTTGCGGAACAGGGGTACCCCGGCTTCTCGATTACAAACAGTTACGGCATTTACGCGCCGGCAGGCACGCCACCGGCCGTACTCTCGGCCATCAACCGCGTGGTGAGCGATCGCATGCATTCGCCGCAGACGACGAAGCATCTTGCCGCCGACGGCAGCGAGCCCGCAGAGCGCATGACCCCGAAGGAACTCAGGGCGGCGATGGAGAAGCGGCTGGCGGATTACAAGAAGCAGGTGGCAAATATTGATCTGAAATTCTAGCCAACGGCGTCCGAATCTGGCGGATGGATACGCCGGCACCGGCGTAGGATCACAGGCAACTGTGGGCGCGGCTTGGGCGCTGCGAGCCGGACCGGGGTAAACCGCGGCTGGCGTTACAAGCGCACATACCCCACGTTGCCGTCGATCTGCACCGGCGTGCCGAAGGGCTTGGACAAACGCTGGTAGCGCTCCAGTATTTCCTTCGCCACTTCACCTTCGGCGAGCATCGGGCGGCCCTGTTGCCAGCGCGGCTTGCCGTAACCAACGTCGACCGGATGGATGCGGATTTCCTTTAGCTTGCCGCCCTCGAACTTCACGCGGTGCATGCCGCTTTGCCAGCAGATCGGTGAGACACTTTGCCCCTTGGTGGGCGTGCCCGCGCCTTCGCCCTTGTAGCCCGCCCGCACGTCGTAAAAATCCGCCGGCGTGCCATTCCAGGGCAGGTCCTGGGCCTCGTATGCGTCCTGCGGCGTGAGTTCGACGCTGTCGTTCTGCAGGATGAAGTCGCCCAGGCCGTAGAAAATCGGCCGCCCTTTGTAGATTTCGATGCCGCGATCCTGATGCGGTCCGGTGCCGACGAGGATATCGGCGCCGGCATCGATCATCGCGTGATACATGGTCACCGCGTGCTCGGGCGGCACGTCGCCCGGCCAGTCCTGGTTGTGCATCGCCACCACCACCCACTGCGCCATGCGCCGCGCATCGCGGATGCGCTCCAGCATGCCGTCGAGATCGGGTTGGTACGGATACCAGCGCCGCTCGATCTTGTCGCCGAGGATGACCTTCAGATACTTGTGCGCGCAGTTGTCGAAGCCGGTGAGATGCAGTGTGGTGTCGGTGTCCGGCGGCGAGTTGTGTCCCATCGGGCGATGCACGCCCGGCTTGTGGGTCCAGCCGAAGGCGGCGCCCGTGGCGCGCAAATGATCGAATGTCGCCTTGTCGACGGTGAACTCCATGTAGTGGCGCATGTAGTTGGCGCCGGGCCGGCCGATCATGTCGCGGCGCTGGTCGCCCGCGCGGCCCCAGGCAAACAGCGACGTGGTGCCCGAAAGCAGCGCGACGCGGCCCTGCGCGGTTTCGAGATACGCGGGGGCGCGCGCTTCGGCGAGATTGCGCCCCATGCCGGCATGCGTAACGCCTGCGCGATTCAGATGCTCGATGGTTTTCAGCACCCCGCCTTCGCCGAAGTCGATCGAGTGATTGTGCGCTGTCGACATCAACTGAAAGCCCATCCACTGCAGATCGGCGATGTACTTCGGGTCACAGCGCATGTGCGTGCCGTATTTCTTGTCGGTCGGCGCGTGCTCGTAATTGTGGAACAGCATCTCTAGGTGCACGTAGCGCGCGTCGGCGGCGCGGATGAGATTCACCAGTTCCAGGTAGCGCGGCTCGGTGTACATGCTCAAGCCCTGGCTGATGAGCGCCTCGCCCGCGAGCGCGATGTCGATGTTGTTCTTCTCCGAGGTGTACAGCGTGCGGTCGTAGTTGCGGTTGCTGGCGTGCATGAGGCCTCCTTATTCCGTTTCTATTGTGAGCATGACGTTAGTTCCATTACCCGAACATTGACAAGGTGTGGCGGCCCAGATGCGTCAATGCATTGGAATGGGCACTACACGACGGCGTGGCGTTGCTTGAAACAGTAAACGCCTCTCGCCGCGCGGCGTCAAGACCGCCACCGCGCGGATGGATCGCGCATTGCATTGCGGGCGGCGCGGGGTTTCAGCATGTGGCCCCGCGTCACCGGGTACTACATGCT
>CADECM010000168.1 GCA_902825845.1 uncultured beta proteobacterium
GCGCCGATCAAGGTGCCTCGCACTACCGGCATGGCGGAGTCTCTGAGATCCTTCAACGTGGGCATGATGTTCTTGATTTTGTTGGTGAACACCTCGCCCTTCTCTTCAGTCTCAAGATTCTTCACGATTTCGGATACCGCGAACAGGCCTACTGCAACCACGGTAAAGCCGATGCCGTCCGTCAGTTCCGAGATGCCGAACGAGTAGCGCGCCATGCCGGAGTTCACGTCGGTGCCGATGAGGCCGATGATCAGGCCCAGAATTACCATGGCGAGCGATTTGATCATATCGCCGCTTGACAGGCAGGAGGCGGCAACCAGGGCCATCAGCATCAGCGCAAAGTATTCCGGCGCGCCAAACTTCAGCGCGACTTCCGCCAGCGGCGGGCCGAACAGCGCGATCAGAAGGGTGCCCACACAGCCGGCGAAGAATGAGCCGAGGGCCGCGATCGCCAGCGCGGGTCCTGCTCGGCCATCCCGCGCCATCTGGTAGCCGTCCAGACAGGTCACCACCGAGGCGGTTTCGCCCGGCAGATTCATCAGGATCGAGGTGGTGGAACCGCCGTACTGCGAGCCGTAATAGATGCCGGACAGCATGATCAACGCTGGCACTGGCGGCAGATTGAAGGTGATGGGCAGCAACATGGCGATGGTCACCAACGGACCCACACCCGGCAGCACGCCGATCGCAGTACCGACAAACACGCCAATGAAGCAATACAGCAGGTTTTGCAACGACAGGGCGACGCTGAACCCCAGAACCAGATTGTTAAAAATTTCCATGATCTTAATCCCACCAGAATAGACGGAAGGGCAGGCCAAGCCCGTGGATAAACACTGCCCATGCAAACAAGATCATGAGGACGGTCAGAATCACCACTTCCTTGAACTTGAATTCATGACCAGCAAACGCGGATACAAAAAACAGGACCACCAGCGAGGGCACGAAACCAATCCGCTCCATCAGCCAGCCATACACGACAAATGCAATCGTGATCAGCGTCAGTGCCTTCCAGCCCCACACGCCTTCGACGGGTTCACCGCTGCGGAGGCCTCGCAAGCCCACATACAGTCCGAACGCAATCAGGATGCCGCAAAGCACACGCGGGAAATAACCGGGACCCATGCGCAACGCGCTGCCGTAAGGGAAACTCAAGGCCATATAAAAGCCGATTCCCCCTATTACGACCATCAGTAGACCTGCCAAAAAATCCTTATTATTCAATAAGTTAGGTTTCACAAAACGAGTCCTCCTGGTTGCAATTCTAATAGTTGACTTTGCGATAGGTTTTTCTGGGTAAAGCAGGCTGCGAGTATCCAGTTTTGAAAAAATGATGTCTACCTAGGGGAAATACGTATTCCCGGGGCCAGGAGCATACAGACAACCCTCCTGAGCACGGGCTAAGAGACACCTAATGGGGCTTAATGGGACGATTTTTTCAGAGGAACACCGGAGACGCATGCCACGCGTATGGTCATTGTACAACTTTACACCAAACTTACAGGACCCCGACTCTGAAGCTTCCCTTGTCCTGGGCGTCCAGTTGCCGAATGAGACCGGTCTCCCATGCCAGATACTGTCGCATGGCTTCGCGGTTGCCGGTGTGGCGGTCATGCACAAAAAACAGGTAGTCGATGCACTCGCTGTCGGCTGGCACCCCGGGTGACGCTTCAAGTGCGTAACCGGCGCTGGTCCACGCCGCGAGTCCGCCTTCCAGTAGTCTCACGTCCGTGAAGCCGGCTTCGGCCAGATCGATGGCGGCCGCCTGCGCCACGGCGCTGTCGCGCGTGATCAGCACCACCTGTTTGGCATTGCCGGCGTCCCGCACGATGCGTGGACGGATGCTCCAGCGGCTGCCGGGCACATGCTGCTGGCGGTAATTCATGCTGGGTCCCAAATACAATGCGCTGCAACTGCCGTTTTCAAGCGCCTGTTTCAACGCCTGGGCGGAGATTTTTGCCACCGGCGGCAGTGCCGCCTGCGCGGGCAGCGGCACCTTCAAACCGCTGTCCACGCCGCCTTGCAGCACATGGACGTCACAGCCCAGCTGCTTGAGCCACGCAGCCACCACCGGGGCGCGCACGCCCTCGCTGTCCACCAGCACGATGCGCGCATTGCGCACGCCCACCCAGGCGTCGGTGGCCTGCACCAGTTGCCCACCCGGCGCATGCACCGCGCCCGGCAACGAGCCGGCGGCGAACTCCTCGGGCGTGCGCACGTCAATCACGGACAGCGAGCGGTCGGTTTGCGCCAGCCAGCCTTCGACCTGCGCGGCACTGACGGTTGCCACATTGTGGCGCGCCATCAATTGCCGCGCGCTGGCCTGCAGCGCGGGCAGGGCGGCGGTATCGATGGTGTCCGGATACTTGCGGGTGGCGCCGCGTTCCAGTTCAAAATTCGCGAGCACCCAGCCCTGTGTGCCGTTCTCCAGCGCATACACCGGGTTCTCGATGCCGAAATTGAGCAGTGTTTGCGCGCCCATGATCGAGCGCGTGCGGCCGGCACAGTTGACGATGATTTTGGTCTTCGGATTGCTGACGATGCCGCGGATGCGCAGGGGCAGTTCCGCATTCGGGCAACAGATGCCGCCCGGAATGTTCATCTTGTTGTATTCCGTGTAGGGCCGGCCGTCGACGATCACGAAATCCTCGTTGCGTTCCTTCATTTGCGCGAGTTCGGTGACAGTGACACGCGGCGTGTTGTACACATGCTCGACCAGTTCCCCGAACAGCTTGCTGGGCACGTTCACGCCCTTGAACATCGCGTAACCGGCGGCGCCCCACGCCGTATTGCCGCCGGCCAGCACCGACACGTCGCTGTATCCAATGGCGTTCAGCCGCTTGACGGCGCGTTCCGCGACACCATCGCCATCGTCGCACAGCACAATGCGCGCGTTCTTGCGCGGCACCAGTGTGACAATGCCGGTTTCCAGCCGGCTATACGGCAGCGGCGTGGCGAACAGCAAATGCCCTTCGCCGAACTGGCCTTCCTCGCGCACATCCAGCAGCGCAAGCTCGCCGCCATCGTGCAACATGTTCTTGAGATCGCGGGGGGAAACGGTAGCGGTGGTCATGACGGGATATCCAGAATAAGCAGTTGCCCGCAATTATAGCCTCGTGCCGCGCAATGCATGCGCGGCCAAGGCGTGCGCGTCGATGCGCGATTTTGCGGCGGGCGGCCTTGATTTTTTCCGGCGTAGCTGACCATTCATGTTCTGCCGGAGGTGAAAAAAGCCGGTGGCCCGCAGATAACGATGGCGCATCGTTACGTCAAATCCTGCGGCGGGGCCGAGAGGGTCATGAGCGCGCCGGTATTCGTACAATCCTGCATCTGCCACAGCGCTTCGATCAAGGGTTCGGCATGCACGCCCGACTGGCCGTAGTCGCACAGCGTGCGGAGCTTGGCGGTGAGTTCGGTGTCGGTCATCGGCTTGTTTAGACTGCCGCGGGCGGTGGCGATGCGCGTTTCCAGCGCAACGCCGTCTGCGTAACGCACGCGCAGATGCGCGCTGTCGATGCTCATGGCCGCGTCATCACGGAACGCGAGCTTCGCGCCCAGTACGCGCACGCGGGCGTCGGCGACAGCAGCATCACTGAATTCCGCCAGACCCGCACGCTGCCGTGTGAGCGCAACACCCACCGCGTGCTGCGCACTGACCTGCGACAGTCGACCATTGTTCACATCCGGGCGGTCCGTGCGCTGGCGCAACAGCGGGTGGCCGGTAACCTCAATGTGCGCGATGGCATCCGTGCCGCGTGCGACAAAGGCCGGCGTGGCGGCGATGTCCAGGCAGGCGTCGATCACGGGATTAAGCACCACGCCGCAGGGATAGGGCTTGTAGGTGTTGCGCTGCAGTTGCCAATGCTGCGGGGTCTCGCCATCGAGCGCGCGCCAGTTGACGTCGTCGCAAACCACTTTCAGGAATCCGAACATGCCTTCGAGCGGGGCCGCAGGCCCCTCGAATTGCGCCTGCGCCAGCAGTGCTGACAGCAGGCCGTTGCGTGCCGCATTGCCGACGCTGACGCTCTTGGCCGACGTGCCGAGGGTCTCCACCAGCCCGGCGGATTGCGCGGCGGCGTTGCCGAGGGCCCACACGCCTTGCTGCTCACGGAGTCCCAGCAGCTTCGCTGCGGCCGCGGCAGCGCCAAACACGCCACAGGTCGACGTGATGTGCCAGCCACGGGCGTAATGGCCCGGCGAAATGGCGTTGGCGATGCGGCACTCGACCTCGACGCCGGCGACAAAGGCCAGCAGATAGTCCCGACCGCTAACCACGCGCGTTTGCGCCAGCGCAAACAACGCGGCGGCAACCGGCGCGGTCGGATGCATGACAGTGGGAATATGGGTGTCGTCGAAATCGTAGACGTTGGCCGCCTGCGCATTGATTGCCGCGGCGTTCAGGGGATCGAAGCGCTCGCCACGACCCACCAGCGACGCCGTGCCGCTGCCGGAAAAGGGCTGCAACACCCGGATCGCTTTGCCGACAGTGGGGTCGCCGGCGGCCGCCAGCGCCACCGCAAAGTAATTGACCAGCGAACGCAGGGCGTCGTGACGTACCGCGTGCGGGATATCCTCCCAGCGCAGGGCAGTGACCCAGCGCGCGAGTCCCGCAGTGGATGCCGGTGCGCTCGGCGCGGACGGGAGTTCAGGTGCAGACATCCGCGCCCGCGCCGGGATCAGAGTTTAAACGCCTGTCGTGCCAGCAGTTTCCACGTGCCACCCTGCTTTTGCCACACCATCATTACCGGCATGTTGGAGGTGCCGGGCTTGCCGTCGCGCGTGTTTTCACCGGCCATCGCATGGCGCGAGATGGCGGTGTCGCCGCTGAAATAATTGCTTTGGTTGGCGCCGTAGATCGATTGCCATTTCGTCTTGGGATCGAGCACGTTGGCGATGAACTGCGCCTTGTTTTCCATGCGCCCGGAGGAGTGCCCGTAGCTCACATCGCTGGTGAGCAGCGGCTCGAATGCCGCGGCATTCTTGTCGCGGATGGCGTCGTAGAATTTTGCGATCGCCTGCGTCAGTGCGGTGTTGTCGTTTGCGTTACTCATGGCGTTGGTTTCCTTTATGCGGCATCACGGGTTGTCAAAGACGAAACGCCTGCCGTGCATAGAGGCGCCACGCGTTGCCTTCCTTCGCCCACACCATCAGCACGCCGATCTTGGTGCTCCTCGGTTTGCCGTCCAGTTCCGCTTCGCTGTTGTAGGTGTTGCGCACGATCGCGTGGTTGCCTGTAATCTTGACGGTTTGATCGGTGAAGGCGAGCGATTTCATGACCGCCTTGTTCGCCAGCGCGGCTTTGATGAACTGCTGCTTGTTTTCGATGCGTCCCGCCGAATGGCCGTAACTCACGTTGTCCGAAATCAGCGCCTCAAAGCCCTTGCTGTCCCGCGCGAACATCGCCTTGCGCAGGTTTTCAACCGCTTGCGTGACTGCGGTTTCATCGGCG
>CADECM010000169.1 GCA_902825845.1 uncultured beta proteobacterium
GAAATTGCGCTAGCGGCGGAGCGCCGTTGACAGACCGGGGCCGGAACAGCGCTATCAATATAACATATTGATTTTATTGTATTTTTTAACAAAACCAGGACGGCACGATGAACGCACACGCCATCAAAGCAGCTGAACGTATCTCCAACGCCACAAACACGCGCTTCGGCGAAACCATCGCCGCGCCGGACAATCTGTCCGGCGCGGATGAACTGGTGCGCCAGCTGGAACACAGTTCGCACCGCAAATGGACCGACCAGGCGGTCGACGGAAATCTGCTGCGGCTGCTGTTCGCGTGCGCGCTGTCGGCACCCTCCAAGTCAGATCTGCAACAGGCGGACATCATTCATGTCGCTGACCGCGCCAAAATCAAGGCCATCGCCGATCTGATCCCCGACATGCCCTGGATCAACAACGCGCCGGTGTTTCTGGTGTTCTGCGGCAACAACCGCCGCATCCGCCAGATCGGCGAATGGCGCGGCAAACCGTTCGTCAACGAACACCTCGATCACTTCATGAATGCCGCCGTCGACGCCGGCATAGTGCTGTCGCAGTTCACCCGCGCGGCCGAAGCGGCCGGGCTGGGCACGGTGCCGATCAGCGCGGTGCGCAATCATCCGCGCGAAACCAGTGACATTCTGGGCTTGCCCGATGCGGTGTTTCCGGTTGCCGGACTGTGCGTCGGCTATCCGCTTGAGCCCGGCTACATCACCGCGCGCCTGCAGCTGGATGTCACCGTGCACACCAACACGTTCGACGAATCGAAGCTGAAAGAAAACATTGACGCCTACGATCAGCGGCGGCACAAACTGTTCCCGCTGCGCAAGCAGCGCTATGCCAAACGCTATGCGGAAGTACCGTTCTACGGCTGGTCCGAAGACAAGGCACGGCACTATTCGATGCCGGAGCGGTCAGACTTTGGCGCATTTATCCGCGACAAGAAATTCAGCCTGAAGTAGCCCCGTAACCCGCCGAGTGCGAAAATTTGACATGAACCTTCCCCTGCGCACCAGCCTGCTTGGATTCGCCATCATGATGGCCTCCCATACTGCCCTGGCCGCGCAGTCGCACCACACGGGCCATCACAGCTTCAGCGACGCCGAAGCGTGGTCAAAGAAATTCGACGATCCCAAACGCGACGCGTGGCAAAAACCGCACAACGTGATTCAGGCGCTGCAGCTCAAACCCGATGCCGTCGTCGCCGACATCGGCGCGGGCACCGGCTACTTCGCGGTGCGTTTCGCGCATATGGTGCCCAAGGGCCGCGTGCTGGCCGTGGACACTGAGCCCGACATGGTCAAGTTTCTGGGCGAGCGCGCCAGGCGGGAAAGTCTCGGCAATCTCACGGCGGTCGCCGGCGAGCCCGGCAATCCGCGCCTGCCGGAAAAAGCCGATCTGGTGATTCTGGTCGACGTCTATCACCACATCGAAAAACGCGAAGCGTATTTCCGCCAACTGCAGCAGTCACTGAAAGCCGATGGCCGCGTCGCCATCATCGATTTCAAAATGGACTCGCCCGAAGGCCCGCCGCCGGCCGCGCGTATCGCGCCGGATCGTGTGAAGAAGGAAATGCTTGGAGCGGGTTACGCGGTCGCGCAGGAACACGCCTTCCTGCCGTATCAATACTTCATCGTGTTCCAGCGCGCATCACGCTAGCCGGCTGGCCGGGCACCTTACCCGCGTTCGCCGGCGAATCTATTTCGGTACTTCGGGTACCGTAAACACGTCGTCCTGTTTTTCGTCAGGCTTGTAGTTCTGCTGTTTCGCGCGCTCCAGCATCTGCTTGCGATGCGCGTCGCGAACCTTGTTGCGTTCTTCCACCGTCTTCGCGTTCCACATCTCACGTTGATGCGCCTGCCGTTCTTCCAGCGTCATCATCGGCGCGCCGAACATGCGTTCGCGCGACCAGCGATGCATGCCCGCGCCCGTGCCACCTCTACCGGCACCAGCACCGGGTCCAGATCCCATGCCCTGCCCGCCGCCGGGGCCTCTGCCAGAGCCGGGCCCCGGACCTGGCTGTGCGTTTACCGCCTGAGGCAAGACAATTGCGCCAGCCAGCAGGCTTGATACGAATAATCTGCGATTCATTTTGAGTCTCCTGAGATTGACGATGTCGATCGCGTTTGCCGGACAGCCATCGCATCGCCCGGCATTCACAGGTGCAGTCTGCTCAAACCGCCGTGCCGGTGTACTGATAAAGATCAAGCTTGTGCGAACACTTGAATTCACAGCCGCGCGCCGCATTTAGCAGGAATGGAATCGACGACACTGCAAATCGTGTGTCCCCACTGCGACACTGTGAACCGCGTGCTGCAAAGCCGCCTCGGGCCCGAGGCCAATTGCGGGCGCTGCAAACAATCCTTGTTCTCAGGCAAGCCGCTGGCGCTCGCGGGACATAACTTCCAGAAACACGTTCAATCGAGCCAAATCCCGGTGTTGGTCGACTTCTGGGCACCGTGGTGCGGCCCTTGTCGCATGATGGCGCCGGTCTACGAAAAAGCCGCGGCGCAATTGGAACCGCAGGTACGGCTCGCCAAGGTCAACACCGAAGAGGCTCAGGACCTTGCGATGCGTTTCAATATCCGCAGCATTCCGACGCTGGCGCTGTTTCGCGACGGCCGAGAAATCGCACGCCAGGCGGGTGCGATGGACTTGCCGCATCTTCTACAGTGGGTTCGCGCGCAGCTGTGAACGTCATGGTCCGCAATCCCTGATCACGGATTGCCGCGCCTGCGTGCGCGTTTAGCGTTGCTGTCCGGACCGTTTGTCCGACACCACGCACCCTCCCTTCAGCACCAGCTGAAGCTGCCGCACATTGTTGATGTCGTCGAGCGGATTGGCGCCGACCACAATGAGATCGGCGAGCTTGCCGGTTTCCACAGTACCCAGATCATCTCCAGCACCGCACACGGCGGCCGCGTGCCGGGTCGCGGCCAGCAGTGTTTGCAGGGGTGTGGCGCCGTCCTTCACCCACAAGCCCATTTCCAGCAGGGCAGCATCTTTAAGCGGCCGGATGTCGGACCCCAGCGCCATCTTGACGCCGGCGTTTAACGCCTTGCGGAACCATGCCGCGTGCACATCGGACGCCGCATCAGCACGGCAGCACAGTGACGGCGCGAGATTGCGCTGTTGCAGATACGCGCGTTCCCATTCGTTGCCGGCCTGTTGCGGCGTGAGATGACTGATGGCAAGTGTGGGCACGTACCACGCATCGTGTTTTAGAAACAACTCGATGCACTCGTCATCCATGATGTAACCGTGCTCGACACTGTGTGCGCCCAGCTTCAGCGCATTCTTCACCGCGTCAGGGTTGGTGGCGTGCGCCATCACCTTGAACTCACGCTGGCGGCAGATCGCGAACGCGGCACGAATTTCGTCGTCCAGCAAAAACGAATGCCAGTGGCGGTCCCACGCCGGACCCATGATGCCGCCCGACAGATTGAGCTTGATGTGATCGACGCCGTGCTTGATCTGCTCGCGGATCGCCTTGACAAAGCCATACGGTCCGTCGCACTCGAGTGCATGGCCCGTGGTGAGGAAATGCCCGCCGGTCGTGGTGAGGAAATGGCCACACGTATAGAGCCGCGGCCCCACGTACTGGCCCGCATCAAACGCGCGCTTCCACGCCACGTCCATGAAGCTGTGCGTGCCGGCACAGCGAAAACCAATGATGCCCGACTCGGTCAGCGCGCTCATCAGTCGGTGACCGAACAGTGCCACCTGATCGGCGAGCGGCGCGTCGGCAAGCGTCAGATAGTCCGGGTGAATATGCACATCCCACAAGCCCGGCAGCAGATACGCGCCTTTAAGATCGATGACTTGCGCGCCGGCCGCATCCAGTTTGCGCCCGCCGGCGGCAATTTCCGCGATGCGGCCATCGTCGCCGATGGCGACCGAGGCATTCGCCAGCGGCGCGGAACTCACGCAATCGATCAGTGTGGTGTTGGTCAGAAGTGTGCGCATGATTTAACGGGCAGGGCGAGCAAGAACACGGAATAAAGCAATGGTCTGCCCGATGTTAGCATTTACCACGTTTGGCATAGCGTCGGTGTCGGGCGCTGCGTGAGTCGTTTGTCGGCCAATATCAATATCCGCCCCTCGACGACAGCTGGGCAACACCGCTGGCAAGGCCCCGACGCCACCCCTCATTTGCGTGGCCGATGGAGAAAGGCAGCCAGCCGTTCATTCGCCGCCGGCCCATGGAATGTCTCACTGAAGGCATCGATGCTGGCCTGAATGCCGACGGCCGGCGCGGTTTCGAGCCAGCTTTCGATCAGGCGCTTCTGGCAGCGGATGGCGCCCGCTTCGGCGCGCAGAATATCGTCGGCCCAGACCTTAAGCATCGCATCGATTTCCCCTGCGGGGGCGAGTGCCTGCAGAAACCCTATGCGCTGCGCTTCCGCGGCGTCGATCACATTCCCGCGATAGAGCAACTCGCGGGTTTTCCCCCAGCCAATCAATGTCGGCAACAGCCGCGCCTCGATCACCGACGGCAATCCCACCTGCACTTCGGGCATGCCATAGCGGCTGCCCGCAGCGCCGATACGCAGATCACAGGCAGCGGCAAGCTCCATGCCGCCGCCAATGCAGAACCCTTCGATGCCTGCAATGCTGGGCACAGGCAAAGTCCTCAGGGCGTGGCACGCCTGGTGCAGCAGGGTGATGAAGTCGCGCGCGGCGTCGGCATCGAATTGCGCCATCTCGCCGATGTCCACGCCGCCCTGGAACGAGCCGCCGGCCGGCCCCGAAACGACCACCAGTCCCAAGTCTGCGCTCTGGCGTAACGCTTCCAGCGCACGAACCAGTTCCGAGACCAGCGCGCGGCCCATGAGATTGACTGACTTCGCGCCCAATAGGGTCACGGTTGCAACGCGTCCCTGCCGTGTCAGCGCTATGCAACGTTCTTCGCGTTCACTGTGGGTGGTATTCAATGCTGTATCTCCTCCATCGCGCTGACCACAAACACCGGATTGCCTGTGGCCAGCGTCAGACTATTGGGGTGCGCGCCATCTCCACAACACGCGCTCCAGTAACTCAAAAACGCCCATGCCCGCGAGCAT
>CADECM010000170.1 GCA_902825845.1 uncultured beta proteobacterium
CGCATCATTTACGCGACGGTGAAAGGCTTCGGCAAGGGCGGCCCGTTTGAAAAGAACCTCGCCTTTGACATGATTGCCCAGGCCGCCGGCGGCGTGATGAGCATCACCGGCGAGCCCGATGGCCGCCCCATCAAGCCCGGCGTGACGCTCGGCGACACCGGCACGGGGTTGCACGCCTGCATCGGCGTGCTAGCCGCGCTCTACCAGCGCACGGTCACCGGCCGCGGGCAGAAGGTCGAGGTCGCCATGCAGGACGCCATGGTGAACTACTGCCGCATCGCGTATTCACACCAGCTCGCGACCAACAAGGCGTGCGAACGCAAGGGCAATCGCGTGGTACTCGGCAACGCGCCGTGTGACGTGTTCAAGTGCGCGCCGGGCGGCCACAACGACTACGTCTACATCTACACCAGCCGCGCCACCAACGCACACTGGGAACGCCTGTGCGAAGTGATCGGCCGCGAGGACATGAAGGCCGACCCGCGCTTCGCCACGCCGCCGATGCGCGGCACGCACATCGACGAGATCAACGGCGAGATCGAGAAATGGACCGTCAACTACACCAAGCACGACGCGATGAACCGGCTCGGCAAGGCCGGCGTGCCGTGCGGGGCGGTGCTGGATACCAAGGAACTGTCGGACGACCCCAGCATGCGCGCACGCGAAATCTTCGTCGAGATCGACCATCCGGTGCGCGGCAAGGTGGTGATTCCCGGCTGGCCGGTGAAAATGTCCGACAGCTACGTCAAGGTGACATCCTCACCAATTCTCGGTGCCGACAATGCGGATATCTACGGCGAGATGCTCAACATGTCCAGCGGGGACATCGCGGCACTGAAAAAAGAAGGCGTGATGTAGGCGCATCACGCCGCCACGCACGCACCGGCGGTGCCGGCCTCTTGGGATAAAAGCTGGTGCGTCGCACATAACAATACGAATGACAACGAGGAGGCGATGGCAAGATGAATGATTCGGGCGTTCAATCTCCGGCGGCGGCTGTAGCACGACTGCTCATTGCAGGCGCTGCCTGCGTGCAGGTAACCGCAGCCTGGGGCGCAGTCGACGCGACGAAGTACCCCACCAAGCCGGTACGCCTGCAGGTGGGCTATACCCCGGGCGGCGCGGTGGATGTGTCGGCACGGCTGGTCGCACAGCGGCTGACTGCGGCTTTCGGCCAATCATTTATTGTCGAGAACCGCCCGGGCGTGGATGGCATTCTCGCCAGCGACTTCGTGGCCAAAGCCGCGCCCGACGGACAGACCCTGGCCTACATCAGCGCAGGCCACACCATGAATCCGGCGCTGCATCCGAAATCGCTGCCCTATCATCCGCTGAATGACTTTGCGCCGGTATCGATTGTCGCCACCGGCACGCAAACGCTGGTGGTCAATCCCTCGCTGCCGGTACGCAACGTCAAGGAACTGGTGGCACTGGCACGCACCAAGCCCGGGCAGATCAACTTCGCGTCGTCAGGCACCGGCGGCCCCATGCATCTGTGCGGCGAACTGCTCAAGCTCGCTGCCGGCATCAACATCGTGCATGTGCCGTACAAAGGCGGCGGACCGGCACTGAACGAAGTCATCGGCGGCCAGATCGAGATGACCTTCATCGGCGCGCCGGCAAGCATGCCGCATATCCGTTCCGGCCGCCTGCGTGTTCTGGCCGTGTCCACCGCAAAGCGCGTTGCCGCCCTGCCCGACGTGCCTACCGTCGCCGAAGCGGGCTATCCCGGTTTCGACGTCGGCGCGCTGTACGCCGTGCTGGCACCGGCACGCACGCCCGCGCCCATCGTCAATCGTCTGAGCGGCGAATTGGCAAAGATCGTCAAGATTCCTGAACTGCGCGATCGCTTGATGGGCCTCGGCCTCGAAACCATGGGCAGCACGCCGCAGCAGCTCACCGATTTCATGCGCGCCGACCTCGATAAATGGCACAAGCTGGTGCAGCGCATCGGGCTCAAGACCGACTGACCCATTCGCGCCATCACCCTCACCCGGGAGTCCAACATGGCATCACTGCGCCACATCGCCATCGCCGTTTCCAATACCGATGAGACCGCAAAGTTCTACGAGCAGGCCTTCGGCATGACGCGTGTGCGCCAGTCGGCTAGCGCCATCATGCTCACCGACGGCGTAATCAGTCTCGCCATCCTCGACAACAAGACCAGCCACGAGGCGCTCGGCCACAATGGCCTGCACCACGTTGGTTTCATTGCCGACGACGTCGGCGCCACCGCGCAACAGGCCGAAGACAGCGGCGCGCAGTACGCGGACAAAGCCGAGAACGTTGCCAAGCGCTTTGCCAATCGCGGACAACTGGTCGACGGCAAGGTGGTCGCCGAGGCGCAGCAACAGGAGCAGCGCAAATACATCGACCCCAACGGCATCAAATTCGACATCGTCAATCCGCTGCACGCGCGCAATTCGTGGCGGCTGAAGGTCTAGTACTTGCCCGCAGGTGCGGCACCGCACGTTAAATAAATATTCAATAAAAACAAATACTTATAAACTATCCTGAATTCGCTCATGGATTTCCTGCTCACCCCGGAACAACAACGCTGGCGCGACCTCGCGCGTGAGTTCACTGAAAAATTCATCGCCCCCGACGTCATCCGCCGCGACCGGCTGCCCACCGCCGCCGAGCGCATTCCCTGGGACTGGATACGCGAGGCCGACAAACAAGGGATACGCACCCTCGGCGTGCCGAAAAAATTCGGCGGCGCGGGCGCGGACATACTGACGCTGTGCCTGGTGGGCGAAGAACTCGCGGTCGGCGATCTCGGCTTCGCGGTGATCATGGATCAATGCTGGAAAATGGCCAACCTGTTCGGCGACGCCATGAACGCCGAACAGCAGCAACGCTTCATCCCAAAATTCGTCGCCGACCCCGACGCCACCACCGCCATCGCCATCACCGAAGCCGGCGCGGGCTCGGACCATCAGGGTTACTACGATTCACCCGACATCGACTTTCAGACCACAGCCGTGCGCGACGGCGATCACTACGTGCTCAACGGCACCAAGCGCTACGTCTCCAATGGCAGCATGGCCAAGCTGTATTTCGTGGTTGCGCGCACCGACACCCAAAAGAACCTGCGCGACGGCGGCGCGATCTTCATCGTGCCCTCCGACACGCCGGGCTTTCGCGTCGGCTTTTTTCATGAGAAGAGCAGCCAGCGACTCGCCACCAACGGCACCTTCCACTTCGAAAACTGCCGCGTGCCGGTGAGCAATAGGCTCGGCGAGGAAGGCATGCTGGGCCGGCTGCGCAGCGAATACATGTGGGGCAGCAAGGCCGAAGCCGCCGCCACCGCGCTGGGCGTGGGACGCGCCGCCTACGAATACGCGCTCGCCTACGCCAAAAAGCGCAAACAGGGCGGCAAAGCAATTGTCGAGTTGGCGCCGGTGGCAATGATGCTCGGCACCATGGCGATGAAACTCGACGCCGCCCGCCTGCAGATCTGGAAAGCCGCGTGGCTCGCCGACCGCAAACAAGCCGAAGCCCGGCCGCTGGGCCTGCTGGCGAAAGTGAACGCCTCGGAAACCGCATTTGAATGCTGCAAGCTCGCCGGCGAAGTCCTCGGCGGTGCGTCAATCATGTACGACCACCCGGTCGAAAAATACCTGCGCGATGCTTCGAGCTTCCTGCATTCCGACGGCACCAACCAGTTGTGTTTGCTGCGGGCCTCGCAGGCTATTGCCAATTTGGAGAATCCGGCGCTTTACGGGTTTTGACGCGCGTCGAGCGGGCTGACCACGCCGCGGCCTCCCCGGTTCAAAACGTGCGTGTAGATCATGGTGGTCTTTACATCGGAATGGCCGAGTAGCTCCTGTACCGTGCGAATGTCGTAGCCGCCCTCCAGCAGGTGCGTAGCAAAACTGTGACGCAGCGTATGGGGCGTGGCGAGCTTGGTGATGCCGCTGTCGCGCACCGCCTGGCGCATGTGGCGCTGCAAGGTCTGGGGATCGGCATGATGCCGGCCTTCCCGGCCACTGCGCGGATCGATGCTGCGGCGCTGCGAGGGAAACACGTACTGCCAGGCCCAATCGCGATCCGCGCTGGGATATTTGCGCGCCAGTGCGTACGGCAAATAGACGTGCCCAAAGCCCGCCTCGATATCGCGCGCGTGTAACGCCCTTACCCGCACAAGATGGTCGCGCAGCAGCATGGTCAGTGATTGCGGCAGCATTGTCACGCGATCCTTGAAGCCTTTGCCGTCGCGCACCATCACTTCATAGCGTGCGAAGTCGATGTCCTTCACGCGCAAGCGCGCCGTTTCGAGTATGCGCATGCCGGTACCGTAGGCCAGACGCAGAATCAACCCGGACGTGCCATCCATATGCGACAACACCGATTGCACTTCGTCCCGCGTCAACACCACCGGCATGCGCTGGGGTCGCTTGGCCTTGACCACGTTATCCAGCCAGGGCAATTCGATCTTCAACACCTCGCGATACAAAAACAGAACCCCGGACAGCGCTTGATTTTGCGTGGACGCCGAAACCCTGCGCTCCACAGCCAAATGTGTCAAAAAGGCTTCGACCTCCGGCGCCCCCATCTCGCGCGGATGGCGCAGCCCATGGAAGCGAATGAAGAAACGTGCCCAGTAGACATACGCATCCTCGGTACGTATGCTGTAATGCAGCCGCCGCACCTGATGGCGCAACTGGTCAAGCAGCCGCGGCGCGCCAAGAACTGGGGGTGTTTGCATTTCCGATTTCGGACGCACTATTTTATGATAACTTATTGATTTTATTTGTTATTTATTACGATGACTGATATTATATACAGCCTTTTGGTGTGTTGTAAAGCGTCGCCAATAATGGCGACTTCAAGT
>CADECM010000171.1 GCA_902825845.1 uncultured beta proteobacterium
GATTCTATTTTTATCACGGAAAGAAATAGCTGACCTTCAAACGTGCTGCGCTTTTTCAGGTTGAGCGACTGCTGATGGCCGACTGCCGCCCGATGTAGCCGTGGCGTCGAACGCCATACTTCCCGCCGCTTGCGCACGAACGCAGCTCCCTACCGGCAGGTCGTCACAACCGACACGTACATGAGGCGCATCGGCGCCGAACCCAACCGCCGCAATTTCAGCAAAGACTGCTGGCGTGACCTACGCCGCCGGCCACTTGAACACGCGCGATGCCGTGTCGTGCATCATCTTCTGGATATCGGCCGCGGGCAGGTAAGCCGCGGCATACTTGCGGATGATGTCGGCGTTTTCGGCGTAGGTGCCGCGGCTTTTGCCCATGGTCTGGGTTTGGTCCGAGGCCCACATCAGGCGCTCGGCGCCGTAGGCTGCGTGCACGCGCTTGATCAGCGGGTGCAGGTCTTCATATTCGGGCGCGGCACTGCCCGACACCAGCGGCAGCGATGACACTTTGACGGTGACGTTGGCAAAGCGCGCAAGGGCGATCATGGCCTGCATCTTGGCTTCGCGCTTGTCGCCGGGGACCGCCCATGCGAAGTGGTCGACGATAAACCTGAGGTTCGGATATTTCTGCAGCACTGGCTCCATCAGGGCCGGGCCGTCGCGGGTCCATACGGCCACAGCCATGTCCTGATCGATGCAGGCCTTCCACACCGGTTCAAAGGCGCCTTCTGCGAACAGTTTCTGGTGCTCGGGTTCGTTCATCGACAGGCGCAGGCTGCATACGCCGGGCTGTTCGATCCAGCGCGGCAGCACCTTGAATTGTTCGGGCAGCGTGGGCACAAACCACGCCATGACGCGGAAGCGCTTGGGGTACTTGGCCGCCGCGGCCTGGCCGCAGGCCGGGCTGCGATTGGGGGCGACGTTGGCCGGTGAGATGACCGCGCGGTCGATGCCGGCTTCGTCCATCAGTTTCAGCATGCGCTCGGCGGGCATGGGATCGGGCAGGTGCCCCTTGGCGCCCGCTTCCCACGGGTCTGCAGGGGTATTCGCGTTCCAGATATGGACTTGTGCATCGGTGATCATGCGTTCCTCCTTGGACTGGGCCGGCGCGCTAACGACAGCAGCCGATCAAGTGGGTCTTACTTGCCGTTGCGCACGAGCCAGGCGTTGACGGCGACGACGTCCTGTTCGGTGAGCCGCCCGACGGCGGATTTGAGTTTCAGCGTGGACATGATGTAGTCGTATTTGGCTTTGGCCAGATCGCGCCGCGCGGTGTACACCTGCTGCTGCGCATTCAGCACGTCCACCTGCGTGCGCACGCCGACTTCGCGGCCGAGGCGGGTTGAATCCAGCGCGCTTTGCGAGGACGCGAGTGCCGCCTCCTGCGCCTTGACCTGTGCTATGCCGTTGGTCACCCCGACGTAGTTTTGCCGCGCATTCAACTCGGCGGTGCGGCGCGCGTTTTCGAGGTCCTGGCGCGCCTTGTTTTCGTTGGCCACCGCTTCACGCACGCGCGAGTCGACCAACCCGCCCTGATACAGCGGAATCGCCAGTTGCAGGCCGATGACCTTGTTGGTGATTTCGGTGCCGGGTCCGCCCAGGGTGCCGGCGCCCGCGGTATTGCGTGTCCAGTTGGCAAAGGCATCCAGCGTCGGATAGTGCCCGCCGCGGTTGCGCGCGATTTCCTGCTGCGCCAGCGTCAGGTTGGCATCCAGCGCGCGCACTTGCGGATTGGCGCCGCGAGCCTCTTCCACCCATTTGGCCTGCACTGCCGGCTCTGGCGTTACCAACTGCAGCGCCGGCCCCAGTGGTGCCAGCACCGGCGCGCTCTTGCCGACCAGCAATTCGAGCGTGCGTTGCCTGATTTCGAGATCGCTTTGCGCCTGAATTTCCTGCGCCGTCGCGAGGTCAAAGCGCGCCTGCGCTTCGTGCGTGTCGGTGATGGTCGCGGTGCCGACCTGAAAGCTGATTTTCGCCTGTGTGAGTTGTTCGGCAATGGCTGTTTTTTGCGCGCCCGCGAAAGCCACGTTGTCGCGTGCGAGCAGCACGTCGACATACGCCTGTGCCGTGCGCGTGATCAGGTCCTGCGCGGCCTGTGCCAGCACGGCGTCGGCCTGCACGATTTGCGTCTTGCCCTGCTGGTACGCGATCAGACTCTGCTGGCGGTATACCGGTTGCGACAGTGTCAGCGCCAGCGCATTCGAATTGAAACGGGCGTTGCTGCCGGGCGTTCTATCCTTGAACGCGATGTCGCGATCATTGAACTGGGTCGATCCGGTTGCGTCTACCTTGGGCAGCAGCCCGCTGCGTCCCTGCGGCAGCTTTTCCTGCGCGGCGGTCCACGCCGCGCGCGCGGCGGCATACACCACGTCGCCTTGTTGTGCCTGCTTGTACACTTCCAGCAGATCGGCGCCGAGGGCCGGCAGGCTGGCGCCCGCGCCAATGGCGAACGTCAGTGCAATGTTGCGCAGTTTGAAGTTCGGCATGGTGTCAGAATGAAAATTGCGCGCGCTGCGGCGCATTGCGCAACGCCGGAACGCAGGTTTCGAACAGGCTCACCGTGCTGAACGCGCCGGGCGCGGCACAGGTGATCAGACGCGCATCCATCACCGGCGCTTCGCCCACCACCGCGAACAGGCGCCCGCCGCTGTTGAGGCTTTGCGCGAAGGCATCGGCCAGCACCG
Source organism: uncultured beta proteobacterium (assembly GCA_902825845.1). GTDB lineage: Bacteria > Pseudomonadota > Gammaproteobacteria > Burkholderiales > SG8-41 > UBA5216. Next base: position 2,685 of record CADECM010000171.1, read on the forward strand.
GCACCGAGCCGGTGAGCACAATCACGTCATAAGGACCATGCTGATCCCAGCCGCGCGCCGCGTCGCCGTTCTCCAGCGTGACGTTGCGCAGGCCGTGCTGTGACAGACGCTCGCCGGCGGCCGGCAAGAACGCGTCGACGATTTCGACACTGTAGACATGCGCGCCCTGACTGGCGAGCAGCGCAGTCATGTAACCGCTTCCCGTGCCGACTTCGAGGATGCGATCCTGTGGCGTAATGCCCAATTCCTGCAGGATGCGCGCTTCGAGCTTGGGCGCGAGCATCTTTTCACCCAGACCGATGGGGATTTCCAGATCGGCGAATGCCAGCGCCTTATAGGCCGGCGGCACGAAATCCTCGCGCTTGACCTTGTGCAGCAAATCCAGCACCCGCGTGTCCAGCACGTCCCAGGGGCGTATCTGTTGCTCAACCATGTTAAAGCGGGCGCGTTCTACATCCATACTCATGATGGGCCAATGGGCAAAATGGTTTGCCTAGCTATGTGCGGGAAATTGGAAAATTAGCCGTAATTGACTAATTATAAACGGAAAATCAGGAACGCCGCGTGCCGGAAATAAAGGCGATACCGCTTGCAATTGTCCCACAATTCCATTAGCGTAGGCGCTACACGTTAGGGGTCCCTTCGGTGCCGGCATCTGTGGCGCTTCGGGGTGAGAAAGACCCTCGGAACCTGATGCGGGTAATGCCGCCGTAGGGAAGCGTGGCGCAAGCCCCCTGAAACACCGGCGCCATGGCTCCCTTCACTTTTTTTGATATGGAGCAATCATGAACGCCAATCCCAAGTTTCTGAACACCACCGCGCAGGTCGATGAGGCGGCGGTGCAATCGCTGCCCAATTCGCGCAAGGTCTACATCGAAGGCTCGCGCCCGGACATCAAGGTGCCGATGCGCGAGATTTCGCAGTCCGATACGCCGGCTGCCATGGGCCATGAAAAAAACCCGCCGATTTTTGTGTATGACACATCGGGCCCGTATACCGACCCGAATGTGAAGATCGACATTCGCTCGGGCCTCGCCCCGCTGCGCCAGAAGTGGATCGAAGAACGCAACGACACGGTGGTGATGGACGGCCCCAGCTCGCAGTACGGCAAGGAGCGTCTGGCCGACCCCAAGCTCGCCAGCCTGCGCTTTAACCTGCACCGCCAGCCGCGCCGCGCCAAGCCGGGCATGAACGTGTCGCAGATGCACTATGCGCGCAAAGGCATCATCACGCCGGAAATGGAATACATCGCGATTCGCGAAAATCAAAAATGCGAAGGCCTGATCGCATTGCTGACCAAGCAGCATCCCGGCCACAACTTCGGCGCCGCGATTCCCAAGGCGATCACGCCGGAATTCGTGCGCGACGAAGTGGCGCGCGGCCGCGCCATCATCCCGATGAACATCAACCATCCGGAAATCGAGCCAATGATCATCGGCCGCAATTTCCTGGTGAAGATCAACGCCAACATCGGCAACTCGGCGTTATCAAGCGGCATTCAGGAAGAAGTCGAAAAAATGACCTGGTCGATCCGCTGGGGCGGCGACACGGTGATGGATCTGTCCACCGGCAAGCACATCCACGAAACCCGCGAGTGGATCATCCGCAACTCGCCGGTGCCCATCGGCACCGTGCCGATTTATCAGGCGCTCGAAAAGGTGAACGGCAAGGCCGAGGATCTGACGTGGGAAATCTACCGCGATACGCTGATCGAGCAATGCGAGCAGGGTGTGGATTACTTCACCGTGCACGCGGGCGTGCGCCTGCCGTATATCCCGATGACCGCCAAACGCATGACCGGCATCGTGTCGCGCGGCGGCTCGATCATGGCCAAGTGGTGCCTG
>CADECM010000172.1 GCA_902825845.1 uncultured beta proteobacterium
ATCACCGCTCGCAGATCATCAACATGCCTGACCACCGCGTCCGAGCGCCGCTCGGCCAGATTTACCGTGAAGAAATAAGTACCGCCTGCCGCGGCCGCCCGCCGGTAACGCATCGCTTCATTCGCTTTGGTGTGGTGTTGGGCTTCCATTGTCAGCCCAACCTACGGTGACTATTTCCGCAACTTGCCGAGATCAGCCTCGCAACCCACGAGCCGTATCCCGCAGTACAAACTTCTGAATCTTTCCCGTGGCGTTCTTGGGCAAATCCCCGAACACGATTTTTTTCGGCGCCTTGAAATGCGCCATGTTGTCGCGCGCGTAGGCGATCAGCGCTGCTTCATCGAGCGTTTGGCCGGGCTTTAAGGTGACAAACGCCACCGGAATCTCGCCCCATTTTTCATCGGGCGCGGCGACCACCGCGGCTTCGAGCACCGCGGGGTGGGCCGACAGCGTGCGTTCGACTTCCACCGAGGCGATGTTTTCGCCCCCGGAGATGATGATGTCCTTGGCGCGGTCGCGGATTTCGATGTAGCCGTCGGCGTGCATCACCGCGAGGTCACCGGTGCGAAACCAGCCGTCGGGCGCGGCTTTGCGTGTGGCTTCGTCGTCGCGGTAATAGCCGAGCATCACGTTGTTGCCGCGCAGCGCGATTTCGCCGAGCGCTTCACCGTCGCGCGGCACGTCGTGGCCTTCGCTGTTCACCACGCGCAGCGGTTGTGAAATCACATTGCCCACGCCCTGGCGCGCCTTGATCTGCGCCTGTTGCTCGGCGGGCCAGCGGTTCCAGTCGTGGCGCCATTCGCACAGCACCGCCGGGCCGAAGGTTTCGGTGAGGCCGTAAAGATGCGTCATGTTGACATTAAGTTCCGCCATGCGCGCGAGCAGCGCCGGCGTTGGCGGCGCGCCGCCGGTGGCGACGTTGACGGTGCGGGGCAGGGCCTGCGCGCCCTCGTGCCACGCCAGCATGATGAGGATTGTGGGCGCAGCGCACAGTTGCGTCACGCCGGAATCGCGCAGGTGTTGCCAGGTCAGCGCCGGGTCGAGCTTGCGCAGGCATAGATGCGTGCCGCCGGCGGCAGTCACCGCCCAGGTGAAGCACCAGCCGTTGCAGTGAAACATCGGTAGCGTCCACAAATAGACGCTGCTCTCATGCATGTGCGTGTGCATCGCCATCGCCAGCGCCTGCAGATACGCGCCGCGATGGTGATACATCACGCCCTTGGGCTTGCCGGTGGTGCCGCTGGTGTAGTTGATGCTGATCAGGCCGCGTTCGTCGGCAACCCCGGTCGTGTACGGTGTGGCATCCGCGAGGAATTTTTCATATTGATCGTCGCCACCGGCGCGAATCAGGGTGAGCTTGCGCTTTACCGCGGCGGCAATGGCGCGCGCGGTGTCCTCGAATTCGGCGTCGTAAATCAGGATTTTCGCGTCGCTGTGCCCGATGATGTAACCGAGGTCCACCGCAGTCAGACGCATGTTGAGCGCAACCAGCACCGCGCCGGCGAGCGGCACGCCATAGTGTGATTCGAGCAGCACATGCGAGTTGGGCGCCAGCACCGCCACGCGTTCACCCGGCGCGACACCCGACGCGTGCAGCGCGCCGGCCAGCCGCGTGCAGCGATCCAGAAGTTGCGCATAGGTCCAGCGCGCGTCGCCGTCGATCACAGCCACCTTGTCCGCGAACACGCCGGCCGAGCGGTGCAGAAACGCGGTCGGCGTCAGGGCTTCAAACGAGATGCGGCTGGGATCCATATCTATTTGATTTTATACAATAAAATAATTAATCTCGGGTGCGACCGCGTGGCTCCTAATGCGTTGCATGAGACGCCGCGGAACGGCAAGGATTATAGCCCCGTGGTCCATGCCCCCGCGCGGCGCGCAATGCTATTCTTGCCCGCACACATCGCAGACGGGACAACGATCATGACAACGCTGGTGGCTCCAACGCTGGCCGACGTGCGCGCCGCGCAACAGCGCATCGCGCCGCACCTCGCGCCGACACCGCTGCATCGCTACAGCGCGCTGGATGAATTTCTGGGCTGCACAACCTATGTGAAGCACGAGAATTATCATCCGGTCGGTGCGTTCAAGGTGCGTGGCGGCGTCAATCTCGCCTGTTCGCTGTCCGACGCCGAAAAATCGCGTGGCCTGATCAGTGCCAGCACCGGCAATCACGGCCAGTCGGTGGCGTTCGGCGCGCGGCTGGCGGGCACGCGGGCGTTTGTGGTGGTGCCGCGCGGCGCCAATGCCGGGAAAGTTGCCGCCATTCGCGGATTCGGCGCGGAAGTGATTTTTCACGGTGAGAAATTCGATGACGCCTTTGCGCATGCCGAACAGCTTGCGCTGCAGCAGGGTTTGCGCTTTGTGCACGCAGCCAATGAGCCGCATTTGATTGCCGGCGTGGGCACCGCCACGCTGGAAATACTGGAGACGCAACCCGCGATCGATACGCTGATCGTGCCGGTGGGTCTGGGCAGCGGCGCGTGCGGCGCGGCGATCGTGGCCAAGGCGATCAATCCGGCGATCCGCGTGATCGCGGTGCAAGCGGCGGCTTCGCCGGCGGTCTACGAGTCGTGGCGCAGCGGGCGCATCGAGTCGCGGCCCAACCTCACCTTCGCGGAAGGCCTGGCGACAGGGCGTGCCGCCGAACTCACGCTGTCGATCCTGCGCGCGCATCTGGATGATTTTGTGCTGGTCGACGATGACGAGATTGCGCGCGGCATGCTGGGCTGGATCGAGTATGCGCACACGCTGGCAGAATCGGCCGCCGGCGCGGTGCTCGCCGCGGCGCAGCGGCTGCGGGATTCGCTGCGCGGCCGCACGGTGGCGCTGATGCTCAGCGGCGGCAACACCTCGTTGGCGCATTTGCGCCAGGCACTGGCAGTGCCGCCGCAGGCCTGAAACTCCAGTCAGGCAATATTTACTAACTTATTGATTTTAAACAACTATTTTTCGTCGGCCTGTAGGCCCTTCGGGTACGCCGCCGCCAGCTTGCGGCGCGCGGTCAGCACCAGATGCTGGCGCACCTGGGCCTGCCGCGCGAGATCCGCTTCAAAGGCGCCGCTGCGAATATCGCGCGCGAATTGCCGATTGCGCGTGTGCAGATCGTCGAAGTTGCGGCTGTCGTTGTAGAGCAGATTGAGTCCGCGCGTTTCATCGGCGGCATCCCTGTCGTGCGCTTCCAGTTCACGCGCCGCGATGCCCAGTGCATTGGCGATCATGCGCAGCGGATAGAGTTGCTCGGGCTTCGCGCCGGGCAACACATCCGATTGCAGAGTCTGATTGGCGATACGTATCAGTTCCAGCGGTGTAGGTTGATCGTTCATGTTGATTACCCAGGTCAGTCTGTCAGCAGCAGAACGTCCCATTCGAGTTCGGCCACGATTTTCCCGGTGAGCGCCAGTGCCAGCGAGGGCTCCACGCCGGACAAATGCCGCTGCGCCTGTTGCAGGGCGATGATGGCCCAGCGGATGTGCGCCATCACCTGCCAGTAGCGCAGCGCGTCCGGAGGAACCTTGCGTCCGCTGGCGGCCTCGTACGCGGGAATGAAATCCTCGAGATCGGCGACGCCGCCGACGATGTGATGCGCATGGCGAAAGCACCAGCACCTGGCGCAGATCCAGCCGATGTCTTCGAGCGGATTGCCGAGCGCGGCGAACTCCCAGTCGAGCAGTCCCGCAAGCTTGCCCTCGTGCACCAGATAATTGCCGGTGCGAAAATCGCGATGCACGAAGGTGGTTTCCTCGTCGGCAGGCGCGCGGCGCTCGCACCAGCGCAGGCCCCATTCCAGCACGGGATGCGGCTCGTCAAGGGTGTCGAGGTAATCGCGGCAGGCTTTGATGACATCGCGCGCGAGATACGTTTTGAGGAACGGCAGCTCAGCCAGTGGCGGGCGGATGGCATGGATGCGCGCGGCGGCGTGCGCCAGTTCATGCGCCAGAGCACGCCGGTCCAGATCGAGGCGTACCACCTTGTGGCCGGCGGCGACACCCGGCAGTTTTTCCATCACAAAGAACGGCCGGCCGATCACGCTCGCGTCATTGCACAGAAACAGCGGC
>CADECM010000173.1 GCA_902825845.1 uncultured beta proteobacterium
CACCGCCGACTTTACCGTGTTCGCACTCAGGCTGACTGGCATTCCGGTGTATCGGGAAGGATTGTACTTCATGATACCGAGCGGCAACTGGTCGGTCATCGAGGCTTGCAGCGGTTTACGCTACCTGATCGCCTCGATCACGCTGGGCGTGCTCTACGCCTATCTGACCTATCGCAGTTTGCGGCGGCGGGTCATTTTCGTGTTGTTGTCGATCATGGTGCCGATAGTGGCCAACTGGCTGCGCGCGTACATGATTGTCATGATTGGGCATCTCACCTCGATGAAGCATGCTGCCGGCGTTGATCACCTGATTTACGGCTGGGTTTTTTTCGGTGTGATCATGCTCATACTGTTCTGGGTGGGCGCGCGCTGGCGCGAAGACCAGATCCCGGCGCAAGCGGTCACTGACGCCGTGACCCAGAGCGTGCCGATGCGATCGGCCGCATGGAAAGCCACTTTGACTGCTACTTTGGCTTCAGCTGGCGTGGTCGTCGCGGCACCTGCGATCGCGGCGAAGCTTACGAACGCCATGAGCGGACAGGCCGCTATACAGATTCCGGCGGAATCAGCGGGTTGGCGCAAAGCGGCAGGCCCGTTGACCACTTGGTCGCCGCAGTTTGAAAATCCCAGTGTGCGCCTGGCACAGGTTTATGCAAACCAGACGGGACAGGCGCAACTGTTTTTGTTGTACTACCGCAACCAAAGACCGGGCGCGCAGTTGGTCAGTTCACGCAATGCGCTCGTTCAGAGCGCGAACCCGAAGTGGGCCACGACCGGCAATGTACAACGGACACTGAATGCACATGCCGTAAAGATGGGCGTAATGGAAAGCAGGCTGAAGGGCGACGATGGGTATCTACTGGTATGGCACTGGTACTGGATCGACGGTCAGTATACGTCGAGCGCTTATTGGGCAAAGCTATTGCAGGCGAAGTCCATGTTATTGGGGCGCGGAGATAGCGCAGCGGCTATCATGGTTGCCACGCCCTACAATCTAAGTCCCGCGGAAGGTGCCGACCGCTTGCAGGACTTTGTCACGGCCATGCTGCCTGCGGTAGGCGAAGTGCTCCAGCGTGCCCGCTGATCCATATTAAACAGAGAGAATCCAAGCTCATGTGCGGCATAACCGGCGTGTTCGATACCACAGGACGGGCAGATATTTCGAGGTCTCTGCTCGATCGCATGAATCAGTCTTTGCTGCATCGCGGCCCGGATGCCGGTGGACTGCATTTGGAGCCTGGTTTGGGGCTGGGTCATCGGCGTCTATCGATTATCGATTTGTCGTCGGGACAGCAGCCGTTGTACAACGAAGACAATAGCGTTGTGGTGGTTTTCAACGGCGAGATCTATAACTTTCAGGAACTGGTCCCCGAGTTGCAGGCATTGGGGCACGTGTTTCGAACCCGCAGCGATACGGAAGTCATCGTGCATGCGTGGGAGGCTTGGGGTGACAAATGCGTGCAGCGGTTTCGCGGTATGTTCGCGTTTGCCTTGTGGGATCGCAACCGGCAAGTACTATTTCTCGCGCGCGACCGGCTGGGTGTCAAGCCGTTGTACTACTCGGTATTGGCCGATGGACATTGCCTCTTTGGGTCCGAGCTCAAGGCGCTGCTGGTGCATCCTGGCCTGCCGCGCGAGATGGATCCCCATGCCGTTGAGGAATACTTTGCATACGGCTATATCCCGGAACCGAGATCCATTTTCAAAGGGGTGCACAAATTGCCCCCGGGCTGCATGCTAACGCTGGAGCGCGGCAAACCGGTGCCGCAGCCGGTCGTCTACTGGGATGTTGCATTTGGTTCTGGAGCTGCAGTCGGTGCTCATGAGGTCAGCGAAGAGTTGATCCACCGTTTGCGCGAGTCGGTGAAAATCCGGCTGATATCGGAGGTGCCGCTCGGCGCATTTTTGTCGGGTGGCGTCGATTCCAGCGCCGTGGTCGCAATGATGGCGGGCCTTTCCGCGGAACCGGTAGTCACCTGCTCGATTTCATTTGGTGATGCAGCCTACAATGAATCCGAATATGCACAAATCGTTGCGGATCAGTATCGCACGCAGCATCACGTGGAACAGGTGGATCCCGATGACATCAGTCTGGTGGACCATTTGGCTACCGTGTACGACGAACCTTACGCCGATAGTTCCGCGATGCCCACCTATCGCGTGTGCGAGCTTGCGCGCAAGACGGTCACTGTCGCGTTGTCCGGTGACGGCGGCGACGAGAGTTTTGGCGGCTACAGGCGGTACCGGTTTCACGTCAACGAGGAGCGCCTGCGATCGTTGCTTCCGTTGCAAATGCGCAGGCCGGTGTTCGGATTGTTGGGCCGGCTCTATCCGAAGGCGGACTGGGCACCGCGGATGTTTCGTGCCAAGTCGACGTTCGAGGCACTGGCGCGGGAGACGGTCGAGGCCTATTTTCACGGCGTATGTTTGATGCACAATGGCATGCGGCGGGACTTGTTCAGTGCGCGCCTGCACAGCGAACTGCAGGGCTATTCCGCTGCAGAGGTGCTAAAGCGGCATGCCGCGCGCGCCACATCCGACCATCCGCTGTCGCTGGTTCAATATCTCGACCTTAAGACCTATCTGGTCGGCGACATTAACACCAAGGTTGATCGTGCCAGTATGGCGCACGGACTGGAAGTGCGCGAACCGCTGATGGATCACACGTTAGTGGAATGGCTTGCCGGCCTTCCGCCCGATATCAAGTTGCGTGGCGGCGAGGGCAAGTTTCTATTTAAGAGGGCGCTTGAACCTTACTTGCCGTCCAGTATCTTGTACCGGACCAAGATGGGTTTTGCGGTACCGCTTGCAAAGTGGTTTCGCGGGCCGCTAAGAACGGCCATGAGAGACGCCGTGTTGGGGCCGGTATTGGCGGAAACCGGCTGGTTCAATGCCGCATACCTTCAACGATTGGTGGAGGACCACCAGTCGGGGCGACGGGACTATAGCGCACCATTATGGTCGTTGATGATGTTCGAGTCATTCCTGCGCAACGTTATGGGTGTGCAGGCGGATGCACGCGTCAAGTCTTCCGCATAATGGGCGCGCAAAATCATGCTGAGCTATTCTAACAAATATTAATAAAATCAAATAGTTATGACAATACACCTGCGACTCATGCGCGACAGGACAAGTAGCATCAGGCAACGGTTATGTCCCGGTAGCCTGTTTGTTGCGGTTAGGTCCGCAGGCACGGCACCGTGAGTGCACGTTGGCTTTTTGGCCGGCTGTCGCCGGCCGGGCACGACGCCAGTCTGACGGTGCTGATATTCCATCGCGTGCTTAGCGCACCTGATCCCCTGTTTCCGGGCGAGCCGGACGAAGTGTGGTTTGAGACCCAGATGCAGTGGCTTAAGCAATGGTTCAATGTGTTACCGCTCACCGAGGCCATTGAGCGTCTGCGTACGCAGCGCCTGCCCGCACGTGCCGCGGCGATAACGTTTGACGATGGCTATGCAGATAACTGCACCTTAGCCTTGCCGATATTGCGCAAGACAGGCCTACCCGCAACGTTTTTCGTTGCCACGGGTTACCTCGATGGCGGACAAATGTGGAACGACAAGGTAATCGAAGTGGTTCGCAATGCCAAGGGTCCCAGCCTCGATCTAACCGCGCTCGATCTGCCCGATTACCCGCTAGACTCGCTGACCGATCGCCGGAAGTCCTTGGGCCTCTTGTTGGATGCCCTCAAGTACATGGAACCTGCGCAGCGTGAACGCACGGCCGAACACCTGATGGCAGTTACCAATATAGAGCCGTCGCGGACTTTGATGCTTACGTCGGATCAGGTGCGTTCGCTGGCCGATTCTGGAATGACCATCGGCGCCCATACGGTCAGTCACCCGATTCTCGCGCGCGTGACCGATGAAGATGCCCGCTGTGAAATGATCCAAAGTAAGCGGCGTCTCGAATCCATCATAGGACGGCAGGT
>CADECM010000174.1 GCA_902825845.1 uncultured beta proteobacterium
TAACGAGCGGCTGCTTTCGGACAGTACAATCGAGTGCTATTGCTCGCCGTTACCTGATTTGACGTAACACGTGCCGATTTTTACTGACGTAACCATCGGGGAAATCGATCATGTATCAGGTGGTTGATTTCGATTTCAGTTGCACCAATGGTGCGCGCGCAATCCTCTGCCGCTCGCATACGAGCTACTACTTCGTCATACTGCGCTTTAGGAACAAGCGGCGTCCGGCGAACCGCTTGAAGCGCCAGATAGAACGGCTTAAGCACTGCGCGATGTTCCATAATCAAATCAAAGGGGTCGGCGACGATGTTCCAGGGCGAAAAAGCTGATGACTGGTTTGGAGCAATGATTCTCCCACTACGACTGTCTACAATTGGCCGATAGGCGACTGAATCACATCTTGTATTGACCGTCAGATCAAGTCCAGATTTCTACAGATTATACGCATCGCGAACGTGTAGCCAAGAACTCCCCCAGCACCCGCGCCGTATGCGACAACGCCGGCTTCTCTGCCAGCATCTGCGGCGTGCCTTGCGCCACGATGCGTCCGCCCGCATCCCCGCCTTCCGGTCCGAGATCGATGATCCAGTCCGCGTCGGCGATGACATCGAGGTTGTGTTCGATCAGCACCACGGTGTTGCCGGCATCCACCAGACGATGCAGCACGTGGATCAGTTTTTCCACGTCGGCCATGTGCAGGCCCACCGTGGGTTCGTCGAGCACGTAGAGTGTGCTCGAATTCACGCCCGCGCGGCCCGGGCGCTGGCCGGCGTCGCCGATGTCGGGGCGTACTTTGGATAGCTCTGTTACCAGCTTGATGCGTTGCGCTTCGCCGCCGGAGAGCGTGGGGCTTTGCTGGCCGAGTGTGAGGTAACCGAGGCCCACGTCCTGCAGCAGCGTGAGCGCGTGATGGATCGCGGGATGCGCCGAGAAGAATTCGACGGCTTCATCCACGCTCATGCGCAGCACGTCGCCTGCGGACTTGCCCTTGAACTGCACCGCCAAAGTTTCAGGATTGAAGCGCGCGCCGTGGCAGCTTTCGCACGCCACGCGCACGTCGGGCAAAAAGCTCATCTCGATCTTGCGCATGCCCTGGCCTTCGCAGGTCTCGCAGCGGCCGCCCTTGGTGTTGAACGAAAAGCGGCTGGCGCTGTAGCCGCGCATGCGCGCTTCGGGCACTTCCGCGAACAGGCGCCGTATCGCGTCCCAGAATCCCACGTAGGTCGCGGGACAGGAGCGCGGTGTTTTGCCGATCGGCGTCTGATCGACTTCGAGTACGCGGCCCACTGCCTGCCATCCGGACATCGCTTTGTAAGTATTTGTTTTTATTGATTTATTTTTACTCAATAACAAGGCGAGCTGAGCGTGCAGCACGTCGCGCGCGAGCGTGGATTTGCCCGAGCCCGATACGCCGGTGATGGCGGTGAAGCGCGCCAGCGGGATGCGCACGTCGACTTTCTTCAGATTGTGCAGCGTGGCGCCATGGACGTGTATCGCCGGCGTGTTGCGGTTCACCGCGCGCGGCGGGTGCAGGGGATGCAGCAGCGGCTTGAGGAGGAACCGGCCGGTGAGCGACTTCGGGTTGCGCATGAGGTCGCGCGCGGTGCCTTCGCCGATCACCTCGCCGCCGACTTTGCCCGCACCGGGGCCAAGATCGATGACGTGCGCGGCGCGGCGGATGGTGTCCTCGTCGTGCTCGACCACCACCAGCGTGTTGCCCTTGGCTTCGAGTTTTTGCAGCGTATCGAGCAGTATTTTGTTGTCGCGCGCATGCAGGCCGATGGTCGGCTCGTCGAGGATGTAGCACACGCCGCGCAGATTGGAACCAAGCTGCGCCGCGAGGCGGATGCGCTGTGCCTCACCGCCCGACAGTGTGGGCGCGGCACGGTCCAGCGCGAGGTAGCCGAGGCCCACTTCATCGAGAAAGGTGAGGCGCGTATGGATTTCCGTGAGCACATCGCGCGCGATCTCCGCGGCGCGGCCCTTGAGCGATAGTTTGGCAAAGGTGGCGGCGACCTGAGTCACCGGCAGCCGAGTGAGTTGTGCGATTGACTGCCCATTGAGGCGCACCGCCAGCGCATCGGGGTTGAGACGATTGCCGTGGCACGCGGGGCAGGGTTCTTCGATCTCCAGCCACTCCAGCCACGAGTCGAGCACATGTTCCTCGGTGCCGGTCTTCTCGCGCTCGGCGTCCCAGTCGAAGCCCGCGAGCTTCAGGCCCGTGCCGTAACAGGCCGGGCACCAGCCGTGGCGCGAGTTGAAGGAGAACAGCCGGGGGTCCAGTTCCGGAAAACTGCGGTTGCACGAGGGACAGGCGCGGTTGGCGGAGTAGGCGGTTTGCGGCAGTTGCGGCATCGACTTCGCGCCTTGATCAATGGCGCGCGCCAGTGTGTCGAGCTTGCCGATGACATGCACAATGCCCTTGCCGTGTTCCAGCGCCTGCGCCACGCCGTCGCGCAGCGCGCGTTCGTTCTCGGGTGTGACGCGCACATCGGCCACCGGCAGTTCGATGGTGTGCTCCGAAAAGCGCGCGAGCCGCGGCCACTGGCCCGTGGGCAGAAATTCGCCATCGACCCGCAGGTGCGTGTGGCCGCGGCCCGCGGCCCACTTGGCGAGATCGGTGTAATAGCCCTTGCGGTTGACCACCAGCGGCGCGAGCAGGCCCACGCGGTCGCCACGCGAATGCCGCATGATGCTGGCGACGATGGCGTCGGCGCTTTGCGGTTCGATGGCGACGTCGCAGTCGGGGCAGTACTGCGTGCCGAGCTTGACGTAGAGCAGGCGCAGAAAATGATAAATCTCCGTCAGCGTGGCCACCGTGCTTTTGCGCCCGCCGCGGCTGGTGCGCTGCTCGATGGCGACGGTCGGCGGAATGCCGGTGATGGAATCCACATCCGGGCGCGACGCGCCCTGCACGAACTGGCGCGCGTAGGCGTTCAGCGATTCGAGGTAACGGCGCTGGCCTTCGGCGAACAGGATGTCGAAAGCGAGCGTGGATTTGCCGGAACCGGACACGCCGGTGACGACGGTGAATTTGCCACGCGGGATGTCGACGTCGATGTTTTTCAGGTTGTGTTCGCGGGCGTGGTGGATGGTGATGGATTGGTGGATCAACCCCCTACCCTCACCCCTGCCCCTCTCCCGAGGGGAGAGGGGTTCTCCCTTCTCCCTCTGGGAGAAGGGCTGGGGATGAGGGGAGCTTTTGACGTTGGAGGTTTCGTACTCCCGCAACGCCTTCCCCGTATGTGAGCCGTCATGCGCCATTACCTGATCCGGCGTGCCGACACAAACGATCTCGCCGCCCGCGTCGCCGCCCTCGGGGCCGAGATCAATCAACCAGTCCGATGCGCGGATCACATCGAGGTTGTGTTCGATCACCACCAGCGAATGTCCCGCCGCGATCAATTCGCGAAATGCGCCCAGCAACCTGGCGATGTCTTCGAAGTGCAGGCCGGTGGTCGGCTCATCGAACAGAAACAGCGCGGGACGTGAAGCGGTGGCGCTGCTGGCGGCTGCGGCCAGATGTCCGGCAAGTTTCAGCCGCTGTGCTTCGCCGCCCGACAATGTGGGCACGGGCTGGCCCAGGCGCAGATATTCGAGCCCCACAGCCGCCAGCGGACGCAGCGCGGCGCATACCTTGGGTTCTGCTGCAAAAAAATCCAAGGCTTCATGCACCGTCATGTCGAGCACGTCGGCGATCGATTTGCCTTCGATATGGATTTCCAGGATTTCCGGCCGATAGCGGCGCCCGTCGCAATCGGGGCAGCGCAGGTACACGTCCGACAGGAACTGCATCTCCACATGCTCGAAGCCG
>CADECM010000175.1 GCA_902825845.1 uncultured beta proteobacterium
TAGTCGTAGCCGGTGCGGCGCCCACCGGGATCGGTGACGGCGGTGGTGCGCCCCGCTTCGTCGTATTCAAAGACGGTCATCCCGCCCAAGGGGTCGATTTCGCTGATCGGCAATCCCCGATCATCGAGTTTGACCAGCGAGACGTGGCCCAACGAGTCGGTGATGCGCCGTTCGTTGAGGGTGTCGGAATAGTGGAAACGGTAGTTGTAAAGATTACCGTCGCCCCAGGCGTGTATCACCCGCCACTCGTCTGCCGCCTGCTTATCGTATTCGTAGTAAAACGATAGTCCGTTGCGGTCGGTATGACGCACCATGTGATGGTCGTCATAGGCAAATCGATACGGGTTGCCCAGCGCGTCAATAACGCTGACCAAGTCGCCCGCCGCATCCTTTTCGTAGCGCACGAAGACATGGCGCGTGTCTGTGACCGCGTCATTGAGGGCGATCTCCAGGGTGCCGTCCCTAGTTACGTGCAAGCCGATACGCCGTCCTGCCGATTCGTTGATCGCGGTAAGCCGTCCGCCGTGGCGCTCGAATTCCAGTCCGTTCCCGCAAAGGTCGGATACCCGCCCCAGCGGGATTTCCCGATGGCCCTTGGCACTGGCCATGCCGAGGTCCTTGCGAAAGTGGTATATGCGGTCTTCCTTGGTCCTGACCTGGTATTCGTGGCCATGGTCGGAAAGCAAGGCGCCATCTATCAGTTCCAGCACGGCGGCAGCGTTCCCCTGCGCCACGGGCAACTGCTCAAAAACCAACGGTCCGACCTGCGGATAGTGCATCTGAACACTGCCATCGGCTTCGTCGATTTCCAGCCGTCCGTCGGCAGGTGTGTCCCAGCCCGGTCCGCACAGACCAACGCGTCGATTGCCCGACGAATAGGTGCGCACCCATTGAATGGGTATGCGCCCCGGCAGGTTGAAGTCTTCCTGTTCGACCGAAACTTCTCCGGTCAGAATGTTCACCGGTTCGGCACGTAGTATCTTGCACTTCAAAAACCCGGGATTCATGTTTTTGAAGAGCTTCTGGCGCATACGCTTGAACACGCCCGACTTCGCGAACTTACCCAACCCGGCGAACAATCCTTTGAACGCCATGCCCAACAGGGATATGGTCGGTGGCCCGCCTACAAACACGTTGGTGGGAATGGCAAGGTTAAAGGTGGTGGGCAGCAGCATCATGTTCTTGTTTTTTTTCTTGAGCCGCGGCGGGCTGAACATCCCGGCGATTTGGCAGCCCAGAACAGGAAGCGCTACGTAAGAGAAGGGGTCACCGTCTGCGACTACGGTGGAACTGCCCATGAACAATTCGTCGTCCTTGTCCGGCAATTTGGGGGCGAAGGGAAATCCCGGGGGGATATGCACGACGATGGCCTGGGTGCCGGCCGTCGCGCGCTTCATGCCGCAGACGGTGATCGTGCCGCCGATGATGGGAATGTAGTCGAAAGGGTCAAATACCACCGACATGTGCGGCGTCGGTAGCGGCACCGGCGAAGGCGAAGGGGGGACGACGCACAAATGGATATCCACACCGAGTTGCGGATCGCCGTGCTTGGCGGCGGGCATCATGATGTAGCAACTCCTTCGGGCTTGGCTTCAGCGTCTTTAGGCGCCTGCGGCAAAGCGGCTGACAGTCCCAGCGGCCACTCGCTGCCAAGCAGGCTGCGCGCACGGCCGAACCACTGACGGAACGGTTCGCCCGCTGCAGCAACAAGCGCTTCCACTTGTTGCGCGGCATTGCGTCTGGCGCGCCCGGTTTCACCAGCCAGATCAGCCTCGGCCGCGCGCAGCTGTTCCGCGTTGCCGGTCTTTTCCAGTTCCGCCGCACGTTGCTCGGTCAAAGCCACGGATTTTTCAATGTCGGCATCCAGCTCATACTTGATTTGCTCCATGGAGGCGACACGCCCGGGCTCCACCGCGCGCAGCAGGTCCACCGCAACCAGTGGCAATGTGGTCATGACACGCGCCTCCGGTTTCAGGTCTTCGCCCACCTTGAACGCGCTCGATGCGCGGGCGATCGCGTCTTCGGGATGCTCCATGCGCGCGTGGCAAAAGGCACCCATACGAAACGACTCAATCGCAAGGATAGGATTCGGTATTTTTTGCGCCGTGATTGCTGCCTCGTCGTAGCAGCGGGCAGCCTGCGCCACGTCGCCGCCAGCCAGATGGGCGCCCGCTTCGCCCAGCCATGTTTGCAGCACGAGCTGTTGTCCTGCCGGATGCCCTGCGGCAGCAGCCTGCGCTGCCGATTCACGCGCGCCGAGATAGATTTTTACAGACTCGTCAATGCGCTTTTCCTTGAGAAGTGCGCCGGCAACCAGCATGCGGACCACCACTTCCTGGTCAGCCCATTGATGCTTGCGCGCAAACGCAAACGCATCGGCCGCCTTGACCTTCACCTGGTCCGCAGAGCCTTTTTCCACCAGCGTCACCAAGCCCATTAGGTGATTGCGAAACACGCCGGCCGGCCCGCTGGTTGCCTCCTGGGCGAAGGTTTCCTGCGCAACGTTCAGCGTGTCGATGTTCAAGGCATCGACGAAAACGGATTCGTGCCCGGACTCAGCCAATGACTTAAGGCGTGGCGACTCTGCGGAATCGACGACCACCAGCCGCATCCGTTCCGGCATGGCTTCGCCCAGGGCACGCGTCAGCCACGACGCATAGCCCGCCTCGTTGGCAACAGCCGGCGGCGCCAGCACCGCCACCAAATGGCCTATTTTCTTGTGATGTTTCGAACCAAAGGAACGCAGACTGCGGATGAATCCGCTCGCGCTATCGGGTTCATCCGCAGCCGAAAAGACCCAATCCGGCTCGACCCCCTGCGCGCGGAAATCTCCTCGGCTGGCCTCGTACTGCCCAGCCAACGCCTCTTTCAATTCCCTGGAAAACTGTATGGCGTTGCTGAATGGCACATCGAATACCATGAAAAAGTCGCCGGTGGTATAGGGCAATTCGTGCTTCTGCGCCTCAAAGAAACATTGCAACAGGCGCCCGGCATTGTCCGGCGCCTGCCATATCAGCAGCCGTTTTGCCGGCTGGGCAACAAAAGCGTCCCAGTGCTCGCGAAGTTCGATCATCCGCCGTTCAACCGGATTAAGTGCCATTTTTTGTTCAGGGCTGCGCGTTAATTGAGCGAAATCTTGGCACCGTTTATCGAGACACCAGACGCATCTATCTTGATGGTCGAACCGGAGGAACTGATGGTAATGGCGGCGGGCGAAATCTCTACTACCGAGCCGGCAACCGCCAACTTCAGCAAAGCGTCCGATGTGTAGGTGCCGGGCCCGGTGGCGTGAGCTTTGATGGTCGCAGTCGCACTTTGGTCGATTGGACCGGTAACCGTTGTCTTGTGCTCGCCCGTAATGGTCTCGGTAAGCCCGCCTGTGATATCGCTCGTTGCTCCGCCGGTGATGGTTTCCTTAAAGCCCGAGCTCACCGTGACTTCCTGTCCCGTGTCAACAGTCTCCGCAAGCTTGCCTTTGACATGGACCGTACGGTTCGCATCCACATTCAGGGAGTCGTCCACCACGACTTGTGTCGAGCGATTGTTCTTGATCGTATTAGTCTGATCATGCTCGATCGTGGTATTCATGTCGTACTGTCCATGAATCGTGATCTTTTCCTTGCCCGACGTGTCATCCATCGACAATTCGTTATAGCCACTGCCCTTGTGCGTATTCGACTTGATCCCGCTCACCACGGCCCCGGCGGGCATGCCAAACGGCGGCATAGTTTCGGCGTTGTAGACGCGTCCAGTGATAATTGGACGATCCGGGTCGCCTTCAAGAAACTCGACGATA
>CADECM010000176.1 GCA_902825845.1 uncultured beta proteobacterium
GCGGGGGCGTTGGGGGTTTGGATGATTTGGCGGGGCATGTCTTTTTACTCTCAATCTGGGCAGCAAGAAGCTGCTTCCTTGCCACAACTGTCATCCCCTCGCCCCGGGACCGGGGAGAGGGTTAGGGTGAGGGGCTGCCGCCGCGAGCGGATTAGCCGCCCCTCACCCCCGCCCTCTCCCCGCTGAAGCGGGGCGAGGGAGTTTCTCTGTGCGGCCCGCGCTGGTGAATCGCGAGCCACACACCCTTTATCACGACGGCAACTGCAGCACGTACTTCGACAGAATATTCCGCTGTATCTCGTTCGACCCGCCATAAATCGTGCCCGGCCGCGAGGTATAAAACGGGGTCATCAGATCGATCTTTTTGCCGCCCAGTGTGATCTCGTCCGCGAACGCGCCGTATTCGCCGCCCGCTTCCAGCAGCAACTCAGCCAGCCGCTGGTAGGTGTCCATCGCGAACACCTTGAGCATGGAAATATCCGGCCCCAGCGCGATACCCATCCGCGCTTTTTCGACGTAGCGCTGATACAGGGAACCGAGGTCGTTCAGGTCCATCTTGAGCTGGGTATAGCGGTCGACAAAGCCCTGATCCTCGAACAGTCCCATCTCGCGTGCCAGCGGGTCGAGTTGCTCGAACGCCTGCAGTGGGCGACGCGGACTGCCGATGTTCAGGCGCTCGAAGGTGAGCAGGCCCTTGGCGATGGTCCAGCCTTCGTTCAAGTTGCCGACGAGGTTGTCCTTGTGCGTGCGCACGTTGTCGAAGAACACCTGGCAGAATTCGTCGCTGCCCGAAATATTGCGTATCGGGCGCAGCGTGATACCGGGTGTTTTCATGTCGAGCAGCAAGAAGCTGATGCCGCGCTGTTGCTTCACGTTCTTGTCGGTTCGCACCAGCACGTAGATGTTGGTGGCATGGTGCGCCATCGAGGTCCAGATTTTGCTGCCGTTGATGACGTAGTGGTCACCGTCGAGCACAGCCTCGGTGCGCAGGCTGGCGAGGTCGCTGCCGGCGTTCGGCTCGGAATAGCCCTGACACCACACGTTTTCACCAGCCAGTATTTTGGGCAGATACTGCGCGCGCTGCGCCTCGTTGCCAAAGCGGATCAGCGTCGGCCCCACCATGGTGACGCCCTGATCGGGCATGCGGCCGATGCCCGCGCGCTCGGTCTCTTCCCAATAGATGATGAGCTTGGCCGGGTCGAGACCCATGCCGCCATGTTCCACCGGCCAATTCGGCGCGAGCCAGCCTTTCCTGGAGAGCGTCATCCACCACGGCTTGCTCTCGTCCCAGGTCCGGCGGCGCGGCATGCAGCGCAGATCTACCGGCAAGTCTTTTTCGAAAAATTCACGGGCTTCGGCGCGAAACGCCTCGTCGCTCATGCTGTTCCACGGATTCGTCTCATTCATCACGGCACTCATGCTGCGGCTCCTTCCAGGATTTCGGTTTTTGCATAGCGCCGGCGATGCGCGGTGCCGTTGCCCAGCCAGGCCGCCAGCGTCATCGCGCGCTTCACATACAGCCCCACGTCGCAATCTTCGGTAAAGCCGATCGCGCCGTGCATCTGGATCGACTGACGCGTGATCAACAAAGCAGCGTCGGTGCAGCGCGCCTTGGCGCGGCTGGCAGCGGCGCTGCGGGTTTTCGCGTCCGGTTCGTTGTCCAGTACCGCCAACACATCGTCCAGCACGGCAGACGATAATTCCTGCTGGATATACAAATCCACGGCGCGGTGCTGCAACGCCTGAAAACTGCCGATGGGCTTGCCGAACTGCACCCGCGTCTTCAGGTATTCGAGCGTGATTTCGAGCGAGCGCACCATGATGCCGTTGAGTTCCGCGCTGGCGATCACCGCGGTGTGATCGATGGCGCGCGCCAGCGATTCCGCCGCGGCCTGGCCGCTGTTGATCACGTTTTCTTTTGCCACGGCGACGTCCGCCAGCTTCAATGTGCCCGACTGGCGGCCGTCGGCCAGCAGGTCAAAATCCATGGTCGCGCCTGCGGCATCCTTTGGCACCCACAACAGTTGCATGCCCTGCGCGCTGTTCGCAGAGACGATGTAGCCATCGGCATTCGACGCGCCCACCACAAAGCGTTTGCTGCCGGTGACGCGAAAGCCGCCTTCAAACGGCGCGGCCTGCATCTCCATCCTGCTCACATCCAGCGTGCCCGCCTGCTCCTGCCACGCCACCGCGGGCAGCAGGTCGCCCGACACCAGGCCTTCGAGCAGCTTTTTCTTCAGCGACGCATTGCTGCTGTCCGCCAGCACCCGCGCCGCGAGCACCGCGGTAGCGGCCAGCGGCTCCGGCACCAGCGATCGCGCCAGCCCTTGCGCAACGATGGCCATGTCGGCGAGTTGCAGCCCCATGCCGCCATACTGCTCAGGCACCAGCACGCCCAGCCAGCCGAGTTCCGCCATCTGGCCCCACACCTTGCGATCGCATTCGTTCTTGGTTTCATGCAACTTGCGCACGCGCGCCAGCTCGACGCCGCGCGCGAAATTCGTGACGCTGTCCGACAACATCGCGCGATGTTCGCTGATATCCTGCTGAGACATGGAGATCTCCAGATGAAAATAATCAATAAAAACAGATACTTATAATTCTATATGGGCCACTGGCTAGCGCACCCCGCCGCACTGTTATCCCCTCGCCCCGCTTGCGGGGAGGGTTAGGATGAGGAGCGGCTGACGCCTCCGAGAAGAACGCCGCAATCAGTGAAAGCCCGCGCCAAATGATTATACTTGCGCGCCCCCGTCACCACACAACAACAGGAAACTACATGAACATCTCGATGTTTAACGCCTCGATCCCCGTCATGATCAAAATGCTCGGCAACCTCGACACCATCCTCGACAAAGCCATCGCCCACGCCGCCGCGCGCAAGATCGACGACGCGGCCTTTGTCGATGCACGCCTGTTCCCCGACATGTTCACCTTCGCGCGTCAGATACGCGTGGCCACCGACATGGCCAAAGGCGCAGGCGCGCGGCTGGCAGGCATCGACATTCCGAAATTCGAGGATAACGAAAAGACTTTGCCCGAGCTAAAGGCGCGGCTGCGCAAATGCATCGACTTCCTGAAAACCCTCACCCCGGCGCAAATCGACGGCAGCGAAGACAAGGCCATCACCCTCACCGCCGGCAAGAACACCTTCAACTTCACGGGACTCGACTATTTGAATTCGTGGGTGTTTCCGAATTTCTATTTTCACGTCACCACCGCTTACAACCTGCTGCGGCATGGCGGAGTAGAGATCGGGAAGATGGATTTTTTGGGCAAAGTGTAGGTTGGTGGTGGGCGCTGTGGGCCGCGACCTCGCTTAAGCAACTGGGGGAGCTGCACGGCAATGAGTATGATCTGGGTTCTTCTTGCGCTCATCGTGTTATTGAACTTCCTGCGCGCCCTTTTTGTGTCACGTGTCGAATACGAAAATCCGGGCCTTTTTCAACAATTGGGAAGGCCGTTCTACCTTGGCAGATTTCACTCCTTTCTAAGTGCTGACCGATACCCCGAGTATCATTCGCTCTCAGCACCGACTCGCGCGATTCACCGATGCGCACGCTTAACGAATATTGCTTTTGCCATTTCACTTGTAGTGTGGTTCGTATCACTGATCGTTTCAATTTGAACAAGCCTAGCAATCCCGGTTTCGCGGCCAGCTACGATTCCGGTTAGCGCATTGGTCTCGATCCAGTGAGTCTTCGTATTGCGCTACGCGCCATACGGGCTAAAGGGCGCAGA
>CADECM010000177.1 GCA_902825845.1 uncultured beta proteobacterium
AGACGGCCAGCAGGTCTTCGATGGTATTCAATAGGTCGTTGGCTCGAAACGGTTTCAGCAGGAAGGCGGTAGCGCCGGCAGCGAGCGCCACTTGCTCGGTTTCATGCGACACGCTGGCGGTCAACATGATGATCGGGATTTGCGCGGCGGGTGCGGTGCTGCCACGAATCTCACGTATCACCTGCATGCCGTCCATCTCCGGCATGTGGTAGTCGAGGACTGCCAGGTCATACCGGTTTGCCTGAAGAAGGTGCAGGGCTTGTTTGCCATTACGAGCCGTGGTGACCTCATACCCATCGGCAACAAGAATATCTTCAGCCACCGTCAGCACGGTAGCGGTGTCGTCGGCAATCAGTATTCTTTTGTGACGTTCAGCAGCGGTTGCATTGGCGTCGTAGGGTGACGCGAGCGTGAGATGCGCATCCCGGCGAATGGCTTCCATCCGTATGGCGTTGGTCCACCAGCGTGCAACCAGCGGCATGGCGATGGATTTCGGCGTAATTACCGGCTTTCGCAGGGACGGGTCATAAATTAACGTCAATGGGGTGGGTGTCTCGCGCGGCGCCATGGGCAAAGCACTGGCCACCTCGGCGGGTCTGGTACTCACGATATGCGCTATAAGCGTTGTGTCTGGGTCCAGGGTGTGCCTGTGCGCAGCGGACGCCGGCGGTTGTTCTAAGATTGTGATCCCGCTCATTTCTGCGTCGTGCAACATGTCTCTGGGACAGCCGCGATAGGCACTCACCACGCCGCGCAACGTCAGGGGGTGTTGGCGGACCGCAAGACTTTCGGCAAGGGGCAGTTCAACCCAAAAACTGGAACCCTTCCCCGGAACGCTGGTGAACCCGTATTGCCCATGCATCAGTTCCACCAAATGACGAACGATAGACAAGCCCAGCCCCGCCCCGGTGTGCTTGCGGGTGGTCGTTTGATCCTCCTGGGTAAACGCATCGAATATTTTGGAATGAATTTCGGGTGCAATACCGATGCCGGTATCCTCAATCGTAAATCTGACCACGTCGGCGACATCGGTATCGGTGACCAGCAGGGAGACATGCCCGTTTTCAGTGAACTTGATGGCGTTGCCCATCAGGTTCATGAGAATGCGCTCAATCCTCGACGCATCGCCCATCAAAAAAGGGCCGATCGCCGGTGATACCTGTACGCGCAAATCGACACCTTTGTCACGGGCACGTTCGGCGAACAACATTTGAACATCGCGCAGGCTTTCGTGTATATCAAAGGGTGCCGGGACCAGCGTGAGTTTGTTGGCTTCGAGCCTTGAAACATCCAGCAGATCTTGCAGCAAGGTGTTAAGCGTTCGATAGGACGATTCAAAGATGGTCAGTGTTTGCCGCTGCTTGTTAGACGTGGCCAGACGCAGCAATATCTCACCGGCGCCTTTCATGCCGGTCAGGCTGGTACGGATGTCATGGCTGATGCTCGCCACAAACTGACTGCGCGCTTTGGTTTGTTCTTCGTGTTGCACGGTCTGACGTTCCAGCAGCCGATCCCGCCGGCGAAATCGCTCGACAAAAAAATGCGTATACAGCGGCAGAATGACCAGTGCCAGAAACAGGCCGCCGCTGAGGTGTATTTGGTCGTTCCAGGCCGGTGTTACCGCGATCACCAATGCAAATCCCGCCAGGGAGATGAATTCATTGAACCAGAAATAGCCTTTGCCGAAGCGACAGGAATTGCCGGTCAAAATGAAGTGATAAATCATGTACACCCACATCGTCGTTTCGCCCCCGACCAAAAGCGCCCACGTGCAGGTCGTAACGTCGCCGAAAATGGCGATCAGACGTCGTACGGGTAGGCCTGCCGGGTGCACGCGCAGCCAGCCGAAGACGGCGAGGCTATAGACGAAATAAAATATCGTGGGCGGCCAGAAATTGGGCGCGCCTGACAGATGGCATATGCCGAATGCCACAACGCCGACCACGACGCGTACACGCGCCTGTTCGGCTTCGTCTTTGTTCTCCTGTTGAATATTTGCATTTGCAAAGGCAGCATGGGCTAAAGTGCCGCCTGGATCGGCGGCGCCGCTTGCGCCTGCGACGGGCGTCATGGGTGCTGTCCGTCGCGCGGCCACGGCACAATCCTGTTTAGTTGGTCATCCTGGTCCAGCAAGGCATCGACGCAACCCGGGTCAAACAGCACACCCCGATTGGCAATCATATGTTGATAGACGGCGGGCATCGACATCGCTTTACGATTAAGAATGGCGTTGCTGGTCGTTAACGCGTCAAACACATTCGCGACGGCGACAATCCGTGCGGCGCGCGGAATAGCCTCGCCGGTCAGGGCATGCGGGTAGCCACTGCCGTCGAAGTTTTCATGATGCGCTTCTGCTACCTGCGCTGCGAATTCGCCAAAGCCATCAGGCAGATTGCGCAACAGCATTGCCCCTTCAACGCAATGTGTTTGCATGGCGACGCGCTCCTCGGCGGTATACATCCCGGCTTTGCGCATGATGGCGGGCGACACACAGACGGTACCGATGTCGTGGGTGTTGGCCGCGGCGATGACGTCCATGACACCAGGCTGCGAGTAGCCGAGGGCTTGCGCGATGAGTCCGCTGTAGTGCCCGACCCGCGCTATGTGGCCGGTCGTGGCTTTTCCGCAGAATTGGTCCACCACCGTCGCTGACCACAGCATCAGTTCCTTCATATGCAGGGTATTGCGATTCTGGTGAGTCTGGAGACTGTGCTGCAAGCGCTGCTCGGCGGCATCGCGCAACCATTCCACTTCCTGCCGGTCCCGGCGTGCCGCCAACAGGTTGCTGCAGCGCGCTTTGCATTCGGTCGGATCAACCGGTTTGTTGAGGAAATCCGTGGCACCCGCTTCGAGGGCATCGATGCACAGCTTGCGATCCGCCTGTATGGTCACCATCACCACCGGCACGTTGCGGTAGGCGGGGAAAGATCGAATGGTACGCAGGAAGTCGAGGCCGGTCATGGTTGGCATCTCGTGATCGAGCAGAATCAGGTCCTGCTGCCGTTCCTGGGCGTAGCGCAGCGCCTCCAGGGGATCATGAAACGATTTTACACGCGGCGCGCCCGGTAAAGTCGATACGATACCTGCCAGCATTTCCACGGATGTGTACTGGTCGTCGACGATAAGGACGGATTGCGGTGGTTCCGTCAGATCCATGTGGCCCATAGTTACCTCATGCTTTTGCCAATATTTTCTTGTCTACCCTGCCGATGACGCGTATCAGTGATTTTGTGGTGGGTTCGCCGGGAAGTGCTATGCCCAACACGTGCTCTGGCGCCATATCCGGATTTCGAGGCACCAGCCGCCATCCCGCACCTACCTGGCTCTGCTCAATGCGGCGGAAAATAATGTCACCGCTACCCCGAAGCGCATAGATGCGGGTGGCTTCAATGCGCTCTATGTTGGTATTCACCAATACATAGTCTCCCTCGTACAGGTCGGGCGCCATTTCAGCTCCGCTGACTTTGTGCACCGAGAGGCCCGCGTCCGCCAGTCCCGGGGCCAGGACCACTTCGCCCTTGGCTTCATTCGCCAGATTGATGAACAACACGGCATCCCATAGATTCTGCGTACTCGGTTTAGTGCCTGCGAGCCAGGGCTCGCCGCGGCCGGTCAATAGCCAGTCGATGCTCAAGCCCTTGACCCGCTGTAGCGTCATTAGCGTTTCCGCACGCGGATAACTTCCGCCCACGATCAGACTGCGCGCTG
>CADECM010000178.1 GCA_902825845.1 uncultured beta proteobacterium
GGGATCCACCTGAGCGGCGCGAGAATCATCCGCGATGCAGGTATCAAGGTAATTTCTGTGGCGTACAAAGGCGGGGCAGAAGCGACCATCGAAGTTTTGGCAGGCCGTGCCCATTATTCCTTTGTGCCGACGGCAATCGCGCTGCCGCTCATCAAGGATGGGAAGTTGCTGGCGTTGGGCGTGTCCTCGCCCCAGCGCCTGCGCACATTACCCGATGTGCCGACGCTGGCGGAAACGCTACCCGACTTCAAGCGAAGCCCGACGTCGTACGGGTTGCTGGCGGCCGCCGCTACGCCCCGGCCGATTCTGAAAAAGATCAGCGAGGACGTAGCACGCGTTCTCGAACTGCCCAACATTGCCGCCTGGTTTCAAGCCAACGCCATCGTCGTTGCACCAAGCACGCCGGAGGAATACGACAAGATTCTGCGCGAGCAAATCGAACTGGTAGCCGAAGCCGGCAGGGTATTGGGGCTTAAAGTGAGGTGAGTCCGAATGGGTATGTCAGGTGATTGTGGCGGACAAGGCAACGTGTCAATCTAACGCGCGTTCGGCAGCAACTTGCAGCGGGAGGTGTCATGAGGTTTATGATGAAGACCATGTTGCTTTGTGCCGCGCCGCGAACGACATCTGCCGATGCTGTCGATGTGGCGCACAAGCAACCGCTATTTCCCGCCGGGCCCATCCGCCTACTTTTGCGCGGGCTGATCGAACGCATCACCGAGATGGGCAGGGAATTGGGGTTGCGGACGAACTGATGCCGACAGATCCGTAAGTGGCATGCATCGGCTATCGACCGGATCACGGCGGTGCGCCACGTGAGCGTTGAAGCTGTAATCGAACGTTGTCGAAGCTGGCGGAAACCCGAACGAAGACCATTGCGAATGCGAAAGGACATGCCATGAGGTCACGGTTGTGCGCGGTGTTCTGGGGGCTGTTGCTGCATGCGGGCGCGTTATGTGCAGCAACGCTCGCCGATGGCGATGCCGCGTACCAGCGGGGAGACTACGCCAAGGCATACGCCGTGATGCGCGATCTCGCTTCGGCGGGCAGCGCCAGCGCGCAGGCCAATCTTGCGCTGATGTATCGCAACGGACAGGGCGCTCCGCGCGACTTGGTCGAGGCGATCAAATGGTACCGCCTTGCCGCAGAGCAGGGCGATGCCAATGGTCAGTTCGGCCTGGGTTATGGCTACGAAGAAGGTCATGGCGTAGCGCAAAATTTTCCGGAGGCACTCAGGTGGTACCGGCTTGCCGCCCGGCAGGGACATGCTTATGCGCAGGTCAATCTCGGGTTTATGTACCGCAATGGCCGCGGCGTGGCACAGGACTACACCACGGCGCTGGAATGGTACCGCCTGGCGGCAGGACAGGGTAACGCGGTGGCGCAATACAACTTGGGACTGGCCTACGATGAAGGACAGGGCATTGCGATCAACCACGCCGAGGCGCTGCGCTGGTATCACATGGCGGCAGCGCAAGGCGACCCGGACGCGCAGAACAATCTGGGAGCCATGTATGACAAAGGGCATGGCATAGCGCGGGACAGCGTGATCGCAATCAAGCTGTACCGGCGGGCGGCGCAACAGGGTAACGCCGCCGCGCAAAACAACATGGGTGTGATGTACGGCAGTGGCCGCGGGGTTAAGCAGGATGACATTCGCGCACTGATGTGGTTCAGGATCAGCGCCCAGTCAGGCGATAACAATGCCATGAACAATGAGCGCGTGGCAGCCGAATCCATGACGCAACGGCAAATTGCCGAAGCGCGAAAGCTGGCGCGCGACTGCATCCGTCAAAAACTGGCCGGTTGCGACTGATTTACGGCGGGTATCAGCGGCGTACAGCTTAGACCATGGCGATCGCGGCGGACGTGAATGACGGCTATAAAAATACAATAAAATCAAATACTTACGGTGTAATAATGACTTTGCCAAACACTTCCCGGTTTTCAATCAAGCGCAATCCGTCGGCGGCCTTCTCCAACGGCAGCACTTCGTCGATCACCGGTTTCATCGTGCCCTGTTGGATCATGTCCATCAGTGCTTTGAGGTTCTCGTCGTAGAAGCTGTTGGAGCCGATGATCTGCAGTTCGAAGCTCCACACATAGCGCAGGTCTTCCTTCGGGTCGTAGCCGGCGGTGGCGCCGCAAACCAGAATCTTGCCGCCACGTTTGACGCAGCGCAGGGTCGGGCCCCAGGTGTCGCCGCCGGTGAAGTTGATCACCACATCCACGCCGCCCTCGTTATTGCGGCGTTGCGGCTTGCCGAATTTTTCGATGGCCCACTTTGAAAAATCCGTGTCCTTGTAGTTGATCACGTGATCGGCGCCGAGGTCCTTGAGGCGCTGGATCTTGTCCGCGCTGGAGGCACAGGCGATGACTTCCGCGCCAAGTTGCTTGGCGAGCAGCACGCAGCCGGTGCCGACGCCGCCGCTGGCGCCCAGCACCATCACCTTGTCGCCCTTCTTGATGGTGTTGTGGGTGATGATCATGCGGTGCGCGGTGCCGTAAGCCACCGGCAGCGAGGCAGCCTGCTCGAAGGTGACCTGATCCGGCATGGCGATCAATTGGTCCGCCGCAACGAGACATTTCTCCGCGAGGCCGCCGTGCATCATTTCGCCCATCAGGCCCTTTTTCTTGTTGAGCGGGTTGACCAGCACGCGGTCGCCGGGCTTCCAGCCCGACACGCCGGCGCCGACTTCAAGGATTTCGCCGGCGAGGTCGAGGCCGATGATCATCGGGAAGGGCACCTTGATGCCGGGCATGCCGCGCACCGTGAACACATCGTGGTAGTTGAACGAGGTCGCCCGGACCCGGATCACCACATGGCCTTCGCAGACCACCGGATCGGGAAAATCGGCCACGTATTCCAGTTTGTCGAGACCGCCATGTTCCCGAAGTACGACTGCTTTCATTGCATTTCTCCGTTGGGTGATGATTGGTGAAACGGCGGCTGCCTGCCTCGGCCGCCAACGCGTGATTATGAACCCTGTCCGCGGTGCCTGTCCTGTCAGCCCAGTACGCGGTTGACACCGGTGGCGACCTCCGCCGCAGCGATGCCGTAGACGTGTATCGAGACCGCAGTGTCGCCGGCAGGATTGGCTATGCGGTGCACGCCGGCATCGCCCGCGTCGAAACTCAGCGTGCCGGCGCCGCGGCGCACGGTGCGCAGCGGAACCGGCGCGCCGTCATCTGCGGCATAAAAGGTCTCGCTGATTTCACCGCTGTAGACGGCGACGCTGCACCAGGTATGGTGGGCGTGTATCGGGCTCTGCTGGCCGCTGCCCCAGACCAGCGAGACGACCGTGTAGCGGCCCTGCGGGTCGGCATGGAGCACGTGGCGCGCATACTGTTTCGCATCTGCCCGCTGTTGTTCATCCCGCAGCCAGTCACGGCGCGCAACGGCTTCGGCCAGGGCGCCGGTCACAGCGCCATGGAGATTTTCCGGGTGGGCTTCCACGGCGGCATCGAGCCGCCGGACGAGGGTGTGCAGTGTGTTCTCAGTCATGGATCACCGGCTTTGAGCGACGATGGCGACATTCATCACGGTGTCGCTGTTGTGTATGGCCCTGAGCACCATGTCGCGTGCCGCCTCGATCTG
>CADECM010000179.1 GCA_902825845.1 uncultured beta proteobacterium
AAACGGCGCTTGCTGCCGGGCGTGTGTACCTCGGAAGTCATTCTCGCGATTTGCATGACCGAGCCGCACGCCGGCACGGATGTCGGCAATTACCGCACCAACTGCGACATCAAGGGCGACAAGGTCATACTGAATGGCGTCAAGACACTGATCAGCCGTGTCGACGAGGCGCAAGCCTTCGTCGTGTTCACCCGCGTCAACAAACAACCGGGCATCGGCGGCATCGGTTGCGTATTGATCGAACGCGGCACGCCCGGCTTTGAATGCACCGCGCGTTATCACACCATGGGCGGCGAAAATCTCGCGGAGATCCGGTTCGACAATTGCGAGCTGCCGCTGGAGAACCTGATTCTCAAAGAAGGCGGCTTTCGCAAGCTGATCAGCGCTTTCAATACGCAACGCTGTCTGAACCCCAGCGTGTCGCTGGGTCTGGCGGAAGGTGCGTTCGAGGAAGCGGTCAAATACGCGCGTGACCGCAGTGCATTCGCGCGGCCGATCGGCGAGTTTCAGGCGATCCGCCACAAGCTGGCGGAAATGTACCGCGACATCGAAGCCAGCCGCTCGGTGTTGTACCGCGCAGCAGCGGCGGCGAATCCGTTTCCCGATCCGTACATGGCGGCGGTCGCCAAAATCACCGTCAACGAAATGTCGCTTCGCGTGACCAGCGACGCGATCCAGATACACGGGGGTTACGGCTTCACCGACGAGTTCCCGGTGTCGCGTTTTTATCGCGGCGCGCGTTACGGCACGCTCGGCGGCGGCACCACCGAGACACTGAAAGACCTGATCGGCAAGAAAATCGTGGGCGATTTTCCGATCGATGGCTTTCTTGGCATGGGTAATTTCTAGCCGAAGAGACATTAAAAAACGTCTCTATTCAGCCTCAATGAAAAGTCAAAAGCTTCCCTCACCCGGCGCCCCGCGCCGCCCTCGCCCGGAGGGCGAGGGCTTGTTCCCCTCTCCCTTCGGGAGAGGGGCTAGGGGTGAGGGAGGATGTTGACGTTTCATAAGGACTGAATGGATATAAAAAACAATAAAATCATATACTTAAGATCATTTGCTTTTGCCAGTAAAAAGACCACGCTAAAACCATGCGCTCACTCCTTTTTGTGCCCGGCGACGACGAACGCAAGATCGCCAAAGGGCTCGCATCCGCAGCCGACGCGCTGATCCTTGATCTCGAAGATTCCGTGGCGGTAGCACGCAAGGCAGCGGCGCGCGAGCTGTGCGCCGCCACACTGGCCGCTGGCGCGCGCATGAAGCTGTTTGTGCGCATGAATGCGCTGGATACGCCGGCGGCGTTGCTCGATCTTGCCGCGGTGGTCAAGGCGCGGCCCTACGGCATCATGCTGCCCAAGTGCCGCGGCGGCGATGACGTGCAGCTGCTGTCGCACTACCTCGCGGCGCTTGAAGCGCGCGACGGCGTGCCGGCCGGCGAAACCCGCATCCTGCCGATCGTCACCGAAACTGGCGGCTCGATGTTCGGACTCGGTAGCTATGACAATCCGCCGCTGCCGCGACTGTGCGGCATGCTGTGGGGCGGCGAAGACCTCGCGGCTGACCTCGGGGCCATCACCAATCGCGATGATGATGGACGCTATACCGCGCCGTATTTGCTGGCGCGTTCGCTGTGTTTGTTTGCCGCGTCGGCCGCTTCGGTGGTTGCGGTGGATGCGGTGTTCACCAACTTTCGCGACGCAGCCGGGCTGAAAGCGGAAGCGATCGCGGGATTGCGCAGCGGATTTTCCGCGAAGGCCGCGATCCATCCCGACCAGATCGCAGTCATTAACGAGGCATTCACGCCGGGTGCAGCGGATGTCGAAGCGGCGAGGCGAGTGATCGCGGCATTCGATGCCGCGCCAGGCGCCGGGGTGGTATCGGTCGATGGCAAGATGCTTGATCGCCCGCACTACCGCACGGCGCAGCGGGTGCTGGCGCGTGCTGCGGGAGCATAATTCATGGAAACACAATACCCGCTATCGGGCATTACGGTCATCGACCTGTCGCACATCTACGCCGGCCCCTATGCCACGTTTCTGATGGCGATGGCGGGCGCTACCGTGATCAAGGTCGAGCCGCTGGAGGGCGAAAACCTGCGCAGCCGCGGTGACATGGGCGGCGCTGATCTGCCGTTTGCCATGCTGAATTCCAACAAGCAGCCGGTTACGCTCAATCTCAAATCGGAAAAAGGTCTCGCGCTATTCCGCGAAATGGTGGCGCGCGCCGACATACTGGTGGAAAACTTCGCGCCCGGCGTCACCGACCGTCTCGGCATCGGCGCGGCCGATCTGCACAAGATCAACCCGCGGCTGATTTACGGTTCCAGCACCGGCTATGGAAAATCCGGCCCCTATCGCGACTATCCCGCGATGGACCTGGTGATGCAGGCGATGTGCGGCATCATGGATTCGACCGGATTCGCGGATCAGCCGCCGGTTAAATCGGGTGCGGCGATGTGCGATTTCAGTGCGGGCATTCATCTCTACGCCGCGGTGATCACCGCGTTGTATGAGCGCGAGCGTACCGGCAAGGGCCGCGTGGTCGAAATTTCGATGCAGGACGCGAACTACGCCGCACTCGCGTCGAACCTGGGCATGCTGCATGCGCGCGGCGCGGCGGCACCCGCGCGCACCGGCAATCGCCATGCGGGACTCGGCATCGCGCCCTACAATGCCTACAAGACGCAAGATGGCTATGTGGTGCTCAACGCGCCAGCCGACCATCATTTTCGCGCGATACTCGATGTCATGGGCCGGCCTGAACTGAAGACCGACGCGCGCTTTGTCACACGCGCAACGCGTGTGGCCAACATGGCGGCGGTGGACGAACTGATCGAAAGCTGGACCAAGACGCTGACCAAAAACGATATCGCGCAACGCATGTTGAAAGCGGCGGTGCCGTGCGCGGCGGTACGCACGCTCGCCGAAGTCATGCATGACGAAAACATGCACGCGCGCGGCAGCCTGCAATGGATCGACCATCCGCAAATGGGCCGCGTGGTGCTGCCGCATTCGCCGCTGGTGTTCGAGGGCGCACCGCGCAAGCCACTCGAACCCAGCCTGCCGCTGGGCGCCAGCAACGATGCGGTTTACGGGCAATGGCTGGGCCACTCGGCAGAGGAATTGGCCGCGTGCAAGTCCGAGGGCGTCATCTAAAACGCGCAATACACCGTGCGCTACACTTGGTATGGCGTCAGCTAAAAATTAAAATATTGTTTAAAATCAATAAGTTATGAATTTATCGATGCAGAGGGCGCCAGGACTCGACTGGGTTTGCTTCGCATCCTTGTGAATTCCATCAACCGGCGCGTGCGGATCACCCCAAGCACGACCAACAAATGGTTTTGAGTGGCGGGTGCCGAAGGTTAACGATAAGCAGTGCCGATCTCGGCCAGCAGCTGCCACGCGACGCTTCCGCGAGCGGCCACCTGAGTGACCGCAGAACTTCGTAACCTGCCCTTGGGCCAATTCCAGCATCTCGGCCTCAGCCGCCGTTGGCTCCATTCTGGATGGGCGGCGGGTCGCGATCACTA
>CADECM010000180.1 GCA_902825845.1 uncultured beta proteobacterium
GATCCGCAGGCGACCATTCGTGATCTGGCGGGATTTGTGGTGGAGAACGGGAAGGCGGGGGCGCAGCAGGCATGACTCTCCACTTGATTAGCGCAAAGCGACTTGCCAAGCGCCTGAGCGCAGGCGAGGTAACGGCGCAAGAACAAGCCTTCTACCTTTCTGCCGGTTTTATTCTATGGCTTCTTCCCGGCTATCTTTTGATCGTTCCTGCACCAAACGTGCAAGCATGGTCGATTCCCCTCGGTCTTTGGTTTTATGAATTGGGAACGCTCGTCGTGGTATATGTGTTCGGCATTTTGTACTGTCTAGCAAGATGCCACGTCGAACCACAAAAAAACTTTCTCGTCGACTTTTCGTGCCTTTACGTGCCGGTCTCGCTGACCACACTGGTCGTAGGATGGGGCGCGTACCATGTTTACGCATCCCTCTTTCCGGCCTTGCTGCAAAAATTCGACTTCAGCGCGCCACCGCGCGCGTTGGAATTCATCTATTCAGCACGTTTCTACGACCTCATGCGCTTTTTTGCAGTCGTCAGCGTCTCGTTCTTTTCTTTGGAGCGAACAGGACGATTTATGGCGACGGTTTCCCGGCTACGCCAGTTAGTGATCGAGGAAGCGGATCCCGCTGCTTCGCCGCCATGATTTGCGCAGGGTAAGTTCCATGCGCAGTTCACCCATGCACGGCATTGCGACGTAGCCATGCCCCAATACATCGCCCTGCTCCGCGGCATCAACGTCGGCAAAGCCAAGCGCATCGCCATGGCGGACCTGCGCGCCTTGCTCGAAAAACTCGGTTACGCCAATGTGCGCACGCTGCTGAACAGCGGCAATGCCCTGTTCGACGCGCCGCGCGCCAATGCGGGCAAACTCGCGCGCGCGATTGAGGCTGCCATCGCAAGTCGTTTCGGATTTGCGGTGCCGGTGGTGGCCATCACCGCCGCCGAATTGAGCGGCATCGTCGCGGCGAATCCGCTGCAGGCCGTGGCAAACGATCCGTCGAAATATCTGGTGGCGTTCGCCGCCGATCGTGCCGCGCTGGGCAAGGTCAGGCCGCTGCTCAAGCAAGACTGGACGCCCGATGCGCTGACCATCCGTGCCGGCGCGGCGTATCTGTGGTGCGCGCGCGGCGTCATCGAATCGCCGCTGATGCAGGCGTTCGCGCGTGCCGCGGGCGATACAGTTACGACACGAAACTGGGCCACGGTGCTCAAGCTGCACGCGGCGGCACTCACCGCCAAAGCGGATGATGGTGGCGCTCAACAAAAATCAAAAAATGATTTAAAAACAATGAGTTAATTCACTGTCGCGCAGGACACGGCCTGCACCACCACAGCTGTGAGAAACTAAGGCCACATCACCGTCGGCACAGCAGCCGCCATCGCGGTAACCCGCTTACCCCATCCACAGGAGACCCACGCAATGCTCATCGTTGACGCCCAAGTACACATCTGGACCAGCGGCACGCCGGTGCATATTCATCGCCAGACCAGCGCCTACACCGCCGACGAGTTGCTGCGTGACATGGATGTGGCCGGCGTCAATCGCGTGGTGCTGCATCCGCCGAGCTGGGACCCGAAGGCGAACGAGGTCGCCATCGACGCCGCCAAGAAACATCCGGACCGGCTCGCGATCCTGGGCTTCTTCGATGTCGCGAAACCCGAGAACCGCTCACTGATCGACACCTGGAAAAATCAGCCGGGCATGCTCGGCCTGCGCTTCGCCTTCCTCAAGCCGGGCGAGGAAAACCGCATGGTCGACGGCACGCTGGACTGGCTGTGGCCCGCCGCCGAACGCGCGGGAATCCCCATCGGTCTGCTGGTACCGAGCCGTTGCAAGGAAGTGGCCAAGGTCGCCGAAAAACACCCCGGCCTGAAGATTCTGGTGGATCACATGGCACGGCCACGCTTCAGCATGGATGACGCGGGATTCTCTGATCTGGGCGAACTGCTGGCGCTGGCGAAATATCCCAACGTCGCGGTCAAGGCCACCGGCGGCCCCAGCTACTCCAGCGAGGTCTACCCCTACCGCAACATCCACCAATACATCAAGCAGATTTTCGACGCCTTCGGCCCTGAGCGCACGTTCTGGGGCACCGACATCACACGCATGCCGTGCACCTGGAAGCAGTGCGTAACCATGTACACCGAAGAAATGCCGTGGCTGAAAGGGCGCGATCTGGAATTGGTAATGGGGCAGGCGCTGTGCAATTTTATCGGGTGGAAGGCATAAACAGCCTGACCGGGCGCCCTGCGGGCAAACGCTGACACTACGCGTTACACCGACCTCATCACCGTGTCGTTCTTGCGGAAGCCAGAATCCAGGTCGTAACCTGCGCCGCAGGCGCAAATTTACATTGCTGCGCACTGCACGTCACAACCTGGGTTCCAGCCCCCGGATCAGCGTTCGGGGCTTGTTCCGCTGGCGCGACGAATATGGGGGCGCCGCGTTTTTAAACCCCTAATAACCTGCAACACGACAGCAGTAACCGACGCTGCGATTGCCAGCACCGCTTTCGATCAACGGACGACTCTTGGTGTCGATAAAAAAACTAAATAAAATCAAATAGTTACCAACAATGTCTGGCGGGGGCTTTGCGCGAATCTCAAGCGCTGCGAAAGCACTGACGAATGGATCGCGCGGCGACCGGATGTCTTGGCACCTGTGCGGCAATGGCGTTTGTAAATCCCGTTCCCCTCGGCTATAAGGAGGAAGAAGCCATAAGAAAAGATTTCCACCGAATGCCAGAAGGATACAGGGACCATGAAAAACATCGCCGCCGCACTTACCTTTCTTGCCCCGCTCGTCCTATCTGGCTGCGCCAGCGTGCCCGAGATCGAAGGACCACCGACCGCCTTCCGCCTCACCGCGCCCGGCATGGCGGACAACGCGAAGCTGCCGCCGAAGGCCGCCGGCAACTTCGCCAAGAACCCGAACTGCACCGGGCAAAATGTCTCGCCCGCGCTCGCGTGGCGCAATGCACCGGCCAAGACGCGCAGCTACGCCCTCATCTGGGACGACCAGGCCGGCCGCACCGGCCTGGGCGTGTCGCACGCGGTGATCTACGGCATCCCGGCGAGCACCAGCGGCTTCCCCGAGGGCGCGCTGGGCGGTGCACCAGGCGGCGTACCAGCGGGCGCATTCGTGCCCGGCAAGAACAACGCCGGCATGCACTGGCTCGGCCCGTGCTCACCCAAAGGCAACGCGCCGCAGCACTACGTGATGACGCTCATCGCCACCGACCTCGAACCCAATGCGCTGCCGGCTGGGCTGACCAAGGCGGAGCTGCTTAAGGCGCTGGAGGGTAAGGCGCTGCGTGCGGCTAGTTTGGTGTTTCGGTTTTGGCAGTGAAGGGTGGGGGAGCCGCTGGGAGAGGTGGCCCCGCTTTTTTAGACACGAAATGAGGCCTGTATAAGTGGATGAACT
>CADECM010000181.1 GCA_902825845.1 uncultured beta proteobacterium
TCGTTGCTCATACTTGCGGTATGAGCTTCCTCGTCCTTCGCGCCACCACCGATTTTGACCACAACGCAGCACGCGAATATTTGTGAAATGAGTTCTAGGATAGTCAACGTGTGCACGCGCCACGCGCGTTTACGCAACAGCGGCCATCCCCGGCATTCTATCGGTGGGTGGCGTAACGGATTGGCGACGCGTTGGCGCGTCGCCGGACGCGGCGCCAGCATCCCTCAGCGTAGCAGCGGATTACCTACCGCCGAGGGCTCGGGCGCGGCATCGGCAAAAACATCCTTGTACCCGGCATATAGTGAGCATGTCAGCACCGGGATCAGCACCAGATAGCCGAGGCCGAACGGAATGGCTGCGATGATGCTGAGCACCAGGGCAATCACGCCATACAGCAGGAACGGCAGGATATTGCGCAGGCAGGCGGCGAAAGACTGCCGCATCGCGGCGGTGGCGCCCAAATTGTCGAACACGATCAAGGCAGGTGCAAACCACACCGCCATGGCCACCGGCACCAGCAGCGCCAGCGCGATCAGCGTGCCTAATGCGAGGCTGCCCAGCAGCGGCAGCACACTGTGCATGCTGGGGGGGGCGCCCGAGCTAAACGCGCGAACCACAGGTACACCCACCACGGCGACCGCAATGCCCATGATCACGATGGTGGCGATCAGGTACGCTACGCCGACCAGCGCGAGTTGCGGCAGCCGCGGTCCCGACTGGAATCCCGCCCACAGGTGTGGCAGTTCAAGCGTCTGCCCGCTGTCCAGCGCGCGGCAGCCCAGCAACAACCCGGCAACCAGCACCGGCCACAGCACAGCGCAGGCGATGCTGCCCAATACCGGCACCATTGCCAGAACAATAGTGCCCACCAGCAGCAGCGCTGTCAGCAATACCCACATGCCGGGATTCTTCGCGAACAACTCAAAGCCGCGCGAGATCCACTGCAAGCCGTTGCCGGCGTTTACCGTGCGTAGGTTCATGGCGCGATTCTCCTGGTAGCGTGACGCCATTATTGCGCACAATGACTGCCGCGGCCGGATTGATAAAAAGATCAATAAAATCAAATATTTATATATTATCTCCCACTAGACGCATAAAGCAGCCGCGGGAAGATGCCCGCGGCGTTGTTGCCACATCCGGCAAGCTTATGAGGCTTTGGGTTGCGCATGCATCGGGCAACCCGCGCCGCCATTGCCGTGCCGCGTGCCATGTTGTCCCTGGTGATTCTTGCCGCCGTGCATTTGCGCCATGCGCCCATGACCAGCGCGATCGCCGTGCCCGCCGCGCGCGGTCGCCGGACAGTTTTCACCGCTGCACGCGGTATTCTGCCCGTGACGATGGCCAGGATCGGCCAGCAAGGGTGTGGCCGCGAGTGCCGCGGTTGCGAGGGTAGCGCCTAATAGCAATCTCTTGAACATCATCATCTCCTTAATAGTGAGTCAATGTTTGACGCGTGCGCTGGCGCGGGTTCCATCGCGATGATGAGGCATTGATCTTGATCAAACGCATGCCGCCGTCGCTGTCAATGACAGAATTCGGGGCGCAACCGCGGCTTTCAAGGCGCGATGATGTAACCCTTGGTAACAGCCGTTACATTCGCTGCCGCGACGATCGGCGATCGCGGCAATCGCCACGGACCATGTAGGCGAACCTACTTCGCGGGTTCGATCTGCGTCACGACATAAGCACTACCGGCTTTCTCGGCGTGAAACTTGATTTTGTCGCCGGGTTTCACCTTGTCCAGCAGCGCGGGTTCCCTGACCTGAAACACCATCGTCATGCCCGGCATGTCTAGGTTCTGGATCGGGCCGTGGCGGATGGTGAGTTTTTTGGCGTCGAAGTCGACCTTGCGTACTTCGCCGTCGGTGAGCGTTGCGGCATTCTGCGCCTGTGCCGGAAGATGTGCGGCGTGGCCGGCGTCGGATTGCTGTGCATGGGCAGGCACCGCAAGGGCGGCGAGCATTGCGTAAATCCATGTCGAGCGTTTCATGGCTGTTCCTTTCTTTGGGGTTTAGCGTCCATTGCGTCCATGGCGTCAATAGCGGGCATAAGTCGTGTAACGTCCATTTTTCTGCACCAGCAACACCCGGTACGGATCGCTCACCGGCCCTTCCATGCCGGGCGAACCGCGCGGCATGGCGGGCACCGCCAGTCCCAGCGCCTGCGGGCGTTCGGCGAGCATGCGCTTCACGTCGCGCGCCGGCACATGACCTTCGACGACGTAACCGTCAACTGCCGCGGTATGGCATGCGCCGAGGGCCTCGGGCATGCCGAGGCGCCGACGCTGCGTGCCCGGTTCGTTGACATGAATCGACTTCACCCGGAAGCCGTTGGCGCGCAGATGCTGGATCCACGCGCCGCAGCAGCCTCAGTCGGGGCTGTGCCAGACCGTCACTTCCGGCGCGGCGAACGCGGGGGTGCTGATCGCGGTCGCAACGCAGCCCAGCAACAGTTTCAATGCATAACGCCGGTTCATGGTGTGCTCCTTTACGTTTCTCTATTGGACTGCGACGTTGCCGATCATGCCGGCTTCAAAGTGGCCCGGAATCAGGCAGCCGAAATGAAAATTGCCGCTGCGCGTGAACTGCCACACGATGGTGCCGGTTTTGCCCGGCGCAACATGCGCCATGTACGGCTCATCGTGTTCCATGCCGGGGTGTTTTTTCATCACCTCAGCGTGTTCTTTCAGTTCCTTCATGGTGCCGAGCACGAACTCGTGCATCACCTTGCCCGAGTTCCTGATCACGAACTTCACCGTCTCGCCTTGCTTGGCTGTCATGTTTGCAGGGGTGAAGCGCATCCTGTCGCTCATATCCACCTGCAGCGTGCGCGTGACTTTTTTGGGATCGCCTTCGCGGCCGAAGGCCATTTCCGTGGTGCTGATGTTGCGTGGCGCGGATTGCTTTGAATCGCCATGTGCCGCCGCCGGCGCGGACGTGAGCGTCATCAGCATCGCTATTGTAAGTATAGGATTTAAAACAATATTTATCATTTCAATGCCTTTCAATGTGGGTGCTTTACGGGTTTGCGTGCGCGTAGTTCAACGGCGCCGGGTTGCGTGCGTGCCGGCGCGGCGGGGCGCTCAACGACCGGCGCGGCGCCGGTCCATTCGCGCGCGACCGTGCCCGGCGGATGCTTGAACCAGCCCGGATCCTTGTAGTCGTTGCGCGCAAGACCGTCACGCACTTTCACCACGCTGAACATGCCGCCCATTTCGAGCGCGCCGAAGGGGCCGCTGCCGCTCATCATCGGCAGCGTGTTGTCGGGCAGCGGCATTTCCATCTCGCCCATGTCGGCCATGCCGCGCTCGCCCATCACCATGTAGTCGGGCA
>CADECM010000182.1 GCA_902825845.1 uncultured beta proteobacterium
TCTGCAGCGACCACCCCCCCACGCTGGAGGAATGCCGGCGTGTGCTGCGGTTTTTTCATGTCTACGCGAAATGCAAAGGAGTGCTGAACATCTGGCGACGGCGCCCCGGCCGCAACGCATGCGACGGTTGGTGCGATGCCGCCCAGGCGATCGCGCGCGCACGACCACGACAGGATTCCTGGAAGGAACCCCCGGTTGGGTTTTGAGCGCGGCAAGATCACGGGGAACATCGGCTTGGCGGCACGACGACCGTTAAGCGGCATGCGACGCCCTCGTATGCCTCGCGAGTACGAACGCGCCAATATTCAGGAAGCTATTGAAACATCTGGATAGCTTGCGCTTGCTGGGAAAGATACCCCGAAAGCTGAAAGCGTTTAAACGTCATCTGCTCAATCTGATTCGGAAGCGTGACGCCAGTTTGCACGAAATAAGCGATGACGGTCCGTTTCGATTGAATGGTTATTTTCCTGTGAAAAACGGGTTTTGAAACAATCTTGCATCAATCCATCCGCCACACGATCGCTACGGCAATCATACGATTTTCAAGGGGAAAATTTTCACCATCGCTCTCCCTGCGCACAGCATTTTGATGGGTGTAGGTCCACCAAGGCCGTGATTTTATGCCGCGGCTGACGATGTGAGGAAAAGAAAGCAAAAGACCGTGCAGTTCTTCCGATCCAGATCGACGTCGATGCATTATGGTCCACACTTCGACGGATTG
Organism: uncultured beta proteobacterium; assembly: GCA_902825845.1. Taxonomy (GTDB): domain Bacteria; phylum Pseudomonadota; class Gammaproteobacteria; order Burkholderiales; family SG8-41; genus UBA5216. The sequence continues at coordinate 722 of CADECM010000182.1, forward strand.
CGGTTCAATCCGAAGCCGATGTGAATGATGATACCTCCGCCAAACCGGGAGCAATTGCTGATGAATACTACGAAGTCATTTTTTTCCAAATACTTGCTTGCCTTGTTTATCGCCGGAGTGTCAGCAGGCGCAATTGCGCAGGAGACCCCTGCGATACTGGAAGGCGTCATCATTGTGGATGCCGACCGAGCGCAACAAATGATGCGCGCGGGTACGCAAGTCTTTGATGTACGGGTCGCCGCGGAATACGCCGAGGCCCATATCAAGGGCGCACAAAGCCTGCCCTACCGCGAGAAGAGCGCCAAAGCGACCAATTTCGACAAAACCCAGGACAATTTCGACCTCAAAAAGCTGCCGGCGAACAAGAATGCCCCTCTGATTTTTTACTGCAACGCGGGGGATTGCTGGAAGAGCTACAAGGCGTCCAAGGTTGCTGTTGAAGCCGGCTACAAGCACGTACATTGGTTTCGCGGCGGGCTGCCGGAATGGCGTGCCAGGAAATTGCCGGTCGACTAACACCTATTGACTCGCTGAATGCGAATGCCCCGGGCTGTTTGATTCAGATCATGCGAATCCTCTCCATAAAGGCGCACCTGCTGCTGTTGTCCAGCGTCTGTGTCGCGTTACTTGCGGGCCTGAGCGTACTGGTGGTCCTCGGCTCACGAAGCGATGCGGCGGCGCTTCGCGATCTTTACGAGGAGCGGTTTCAACCCATGCTCGCACTGCAGGATTCGGACCGTCAACTCAGGGAGGTGCGCTTCCGCCTGGCAGGTGTGCTGCTGGATCAGATACCCGTTACCGGCAGCCGCAATCACCTCAATGAAGCCCGGCAACAAGCGCCGGCGCGTTGGGCAGGCTACGTTCGCGCCTCGGGTCTGTCCACGGGTGAGCGCCAGACGCTGATGAAGCGGATCGACGCGGGCTGGAAGAAATTTGATCGCTTCGCGGCAGAACTGAATGCCGCATACGCGTCGAACGATCGGAAAAAGCTCGCCACATTGCTGGAGGATGACTGGCCCGCCGTGCATATTGAACTGGTCAAACCCCTGGAGGCACTGCTGCCGTTGGCGATCAGGGAGGCAGAGACAGTTTACGCGGGACAATCCAAAGCTGCTGCCCAGCGTCAGGCGATTGCGGTGACAAGTTTTGCAATTGGGGGGCTCGCATTGGCCGGCTTTCTGGTCGGTTTTACGCGGCGCGTGCAACAGGCTTTCTCACAAATCGTTGAGGCCATGCGCCGGCTTGCGGAGGGCGACCTGGAGGCCCGTCTGGATGCCAAAGCCTGCGCGGAAACCGTCGTCATCGGCCGCGAATTTGGATTGGCGCTTGACCAGCTGAATGGTCTTGTCGCACGCATACACGAAATTGCCACGCACATGCAAGCCGTGTCTGGGGAAATTGCCCAAGGGCACGAACTCTTGTCGGGCCGTACGGAAGCGCAAGCGGCATCGCTGGAACAAACAGCCGCATCCATGGAGCAGATGGCCTCGACAGTATCCCAGAATGCGGAAAATGCGCGCAATGCGAGCGTGCTGTCAGCCGGTGCTTCGGCGGTGGCCGTACGCGGCGGAGAGGCCGTTGGCACCGTGGTCAGCACCATGACTGGAATCTCCGAGTCGTCCAAAAAAATTGCCGACATCATCAGTGTGATCGACAGCATCGCATTTCAAACCAATATTCTCGCCCTCAATGCAGCAGTGGAAGCGGCGCATGCCGGCGAACAGGGGCGCGGATTCGCAGTGGTTGCGGCCGAGGTCAGGACTCTCGCGCATCGATCCGCAGAAGCTTCCCGGGAGATTCGCCAACTGATCATGGAATCAGTCGCCCGCATTGATGCCGGTTCGCATCAGGTACAGACGGCGGGCGCGACCATGGCCGAGATCGTGGATGCCGTGACGCGGGTGAATACGCTGATCAGCGAAATTTCGACGGCATCACAAGAGCAATCCCAAAGTCTGGTGCAAGTCAGCAACACCGTGCAACAGCTTGAGAAGGTCACACAGCAGAATGCGGCGATGGTGGGTGCCAATGCCGCCACCTCTCTCGAAGACCAGGCATCGGCGCTGATGCGTGCGGTGCGCGGTTTCAAACTGGCGGCACCTTCACTCAGCAGGGATAAATCGTTCGACATTCAGCAGCTGTTCGCAGCCCACACCGGAGTCTGAGGGGATCTTTGCCGGGATTCCGGCCGGCGCGGTTCCGCGAGTCCGATGCTTATGCGCTTTTATATCGGCGGTCCTCTCGCTATGGGATACAGTCCCCAACGATGTTCTCATCAGGCCTGACTAACGGAAAAAAATCGGTTCGTACGCGAAACCGCCTGGCGACGAAATCCATCTGTCACCCCCCCCCGCACTTCCCCGCAAATGGTAATGAAGACACCGAATGCGCAGCACCACGGCGTCGTGGAATGGACGGGGAAATTCACGTTGAGTAACGGGGCATGCACGCCACCATAACGCCAGAATAACGCGCCAGCTTCGCGCCGTGGATGAAAAGCAAGCGCACGTCAATCCAGCCGGACGGCGGTGTCGATGTGCCAGGTGCGGCGGATTTCGATCACGTCGAATTCGCGCGCC
>CADECM010000183.1 GCA_902825845.1 uncultured beta proteobacterium
ACGGGAGCCGGGTTTCCAGTCTCCCGATAAGGCCTTAAAACTCCTGCCAGTCCTCATCAGCACCCGCAACCTTGGCACGCGGCGCCGCGGCAATTGCCTTGACGGGTTTGGCAGGTTTCGCATTCCTGGCCGGCAATCTCGCCACGTTGATCGCGCGGTCCGGACCGCGGCGTTCGCCGTGCAGCGCCGCCGGGGCAGCGGACGACGCCACCGCGCGTTTCATCGCATGCAGTTTGCCGATGGTGTCTTTGGAGCGTTCGACAAATTGCGTATCAAGCAAGGTGCTCGCGCCATCGCGGTTTTGCGCTTGCGTGAGACGCACCACTTCACCCGCGCATTGATGAAACCCGGCATGCGCCGACTTCAACGCACCGTATTCGCCGTGGCCGGCATAGCGCGTGCCCGCGCCATGGATCCAGCCACCCAGCGGGCAACAATCGTCGCGGCTCACCTTTGCCGCATCCAATGCTTCACCTTTGCCATCAAGATGTTCATGCAGCCGGCGCTTCCAGTCGTCGTGCGCCTTGATCGCCGCATCGAAATCGAACGCCGCCTCCAGCGTGGCCGCGGCGCGCGACAGGCGGAACTGCGCCACCGTCTGCACCAGATTGCCCGCCTGCTCCTGCATCGATTCAGCTGCCGCCGCCGCTTCTTCCACCAGCGCAGCGTTCTGTTGCGTCACTTCGTCCATCTGCGTGATCGCCTGATTGACTTCCTCGATGCCGGAGCTTTGCTCCTGACTCGCGTTGGTGATCTCGGCCATGATGTCAGTCACGCGTTTGACCGAACTGACGATCTCGTCCATAGTCTGCCCCGCTTCGTCCACCAGCTTGGTGCCGGCGTCGACACGGGTAACCGAGTCCTGGATCAATTGCTTGATTTCCTTCGCTGCGTTGGCGGAGCGCTGCGCCAGATTGCGCACCTCACTCGCCACCACCGCAAAGCCACGGCCTTGTTCGCCCGCGCGCGCCGCTTCCACCGCGGCGTTCAACGCCAGAATGTTGGTCTGGAATGCGATGCCGTCGATCACGCCGATGATGTCGGCGATCTTCTTCGATGATTCCGAAATACCGCTCATGGTAGACACCACCTGGCCCACCACCTGCCCGCCCTTCACCGCCACGCTGGAGGCTCCCGCCGCCAGTTGGTTGGCCTGACGTGCGTTTTCGGCGTTTTGCTTGACCGTGCTGGTGATTTCTTCCATCGAGGACGCGGTTTCTTCCAGCGAACTCGCCTGCTGCTCGGTACGGTTGGACAGATCGCTGTTGCCCTGGGTGATTTCGCGCGACGCGGTTTCGATGGTCTCCGTGGCGTCTTTGATCTGATGCACGATCGCAGTGAGGTTATCGACCGTCTGATTCGAATCGTTCTTGAGCTGGCCGAACGTGCCCTGATAGTCGGCGGTGATCTTTTCCGTGAGATCACCCTTGGCCAATGCGCCGAGCACGCGCGACACTTCGTTCAGCCCCGTGTCGGCGGTCTGCATCAGGCGGTTCAAGCCTGCAATCATCTTGCGGAATTCGTGGTCGAACTTTGTTTCGTCGCCACGCACGCTGAAATTGCCCTGTGCCGCGGCTTCCACCAGCGTTTGAATCTGGCCGTTGACGGCGAACAAGCTCGCCTTCACGCCGTCCATGGCTTCGGTGATTTTCGCCTTCTCGCCCGGCAGAGGCTCCATGTCGACCGTGAGATCGCCCGTGGCGTAACGCTTGACCACTTCCACAACCTTCATCTTGACCGCGATATGCGCGCCGACCAGCTCATTCACCTTGCCCGCGAGTTCACCATAGGCGCCGGGTAAGGCGTTGGCATTCATGCGGAACGAAATTTCACCCGCATCGTGTTTGGCCGCCATTTCCACTTGAGCGGCGGCAAACGCCTTGAGCCGCTCCTGCATATGCTTCATCGCCTGATTCAGGCGGCCGACTTCATCCACGTGTCCGGCATCCACCGTGTTGTCGAGATTCCCCTGGGCCACGGCATCCGCCACCTGCACCGCGGCGGCGAGCGGCTTTACCACGCTGCGTGCGATCAGAACGCCCAGCGCCGACGCCAGACCGGCTATGCCCAGCACCAGCCCGAGCAGCAGATAAAAGCTACGCTGCATGGTATCTTCACGCGCCTTCAGCAACAGACCGAGCTGATCAAACGCCAGCGCACCGACCTTCTCCTGCGCGGTAATGGCTTCGTTCATGCGTTTGCGATAGTCCGTCGCGGAAACGAGAACATCCATGCCCACCAGCAGCGAGCGCGACAGCGTCATCACATCTTTGAGTTTCTTGTCCGCGTCTTCACGCAAAGCCTTGAGCGATTTTTCCAATGAGGCGTCGGCTTCAATCGCCTTGGCGAAGCTGTCGAGCGAAGCCTTGCCAAAGTACGCCGCGCGTTCGGCGGACACCCCGGCGATCGTAAAATCCTCGGGATTCTTGTTCTGGCCGCTGCTAAGAATATCCGCACCGCGTGCGCGCAATGAACTGAGCGCATCGATCAAACCCGGCGAATAATGTATCGAGCCCATCACCAAGTGGTAGGTATTGGCTTCCGGGTCGAGCGTGAGGCCGTAATCGTCGGCCACCACGGTCACACTGCGCAGCAGCCGTTCCAGCATGGCGTTATGCCGCTTACGGCTTGCGTCAATGTTAATGCGCTTGGCGGCGATATCCGCCTTGAGCGTCTTCCAGTCGCCGCTGACCTGCTCCACCAGTTTGCGAATGACTTCCGGCGTGGATTTCTCCGATGTGGCTTTAAGCGCCGCATCGAGCATCTTGTCCACCTCGGTTTCCGCGGCTTGACGCTGCGCGGCATTGCCGGTCTCGTTCAACCAGGTGGTGGCCACGCCACGATTTTTCTGTAGCGCCTTGGAGGTATCCGACAACGCACGCACCACCGGCAAGCCGGCGCGCTCCTGCGACGTGGCCTCGATTAACTTGCTTGCTTCCCGTACGTAAAACCAAAGTGGCGTGCCCACCATCGCGGCACACAGCACTCCTAACAGGCAAAACCGTTGTGCCAAACTGAATTTACGAAGCCAGTTCATCATCCACCCGTGTGTTTTGTTTGGTTGTAGAAGAATCTCTTGGTTTTTATTGAGGATTACCTATCGTTATGACAGCCCGCCTCCCGCCTGCGGCCCCCTCGCTTCACTCTCCCCACCCTTCTCCCGGAGGGAGAAGGGCTTTTCATCCCTCTCCCGGTGGGAGAGGGGTTCACCCGCCGAGGGAGGTATTGGGATGAGGGA
>CADECM010000184.1 GCA_902825845.1 uncultured beta proteobacterium
GTTGCCAGTCGCGCGATGCTTCGTTTGAAACCGCAAAGATTCATCTGCCGGCGATAGATGCGCTGCTGTTGGTGGTGAATTACACCCTATTGCGTGTGCCGTTCGCAATGGGTGCAGTGCAGAACGATCAAACTGCCGAACGCGCTGCGCCTCCCCCACTCCGACTGGTTTACGGCCGCCTGCTGATTTAATCCCTCCACGGTTCCCGCCGGTGTCTCACCGGCGTCATTCTATTGACGAACCCGTGGAGGTTATATGTGTTACCCAATACGATTTAAGGCGATAGCGCGATTGACCGTGCTTTGGTTCGCCGCGTTAGCTGTCAGCGGGGCGTGCGCAGCGGCGGAACCGGCGCTCTCGCTTAGCGAAGCCCTCAGCATTGCGACGCGTGATTCTCCGCTACTCGCGGCGCAGCGCTCGGCCATTTCCGCGGCTGAGGAGTACACCGTATCCGAGCGCGAACTGCCCGACCCCAAGGTCAAACTCGGTATCGACAATCTACCGCTCGATGGAACCGATAAATTCAGCTTGACGCGCGACTTCATGACCATGCGCAAGATCGGCGTATCGCAACAATTTCCACGGGCCGAAAAGCGCGAAGTCAAGGGGCGCCGCGCGGAGCACCAGTACGCGCGCGAGCAGGCCATGCTGGAGGACGCGCGTGCCGCGGTGCGGCGCGACGTCGCTACGGCATGGATGGATCGCTACTATGCCGAGCTGATGGCGAAAGTCGTGGACGAGCAATACACGGAAGCAGTGTTGCAGCGTGAGGCTTTGCAGGCAGGGGTAGCGGCTAGCCGCACAACCATTTCAGAACGCATCGCGCTGGAAACCACCTTACAGATGCTGCTCAACCGTCGTGTCGAATTCGACCGACAGGCCGTGCGTGCGCAAGCGATGCTCAGCCGCTGGCTAGGCGACGCGGCAAAGCGCCCGCTGATGGCGCCCGCCGGCGCGGGAGGGGCGCTAGACGACCATTCGCCGTCTGCGGCGCTGGAGATTCACGCCGCGGGGCACCCACATTTGCAGTCCCTGCAACGGCAGATCGACATTGCGCAAAGCGACGCCGACCTGGCGAGGCTGGCCACTAAGCCCGACTGGGGGCTGGAACTGAGCTACGCACAACGCGGCCCGGCCTACAGCAATATGCTGATGGTGCAGGTATCCATCGACCTTCCATTGTTCGCCGATCGGCGTCAGAACCGCATGGCGGCAGCACGCGCGGCACGGGTCGAGCAGGCCCGGGCATTGCGCGAAGACGCCCTGAGCCAGCATCTCGCCGATACGGCGATGGCACAAACGGATTGGCTGGCCGCCACTGAGCGGCTTAAACGTTTCGATGACTCGCTGTTGCCGCTGGCCCGTGACAACGTAGCCATCGCATTGGCTGCGTATCGCGGCGGACTCAGTTCGCTGGCGGCGGTGCTGGAAGCAAGACGCATGGAAATTGATTTGCGCTTGCAGAAACTGCAACTCGCAGCCGAGCGCGGGCGTGCTTACGCCCAGCTTATTTACTTTCAGCCCATGGAGCACGCTCAATGAAGCGCACCGCATTGATAGGACTTGTGGCAGCATTGCTGGCAGCCGGTGCCGGCGGCGGATACTGGTACGCGATGCACCGCATGCACGCGCAGTCGTCCGCACCACCTGCGGCACCGGCGGCATCGCCCGCAATGTCGTCTGACGGCAAACCGGTGGCTTCGAGTGATCGCAAGGTTCTCTACTGGCATGACCCGATGGTGCCGGGCCCCAAATTCGACAAGCCCGGCAAGTCGCCGTTCATGGACATGCAGCTGGTTCCAGTCTACGCCGACGAAAGTGCCGATCAGGGCAAAGTGAGCATCAGTTCGCGCAGTTTGCAGAACCTCGGCATACGCATTGCCGAGGTGAAGGAAGGCCGCATGGACACGGGCTTCACCGCCACCGGCGCGGTGAGCGTGGACGAGCGCTCGCTGATTGCGGTACAGGCGCGCGTGACCGGCTACATCGAAAAGCTCTACGTGCGGGCGCAGTATGACGCAGTGGCACGCGGACAGGCGCTGGCCGATATCTATGCGCCCGAATGGCTGGCGGCGCAAGAAGAATATTTTGTGCTCAAGCGTAGTACGCAGCCCGGGGCGGAGGCGTTGGCGCAAGCCGCGCGCCAGCGGCTGTTGCTGCTCGGCGTCGCCGAATCGCAAATCCGACTTATAGAGCAATCAGGGCATCCCGCGCTGCGCATCACCTTGTATGCTCCGGAGAGCGGCATCGTGTGGGACCTAGGGGTGCGCGATGGCATGTCGGTCAATCCTGGCGTGACCCTGTTTCGTCTGGCTAGGCTGAGCTCGGTGTGGGTCCATGCCGAAGTGCCGGAGACCGAAGCGGCACTGGTGCGTCCTGGCGCAACGGTCACAGCACGCGCGACGGCTTTCCCCGAAACGCGTTACCAGGGTACGGTTGCAGCGCTGTTGCCCGACGTCAATGCTGCCACACGTACGATCAAGGCGAGAATCGAGCTTGCCAATCCCGCGGGACGCCTGAAACCAGGCATGTTCGTCAACGTCGCTTTCGGCAGCGCCGCAAAGCCAGCGCTGATGGTCCCCGCTGAAGCAGTGATTCACACCGGCACCCGCAGCGTGGTCATCCTCGCCGAAGACGGTGGAAAGTTTCGTCCGGTCGAAGTTGAAGCGGGACGCGAAAGCGCCGACATGACGGAGATCCGCAAAGGCCTCAACGCGGGGCAGAAGGTGGTGGCCTCGGGCCAGTTCCTAATTGACTCCGAAGCGAGCCTTAAAAGCACCCTGACGCGACTGGAAGGTTCGCAAACTGCCGACGCCGTAACGACGAACGCTATGGGCGGCAAACACACCGGCAGCGCCAAGGTCACCGGGATCGACGCCGTAAAGGGAAGGATCGAGCTTGACCACGGCCCCATTCCGTCCATGAAATGGCCGGCGATGTCCATGGGATTCGGCGTCGAGGATAAATCGCAACTGCGCAATCTAAAAGCGGGCGACGAAATCGATTTCAACATGCGCGGCGAGCCTGATAAGGACGGCGATTATCAAATCACACGCATCAAGAAAAAACCCCTCACGGCGGCAAAATGATCGCTCGTCTAATACGCTGGTCGATAGCCAACCGCTTCCTGGTGTTGCTGGCGAC
>CADECM010000185.1 GCA_902825845.1 uncultured beta proteobacterium
CGGATACCGGGGCGCGCGTGCTCGACTACATCCGTCAGGAACTGGAGGCGCTATATCTTGCGGCGCCCGATACCGCGACCGCTGATGGCGGGGCAGACGCTCCTGCCTGAGTGTTGCAAAAGCGGCATGGCCTTACAAAGCAGCCGCGGTAACTTTATAAGTATATGTTTTTATTATATTTTTATTGAAACAATGTGCCGTATAGTTGCATCGCATTGGCATGCTCCAGGTGTGCTCGCGGGGCGGTCAATAACCACACGTCTTGGCGCCGCGTGACGACGCTGCCAAGGCCGCCGACAACGTCAGCTATTCTTCGGGCATATTCGTGGCGACAACCGCGGCCGACAGTGGCCTGCAGGCTCGATAAGCGCCAATCGATCTTGCCCCGGTGTGCAGCGCCGGCAAATTTCCCCGTACGGACTTGGCGGCGCGTTTGCCGGCAGATGCCGTCTATCGACTCCGTGGTAGTGGCATGAGGTCAGATTTCCTCCTACCATGATCCTTGCGTCACCCGACGGTGTATTCCGCCGCGGGGACAAGGGAGAGTCCAATGTCCAAAACCGCCGACGACGCCACACCGGGTGCGCTGCGCCTCGCATTGTTTCAAGACGTACCCCACATCATCGATACGATGTGGCATTGGGCCGAGTTCTACGGCAATCGCCGCGGCGTGGCGGGCTTCACCGCGCCGTACCGCTATCAGATGCGCCCGGCATGGAAACTACCGGTCTTCATGATGTTTGTGTGGGTCAGCGCGTTTCTGGTGTTTGGCCCGACGGCGGATTCGCTGTGTTTGGCCACCGGTGAATCCGGAATGGCTCTGCTGCGCGCACTACTGGCGACGGCGTCCTGGTTGACGATTTTTCTGCTGTTTCTGGGCGTACTCAATCGAGCAACATTTGAGCTGGCGCTGGGTGCAGAGGGTGCTTCCGCGCTGTACAGTAGGGATGATCCAATACTCGTTCGCCTACGTCAGAAAGTCGATGCGATGCGTCGCGAATGGCAGGAACAGTTGCAGCGCTGGACACTGCTGTCAAGTTCCCATGCCATGCTGATATCAAATCTCATGCGGGTGCTGGTGGCGAGCCTGTTCCTGCCGAGGGTGACACGCGTTGCCACCGTTCTTGCGGGAATATTCCTGGCGTTGGGAACTGCCGTTTTATTGACGCCCCTGGCGTTCATCGCTCACACGCTTACCGCCGGCGGCCACGCAACCGGCAGCTGCAACGATGGCGACGCCGTGCCACTGCTGTGGCAGGGTGCAGCGTTATTTGCCTGTATCGCCATAGTCGCGTGGGCATGGCGGCGTTGGACTGCGTCGTTAGTGCAATTTCTGGTTTCCATCCTGCTATGGGGACTGGTCATAGCGGTGCTCTGGGGCTATGCCGCGCCGCCCCAACCCTCGGAGGCAGCGGGCGGGCCCTACCCTCATGTCTACGCGCTGGCGCTGGCGATATTTTTGCTGGTGGCGCTGCTTGCGCGGCTCATCGCCATCGGTGTAACGCGCAGCGTGCCCGACGCAGACAGGAAACAGCTCAAAGCCGGACTGCGACAGACTGAACTGCTGACTTATAGCCGCGATTGGCCCGACGTGGCGCCCATCCGCTTGTGGGGGGCGCTGATCAATGGCGTCGCCCAACACCTGGTGGTTTGGTTGCTGTTGCCCGCATTTGCCGTGTTTGTTGCCTCGGGCGAGTACGTGTGGGGGGTCCCAGTGGTGCGCCTGGTTGCGCTTTTCTTTATCGTCGTGAGCAGCGTACTGATCACCTACGGACATCTGTCCACGCAATGGGTTCAAATGCTGACGCTGGTCGAGCGCTGGTTTCTGAACGGCACAGCGCGGGTGGTTTCATATGCCGTCATCTTGATCGCCATATTGCGGCTAGCCAGCGTACAGTATGTGACGACGATCCTGGATGCAACGCCCGCCGGCGTGCTGTTCGTGATCGTAATCATGACCTATCTCGGTGTCTGGTATTACGAATACTGGATCAATCGCTGGCTCGGCGAGTGCCTGCTGGCGCTGCTCAGTTCCACGCGCAAAGGCCGCCGCGGCTGGATCCGTCGCGACTTGGAAGCGCCCGCGAGCTTCACTTGGGCCGCGCGCGAGGGGCGGGTGCTGGCGCTGCACGGCACGGGCTGGTTCTGCGCCCAAGGCCATTTTTTCAGGCAGCGCCGCGCGCAAGGCGAGCGTTCACCCGAATTTGCGTTCACGCTTTATGGTTACGACGAATTGTTTTCAGCCATCGACCGATCGGACGGCGCACGGGCGGCGCACGATATACGGCGACGCGTGCGGCTGTATTTTAATCTGGTCAATATGTTGTTGATGGCACTTGTGGGCATTCTGGCGTGGTGGCATGCCGTTGCCACCAGTCCCCTCGATGCTACGCCCGTTGTCAAGGCTGCGGCGCTGCCTGCAACCACGCGGCAATCGGCACATGATCTGGCGCGGCAATTGCGCACGCCCTCTGCACGCCCGCTGATTGTGGTCGCGGCTTCAGGCGGCGGCACCCGCGCGGCGGTGTACACCGCCGTAGCCCTCGAAGGGTTGGCGCGACTCGGTGTGGCCAGCGATATTGCGCTGTTGAGTGGCGTATCTGGCGGCGGCGTTGCAGCAGCCGCCTTTGCCGCCAACGCGCGGACCCTCCGCGCCACAAAGCCCGCAATGGATGCGCACAATGCGTGGCGGCAGTACGTCGACAAGATGGGCGATCCCTTCATCCAGGATGTGCTCGAGGGCGCCAGCGAATTGCGCATCGCGGGACCCGCGCCACTTGGCGTATTGCTCAAAGAGAGCCTTGACCGGCGCCTGTTCGAGCGCGACGCAAAAACTTTCGGACAACTGCAGGACATTGAACTCATCCTCAATACCACCATCGCCGGGCATCCCTATGGCGACAGCGCCCTGCTGCGAAATCGCATCGGCGGCGCGGGCAGCGGGAACATCACCTGCACGCAACCGTACTCGGCACTGGCCGGCGGACGACTCGTATTTTCCAATTTGCGGCACACTGGCCGATTTCCGCAAGCGTACGGTGGCATTCCGGACATGCATCTGCCCTACAAACTGGTTGGCGATTCCGGCGTCGAACTCGCCGCGGCAGGCGCTTT
>CADECM010000186.1 GCA_902825845.1 uncultured beta proteobacterium
ACGAGGTTGGTGGACATGGGGGTGCCCATGGCGCCGATACCGGCGAAACCGATTTTTCCGAGTGTGCTTGTCATGCTGAATCCTTTAATTGACGAAAACTGAAAAACACTTGACGCAGGTTTACGCAGATGAACGCGGATTTACTACCACCACTTTTGCTCCCGAGCGGGCGGGAATCCCCTCCCCCTGCGGAGCAGAGGGAATAGTAGGGGGGCAGTAGGGTGCTTCAAGGGCCGCTGTGTCATGGGTTCCCGTCTGCGCGGGAACGACCACCGAAAAAATCCGCGTTCATCTGCGTAAATCTGCTTCAAATGTTTTGTATCTACAAACCCAGCGGCAACTCGACCCCCAGCCCGCGTGCTTTGGCCAGTTCAACCGCCTTGGCTGCGGCATACAAATCCTGTATGCCCATGCCGTGGGACTCGTACAACGTGATCTGCTGCGGCGAGGTGCGGCCGGGCGTCTTGCCCGCATACACATCACCGATTTCAGTCAGGGTGTCCCATTGAATAATGCCTTTTTCAAACGCCGGCAATAGATCGCCGCATTCCTTTTGTGCCGTGCCACGCGAATCGACGGTGATGAGGTCGCAGCGCTTCACCGTGGCGTCGTCGATCTCGGCGCGCGACAGTGCGTTGGACCCTGCCGCGTTGATGTGCACGCCGGGCGTGAGCCACTCACCCTTGATGGTCGGCGTGGCCGACTTGGTGATCACATTCAGAATGTCCGCGCCGCGCACCGCCGCCTCGGCCGATGCGGCCGGCACGACAGGAATGCCCAGCTTGCCGCTCATGGTATTGCAGTAGGTTTCCAGCTTGTCGCGCGTGCGCGAGTAGATGCGCGCTTCCTTGATCTTGCGTACCGCGCACACCGCCTCCAACTGTCCGATGGATTGATAGCCGCTGCCGATCTGGCCGACAATGCCGGCATCGGCTTTCGCCAGATACCGGGTGGCGGCGCCGCTGGCCGCGCCGGTGCGCACCATGCTCATCCAGATTGCTTCAACGATTGCCACCAGCTTGCCAGTTTCGATGCTGATCAGATGCACATAAAAACTCTTGCCGGAGGGGCGGGTGTAGTAATACTTGAAGCCGGTGTAACCAATGGCCTTGGAGGATGCCTGCAGCACATGTTGCGTGCCTTGCGGCGTGTAGATGCGCTGGCGCGGAATGTCGATGGCCTGATGCAGCGCGCGGTCTTTGAGTGAGCGCTCGGTGGATTCCAGCAGAATCTCCATGTTCAGCACTTGCTGAACATCTTTCTCCGACAGATAGTGAATCATTTTTTCGCTTTCAGCGCTTCTTCGCGGATCGCGGTGAGCGATGCGCGCGGTGAAATCGCGTCCGGGTCGACGCGCACTTCAATCAGTGCCGCGGTATCGGCACTCCAGGCGCGTTCGAAGGCCGCTTCAAAATCCGCGGTGGTTTCCACGATTTCGCCATGCAGGCCGTAGGCGCGCGCCAGCGCGGCGAAGTCCGGGTTCTTCAGCATGGTGCCGGACACGCGGGTGGGGAAGTGGCGTTCCTGATGCATGCGGATGGTGCCGAACATGCCGTTATTGACGACGATGAAAATCAGTTTGGCATCGTATTGCGCGGCGGTGGCGAGTTCCTGCCCGGTCATCAGAAAGTCGCCGTCACCCGCAAACGAAATCACCGGGCGTTTGGGATAAATGATCTTGGCGCCGACGCCCGAGGGCACGCCGTAGCCCATGGCACCGCTGGTCGGGGCAAGCTGTGTGCGAAAACCGCCGTAGCGATAGAACCGATGCACCCACAGGGAAAAATTGCCGGCGCCGTTGGTGAGGATGGCATCCGCCGGCAGGCGTTTGCCGAGCCAGTTGACGATCTCGCTCATGTTGACCTTGCCGGGCACTTTGACCGGCTTTTGCCACGCTTCGAGGTCGGCGCGCGCCCCCTGTGTCCACTCGCGCCACGAGGGCTTCAACGGCGGCAGTTTGCGCGCGGCAGCGGCGAACTCGGGCATGCCTGCGTTGATCATCAGATCCGCCTGGTACACGCGGCCCAGTTCGTCCGCGCCGGGATAAATGTGCACGAACGGCTGCTTCGGCCGCGGAATGTCGATCAGCGTGTAATTCACGGTGGACCATTCGCCCAGGCGCGAGCCGATGGCCATCAGCAAATCGGATTCCGCGATGCGTTTGGCGAGCGCGGGATTCAGTCCGACGGCAACGTCGCCGACGTAATGCGCATCGCGGTTGTCGATCATGTCCTGCGCGCGGTACGAGCAGGCCACCGGCAGATCGAACGACGTGGCAAATGCCAGAAAATCATCGCAGCCTTTTTTGGTCCAGCCCGCGCCGCCGAGAATCACCATCGGCTTCGTGGCTTTTGACAGCATGTCGCGCAGCTTGTGCATATCGGCTTCGCCGGGATGCGCTGCGACGCGCTGATACGGCGCAAGGTCTTTCGCCGGCGCGAGTTCATCCTGCATGTCTTCCGGCAGCGCCAACACCACGGGGCCGGGGCGGCCCGAGGTGGCGATGTGGAACGCGTGGCTCATCATTTCCTGCACGCGGTCGGCGCGGTCGATGCTCGCCACCCACTTCGCCATTTGTCCGAACATGCGCCGGTAGTCGACTTCCTGAAACGATTCGCGCTCGGTGTACTGGCTGTTGATCTGCCCAATGAATAAGATCATCGGCGTCGAATCCTGATGCGCGGTATGCAGTCCGACCGCGGCATTGCTGGCGCCGGGACCGCGCGTCACGAAGCAGATGCCCGGTTTGCCGGTGAGCTTGCCATAGGCGTCGGCCATGTTCGCGGCGCCGCCTTCCTGCCGGCAGATGATGAATTTGAAACGGTCTTTGACATCGTGCATGGCGTCGAGCACGGACAGAAACGATTCGCCGGGCACGCCGAAGCCGATGTCGGCGCCGTGCAGCAGCAGGGAATCGACCAGCAATTGGGCGCCCGTGCGGTTGCGGGGTTCTGCGCTGGGGGGCATGCTTCCTCCGGGATGGCTTTCGGTTTTACGAACTGAAACCGCGCAGGGCGCGCGGCGCCGAAAGGTTATCACAACCGGCG
>CADECM010000187.1 GCA_902825845.1 uncultured beta proteobacterium
ATCGCCTTCGCCAACCTGTGCATGTTGCAGCGCCAAGCCGATAGCCATACAACCGCGATTAACATAGCGCGCCGCCCCCACGTCGAGCACGGAAGGAACTGCCGCCCGCGCTCGATGTGCGAATGTCCCGACCGATAGCACAGCTTGCTTGGGTATCGCCTCGCGTGGAAAGCGTTGTGATGGCGACTCCTTCGCCTCGCCGTTATGCGTTGAGGTGGCGTCTTGGGACACCGCAGTCAAAGTCAAGATGGATAATATCGTTGTTGGACAAAAAATAATAACATAGCAGCATTGACATAGGGGCTTGTGCTGACGCATATTTACCCTGACACACGATTCAAGGACAGGGGTATGGCCGTGATAATGGATGACGTCAGAATGCTGGTGGTCGGCGCACTGCAGCTTGGCTCTCGCACGCAGGAATGGGACGCTTCGACCGCGCTGCTGGGGGCGATTCCGGAGCTTGACTCCATGGCGGTAACTAACTTGATTGCGGCATTGGAAGAACACTTCGGATTTAGTATTGCCGACGATGAAATCGGCGCATCGACCTTTGCGACGCTGGGCAGTTTGAGCGAATTTGTCGAACAAAAGCTCGGCGCGTGACCGGCGCCGTGCGCGCACTGCCGTTCGAACCGTTTTTTCTACCCGCCGCCCAAGGCAAGCGTTTTTGCATTTTTCACCCGGCCGCCGGGACGCCACGTGGCGCGGTGCTCTATATTCACCCGTTTGCGGAGGAGATGAACAAAGCGCGCCGCATGGTCGCTCTGCAATCGCGCGCATTGGCGGCAGAAGGATTTTCGGTACTTCAAATCGACCTGTATGGCTGTGGCGACAGCAGCGGCGATTTTGCGCAAGCACGCTGGGAAGCCTGGCAACAGGATGTCACACTCGGTGTAAGTTGGCTAAGCGCCCGCGCGGGCGGGCGCATTTTCTTATGGGGCTTGCGCCTCGGTGCCATGCTAGCACTGGATGCGGCGCCACTTTGCGATCCCGCTCCCGCCCACTTTGTTTTGTGGCAACCGGTGACATCCGGCGAGGTATTTTTGACGCAGTTCCTGCGTCTTCGGCTTGCGAGCGAAATGCTGTCAGAGGGCAAATCTCGTAGCGGCCTAAGCGAATTAAGGGCTCAGCTTGCCACCGGACAGTCGATGGAAATCGCGGGCTATGGGCTTTCATCACGACTCGCCGCGCGAATGGACGAGCTCAACCTGCAAAAGCTGCCCGTCCCGCCTTGCCCTGTACATTGGTTTGAAGTGACGGCTGAGATGGGGCGGCCGTTGCCGCCGGCTGCACAACGTGTCGCCGAATCGTGGACCGAGCGTGGGGTCGACCTGCACGTACAGTGTGTTCAAGGACCTACATTCTGGAATACCGTGGAGACTACCGAGTGTCCAGAGTTGCTATCAGCGACCACCAGATTCGCGCGCGAAGTGCGATGATGGATTGCGAAGAACACGCCAGTACATTCAGCTGCGGACCGGATCGGCTCGTCGCCATTGTCAGTCGCACGGCAAACCCTTCGCCGCGTGGCGTGCTTGTTGTAGTAGGTGGTCCTCAATACCGGGTTGGCAGTCACCGGCAATTTACCTTGTTATGCCGCGCCTTGGCCGAGCAAGGAACGGCAGCGATGCGATTCGACTATCGAGGTATGGGCGATAGCGAGGGCGATGTGAGAATTTTTGAGAATATTCAAGACGACATTCAAGCGGCCGTTGAGCATTTCTGTGCCGCCGTTCCGGAGCTGCGCGAGGTCGTGATATGGGGACTATGCGACGCTGCATCAGCGGCACTTTTGGGGGCTCATCGGGATCGGCGAGTCACCGGGTTGGTACTGCTCAATCCTTGGGTAAGAACGTTGGAGAGCCTAGCGAAAGCACAACTCAAGCACTATTACATTTCGCGTCTCACAGACCTTAACCTATGGCGTAAGTTGGCACGGGGTGAATTCGATGTTGCGCGATCTTGGCAATCCCTAGTCGGCGCGGTGCGAACGGCATTGGGACCCAAACGCACGTCAGCCGATGGCCCGCCCGTTGCGTCCGTTCATGTCGATGCGAGTAGTCATGCGCCCTTGCCAGCGCGCATGGCCGATGGCCTGGCCCGCTTCAAAGGCAAATTACTCTTGATATTGAGCGGCAATGACCTCACGGCGCAGGAGTTTGAACAGGTTGCACAGGACTCGAAGCACTGGCGCCGCCTGCTTAAGGATCGCAGAGTAGCGACCCGCAGACTGCCCGCCGCCAACCACACCTTCTCCCGGGCCGAATGGCGCGATCAGATTGCCGTGTGGACCGCCGAATGGGTGCGATCATGGTAGGGCGGGAATGCACCGCAGCATACTTTCTATCGCGAGCTCGCGCAGCAACCGGAGGCGGGGCACGGACGGGACACAGCGTGCACGCTGTGCCTTCCCATCTGAAAGTTCTCGTGGCATTGGCCAGGGACCACCGGCGTTCAAAGCGGACACTACCATGAGTCGGCGCGTATTACTCATCGCGTTCCATTTTCCCCCGGTCAAAGGCAGCAGCGGCATACAGCGCACGCTGAAGTTTTCCACCTATCTGCGCGAATTCGGCTGGGACCCCATGGTACTGACGGTCCGACCGCGCGCCTACGAACAGACCAGTGACGACCAGATGTCTGAAATTCCGGACGGATTGATCGTCGAGCGCGCGTTCGGACTCGACACTTCCCGCCATCTGGCCATTGGAAAACGCTATCCCGGATGGCTAGCTCAACCGGATCGCTGGATAAGCTGGCTGCCGCATGCGGTATGGCGTGGTCACGCGATGATCCGGCAGTATCGCCCCGCAGTGATCATGTCCACCTTCCCCATTGCGACCTCACATCTAATCGGCCTCACCCTGCAACGCCTGAGCGGATTACCCTGGGTTGCCGACTTTCGCGACTCGATGACTGAAGCAGGATATCCCCGCGATGCGCTAACTTGGCGC
>CADECM010000188.1 GCA_902825845.1 uncultured beta proteobacterium
GGGCATGAGCATTTCTACGCATGGAAAGACATCTGGCCGGAAGGCCGCCGTGACTACACGCCACCGCTCGGTGTTACGCGCGAGCAGGAGCGCATGATCCAAGGCTTGCTCGCGCCGGACACGCTGCTGGATGTGCTGCGCACCTGCACGGTGTTCATGGATACCGACGACGGCCGGCGCGTCAAGGTGACGTGCCGCTATCAGCAATACCGCGCGGCGCGGCGTATCGTGGCGCGGCTGTGCAACGGCAAAACGCCGGAGGAACGCTCGGGCGTGGTGTGGCACACCCAAGGTTCGGGCAAATCGCTAACCATGGTGTTCGTCGCACGCATGCTGCGGGCATCAGCGCAACTCAATGATTTTAAGATACTTTTGGTCAACGACCGGGTTGACCTCGAAGAACAGCTTGCAGGCACCGCCAGGCTCATCGGCGGCAAGGTGAACGTGATCGAGAGCACCGCGGATTTGCGCGAGCACCTCAGCACCGGGGCGTCCGATGTCAACATGGTGATGGTGCACAAGTTCATCGAGCGCGAGGAAAAGCTGCCGCCCATGGTGAGCGACGTGCTGGCAACCTATGCCGCGGCGCCATCGGCCGGCACCTTTGGTATCGTCAATCGTTCGGATCGCATTCTGATCATGATCGACGAGGCGCACCGCGCGCAGAGTTCCGACATGGGCGACAACGTGTTTGAGGCGTTTCCCAACGCCACCCGGATCGCGTTTACCGGCACGCCGCTGATCACGGAACAGCACGGCACGCGGCGCACGGTGAAGCGCTTCGGCGAATACATCGACACGTACAAGCTGATGGACGCGGTGCACGACGGCGCGACACTGCAGATTCTGTATGAAGGGCGCACGGCCGATACGGCGATCAAGGACAAGCACGGCTTCGATACCAAGTTCGAGGACTTGTTCCGCGAGCGCTCAGAAGCCGAAATGGCCGCCATCAAGAAGAAATACGGTGCCAGCGGTGACATCCTCGAAGCCGAAAAGCGCATCGAGGCCATTGCCCGCGATTTGGTGGCGCACTATATCGGCAACATTTTGCCTGACGGCTTCAAGGCGCAGGTGGTATGCCATTCCAAGCTGGCGGCCGTTCGCTATCAGAAGTCGATACGCCTTGCTCTGGCCGAGCGCCTTGCCCGCGAGCGTGTGAAGCCCAAGCCCGATGCGGATTTATTGCGGCGCATTGCGTTTCTCAAGGCCGCGGTGGTGGTATCTGCTGATGCCACCAACGAACTGGCAGAGATTACCGCGGCTCGCCGCGAGTCGAAATCATGGAACGCGGTTGAGAACTTCTGCCGGCCGTTTGATTTTGACGATCCGGACAAGGCGCTGACCGGGGTAGCCTTTCTGATTGTGTGCGACATGCTGCTCACCGGGTTTGATGCGCCCATCGAGCAGGTGATGTATATCGACAAACGGCTGCGCGAGCACAATTTGCTGCAGGCCATCGCGCGGGTGAACCGGGTTACCCGCAACAAAAATCGTGGCTTTATCGTTGACTATATCGGCCTCGCCAATCACCTGACCGAGGCGCTGGCGATCTACAGCGTTGAGGATCAGGCGGATATTCGGCAGGGCCTGCAAAGTCTGCTGAGCGAAATGCCGATACTCGAAGAACGCTATCAGCGGCTGCTGCAGCACTTTGCCGCGGCGGGTGTAAAGCAGATCGAGGCGTTCATACGGGGCGAGTTGCCTTCGCCTGAAGCCGAAGTGGCGGTGGTGCATGCGGCGGTGACGGCCATGCAGGACATCAAGCGCCGCGCCGACTTTGAGGTGTATCTCAACAAATTTCTGCAAAGCCTGAACCTGATTCTGCCCAATGAGGCAGGACACGTGTATCGCGGCCCGGCCCGGCGTTTTGGTTACCTGCTGCGCATGGTGAAGGAGCGCTACAAGGACGAATCGCTCGACATAGCCGATGCGGGTGCCAAGGTAAAGGCGCTGATCAACGAGCATCTGATTGATCTGGGCATCAATCCCAAAATCCCGCCGGTGGAGTTGCTGGCGGATGATTTTCTGGCGCATGTGCAAAAGCACGCGGCAGGCGACCCGGAGGCGAAGGCGAGCGAAATGGAGCACGCCATCCGCAAGCACTGCACCGTGCACTTCGACGAAGACCCGGCATACTACAAACGCCTGAGTGACAAGCTGGAAAAGCTGATACAGGATCACAAGGACAACTGGAAGGCACTCGCCGAGGGCTACGAACAGATTCGCTCCGAGGCCGTGGCGGGGCGGCGCGAAAACATCGAGGGACTCAACAAGGAAGAAACCACGTTCTACGATTACGTGGCCGACCTCGCGTTCGGCCCGGACGGTGTGCCGAAGCAGCACGAGGCGGCGGTCAAGAAGCTGATGTCGAACGTGGTTGAACGCCTGCAGGATACCATCGACATCCTGGATTTCTGGAAGAAACCCATTGAAATCAAAAAGTTACGCGGAAATATCGCCACTGAACTGCTGTTGACCAACATCTCGGAGATCGTGAGCAAGCATGAGCGGCTGGCGGTGGAGATCACGCGCCTCGCCGAAAAGCGCCACGACGAGCTGACGAAATGACCGCACCAAAACCCAGAGAAATTGATTACGAAATCGTGCGCAGCGCGCGCAGCACGGCGGACATCGTCGTCGAGCGCGACGGCCGCATTATCGTGCGCGCGCCGGCGCATCTGCCGGATGAGTGCGTCGAAGACATCGTCGAAGCCAAGCGCTACTGGATATACAAAACGCTGGCCGAGTGGCGCGATCTGAACGCCACGCGGGTATTGCGCGAATATCGCAACGGCGAGGGATTTCTTTACTTGGGCCGTTCCTACCGGCTACTGCTGGTGGCGGAGCAGGATGAACCGTTGCAACTCAAGAACGGAAGATTCTGTTTGCGGCGCGAACTGGTGGAGCGTGGCGACAGTGGCGCTGCACAGGAGGTGTTTCGTGAA
>CADECM010000189.1 GCA_902825845.1 uncultured beta proteobacterium
CTTCGAAAGTTCTGATGCCGTCGATCACCGCGATCCAGGTGTCCTGCACCACTTCCTCGGCCACCTCGCGCCCGGCCACATGGCGCAACGCCATGCGCACCAGCGCGCCGTGGTGCTTGTTTACCAGTTCGTTGAAGGCACACTCGTCGCCCTGACGAAGGCGCGTCAACAAGAGTTCGTCAGGCGTACCGGGCACCTTGGCGATCGCAGGCGCAAGTTTCAGGCGCGCACGCGTGGCGATTGTTGGCGCGTGAACAGGGGTGATGGCGTGCGCTTGCATGGTTACTCTCCGTTGTGCAGTAGTTGGGTAATGAATCCGGGGGCGCGCAGCAGCTTGACCTGCCGACGCGGAAGATTTTTCAAAACGTCCACACCGCTGGCATCGATAAAATCGACGCCAGCGCAATCCAGTTGCACCGCCTTCTTGTCCCGGATGTGGGCACGGCAAACGCCGTCGAGCAACGCGGCCCATTGCTCGGCAACCTTGCCTTCGAGCAGCAGGTCGACGCGGCGCGAGGTTTCGTGCGTTTTGGTGATCCTGAGCATGATGTCGCTTCGCTTGCTGCCTTGCTTCGATAGCGGATATGGAGCAAGACCAGTGCCAGCACGGGATCAAACGCACAACTAATTCATAAGTATCTGTTTTTACAGATATTGTATTTGTTCGCCCTGCGCGCACGCGAACTGCCACAGCAAAAAGTCTCCCAACATATTGGGAACGTCCCAAGGATTTGGGACGGGGTATTGGGTGTTAGTGGTAGAGCGTCAGGTACCCTGGCGCCGCCGACGCACTGGCGAGTAGTTCCAGTTCTGATGAGCCGTTACGGCGCGCTTACCGGTGGCGGTCGACGCGGACGCATCATGGCGACGATGCGCACAAAAAAAGCGGGGCTTCGCCCGTGCGAAGCCCCGCTGAAGCGGCCTCTGCCGGTCAGGGATTGCCCTGACCCGAGAGCAGCGTGAGCGTGTAGCCCACCGGCGGCAGATGCGGCTCGCCGTTGTGGATCACCAATGATCTGAGAATGCTCTGTCCCGGCTTCAGCACGCCGTCCTGCAGGAAAACGCGCAGGTAGGGATCGCCCGTGCTGGTGACGCCACTGGCGTTGTGCAACCTGACGTGCGCGCTGTTGCCGCGGGCAATCATGAGCAGGTGCGTATCCACCACCGACGAACTGTTGTTGGTGATACGGTAGACATCCTCGCGGCGGTTGCCGTGACGCTTGCTGTCGATCAGCGATACGTTCAATCGCGCGGTGACATTCAGGAACTCGAGGCCCGTATCACGCCGCGACAGCGCATCGTCATTGTCCTCCGGCTTGCCGCTGGCGGGGCGCCCATCCACCGCACCCAGTGCCGCCAGATCCGGACGGTAAACCGAATAGTGAAATTCCCGCGGGCTCAACTGGAACAGCGGGGTGCTCGACCGGGGATCGTAGCGGACAAACGCCGGATCGTAGAGGCTGTTCTCGACAAAGTCGGTGAGGTCATTTACCTGGCTGTCGCTCAGCCCGAGGCCGCGTTGCGCATTGGGTCCGCGCGGGTTGGTAAAGCGCCGCGACAAGGTGCCTGCCGCCGCCGCAACCGCATCCTGCGGCACGCCGGCGTTGAAGTATTGCACCACATCCTTCACCGTGCTGAACGCGCCGTTGTGGAAGAAGAAGCGCGCATCCTTCAGCTGCCGCAGGGTGAGGGTGCGGAACTTGAAGGCGTCGCTGTCGCGGCCGGTGATTTCGCGGCGGCCATCGTCGCGGAAGTTCGGATCGTTTCTGGCCGCGCGATTCAGCGCCTGCAACGGATGATCCGCCAGCCCGAGGTTGTGGAAATTTTCTTCCACAAACGTGCCCGCACCGGCAACATCCGGGTCGTTGGGTTGCTTGTTGAGCATCGGGCCGCTGTGGCAGCCATAACATCCTGCCCCGCCTTTGTCGGCCGCGGTGAAGAACAGCTTTGCGCCGCGCCGCTGTTTCTCAGTGAGCGCGGTATTGGACCCCGCGAGGAAACGATCCCACGGCGTGTTGCGCGTCACTACGGTGCGCATGAAGGTCGCGGTCGCGCGCAGCACCGTAATGTCGTTGATCAACGCATCACAGACGCCTGGCGCCGGTGGCGGCGCATTGGCCGAAGGCGGTTTCGGCACGCAGTTGGGCGCCTGCGCGGCCTCCGCGGGAAACGCATCGCGGAACAACTTGATGTAGACCGGTATCTTCTGCAGTTCGGCGGATTGGGCTTCCAGCATGCGGTGCGCATCCAGCAGCAGCAGCGCCACGCTTTCCTGCGCCACAAACCCGAACGGATTGAGGCCGCCGGGCGACGCGTCGGGCTCGCCCGCAAATCCGCCCATCAGCAGGCGGTTGTTGAAGGCGGCGCCAAGCACGCTGGGTGCATTGCGCCCAACGCTGTCCAGAGCGTCGAGCCGGCCGGTTGCCAGCAGAACGGGATTAACCCCTTCCGCGGCCAGCTTGCGTCCCAAGGCCGGGCTGCCGGAGACGATGCCTCGTGTCGTCTGGTAAAAGTCTGTCAGTGTCGGCAGCGCGTCCACCAGCGCATCGCCCGCAAACAGCGAGGTGTCGCGCAGTTGCGGCAGGATGTCGGTACGCGGGCGGCGCCGCGGAACAAAGTTGCCCGCGGCGTCGGTGTAGCCGCGCCCTTCGCCGCCGACGGCGAAATTGAGAACAGTGCCGGCCTTTGACGCGGCCTCGCCGAAGTGGCAACTGCCACAGGAAGCCGTCGATCTGGTGGCATTAACACCGCCGAACTCCGGTCGGATTCGCGCGGTCCGGATCGGGTCGTGAAACAGCATTTTGCCGAGATAGCGCTGGGCCTCGGTTGTCTGGCACTGCGGGTCCGTCCTGCCTTCGGTCA
>CADECM010000190.1 GCA_902825845.1 uncultured beta proteobacterium
TATCGGACGGTATGGACCGGGGCCGAGGCGGGCGTTCGGCCAGCGCGAATGCTCGCACAAAAGATTGCGTTAAATCAAATAGTTAAGTGTGTTGCTGTGGGCGGGTTTGGCGGGCTTCGCTGCGGTGGGCATAGCGGGCCGGAATTTGACCGGTTGCGTGAGGGTGGATACAGTGGGGACTATGCAAAAAGGGCGTTTGAATTTCCTATCCACCAGCCCGACTGCCGCGTTGGCAAGCCCAAAGGAACCACACAGCGATTGTTCCGCCTGCGCCATTTACTGTTGCCCAATACCCGCCTGACGCGCCACCTTGATCCATTTCTGGATTTCCGATTTGTTGAAGGTGTCGTGCTGTTCGGGCGAGTTCCCCACCGGTTCCGCGCCTTGGCCCGCGAGGCTCTTGTGCACATCCGGATTCCGGAGTGACTTGATGAGCGCGCCGTGCACGCGGTCGATTACCGGCCGCGGTGTTTTCGCCGGTGCAAACAGCGCGAAGCCGCTGGAGACAATGTAACCCTTGAGTCCGGATTCGATCATGGTCGGCACCTCGGGCGCGGCGGCCGAGCGCTTTTCACCGGTTTGCGCAATCATGCGCATCTTGCCGCCGCGTGCGAATTGTATGACCGCAGGCATGCTGGCAAACTGCATGTGCACATGGCCTGCCAGCAGATCGATGGCAGCAGGGCCTGAACCCTTGTATAAAATCTGCGTGAGCTTGACGCCGGCCATGGCATTGAACAACTCCCCGGCGAGATGGCCCACGGTACCGCTGCCAGCGGTGGCATAGTTGAGCTCCCCGGGCCTCGATTTGGCAATGGCGATCAGGTCCTTGACGTTTTTTGCCGGTAGTGAGGGATGCACCACAAACGCCGTCGGCACATCGGCCACCACGGAAATCGGCGAGAAGTCGCGAACCGAATCGTAAGGGAGTTTACGGGTCACCGAGGGATTCATCACGTGCGCCGCCGACACCATCAGCAACGTATAGCCGTCGGGTTGCGCCTTGGAGGCAAGTTCGGTGCCGATGATGCTGCCGGCGCCGCCGCGATTGTCGATAAGTATCTGCTGGCCGAAATCCTCGGCCATTTTCGGCACCACAATGCGCGCGATGATGTCGGTGTTGCCGCCCGGCGGGAACGGCACGATCATGCGCACGGCCTTGGCCGGATAATTTTGCGCCAGCGCGGCGCCCGAAATGCCTGCAAGGGCCAGACCCATTATCAGCTTGTTGCTTGGTGACACCGTGTTCTCCCCATTGTTCGTGTTCGATGACGCGCGCATGATACACCGGCGGCAGTGCGCCTGCCGGGCCATATACCGTTTGAATTGCCGTGCCGGCAGCGCGAGGGCGGCGCTGCCGGGCAGCCGCGCGTGGCGCGTCCGCGGTGCGGCGTCGCCGGCGTACGGCGCCGCTATCCGGCGGGTGCTGCGGCTGCGCGATGGCGCAGGCGTTGCCACAGATAAATCGGCACGCCAACGGTGAACCCGACAAGATCCGTCACCGCTCCGGGGTGCAACAGGCAGATGGCCGCGGCAAACAATACCACGCGCAGCGGCATCGGCAGCCGCTCCCCGAACCAGCCTTCGGTGGAACCGGCAAGGAACCACACGCCGACGGAAGCAGAGAACACCGCCTGCGCAATCGCCGTCCACTCGCCTTACATCAGCAACACTGGGCTGTCATAAAACATAAAGGGTACCAGAAACGTGGCCAGCCCCATCTTGAGCGCGGTCCAGGAGGTTTTCCATGGATCGGCCTGCGCCATGCCCGCGGCTGCAAACGACGCCAATGCCACCGGCGGCGTGATGGATGACAGTACCGCGAAATAGAAGATGAACAGGTGGGCCACCAGTGGCGCTACGCCCATTTTGGTGAGTCCTGGCACGATAACCGCGGCTGCCACGGCGTAAGCAGCCGTGGTCGGCATACCCATCCTCAGAATCAGTGCGATTGCGGCGGCGAATATCATGGCCAACAACTGGCCCGCGCCTGCGAAGCCCAGAATCAGCTCCGAAAACCGCCCGCCAATGCCGGTCAGCGCTATCACGCCAACGATGATGCCAGCTCAGGCACATACGGCAACTCACGCCTATTTCGCCTGCGGCATCCTTGCCCACGGTTTCATCCGCCTGACCTGCGACACCTGCCGCTGCGACACCCTGGTGGCATTCAGTTGCAAGCGGCGTGGCATCTGTCCTGCCTGCGGCACGCGCAGGAAGAACGAGGGTGCGGCGTATCTGGTGGATGACATCCTCCCGCGCGTGCCGGTACGCCAATGGGTGCTGTCCTTCCCCATCCCGCTGCGCAGCCTGTTCGCAGTACACCCCGAACGCCTCACCCCGGTGCTGGCGGTCACGCAGCGCGCCATCAACACCCACCTCATCCGGCAAACGGGCGTGGCGCGCAGCCAGGCGGCCAGCGGCGCGGTGACGCTGATCCAGCGCTTTGGCTCGGCGGCGAACCTGAACATTCACCTGCACGGGCTGTGGCTGGACGGGGTGTACCAGCACGCCGACGAACCGGGCGAGGGCGAGCCCGCGTTCCACAAAGCAGCGCCGCCCACGACAGCGCAACTGCAAACCCTGCTCGACACCATCATCCGCCGCCTCGTGAGGCTGCTGACCCGCAGTGGTCATCTGATCGAGGCAGAAGAGGGCACGGTCTACCTCGCCAACGGTGACCCGGACAATGGGCTCGCGCC
>CADECM010000191.1 GCA_902825845.1 uncultured beta proteobacterium
GGAAACCGAAAAGTGGGGCCGCGTGATCAAGGCGGCCGGGATCAAGCCGCAGTAGACACGCGCCCGCCGGCGGCCGATGCCGTCGCCGGGACAATGAACCCTGTTGCGCGCACAGGCGTGACCGGTTTGCATTGGCATTGGTAATGCCGGCGATCCCTATTCGTCATCCCGCTGGCGCCCCTGCGTTTGATTCAAGTCAACCCGTCCTGCCATCGCCGAGCCAGACTTGTTCACGGTGCAGGGAAGATTCGAACATCACAGAGGAAATCCGATGCCCTTTACAATTTTGCTCGCCGTGGACGGAAGCAAGCATTCGCTTGTCGCGGCACGCCATGCCGCGACAATGGCTGCGCGCTCATCTGCAGACATCGCGTTGCATCTGCTGCACGTTCACTACCGCATCCCGCCGCGTCCGGCTCTCGGCGTTGGACGTGACATCGTGGAGGCTTACTATCACAGCGAGACCGAGGCGGCGGTCAAGGCGGCCCGGCGCTTGCTCGACTGCAGCGGCGTGTCCTATCAACTGGTGCGGCGGATCGGGAATCCGGACACGGAGATCGTTCGCTATGCCGAAAATGAAGGCGTCGATCTGCTGATCATGGGATCCCACGGGCGCGGTGCCGCGAAGAGCCTGCTGCTCGGATCCGTGGCGCAAGGTGTCATCGCGGCGTGCAGTATGCCCGTGCTGGTGGTGCGGGAGGACGCCGCGCCGGAGCGCAGCGGCAAAATTCTGGTCGCCGTTGACGGCAGCGCATTTTCGCGGCGCGCGCTCGCCTACCTGCTCAGGCATCGCGGGGTTGTGGCGGCGGACGGGCCAATCACGTTGTTGCATGTCGCACTGTCCATCGGGGGCGGTTTCCTGAAGCTCAAGAAGCGTGAAGAACGGCAGTTGCTCGATGCTGAACATGATCGGGCGCTGCGCTCGGCACGACGTCTACTCACCCGCGTGCATGTGCCATGGCAGGAGGTGCGGGCACAGGGGAACGCGGGTAACGAGATCGCGGCTTACGCGCGCCGCCACAATCCCGCATTGATCGTTATGGGGTCGCAGGGTCACGGCATCATGGCTGGCTTGCTGCTGGGATCCGCGACGCAGAAGACCATCGGCAGGTGTCGCGTTCCGGTGCTGATCGTCAAGTAGGCGCAGGGCATGCCGCAAACGCCGGGGTTACGGCGGTTCTGCGCTGGCGGCACCGCAGGCGGCGCGCCGGATTCGGACGGCCTTCACCCTGGTATTTCCAGCGATCCCGCCCTCCGCCATGCCGAAGGCAGCCCGTTCACGTCGCCGGCCCGGATGTGACAGACTTGCCGCATGCAAGAGCACGCCACTTTTCCGTATCTCCGCCAGATCGTCATCTTTCTGATCGCCGCGGGCATCATCGTGCCTGTGCTGCACCGGCTGCGCGTGAGCCCGGTGCTCGGATTTCTGGTGGTCGGCGGCGTTATCGGGCCGTTCGGCTTGGGGCTGTGGGCGGGCGAGGTGCCGCTGCTGTCGTATGCGGTCATCTCCGACCTGGATGGCGTCAAGGTTCTTGCCGAACTTGGCATTATCTTCCTGCTGTTCATGGTCGGATTGGAGCTGTCGCTGGACCGGCTGTGGGCCATGCGGCGGCTGGTGTTCGGCCTGGGCAGCCTGCAGATCGTCATCACCGGCGTGGTCATCGGGGGCATCGCCTGGCATTTCGGCAACTCGATGGCGGCGTCCATCCTGCTCGGCGCCTCGCTGGCGCTGTCCTCCACCGCCATTGTCATGCAACTGCTGATACAGAGCCACCGCGCCGCCACGCCGCTGGGGCGCACCAGCTTCTCGATCCTGTTGATGCAGGACTTGGCGGTGGTGCCGATCCTGTTCGGCATCGGCGTGCTGGGGGCCAGTACGGCAGGCGGTGTTGGCTGGGGTCTGGCGCTGGCGCTTGGCAAGGCGGTGCTGGCCATCGCCCTGATCTATGGCGTCGGCCGGCTGGTGCTGCGCCCGGTGCTGCACCTCGTTGCCCAGACCCGCAGTCCCGAGATGTTCATGGCGGCCATCCTGCTTATGGTCATCGGTACCGCGGCAATCACCGGCGCCGCCGGCATGTCGATGGCGCTGGGTGCATTCCTTGCCGGCCTGCTGCTGGCGGAGACCGAGTTCCTGCATGAAGTCGAGGTTATCATCGAGCCGTTCAAGGGACTGATGCTGGGGCTGTTCTTCCTGTCGGTGGGCATGGAGATCGACTGGCGCAAGGTTGCCGCGGAACCACTATGGATTGCCGCCGCCGTGGCCGGTCTCTACGCCTTGAAAGCACTCTTGACGGCCGGACTTTGCCTTGCGTTCGGCGTGCCCCGGCACATCGCGGTGGAGACCGGACTGCTGCTTGGGCAGGGCGGTGAGTTCGCCTTCATCGTCGTCGGGCTGGCGATGAGTACCGGCCTGCTGGTGCCCGCGGTAGGCCATTTCATGCTCATCATCGCCAGCTTGACCATGCTGGCCACGCCGGTCGTCGCGGCGGCAGCGCGGCGCATCGCGGCGAGACTGGAGAAC
>CADECM010000192.1 GCA_902825845.1 uncultured beta proteobacterium
TGCCGTGGGTTTGACGGGCGGGTGCGACCCGAAGCAGGCTCGAAGCATGTCTGCCATGTACTCATAAGAATGCGTGTCCGGGACGTTTTATGCTTCGCCTCACTGCGGCTTGATTCCCGCCTGCTTTATCACGCCCGCCCATTTCCTGGTTTCGCTGCGAATGTGTTCGGCGTACTGTTCGGGAGTCCCACCAACTATCGTAAGCCCAACAGCGGAAAATCTTTCCGAAATCGTAGACGATGTCAGCGCTTTATTGATTTCCGTATTGAGGCGCACGATGATATCGCGTGGCGTACGCGCTGGCAGCACGTAACCGCCGGACGGGACAACCCCGAATCCGGGAACGCCACCTTCCGCAATAGTCGGTATATCGGGCAGCATTGGAGATCGTTTCGGTGTCATGACGCCAATCGCGCGCAAGCGTCCCGTGCGCACATGAGGGAGTATTGAGGGCGCGTTGTCGCAAACGATTTGGACTTGCCCAGCGATGGTATCGGCGATGGCCTGCTGAATCGCCTTGTACGATATTTGCACGATCTGTGTTTTGGTCATGAGCTTTAGCAGCTCAAGGCCAAGAAAATGCGGCGCCCCCATATCCGCATATCCCGCGGATAGCTTGCCGGGTTGAGTACGCGCGTATTCAACCAGTTCCGGCACTGATCGAACAGACAGGTTGGGCGTAACCGTTAACAAAAATGTGCTGGAATTCTGCTGTATTAGCGGTTGGAAGTCCCTGTCAGGGTCATAGGGTAATTTCGCGAACAGGCTGGGATTGGTAATGAACGGAAAGGTGGCAAAACCAAACGTATGGCCATCAGGCGCCGCCTTGGCTATCGCTTCAAAGCCGATGACGCCACTTGCCCCGGGTCGATTATCGACCACAACTTGTTGCCTCATTTGCTTGACCAGTTCACCAGCCATTAGACGAGCCATCACGTCCGGAGAGCCGCCCGCTGCCGACGGTACGATCAATCTGACAGGCCTCGTTGGATATTCCGCAGCGGTAACGATTGTCACCATCAGCGCCAAGCCCATCGCAATGCACGGGCGAAAAATCTGTCCAGTAAAGGCATAAATCTGCTTTCGTTTGCCAAGCATTGCTCTTTCCTTCCGCAAGTTGAAGTTCGTTTCTGAATTCCTTTGTATAGGGGGCCGTTCCGAAATGATATTGACATTGCATCACGCTCGGCTCAATCATCCGGGATTCTTCACTCGTTAAATTCTGGTTAACGGCCATGGAGTTGCGAGACATCGAGTATTTCGCAGTATTGGCGAGGCACGGGCACCTGGGGCGCGCCGCAGAAGCCTTGGAATTAAGCACTGCAGCCATCAGCAAGAGCTTGCGGCGGCTCGAAACAGCGGCCGAAACGAAGCTGGTGCGCCGCACGCCCAAAGGCGTGGAATTGACAGCCATGGGGCAGGCGTTGCTGCGGCATGTGCTCCCCCTCCGGCTGGCTCACGCGAATATGGTACGCGAAGTCGCGGATCTCGCCAGCGGCCGCGCTGGATACATTCGCATCGGAACCGGGCCCGCCACGGCCGAAACCGTGTTGCCCGACGCTTGCGCCAGGCTATTGATGGACGCGCCGAAAGTCAGCATCAGCACGATGATTTCAAACAACGATCAGATGATACCGGAGCTACGCAATGGCCAATTGGACATGATTGTCCATTTCGCGCCGCAGTTCCCCGTGCCGGGGTTGGTGAATGAAACGCTGTGGCAGGACGAGCACGTCGTCGTCGCCTCGGAGCGTCATCGGCTGGCACGTCAGCGGCGCGTATTCCTTCGAGAATTGGTCGAGGAACGCTGGACCGCCACGACGGCTGCGGCATTTTTGATGTGGCAATCC
Source organism: uncultured beta proteobacterium (assembly GCA_902825845.1). Taxonomy (GTDB): domain Bacteria; phylum Pseudomonadota; class Gammaproteobacteria; order Burkholderiales; family SG8-41; genus UBA5216. The sequence continues at coordinate 1,851 of CADECM010000192.1, forward strand.
CTGCTCAGGAAGTTTGAGCAAGCCGCACTTCCGCCGCCACAAGTCGCCTTGATTACGGAATCGAATGTACTGCGTCTGCGCACGGTAGCGCAGACGAATTTGCTGGCGTTCATGCCCAAACACGCTATCGAATTTGCGCCCGCAGCCTTGGGTCTGACGATTTTGCCTGTGAAAGAAGTACAGCACATCCAGAATGTGGTGCTGCTGTATCGAAAAGACGGTTATCTATCGCCCGCGGCGTTGCGCTTTATCGACATCCTGAAATTCATGGGATCGGAAAGTGCCATGACGTCCGGCCCCGCCGGACGCATGGACTGATCCGCGCTATGGGGTGACTTTTAAAATCTCAACGCAGGTATCACCCAGTGCCCGCCC
>CADECM010000193.1 GCA_902825845.1 uncultured beta proteobacterium
GCGACGGACTGTTAATCCGCAGGTCCCTGGTTCGAGCCCAGGTCGGGGAGCCAAAAAAATAACAATAAAATCAAATACTTAGGATGATTCTGCACGCCTCTCAGCGCTTTCGCCGCGTGCCCGCCTTGCTGGACTTCTCGTACCAATCCAGAATCTGTTCGCCTGTCCAGAACAGCACCCCGGGTTTCTCGCGCAAAATCTTGAACACGGTCTGAACGTACTTGATGCGGTGTGCGACACCGGATATATACGGATGCATCCCGATCGCCATGATTTTTGCGCGCGTCCGGCCTTCCTCGTATAGCCGTTCGAACTGGTCGAGGGTACGGCTCACGAATTCATTGCTGGCATGGTGCTGCACCATCATCATCGGAATGTCGTTGCACTCGACGTTATAGGGCATCGCCACCACGTTGCCATGCCGGGTGCGAATATCGCAAGGCTCGTCGTCGACGATCCAGTCGGCAATGTAACGAATGCCGGCCTCGGCCAGATAATCCGGGGTGTAGTTGGTTTCCGTTAGTCCCGGCGACAGCCAGCCCACGGGCGCCTTGCCGGTAAAGGCCTTGATGGTCTTTACCGAGCGCTGGATCATTGCGCGCTGGTCTTTCTCCACGTGGATGGGCTGCTGATCGTAGGAATGACCGACAAATTCCCAGCCGGATTTCAGCGCCTCCTCGGCCACCCGCGCATAGTCGGTGCACACGCGGGCATTGGTGAACAGCGACGCCTTGATGCTCAATTCATCCAGTACCTGCTTCATGCGCCAGAACCCGACCCGCATGCCGTATTCGTGCCATGCCCAGTGCGCAAAATCCGGCAGCCGGTTTACATGGGTCGGCGGCGGCAGCACCTGACGGGGCATGGGCCGGTGGATGTCCCACACTTCCACGTTAATGATGGGCCAGATGACCACGCGCGCGCCGCCGGGCAGCTTTAGCGGCGGACGGTCAATGATTGGCGAATAGTCGAGTCGTTGTGAAGGCAGCATGGTGTTGGGACAGGGCAAAGTCGATGGTAAAGTCGATTATAAGGGCAATCTGCCCGGGTAACCCCGATCAACTACCATGCCCACACCAGGGAGAAGCGCGATGAGGTTCACTGCATGTCTGCTGTTGACAGGGCTCGGCGCAAGCCACGCTCTGGCTGCCCAATCGTATCCCACGCGGCCGATCAGAATAGTGGTGCCCTTCCCGCCCGGCGGCAACATCGATCTCACCGCGCGCATCATGGCACCGGGTTTGACGGAATTGCTGGGTCAAGCCATCGTTATCGACAACCGCGGCGGCGCGGGCGGCATCATCGGCACCGATCTTGTTGCCAAGGCAGCCCCCGACGGCCACACGTTGGTGCTCGCCTCCAGCGGCACCGTAACCGTGGCGCCCTCGCTCTATACCCGCATGCCGTACCATCCGCTCAAGGATCTGGCGCCGATCGTGCTGCTCTCATACGTGCCGATTGTGCTGGTGCTCAACCCCGGTAATCCGGCGAAAACGGTGAAGGACTTCATTGCCATGGCCAAGTCCAAACCCGGCAAGATGACCATGGCGTCCGGCGGCAATGGCACCACCAACCATCTGGCGGGCGAACTGTTTCAGTTGGAAACCGGCGCCAAATTCATTCATGTCCCGTACAAAGGCGCTGGCCCGGCGCTGGTCGATCTGATGGGCGGTCAGGTCGATATGCTGTTTGATCAGTTGAGCGCGTCGAGCAGCTATATCAAGGCTGGAAAACTGCGCGCACTGGTGGTCGCCGGCAGCAAGCGCAACGCGGTGATTCCGGAGGTGCCAACCCTGGCTGAAAGTGGGCTGAAGAACTGTGACGCCGGAACGTTTACCGCATTGATGGGCCCGGCGGGACTGTCGCGTGACATCATCGCCACGCTCAATCATTCGGCCAACAAGACGTTGGCCATGCCGCCGACCCGCGAGCGATTTTCGACAGTCGGCGCCGACATTCTGGGCGGCACGCCGGCACGGCTGGACGCGAACATGAAGCAGGAACTGGCCATGTGGAGCCGCGTGGCCAAAGCCGCAAACATCCGCCTGGACTGACGGATTTGTCCCCGCTGAATAGCTGGAACTCATTTCATGAATATTCACGTGTGCGACGGGGGTCCTGTGGGCACGATGCGCGAAGGACAAGCGCAGCAATAT
>CADECM010000194.1 GCA_902825845.1 uncultured beta proteobacterium
CTGTATATAACAACAGTATACTATGCCTTCCCCGCCATCCCACTCCGCCCGGCATGCCCGCCGGCCACGCCGCCTACCAGCGTCACCGCCCCGAACACACACCGCTGTATCGTGTGGTGGCCGCGCACGCACGCAGCTTCCTCGCCCAATGTGAAGCAGCCGGCGCGCCGTTGCCGCGCTTTGTGGCCGAGGAATTTCACGCCTACCTCGCCTGCGGCATCCTCGCCCACGGCTTCATCCGCTTAACCTGCGAACGCTGTAGCCACGAAACGCTGATCGCCTTCAGCTGCAAACGGCGCGGCCTCTGTCCTTCCTGCGGCACACGGCGCATGAACGAAGCAGCGGCAACGCTCACCGATGACATCCTCCCGCGCGTGCCGGTACGCCAATGGGTGCTGTCCTTCCCCATCCCGCTGCGCAGCCTGTTCGCAGTACACCCCGAACGCCTCACCCCGGTGCTGGCGGTCACGCAGCGCGCCATCAACACCCACCTCATCCGGCAAACGGGCGTGGCGCGCAGCCAGGCGGCCAGCGGCGCGGTGACGCTGATCCAGCGCTTTGGCTCGGCGGCGAACCTGAGACTATGTCGCGCGTATCCGACCGCCCAATTTGAATCTCAATGGACTCTCAATTTGACTGTAGCTTTTATGCTACAATAGGATCATGATCGAAGTTTTCCGCTATCAGGCCGAAGTTGGCAAAGAGCCCTTTACGGATTGGCTGCAATCGCTCCGCGATAAACGGGCGCAAGCCAGAATACGTGTCCGCTTGCGACGTCTGGAAGCAGGAAATTTTGGTGATTGTCATGCGGTAGGAGAAGGCGTTCATGAATTGCGTGAGCATCATGGTGCCGGTTACCGCGTGTATTTCGGTCGCCATGGTCAAACGGTTGTGATTTTGTTATGTGGCGGTTCCAGGAAATCACAGCCTGCGGATATTAAAGCTGCCCAAGTTTATTGGGAAGATTGGAAACGGAGACAACGATGAGCAAGAAACTGAAAGCGTCGGCATCTCATCACGCGCGCGAAGTGACCGAGCTTCGCGCGGATCGCGAACTGGCGGTCGAATACCTGAAAGCCGCCATGGAGTCACTGGACGATCCCGATGATCGCGCCGCAGGGCTGCTTGCGCTGCGCACTGTGGCCGAAGCTTACGGTGGCTTGGGCGCAGTCGCTGCTGAAGCCGGGATTAGTCGTGAATCGCTGTATCGGGCACTGTCTGCCAAAGGTAATCCAACGCTAAAAACTTTGCTGGCTGTGTTGAAGGCGGTTGGCATGAAGTTGTCGGTGGAGCCGGGGCAGCACGCTGCCGCCTAGAAGGTAGCCGATTGCACTTTCGGGCGCGCCACTGCCGCGCTGCGTTGCCGAGGAATTCCACGTCTACCTCGCCTGTGGCATGCTCGCCCACGGCCCGCGCGCGGGGCGCAAAGTGCTGCGGCTGTATCAGGGCCAGCCCACCGCGTTCACCCAAACCCGCGATGCCCTAAGCGTTAACGCCCACGGCTTCAGCCTGCACGCGGGCGTGGCACTCGCGGCCGATGACCGGCAAGGCTTGGAACAACTCGCCCGCTACATCACCCGCCCGGCGCTGAGCAACGCGCGAATCACCCTCAACGGCAAAGGGCAAGTCATCCTCAAACTCAAAACCCCGTGGAAAGACGGCGCCACCCACATCGTGCTCGAACCGCTGGAATTCATGCAACGGCTGGCGGCGCTGGTGCCAAGGCCAAGGCTGCACCTGACGCGATTTCACGGCGTGCTCGCGCCGAACGCAAAACTCAGATCGAAAGTGGTGCCCAAGGGCGGGCAAAAGGCAGAGCACACCTGCGAACACGCAGCCCACAGCGCGCCGCTGCGCATGAGCTGGGCGCGCATGCTCAAACGCGTGTTCGACATTGACGTAGAGCGCTGCCAATGCGGGGGCATGCTCAAGTTCGTGGCGGTGATCGAACAACCGGAAGTGATCGAGAAAATCCTCACGCATCTGGGGCTTAACCCGCAACCGCCGCCCATCGCCCCGGCGCGGCGGGAGGAGGGGTTGTTTGAGGCGGCATGACACACGAGTATCGGACGGTATGGACCGGGGCCGAGGCGGGCGTTCGGCCAGCGCGAATGCTCG
>CADECM010000195.1 GCA_902825845.1 uncultured beta proteobacterium
GGCCAATCACTACGCTCGGAAGCCGACGTTGAACGTTCAAGCGATGCGGGGTCCGCGGAAAGCGGCTCCCACACCAGTGTCAGGCTTCATCATCGGGAATCACCACTGAGCGCGAAATGCGTGTAGCACTTCAGCTGCCAACCGTCGTGCAATCGGGATGTCGTACGTAAACGATGCGCCATGGCCCCACTGACTCCAATACCCGTAAAATCACGACTGTTCGCTCGAACGCGTTCTTAAAGCATTCCCGGCGAACCGCGGTGCACTGTTGCCTGGGATGACGCCCTCAATCGCTTACCTGTAAGGATTTTCGACCATGCGCCTTGGCCTGTTCATGATGCCCTTGCATCCGTCCTATCGTGCGATTGCCGATTGCTACGACCGCGATATCGATCAGTTGGTGTTGGCCGACAAGCTGGGGTTCGACGAGGCCTGGCTTGGCGAACACTTCACCGAGAAATGGGAAAACGCGCCGTCGCCCGATTTGTTGATAGCGAAAGCGCTGGCGTTAACCCAACGCATCCGTTTCGGCACCGGGGTAACCCTGCTCGCCATGCACGAACCGGTCTATCTCGCGCATCGGGTGGCGATGCTTGATCACCTGGCGCGCGGGCGCTTCAACTGGGGGATCGGGCTGGGCGGGATACCGACCGACATGGCGTTGATGGGGCTCGACCCGCGTGAAGCGCGGGGCCGCTCGGTCGAAGCGCTCGAGGTGGTGCTCGGGCTGTGGCAAAGCGACAAAGCGTTTTCGTATCAGGGCGAGTTTTTCAAGATCGAGGCGCCGAAATTCAACCCCGTGACCGAACGCGGCCTGCACATGAAGCCGATGCAATTGCCGCATCCGCCGATCGCCGTGGCGGCGAGCACGCCGCAATCCGGCTCGCTGAAAGTCGCCGGTGCGCGCGGCTGGGCGCCGATGTCCAGTTCGTTGTTGTCGACCGCGTTTCTGCCGGGACACTGGGACACCGTGGTCGAAGGCGCGAACAGCGCGGGCCGCACGCCGAATCGCAGCGACTGGAAAATAGCCCGTGACGTTTTTGTTGGGCCGACACCGGAAATTGCCCGTGAACGCGCGCGCGCCGTGCTGGGCCGCAATTACGATGTGCATCAACGGCCGAGCCGCGCCGGCACCATCCAGATGCAAATCATGAAACTCGATCCGGCGATGCGTGACGATGACATCGACGTCGATTACCTGATGGACAATCTGTGGATCGTGGGAGACCCGCGGCAGTGTGCCGACAAGATCCGCGCGCTGTACGAAGCGGTCGGCGGCTTCGGCACCTTGCTCAGCGTGACTGCCGATTCAGACGATCCCGCCTGGGATCACGAGAGCCTGCGGCTGCTGGCTGAAGAGGTGGCGCCGCGGATTGCGGATTTGCGGTGATGGCCTGTTGCTGGCGGCGCCGCGGCAGTCGCGGGGCGGGAGCCGCTGGGGCGTTGGAGCAACAGCAAGGACCGCCCCCGCGGATGTACGCGCCATCTCCACAAAAAGTCCGGTGAAGTTTTGGAATTTTGCAGGATCACCGGTTGTCGCTGGCCGTGACGGCTAACCCAACTTCCACAGTTGCGTGCACCGAAGGATGAATTTGCGGTGGTGTTGGATGAAGGCAACACCGGGGTTTCCCTCTGTAGGGGGTGATTGTTGAGACGCTGCTGATAGCGGACTTGCGCGTTGAACGGTAAAAAGCGCGTGTAGTGGCGACCTACTGGATTGCGAGTTTGCAGAGCCGCGCCGAGAATTGCGCGCATGTATCTGCGACACACCACACGACGCAAAGACGGCAAGACGCACGTTTACTGGCAACTGGTGCGCTCGGTTCGCTGCGGTCGCAAAGTCACACAGCAAACGGTCGCACAACTTGGAGAACTCGATGGTGAGGGGCGCGCCCGCGCCTCAGCGCTGGCGCGGGAAATCACCGGACGCGGATCGTCTACACAAGGACATCTGTTTGAAGCCGCCACGCCGGTAGAAGCGGTCAAAGTGCGGCTGGACGCGGTGCGCCTGGAACGTTCCCGAAGCTTTGGTGCCGTGTGGCTGGGTTGGACCTTATGGCGGGCACTCAAGCTTGACCAACTTTTCGAAGGCTTACTGCCGCGCGGACGCGA
>CADECM010000196.1 GCA_902825845.1 uncultured beta proteobacterium
ACATCCCGAACGGTGGTCACCCCGGCCTGAAGAGTGCGCCGCGCCAGCTCGGCGCTGGCTTCTGCCGCCAGCTTTACCTGCTCCAGGACGTTGACGGTTTCCCGCGCGGCGATTGCATTGAAGTAGGCACGGCGGGTATCCGCGGCGACCTGCAGCGTTTCCGCAGTAACGCGCCCTTGTGTCAGTTCGAAGCGCCGCTTTTCCAGATCCGTGCGCAGCGGCAGGGTGATCAGTCCGAGCACATTTAAGAGAAATGTGCGGCCGATATCTACGTCATCACCGCGACTCAGGCGCTCGAAGGTAAAGCCTGGATTGGTCAGCCGTCCCGCCTGTACCAGATCCGCTTCGGCGATGCCCAGTTCGGCATACGTGGCCTGCAGTCCGCGGTTGTTGAGCAGCGCAATTTGCGCGGCCGAGTCCGCGGTGAGCGGACTGGCGAGCAATTGCCTGACCGCTGCCCGCACCTGTGCAGCATCCTCGTCGCTCTTGACCCATTTAATGTTCTGTGTGAGGCCGCGTTCCTTTGCGGCCGATTCGACGGCACCAAAACCGCCGTCCTGCGAAAATGTCGCGCAGCCACCCAGGAACAAGGTCGCCACAGCCAGCGACAGCATTCGCGGTTTTTTCGTAACTATTTGAGTTGATTGAATCATCTTCCCATCCCCTGATGACCGCCATGCATCATTTGCGGCGCAGCTGGTGTCGCTGGCTTTCCGTTGGGGTTGGGCACTTGAGTCGCGGCGCCGGGGGCGCTGTGTCCACCATGACCGGCTGCGCCGCTGAAAATGCCAAGGTGGCCGCCGACGCGGGCGGCTTCGTCGTTGACCTCGCGCCACGGCGCGAGTTTTTCATCGCGAAATAGCACATAGCCGGTGAAAGTCGATTCGTACTTCACGGCAGGCGCCGCAGCGGCAGGGTCGGCAGGGTGTGGTGTGGTCGTGCGCTGCTGCGCGGTTGCCGCAAGCGGCGACAGCACGGCAGCGCAGTACAGCAATGCTGCAGATTTGAAGGGCATGTTGATCCTCGTTTTTGAGCGCACACGGCGTGCGCAAAGCACATGGCACGCGCCAACAGGCGCGCACCCAGCTCACTGGGTCAAAACGGGATCAGGTTCGGGGAGGGCGCAGCAGCCGCTCGGGAAAGAACGGCGGTAGAACGGTGGCAACTTGGCTTATCAAAACAAAAGGCGCATCCGGTGCTGTCACCACTGCCACTGAGGGCGCGCCGGTGTACACATGGTTACAGCATAAATGTACAACCCCGGTGTCTGCGGGGGCGCCATCATGCTCCGCAATGGTAGAGGGTGTTTCATGGTGACTATGTGTCGTGATCGATTCGTGCTGATGGGCGCCGGCGATGACTTCGCCGCCATGTTCATCAGCCGGGCAATGGAATGGCATCAGGGCGGCAGCCAGCCCCTGTAACGGCAGGGCCAACAGCAGTAACAGCGCTATCCATCTGTGAACCGACTTAAACATATTCTTTCAGCTTATCAGCATCTTACGCGATAGACAATAGCTCCCATCTGTAATATGGACAATGCCGTGGGAGAAGAGTTTCGTTTGTCGGACAATTGCATGCCGCGCTTCGTATGTGCAGTCTGCGCGATATCACGGAGATCCCGGGAATCAATTACCAAACAGCAGCTTTGTGAATGTGCGAAATACCATTCGGTTTTCGGCTGAAGGTTGACAGTCGACGGCGATTTTTATTCTAGAGTGCTGTTACTGACGAAATATGCCAAATTTGCCCCGGCTCCTTTGTGCCATTCCATTCATCGGTTCCGGCGTCCACAACCTGCTACTGCCAAGAATGCTGGATTGCGTCGCCGACCGGCAGGTATGCACCCCTTGCGGACCTACTTTCTTATTATCGCCAACGGCAGCAAAGGCCGACAAGCACGCGTAGGGCTTCCGGCAGGTATCGGAGTAGAGCAGTCGCACAGATGGCCAGTCAGTCGCGGCGTTCGTCGGCAGGAACTGCCCGAAAGATCGAGCTGCCCATCTCCAATCAATGAGGCCACATGGGAATCGGCAAAGCCCGCATTCGATCCAGACGCTGTC
>CADECM010000197.1 GCA_902825845.1 uncultured beta proteobacterium
ACATCACCGAAAAACTGAAGGCGGAACGTCACATCGAACAGCTGGCCACCATCGACGGACTCACCGGACTGTCGAACCGCAGCATGCTGATGGAACAAATGAACGTTGCCATTGCCCGTGCCGCGCGCGCCGCGACGCAGATGGCGGTGATGTTTGTCGATCTCGACCGTTTCAAGGAAATCAACGATACCCTGGGGCACGACGCCGGCGACGAGCTGCTGCGCGAATGCGCCAGGCGGCTCAACGACTCCGTGCGCGAACCCGACTTCGTGGCGCGCCTTGGCGGCGACGAGTTCGTGGTGCTGCTCGCCGACATCGCCGACACCGCCGCCGTATCGCCGATCGCGGACCGCATGCTGGGGCTGCTGACCGCGCCCTACCGCGTGCGCGGGGTCGACGCCCAGGTGTCGGCCAGTATCGGCATCTGTTTTTATCCGGCTGACGGCGAGGATGTCACGTCGCTGATGAAAAATGCGGACATCGCCATGTACCATGCCAAAGCGCTGGGCCGCAACAATTACCAGTACTTCGCCGAGGAAATGAACCGGCGCATGATGGAACGCCTGCAACTCGCGGGCGAACTGCGCGCGGCGGTGGAGAACGGTGAATTCATACTGCACTACCAGCCGCAGGTCAGCATCGCCTCCGGCGCCATTCAGGGCGCCGAATCACTGATACGCTGGAAACACCCGACGCGCGGCCTGCTGTGGCCCGCCGATTTCATTGCGCTGGCCGAAGAAACCGGACTCATTGTGCCGATGGGCGCATGGCTGCTGGATCATGCGTGCCAGGCGATCAAGAACTGGCACGACACGGGCGTGGGCATACCGTACATCGTGGTCAACGTGTCGGCGGCGCAGCTCGGCGAAGCATTGGTGACGACGGTGCGCGAGGCGCTGGTCCGGCACGGCATCGAAGCCGGCTGGCTGATGCTCGAGATCACCGAAACCATGCTGATGGCGCGCGTCGAAGAAGCCATCGCCATACTGCGGCGCATCCGCGAAATGGGCGTGCGCATCGCGATGGACGATTTTGGCACCGGCTATTCCTCGCTCAGCGTGCTGCAGCGCGTGCCGCTCGACACCTTGAAAATCGACCGCAGTTTTGTCACCGCCATCGACGACGATGACAACAACGCGCGCGCGGTGGCCATCATCGGCGCCATCATCGCCATTGCCAAGGAACTCAATCTGAGCGTGGTGGCCGAAGGCGTGGAAACGCCGACACAACTGGCATTCCTGCGCACACTGAACTGCGATGCCTACCAGGGCTACATCTATGGCGTGCCGGTCGATACGGTGGCGCTGGAAACGCGATTTGCCGGTCCCGTGAAATCCGTTCTGCTCGACGACGAGGGCCGGCCGATTACGCTGACGACGCGGGTGAACCTCGAGCTGCCCGTCGCCACGCGATAAGCGCTGCCTATGCCCGCGCGCTTCAGGCAGCAGCCGCACTCGCGCGCGGCTTCAATCCCAGTTCGTCCGCCACCGCCTGTTCGACAACCGTACCGTCGAAGAAGCCGGGATTGTTGCGCGTGTGCAGGCGCGCGGCATTGCTGAACGTGAACTCGCGGAAATCCTGATCGGTGACAAAACCCTTTTCCACCATCTCGTACGCCTCGGGAATGACGTCGTTGAAATCCGGCACATCAAAGTGCGTGAAGTCCGAGCTGAACACCGGGCGCAGCCGCACCCCCATGCGCGGATCGAAGGCCCACATCGTCGCGCGGTCGTCGGCTTCGCAGCCGAAGTAGAAATTTTCCGAGAATACGCCGCGAATATCCGCCTTCGAAGTGACACCCGCCGCCTCGAAATCATCCGTGACATGTTCGGGCCTGGACAATTCCTCGATGCCGCACTCCGGGCGAAACGCGTCAAGGTTCGCCATGATTGCATCGGCACTGTCCTTCAGCCGCGCGTCGCCATGACGCGCGATAAACTGCCTGAGTTCCGCAACATTGGTTGCCGTCGGATACTGCAACCCGGCGCGGCGGCGCTTTTCCCAGTGTTCGATCATGTCGCCGACCATCTGGCAGG
>CADECM010000198.1 GCA_902825845.1 uncultured beta proteobacterium
TGGTGGAAGTGAAACCCCGACCACACGCACGCCATGCGCGCGCTGGACCCTCGATCTACGCCGCCACGTATTGCCGGATTGGCCAATCCCTGTGCCGGCATGCGCAGCGCAGCATGCCGGGGAATATAATATAAGTATCTGTTTTTAAACAGTTATTTTATATACCCTACAGCCGCACCGATGGCGCCTGTTCGCCCTGGCGGCTGCCGTCTATACTTTGATCGCCGGCCTATACCAATACTGGGGAGGTTGCGATGCCGAAGTTTTCCACACAAGCGATTCGCACGGTGGCACTGGTGGGTCATGGGGCATCGGGCAAGACCACGCTGGCCGAAGCGCTGCTGGCGAAAGCCGGCGCGATTGCGGCGATGGGGAGCGTCGAACGCGGCTCCACGGTGTGCGATTTCGATGTGCTGGAAAAATCCTACAGGCATTCGCTCAATGCCTCGGCGGTGCATCTCGACCACGGCAACACGCGCATACATCTGATCGACACCCCGGGTCTGCCGGATTTCATTGGCCGCGCCATCGGCGCGCTGCCGGCGGTGGAAACGGCGATGGTGGTGGTGAGCGCGCAAAACGGCATCGAGATGATCACCTCGCGCATGATGCAGTGGGCGGCGAAACGCGCGCTGTGCCGCGTGATTGTGATCAACAAAATCGACGCCGAGCATATCGACTTGCCGGTACTGCTGAACTCGATTCAGTCGGCGTTCGGCAAGGAATGCCTGCCCATCAATCTGCCTGCGGACGGCGGCAGGAAAGTCGTCGATTGTTTTTTCAATCCGTCCGGTGCAGCCGATTTTTCCTCGGTGGCCGACGCGCATCAGGCGCTGATCGACCAGGTGGTCGAAGTCGACGAAGCGCTGATGGAAAAGTATCTGGCGCAAGGTGACATCGCGCCCGCCGCACTGCATGCGCCCTTCGAACAGGCGCTGCGCGAAGGCCATCTGATCCCGGTATGTTTTGTGTCGGCGCGCAATGGCGCAGGCGTGGCCGAGTTGCTCGACATCATGGTGAAACTGCTGCCGAATCCCGCCGAGGGCAATCCGCCGCAATTCCTCAAGGGCGAAGGCGCCGCGGCAGTGCCAATAACCGCCGCGCCCGATCCGGCGCTGCACGTGCTCGCCCATGTATTCAAGATCGCGATCGATCCGTTTGTGGGAAAGATCGGCGTGTTCCGCGTGCATCAGGGTACGGTCACACACGATTCGCAACTGTTCGTCGGCGACGGCCGCAAGCCGTTCAAGGTGTCGCACCTCTACCTGCTGCGCGGCAAGGAACTCCTGGAAACCGACGCGCTGGTGCCCGGCGACATCGGCGCGGTGAGCAAGGTCGATGACATCCACTTTGACGCCGTGCTGCACGACTCGCACGATGAGGATCACATTCACCTGCTGCCGCTGGCGTTTCCGACACCGATGCACCGCATCGCCATCGCGCCCAAAAAGCACGGCGACGAACAGCGCATTTCGGATGCGCTGCACAAGTTGGCGGCGGAGGATCCGACCTTCCGCTTCGAGCACACGGCCGCCAATGAAACCGTGATCAGCGGACTGGGCGAGCTGCACATGCGCTCCATTCTCGACCGCATGCAGGGCCAGTATCACGCCGAGGTCAACACCATGCCGCCGCGCATTCCCTACCGCGAGACGGTGACCGCCCCGGCCGAAGGCCACTATCGCCACAAGAAACAAACCGGTGGCGCCGGCCAGTTCGGCGAGGTGTTTCTGCGCATCGAACCGCTGGCGCGCGGCGCGGGATTCGAGTTTGTCGATCAGGTGAAAGGCGGCACCATTCCGGGACAGTACATTCCGGCAGTGGAAAAAGGCGTGCGCCAGGTGCTCGAAGCCGGCCCCGTCGCGGGCTATCCGCTGCACGACGTGCGCGTCATCGTCTACGACGGCAAGCACCACCCGGTGGATTCCAA
>CADECM010000199.1 GCA_902825845.1 uncultured beta proteobacterium
ACCGAACAGGTGTGACAGCCGATGCACTTGTCGAGATTGAGCACCATGCCGATTTGCGCGCGAATCTTCATGCCACTTCTCCTTGCGCCTGCACCGGGCGAATCAGTTCCGTCGCGACCGGCGTGTCCAGCCAGTCGACCTTGTCCATTTTGCGCACCACCACGAACTCGTCGCGATTGGTGCCGATGGTGCCGTAGTAATTGAAGCCATAACTGAGTTGCGCGTAGCCGCCGATCATGTGCGTGGGCTTGAGCACAATGCGCGTCACCGAGTTGTGGATGCCGCCGCGCACGCCGGTGATCTCGGAACCGGGGGTATTCACGATCTTTTCCTGCGCGTGATACATCATTACCATTCCCGGATTGACGCGCTGGCTCACCACCGCGCGCGCGGCGATCGCGCCGTTGATGTTGAACAGCTCGATCCAGTCGTTATCGACGATGCCCGCGCGCCTGGCGTCGTCTTCCGAGAGCCACACGCAGGGCCCGCCGCGGCTCAGTGTGAGCATCAGCAGATTGTCGGTATACGTGGAATGAATGCCCCACTTCTGGTGCGGCGTGATGAAGTTGAGCAGAATCTCGGTATTGCCGTTCGGGCGAATGCCGTGAATGCCCGCGGTGGTCTTCAGATCCACCGGCGGGCGGTAGCTCACGCAACCCTCGCCGAATGCCCGCATCCACGGGTGATCCTGATAAAACTGCTGGCGGCCGGTAAGCGTGCGCCACGGAATCAGTTCATGGACATTGGTGTAGCCGGCATTGTAGGAAACCGTCTCGCTTTCGATGCCGCTCCAGGTGGGCGATGAAATGATCTTGCGCGGCTGCGCCTGGATGTCTCGAAAGCGGATTTTCTCGTCCTCCCGGTGCAGCGCGAGGTGCGCATGTTCGCGGCCGGTCTGCCTGGCGAGGGCCTGCCATGCCTTGACCGCCACATGGCCGTTGGTCTCGGGCGCCAGCTGCAGAATCACCTCGCAGGCGTCGATGTCGGTCTCTATCTTCGGCATGCCGTGGGTCGCGCCGTCCACGCCATTCAGGCCATTCAGCTCGCCCAGTTGCTTCACCTCGTCCTGCGTATTCCACGCAATGCCCTTGCCGGCATTGCCGAGCTTGCCCATGAGCGGACCCAACGCGGTAAAGCGCTTGTAGACGTTCGGGTAATCACGCTCGACCAGCGTCATTTGCGGCGCGGTCTTGCCGGGGATCAGATCCACCTCGCCCTTTTTCCACTCCTTCACGTCCAGCGCCTGGGCCAGTTCGGCCGGCGAGTCGTGCATCAGCGGCGTCAGCACCAACTCCTCCTCGACGCCGAGATGTCCGACACACACTTCGCTGAACGTCTTCGCAAAACCCTTGTAGATCTCCCAGTCGCTGCGCGACTGCCACGCCGGGTCCACCGCGGTGGATAACGGATGTATGAACGGATGCATGTCGCTGGTGTTAAGGTCGTTCTTCTCGTACCAGGTCGCGGTGGGCAACACGATGTCCGAATACAGGCAGGTGGTGCTCATGCGGAAGTCGAGCGTCACCAGCAGGTCCAGCTTGCCTTCCGGCGCCTTGTCGTGCCACACGACCTCCTGCGGTTTGGCGTCTTCTTCGCCCAGGTCCTTGCCTTGCACGCCATTGCTGGTGCCCAACAGATGCTTGAGAAAATACTCATGCCCCTTGCCGCTGGATCCCAGCAGATTGGAGCGCCACACAAACAGGTTGCGCGGCCAATTGCCGGGATGGTCCGGGTCTTCGCAACTCATTTTCAAGGTACCGTCTTTCAGGGACTTGATTGCGTACGCCCTCGGATCCGTGCCTGCCGTCTGTGCATCGCGCACGATCTGCAACGGATTGGTTTGCAGTTGCGGCGCCGACGGCAGCCAGCCCATGCGCTCGGCACGCACGTTGTAGTCGATCATGCTGCCGCC
>CADECM010000200.1 GCA_902825845.1 uncultured beta proteobacterium
CCACCGTCAGGCCAAGGCTTTCCAGCCACCCGGAAAACTTGCGAAAGTGCTGCTCGGCCAGAATTTCCGTCGGCGCCATCAGCGCCACCTGATAGTTGTTTTCCACGCACTGCAACGCCGCAATTGCCGCCACGATGGTTTTGCCGCTGCCCACATCACCCTGCAACAAACGCTGCATCGGGTGCGGCTTGCCGAGGTCTTCGCGAATTTGCGCCACCGCGCGCTGTTGCGCGCTGGTCAATTGAAACGGCAAGTCTTTCAGCAGCCGGCTGACCAGTGTGCCTTTGGGCCGCAGCGCGGGCGCGCCCACGCCGCGGCGCTTTTCCTGATGCAAACGCATCGACAGTTGCTGCGCCAGCAGCTCGTCAAATTTCATGCGTCGCCACGCCGGATGCGTGCGCAGTTGCAGCTCGTCCTGCGACACTTCGGGCGACGGGTTGTGCAGGAAATACACCGCGTCGCGGAATTTCGGAAAATGCTGCTGCCGGATCAGCGTCTCGGGCAAAGTGTCTTCCAGCTTTTCGGCAGCCAGCGCGCGCGCGATCAGCTTGCGCAGCGTGTCCTGCCCCAAGCCAGCGGTGGTCGGATACACTGGCGTCAGCGCCTCGGCCACCGGCGTTTCACCCTGCACGATGCGATACCGCGGATGCACCATCTCCGCGCCGAAAAAACCCTGGCGGATTTCGCCGAAGGCGCGCACCTTCGCGCCCGGCTCGAACTGCTTCACCTGACTGCCGTAGAAATTCAAAAAGCGCAGGATGACCGGCCCGCTGCCGTCTGCCAGATTCACCACCAGTTGCCGGCGCGGCCGATACTTGATGTCGGTATCGACCACCGTGGCCTCGATCAGCACGTCACGCCCCGGCGGCGCGTCCTTGACCGGATAGAGATGCGTTTCGTCGTCGTAGCGCAGCGGCAGATGCAGCACCAGATCGAACTTGCTGGCGATATTGAGCTTGGCCAGTTTGTCGAGCGTGGATTTGGACACGCCTGCGAGGGAAGCGTGCGGCGCAACGGAAGTCGCGCCGGTTGATTGCGATACGACGCGCGAAGGGCTGTTGTCGTTATGCAAGGGCTTGATAGACATAGACAGCCACGAAACCCAGTATAAACGCAATGGCTACCGCAACAGACGCCGCCTCCGCCTCTACTACTGGCTTACCACTACCGTCACGCGATATGCGGTACCAAGGGAAAGCATAGCTTTCATCAAACTTCTCTACACGCAACCATCCGAGAGTAAACACAGGGAAAATGATCCGAGCAATCCAGTAACAGAGGACTTGAACGAGTATCTCCGCAATCACTTCACCGAACAACAGCAGCGGGCCGATAATCAGTGCGACTAATAGAAACTGTCGGATAGTGTTTGGGATCATCCCCTCTGCCAAGGCGGCGAGAACTCCTATCGCGAACAACCACGCAATAAATAGGGCAATCGTGACCGACTTAATTTTTCTTTCGTCCAAGCCCTCAGCCCGTCTATTTACTTCAATATTTGACTCGCTAGGCGAGACACAGAACCGCATCAATCTCCACCAGCGCATCGCGCGGCAAACTCGCCACACCCACCGCCGCACGCGCGGGGTACGGCTCTTTCAGATAAGTCGCCATGCTCTCGTTCACCTTGGCGAAGTGCTTGAGGTCGGTGAGAAACACGGTGATGCGTACGGCGTCGTTGAGTGTGCCGCCGGCGGCTTCCGCCACGGCCTTGAGGTTGTCGAGCACGCGTCTGATTTGCGCGTCGATGCCGTCGGCCATTTGCATCGTTTTGGGGTCGAGACCGATCTGGCCGGAGCAGTAGACGGTGTTGCCGACCTTGACCGCCTGCGAATAGGTGCCGATGGCGGCGGGGGCGTTGGGGGTTTGGATGATTTGGCGGGGCATGTCTTTTTACTCTCAAT
>CADECM010000201.1 GCA_902825845.1 uncultured beta proteobacterium
AAATCAACTGTCCGCGTTCTCCCGGTGCGGCCTGGCCCAGCGCCGCCGCGGCAAGCAGCCACATCAGCACAATGGGCAGCAGCAAAGCCGCGGGCGCGTAACCCAGCTTGACACCCGGGCGTCCCAGCCGGTTTACCGCAACCAGCGCGGCCGCGACGATCATCAGCGGAAACGCAAATTTTATCCAGAACATCCGCACGTGGGCCGCCTGCGAGATGTCCGCGCGTCTCCCGCGGATGACAATGAACATAACCACCGCCGCCGCGAGCGCGCCGACACTCAAAGCCAACGCATAGCGGCGCCGCACGCCATGCGGGTCGATGGCGGGCACGTCCGCGGCCAGCATGCCGATTAACTGTTCCGTTTTCATGATGCACTCCTGATTAACGCTTCCAGCTTTTTCAGTCCGCGATGCACCGATACCTTCACCGAGGACTCGGACAGGCCGGTCAGGCGCGCGGTTTCGATCACCGAGCGGCCTTCCAGTTTCATATACGTAATGGACAGGCGCTGGGCTTCGGGCAGTTGCCCGAGCAACCCGGCAATGTCACGGCGCGCGTCTCCAGCTTCGATCTCAGATCCCGCAAACACCGCGGTGTCTTCATTCAGCGGTTCATGCAGCGCGTCGCGTCCGGCGCGCCGCCGCAGCATGTCCACCATCTTGTAACGCGCGATGGCATGCACCCACGCCGTCAACGGCTGGGCCGCGTCATAGGTATGCCGCTGATTGTGCACCGCCAGCAGCGTCTCCTGCACCATGTCTTCCACCTCGTCGGGAAACCCCGTCAGCCTGCCGCGCAAAAATGCCCGCAAATGCGCGCTTAATGCCTTTAAAAACTCGTGATAGCCATTGGCGTCGCCGGCGATCCCCTGCAAAAGGAGCGCTCTCAATCGCGTCTCAGTATCTGCCACACCCACTGGCTACTCCTCATTATTCGTTGTTGATGTGCGCCAGGTTACAGCCAACAGCAAAAATATACTTCGGGAAAATCCGTGCCGGATCTGTAACTTGCACACCCCGATCCGCGTATTTACAAGCGTAAGGCACGCAACAAATGATCCGGTTCACCGCGTGCAATACATTAACCCAACGCAAAAGGAGAGCACAAATGAACACCCGCAAACTCGTTGTTTCTTCCGTCACCGCCCTGATGATTGTAGCCGGTAACGCGGCCTACGCGGATAACCTGCCCGACCCTGCCACGACGCGAGTCATGGATGGTTACTCATCCACCAGCAGCGCCCGCGACAGCAAATCGGGATCGGGAGCGGCAGACCGCATGAGCTCGCGCAGCGCCGCCGCGAGAGACAGCGGCAGCAGCCACGAGCAGTTCAGCCGTGCCGTCACGTCCAGTCACAACAATGGCCCATGGCCCGTCAACAACGGGAATACCCTGGACTAACCTCGCTTCGCCGGGGCATGGACGTTCCGCAATCGACAATGCCGGCCGCTGTGCGAACACCGCATATGAAATCGCGCGCACGGCAAAGTCGACGCGGCACGCCACAACCCGGATGGTAACGCGACCCCGCACGCGAACACGCATCTTGATCCCGAAGGAAATATTTTTTTGCAAGCTGTAACGCAATGACCCGTCTTTGCGAATTACTTCCTGACCTCACCGCCCGAGCCGAACACAGGCAGCACGCGGCGCGAGAACCGCGGTGTCAGTCAGGACAGAAAACGGCAGGAAACTTAACCCAGGAGATTCGTATGAAATCTGCATCCATCGCGACCGTTGTCGCTCTCGCTGCCCTCGCTGCCGGCGCCGCAAGCGCCCAGGATAAAGGCAAACCGGCTCCAATGGAAAAGTGCTACGGCGTGTCCCTCGCCGGCAAGAACGACTGCGCCACCAGTTCCAACGCTTGCCACGGCCACGTCGAG
>CADECM010000202.1 GCA_902825845.1 uncultured beta proteobacterium
TTCAAGCAGCGACATAGCTGCGTCGCCCTTTTATCCTGTAGTACCGGATCGCGGTCATTGGTCGAGCACTCCTTTGATTATGATGCGGCTAAAGCCTAAAGCGCGAAGCCGTCGTTCGATCCGACCTTCGCGCCTACTACCGCCGACCGGCATATTGCGGACGTTAGCTGGCTTGCCAGTCAATGGCCGCTGCGGCCGACGACCTGTATTTCATGGCATATTTCGAGCGACGGCTTCAATGCGGTAAGCTGCCCTTCATTTTGCCGAAGACCAAGTGGACCCTCTGGGGTCAAGTAGCGTGATGGCCCCGCCCGTCAGACCCTGCCGACTGGACCTGGCACCAGCGATAATGAGCGGGGTGCGATAGCTCGCTGAAGCGGTAAGAGTCTGAATCCTCCATCAAACCATTCAGGATGCTGTTTGCAGCGGACCCTGTTGGCGTGGTAATTTTCTTCACCTTTACACGTTCCACGAAAGTGCCTCCACCTCCGTAACGGCCTGTTCTATCGGACCGGGCTGACTACGGCCGTCGCTCGGCCGTTCACCAAACCAGTATGGTAAGCGTGTAACCGCCCCACCTACGCGCAGATCGTTGACGAGTGTAAAGTTGGGTCGCGCAGCGGCAACAGTGAATCAAGATGGCTGTTCAGGCAGGTCGGCAGTTTTTCCAGCGTGTCCCGCAACCACGCCGCCGGGTCCAGGCCATTGAGTTTTGCCGTGCCGAGCAGCGTTTGAATCGCAGCGGCCCGTTGCCCGGCACGCTCCGATCCGGTGAACAACCAGTTCCTTCTGCCCAGAGCTATCGGCCTGATGGTGTTTTCCACGGCGTTGTTGTCGATGGGTAACCGACCGTCGGCAGCATACCGGCTCAAGGATTCCCAGCGCCGTAGACTATAGTCCATGGCCTTCGCCGTCCCACTGCCATTGGCCACCATCACCCGGTTGCTACGCAGCCAGTCGTGCAGCGAATCGAGCAAGGGCTGCGCCTGCTCCCGCCGCCATTGCGTGCGAGCGACTATATCCATATCTTTGCCCTGATGCTCAATGGCATACAAGGCCGCGATCCGGTTCAACGCTTCCAAGGCTATGGGATTGGCCTGCGCCGCATTCAAATCGAAGAACTTACGACGCGCGTGCGCGATACAACCCAATTCCGTTACGCCATTGATAAACAAGGCTTTGTAGCCGCTGAAGTCATCGACCATGAGGTGTCCGCGCCAGTCGGCAAGAAACGCCTTGGCATGGCGCCCGGCACGGCTGGTCTGGTAATCAAACACTACGATCGGTGGCCCCGTTTGCAGCGTCGTATTGCGATAGGCCCACAAATACGCCCGATGCGTCTTGCCCTTGCCCGGGTCCAGTTGCGCCACCGGCGTTTCATCGGCATGCAGCACCGGGTGTTCGAGCAGTAATTGCCTCAGCCGATCCGCCAGCGGCTGCAGGGCCATCCCGATGCGCCCGACCCACTGCGCCATGGTCGAGCGCGAGAGCATGACCTTGTCGCGTGCCGCTATCTGCTCCAGCCGATACAACGGCAGGTGATCCAGATATTTGCCGATGAGCACCCACACGTATAAGCCGGTCGCGGCAAGCCCGCCATCGATCACTGCCGGCGGGATGGGTGCCGCAGTGACCGTCTCACAGGCCCGGCAGACATACTGGGGACGAATGTGGCGGTGCACGAAGAAACGCGATGGTTCGACATCGAGTTGTTCGCTCACGTCTTCGCCGATCTTGACCAGATCATGACCGCACTGGCCGCAGGTGCACGAATCCGGCTCATGGTGGTGTTCAATGCGCGGCAGGTGATCCGGCAACGGCTGACGACCGGCGCGGGTGCGGGGTTGGCGCAGCACCTGCGGTTCGGGGGTCAC
>CADECM010000203.1 GCA_902825845.1 uncultured beta proteobacterium
TCACCCGTGTCGCCTGCACCATCACCGATGGCGGAATCGTCAATCCCAGCGCCTTGGCGGTTTTCAGGTTGATTACCAACTCGAACTTGGTCGGCATTTCGATCGGCAGATCGCCGGGTTTCGTGCCCTTGAGAATCTTGTCCGCATAGGCAGCGGCGCGGCGATACAGATTAAGACTGTTCACGGAATACGCGATCAGGCTTCCCGATTCGGACCACGGGCTCCCACCAGCATAGACGGCAGGAAGCCGATATTTCGCGGCCTGTTCGACGATGCTCGCTTGCCAAGTTCTAATCCAAAACCACGCGGCGTTGGACACAAACAAGCCTTGCACCTTGTCACGCTGCAATGCGCTGAACGCGGCCATGATCTCCTCTCCCTTGCGTACTGGCGCTGCTATCAGCGTGTAGCCCAATTTGGTGCAATCCAACTGCAATTGCTTGAGTTGCAGCGCACCGCTGGTATTGTTCGGATCATACAAAAACCCAACGCGGCCCAAGCCAGGTACGATCTGGCGCAGCAAATCCAGACGTTTGCTAGTCAGCTCCAATCCGATTTGAGTCAGCCCGGTGACATTGCCACCGGGTCGCCTTAAGCTTGCAGCAAGACCGTTACTGACGGGATTCCCAGCGCTGGTAATTAAAATCGGTATCTCGCGTGTCGCATCGCGCGCGGCCATGGCTGACGGTGTACCGGTTGAAACGATCAAATCAACTTTCAGCGCAATTAATTCCTCGGCCAGCGTGCGCAGGCGCGCCATATCACCCGAGGCGGCGCGTTGCTCGATCAAGTAGTCTCTGCCATCAAGGTAAGCGAGTTCGCGAAGGCTCGACTTGAAAGCATCGAGTCGCGCAGCGTACTCGGCTAGTTCGCTTTCCATCAGAAACCCGATGCGCCAGACTTTGCCCGGCTTTTCTTGCGCAAATGACTTAACAGGATGGAGAAGCGCACCTGCGCCCGTCCAAGCGAGTGGCGCCAACGCCGCACCGCGCAACAGCAGTTGTCGACGCAGACCGACAACAACTAAGTGTGTGTTTTTATTCATTATTTTATAATTTCTGTGGCGCTGATCCGCAGCGCTGGCGGGATCATCAAACCGAGTGACTGGGCGACCCTTTCATTGATGATCAGGTCGAATTTTGTCGGCTGCTCGATGGGCAGATCGGCGGGCTTGGCGCCCTTGAAAATTTTGTCGACGTAAACGGCCGCGCGTCGCCACTGGTCCGCGGCATCGACGCCATAGGTGATCAGCATGCCTGCTCCGGCTTGCTGCCGGTTACCTGCGATGGCAGGCAAACGATATTTTGCGAGCAGGCGGTTGATCTGGTCTATTTGTTGCAGGAACAACCCGTCGTTGAACAGCAGCAGCGCGCCCGCGTTGTGCTGTCGCATCGCGGTGAACGCCTGTTCGATTTCCTCAGAGGTTCGGGCGTCGATGCGCAGTATCGTTACGCCGCGTTTTTGTGCGGCGGCCTGCAAAAAAGGCACAGCGATGACGTTGCCGCTATTCGACGGATTCATCAGTAAGGCGACGCGTGAAGCCTTGGGCGCCATTTCCAGCAGCAACCCCAGCCGTTTCGACAGCAGGGCGCCGCCCCCCATCTGCGACAGCCCGGTAATGTTGCCGCCGGGCCTGGCGAGGCTTTCGGCGAATCCGCTCGCCACCGGGTCGCCGGTGTTGCCCATGACGATCGGGATAGTCGTGGTCAATTTCTGCGCCGGGCTGACAGACTGCGTGTTCGTCACCAGGATGACGTCGACCTTGAGATTGACCAGCTCAGCAGCAAGGGACTGTGGCAGGTCGCGTATCACCTCGTCGGAGCGCTACTCGATTAGACAATACTGTCCTTAGAAAGTCCTCA
>CADECM010000204.1 GCA_902825845.1 uncultured beta proteobacterium
GCGACGTCCTGCTTCCAGCCGCGGCGGTCGGCGGCCTTGATGCACAGCACCTTGATGCCGAATTCGTCGACCGCGCGCTTTGCTTCGTTGATGATGGTCTGCACGTCATTGGCGAGGCTCACCGACCACTCGAGCGGGATGTGCGGCTGGCACGCACCGCCGAGCAGTTGGTGCACCGGCACTTTGAGCGCCTTGCCCATCGCGTCATACAGCGCGATATCGAGTGCGGCGCGCGCGCACGGATTGCCGGCCAGCCGCAGATCGAACATCTCGTTGGCGGCTTCGATGTCGAAGATCGATTTGCCGATGAGATTGCGGCCGTAGATTTCGCGGATCGCCGCCACCATGCCCTGCGTGGTGTCGGCAAGGAAATGCCCCGGCGTGATCGGGCGGATTTGTCCGTAGCCCACCACGCCTTCCGCAAACAACTTCACCAGCACTGGTTTGCCCAGAATCTGATCGGCCGGCCCGGTGTCATAGGAACCGCTGGAAAAGATGCGCTGAATGCGCACCGGCAGTTCGGTGACAAAAATTTCGATGCGCTCTATTTTCATAAGTATTTGTTTTTAAATGATATTTATATCAAAGGTCTCGACGCGGCTTAACGCAGATTAACGCGGATTTTCTTCACTGTAGGCATGCCTGGAATGGCTGAACGACCTGTGTTCTTGCATCCGCGTTCATCTGCGTAAATCTACGTCAACGATTTTTTTTGTAACGGGTTTGATGTAACCGCCCCACAACACCATCAGCCGGTTGCGGTCGGGATCGCCGCACACGGCTATGTGGATGACGTCGGGGCTGGGCAGCACGCGCACGAGTTCGTCGGGCTTCACCAGATATTCCTTCGGCAGCAAACCGCGCTCCACCATATCCGGAAATTTGAACGCTTCCGAGTGTCCGTATTCAATCAGGAATTCCAGCTCGCGGCGTGTCACGCGCGCATGTTCGTAGACGTACTCGCGGATTTTCTGCTTGGTGAAGCCGGCCGCAGCCAGCGCCTTGGCCACCGGCGGCGCGATCAGAAACGTGATCATGTTCTGAAAGCCGTTGGCGCCGCGCTCCACCAGCCGGCCGAGGCAGGGCTTCTTGGTGACTTCCAGGGCGAGGAATTCCAGTGCCGACTGCGCGGCGGATTTCTCGCGCGTGCCGTAAATCGCCGGCGCCCAGCCCCACGTCACGGTGCCGCAGGCGGTTACCGTGTTGTCGTCCCGGTCGAAACCGTGTTCGACGTGGTACGGCTCCCACGGGCACTCGGCTTCGTTTTCGGCGACCACGAAATTCAGCGGATAACCGAAAGTGCCCATGTAGTTGCGGCTGAACTTGTAGCCCGCGATGTTCTTGATGATCAGCCCCAGCGCGCGGCCGAGCGCCGGATTGGCGCCCTTGTTGACGAGCTGCGCGCCGTTTTCGATGCCGAAACGTTTCGCCTGCGGGCCGTTGACCAACAGGAACGGCAGCACGCCCCAGGTGCTGCCGATATTGTTGAGGTTGTAGGCGTTGTCGGCAATCGCCTCCACCGCCGCGATCAGCACCGGCATGAGTTCGGGTTTGCAGCCCGCCATCACCGCGTTGGCGGCGATGTTGCGCGGGGTCGCCGCGAGATTGGCCTGGGGCAACACCGCAATCTGTTCATCCGGCGCACGCTGCGTGTGCCTGAGAAACGCCGCCACGCGCTCCGGCGTGGGCGGTATCACCGGCAG
The DNA here is from genome assembly GCA_902825845.1 of uncultured beta proteobacterium. Classification (GTDB taxonomy): domain Bacteria; phylum Pseudomonadota; class Gammaproteobacteria; order Burkholderiales; family SG8-41; genus UBA5216. The sequence continues at coordinate 1,704 of CADECM010000204.1, forward strand.
TTCGTCGGACCAAAGCTGCTGCCGGAAATGATCGTTGATTTCATCGAAGGTGCCTTCGAACACGATGTCGTCGGGCCGGGCGGCGGTTTCGACCGCATCGCCGGTGTCGGCAGACCGCGGCACGGTCAACTCA
>CADECM010000205.1 GCA_902825845.1 uncultured beta proteobacterium
CTGCGATCGTCGTTGCTTCGTCGTCGGGTAATTCCCAATCCATCTGACGATTGATATGTGTAAGAGATATTGTTTTCCTATATCGAAGGCGAAGCGCCAATTGAGTGGAATCGAAGTGCGTGAACATACACATAGGCTCTAGCAAGGGTGGTCACGCTCCATGTGCCCACGCGTTTGGCGCATTCGACGTTACGGCGCGAGGGCAAAAAAACACGTTTTGCCCATCCTACAAATTGTGATTGTTTGGACCGCCTGTTAGCCGACCTTCGGCTAAGCCGCCTATGGGTCGCCAACCGCCGCACAGTTTTCGTCGCGGTCCGGCCGCTCAGAAAAGGTTAGCCGACCTTCAAGCGCCGGTAGCAGCTAAGGTGCACGGACCTGTCACGCAGGCCCGTCTGCCGGCTACCTGCATTCGGCCATGAAGCAGCCAGCCGCAGTTACAATTAAATTTTTCGCCGATGGGGTAAGGAATGCCCTGCTACGGCTCACCATATTCGCTAATAAAATCACCAGGTCTGGCGCTGAGCCCTGCCGGTGAGCCGGCCGTGCCACGCGGATATTGAATCGCGGTTCGGAGGGTGGCGCGGTTGGGCGCTTGTGCGCGGATGGGTGGGCGCCGATGTTGCATTTCTGGATGCAGAAAGGGCTCCCGCCCTATCCGCGCGGTTTCGACTCGCTATATAATGTCTCTATAAAAATATTGACATAGTCCGATGTGTTGTTTACAGTGCACGCGGGGACCGGACTGCGCTTACTGTGAAGGCTACCATGCCAGTGGAACATGACCGATACAACGCTGCTGCTGCACAAGCACGTGATGGCGTCGGTAAAAAAGAGAGTCTCGGCTTAGGCGCGAAGCTGCGCAAAGGGTGGGGTGCGCCAGACGCGTTTCGTCAGCGATTCCCTGCTCACCGCCCTGAACGGCGTCCCGCCCGGGGCGGTGGCAGAGAAACCGTTGTTGCTCAAAGCGTTCGTGGTGAGCGCTGCGGGGTATCCATTCGAGTGCGAAACCATCGTGGCATCCTGATGCCGCCATTCTTGTATGCAGAAATGGCCACCTGACCGAGACCGTTAATCCCCTATGGCACGTTCTTACAAGCGCATGACAGACCTGGAGTGGCAACAAGTGTTGCCGCTGTTACACCGCATGAAAGAGACCCGGCTGCAAGCCGCTTACGATCATCTGGTGCGCGGGCACTCGCTGGCGGTCGCCGGCGAGCGCGCCGGCATGACGCGGCAAAACGTACACGATGTGGTGACGCGCGTGTTGGAGCGGCAATTGCGCCTGGCCGAGTCCGAATCGGCGCTGCACGCGGGCGTGCGCCGGGGCTGGCTGCGCCTCACGCTGGACGTGCCGCGGCCGGTGGTCAAATACGTGCAGCGCTTCGCTGCGGCGGTGGCGCATGGCGTGCCGGTGGCAACGGCGGTTGAGGCGCACGCACCCAAGCGGCCGAAGCGCCGCAAGACGGTAAAACCGGCCGCGCTGGGCTAAAGTGCATGACTCCTTCGGAGCCACACGATGGGGAAGGGCAGGGCGCGGGTGGCCTGGTGGAGCAAGTCATCCTCGGCTACGCGGATTTTCTGGGGTCGCGCGCGCTCGAGATTGCGGCCGGCGAGCAGAACGTGAGCGAGGTAATTGAACGCATTCTGGAGGTGGGCGGGAAGCTCGCGCTGCGTCGAGAACTGGCAGAACCCCAGCGCCGGCGAGTGCAAACCATGACATTTAACGCTATACACAAACTCGACCCGGCTTTTCGCTCACTACGCAGCGGCAATGCCTGACGCCGGTGCACTCGCGGCGCGGAGGGACGCGGCAT
>CADECM010000206.1 GCA_902825845.1 uncultured beta proteobacterium
ATTTATCCTGCATTTTCCATAGACACGAGAGATCGCACATGAACAAGATTGTTGGCTCCGCCGAAGAGGCGCTTGCGGATATCCGGGACGGCGCGACGGTGGCCATCGCCGGATTTGGTGTCGCGCACCGATTTGCCACCACGCTGATCGTGGCGTTGCGCGACAAGGGCACCAAGAATCTGACCATCGTCGCCAATTCGCTGGGCGACGCGGGCGCGACGCGCGGGCAGATTCTGGCCGAGAACAATCAGGTGAAGAAAATCGTCGTTGCATTTTCGGTGCGCCCGGGCACGCCGACGGCGAGCGAGCAGCAGATCAATGACGGCAAGCTGGAGGTCGAGCTGGTGCCGCAAGGCATTCTGGTCGAGCGTTGCCGTGCGGGCGGCGCGGGGTTGGCGGCATTTTATTCGCCGACCAGTGTAGGCACGGATCTGGTGGCCGGACGCGAATTGCGCGAGTTCGACGGCAAGCAGTACGTGCTTGAAAAGGCGATTCATTTGGATTACGCGCTGCTGCGTGGTTACCGTGCGGATCGTCTCGGCAATGTTCAGTTTCGTGGCGGCAGCCAGAATTTCAATCCGGCATTCGGCAAGGCCGCGCGCATCGCCATCGTTGAAGTCGATGAGATCGTCGAGCCCGGCGTGATTCCGCCCGAGCTGGTCGATCTGCCCGGCATTTTCGTCGAGCGCGTGATGTTGACCAAGGAAACCACCGACGGCAAATCGTACAAGCGGCCCGAGCGCCGGCCTTCGGACAAGCCTCGACTTTACAATGGCAAACCGGCGGTGACGCGCCAGCATATCGCCAAAAATGCAGCAAAGCTGGTGCGTGAGCATACCTATTGCAACCTCGGCGTGGGGATTCCGACCATGGTGTCGAATTACCTGAAGGGCCGTGACGTGATTCTGCATGCGGAGAACGGCGTGCTGGGTTACGGTGAAATGGTGACCGAACCCGACGATATCGATCCGGACGTCTACAACGCAGCCGGGCAGTTCGTGGCGCTGCAGCCGGGCGCGTCGTTTTTCGACAGCGTGACGTCTTTCGAAATGGCGCGCGGCGGGCATATCGACACGGTGATTCTTGGCGCCTATGAAGTCGACGCCACGGCGAGTGTGGCCAACTGGAGCACGGCGGACGCGATTCGCGGCGGCATCGGCGGCGCCATGGATTTGCTGTCGGGCAAGGGTGATCTGATCATCGTGATGGAACACACCGACAGCAAGGGCCGTCCCAAACTGCGCAAGAAATGCAGCTACCCGCTGACCGGCCAGGGCTGCGTCAGTTATGTGGTGACCGACCTTGCGGTGATGCGCTGGGACGGCAAGCGCTTTGTGATCGACGCGGTGGCGCCGGGCTTCACCGCGGACGAGATCATCGCCATGACGGAAATGGCGCTGGTGGCAGGGACCAACGTGCGGGAGATGGAATAAGCATGCCGCTTTTGACCCCGCGATCCCTTGGCCTTCTTGGCATCCTTGGCATCCTTGGCATGCAGATCGTCCTGGCGCCCTCAGCCGCGCTGGCGCAGGCGCCTTC
>CADECM010000207.1 GCA_902825845.1 uncultured beta proteobacterium
ATTTATCCTGCATTTTCCATAGACACGAGAGATCGCACATGAACAAGATTGTTGGTTCGCCGGAAGAGGCGCTCGCAGACATCAAGGACGGCGCTGTCGTCGCCATTGCCGGCTTCGGCGTGGCGCACCGTTTTGCCACCACGCTGATCATGACCCTGCGGGAAAAGGGAACCAAAAATCTGACGCTGGTGTGCAACTCGCTGGGCGATCCGGGCGCGACGCGCGGCCAGATTCTTGCCGAAAACAAACAGGTGAAAAAACTGATTGCAGCATTTTCAGTGCGTCCCGGAACGCCGACTGCCAGCGAGGAACAGATCAACAAGGGCGAACTGGAAGTCGAACTGGTGCCGCAGGGCATTCTGGTGGAGCGCTGCCGCGCGGGCGGCGCGGGGCTGGCGGCGTTTTATTCGCCGACCAGCGTGGGCACCGATCTGGTGGCCGGGCGAGAACTGCGTGAGTTTGATGGCAAGCAGTATGTGCTGGAAACGGCGATTCATCTCGACTACGCGCTGCTGCGCGGTTATCGCGCCGACAAGCTGGGTAACGTGCAATTTCGCGGCGGAAGCCAGAACTTCAACCCGGCATTCGGCAAGGCGGCGCGCATCGCGATCGTGGAAGTGGATGAGATTGTGGAACCGGGCGTGATTCCGCCGGAGTTGATCGACCTGCCGGGCATCTTTGTGCAGCGCGTGATCCTTACCAAGGAAAAGATGGATGGCAAGGCCTACCGCCGTCCGGAACGCCGGCCATCCGACAAGCCGCGCCTCTACAATGGCAAGCCGGCGGTGACGCGCCAGCATATCGCGAAAAACGCGGGCAAGCTGGTGCGCGAAGGCACGTACGTCAACCTCGGTGTCGGTATTCCCACCATGGTGTCGAATTACCTCAAGGGCCGCGACGTGATCCTGCACGCCGAGAACGGCGTGCTGGGTTACGGCGAAATGGTGACCGAAGAAAAAGACATCGATCCGGATGTCTACAATGCCGCCGGGCAGTTTGTGGCCTTGCAACCGGGCGCATCATTCTTTGACAGCGTGACGTCGTTTGAAATGGCGCGCGGCGGGCATATCGATACCGTGATACTCGGCGCGTACGAAGTGGATGCCACCGCCAGTGTCGCCAACTGGAGCACGGCGGATGCCAAGCGCGGCGGTATAGGCGGCGCCATGGATTTGCTGTCGGGCAAGGGCGACCTGATCATCGTGATGGAACACACTGATAGCAAGGGCCGTCCCAAACTGCGCAAGAAATGCAGCTACCCGCTGACTGGCCAGGGCTGCGTCAGCTACGTGGTGACCGACCTTGCGGTGATGCGCTGGGACGGCAAGCGCTTTGTGATCGACGCGGTGGCGCCGGGCTTCACTGCGGATGAGATCATCGCCATGACGGAAATGGAACTGGTCGCCGGACCCAACGTGCGGGACATGGAATAAGCATGCCGCTTTTGACCCCGCGATCCCTTGGCACGCTTGGCGTCCTTGGCATGCAGATCGTCCTGGCGCCCTCAGCCGCGCTGGCGCAGGCGCCTTC